>JBHHZD010000030.1:0-28734 GCA_046757885.1 Gemmatimonadota bacterium
CGTCATGTGCGGAGCGACCTGGTCGAACACCGTCGCCTCGACGAAGTAGCCGCGCCCGTCCACCGAGGCCGGCTGGCCGCCGGCGCGCAGCGTCGCCCCCGCCTCGATGCCGCTCGCGATGTAGCCCAGGACCCGCTCCCGCTGGGCCTCCGAGACGAGGGGGCCAAGCCGCGTCTTCGGGTCCGTCGGGTCCCCGACCCGGAGGCGACCGCTGCGCTCGACGAGCCGCTCGACGAACGCCTCCTTCACGGAGCGCTGGACGAACAGGCGGGAGCCGGCGGCGCACACCTCGCCCTTGCCGTAGAAGATGCCCGTCGTCGCCCCGCGCACGGCCGCGTCAAGGTCCGCGTCGGCGAACACGACGTTCGGCGACTTCCCCCCCAGCTCCAGGGTCACCTTCTTCAGGGTTCCGGCCGCCGTGCGCATGACCTCGCGCCCGGTCTCCGTGGAGCCCGTGAAGGAGATCTTGTCCACCCCCGGGTGCGCCACCAGGGCCTGGCCCGTCACCTCGCCCCGCCCCGGGAGCACGTTCAGGATTCCGGGCGGAAAGCCGGCCTCGAGGGCGAGCTCGCCGAGCAGGAGCGCCGTGAGCGGCGTCTCCTCGGCGGGCTTGAGGATCACGGCGTTCCCGGCCGCGAGGGCCGGGGCGATCTTCCAGGAGGCGATGTTCAGGGGGAAGTTCCAGGGCACGATGGCGCCCACGACCCCGAGCGGCTCGCGGAGCGTGTAGTTGAAGAACGGCCCCGAGACGGGGACCGTCTCGCCGCCGAGCTTGTCCGCCCATCCGGCGTAGTAGCGCAGGGTCGCGACGACGAACGGCAGGTCCACCTTGCTCGACTCGAACATCGGCTTCCCGTTGTCGAGCGTCTCGATCGCGGCGATCTGGTCCAGCCGCTCCTCGACGAGGTCGGCGAGGCGCCAAAGGAGGTGCGACCGGCGGTGCGGATCCAGCCCTCGCCACGCCGCGCTCTCGAACGCCTCGCGCGCAGCGCGGACCGCCTCGTCCACCTGCTCGGCCCCGGCCTCCTCGACCTCCGCGATCGTCTCCTCGGTCGCGGGGTTCACGACGGCGAGCCGGTCGGAGCCCTCGATCCAGCGGCCTCCGACGAGCGGTTTCGTCCGCAGGTCCATGCCCTAGCGGCCCTCGAACTCGGGCGCCCTCTTCTCGACGTACGCGTCGAGCCCTTCCCGGGCGTCCGCCGACTGGAAGAGGAGCTGCTGGAGCTCGCGCTCGATCGCGAGTCCCTCGGAGAAGGGGACCTCGATGCCGCTGCACACGGCGCGCTTGATGCGACCGACGGCCCGCGAGGCCTTGTTCGGCGGCGTGAACTGCTTCGCGTACTCCATGACCTGCCCGAAGAAGTCCTCCGCCTCGAACAGCTTGTTCACGAGCCCCAGCTCGGCCGCCTCGTCGAACCCGAAGGTCCGCCCCTCGGCCATCAGCTCGATGGCGAGGGACTTGCCGAGCAGCCGCCCGAGCCGCTGCGTGCCGCCCGTACCGGGAAGAACCCCGAGGTTCACCTCGGGCAGGCCGATCTTCCCGCCGTCCCGCTTCGCGATCCGCAGGTCGCAGGCGAGCGCGATCTCCAGGCCGCCGCCCACGGTGTGGCCGTTCAGGGCTCCGATGACGAGCTTCGGCGTCTGCTCGAGGCGGTTCAGCGTCTCGTTCGCGTGCAGGCAGAAGAAGTACTTGAAGTACGGGTCCGCGCTCTGGAGCATCCCGATGTTCGCGCCGGCGGAGAAGAACTTGTCCCCCGCGCCCCGGATCACGATCACGTGCACGCTCTCATCGAAGCGGGCGCTCAGGATCGCGTCGTCCATCTCGCGCATCATCTCGTGCGTGTAGGTGTTCGCGGGCGGGTCCGTCATCGTGATGACGGCGACGCCGTCCTGGACCTCGTATTCGATCAGCTTGTCGGCCATGGTCTGTCCCTTCGGATCGGTTCGGCGGGCGGGGGGCGTGAATCAGGGCATGACCCCGCCAACGAGGCGACAAAGGTACGGTCGGCCGGGTCCGGGCGACAAGCATGCCGGGAGGCTGCAGCGCGCCCGAAACGCCGCGCCGTGCTTGGATTTCGGCGGTCCCGCCGCTAGGTTGGGGACGGATCGGACGTGCCTGACTCCTCCCGTTCCCGCGGGGTATCCAAGATGCTCGAAGGCGACCTGATGACGGCGGACGTGATCGGCGTGGTGGGGATCGTCTCCGTGTCCGTCCTCGCGCTCGCGGCGATGGCGTACGTCTTCCTCCGCCACGTGCCCCACAGCCGATCGCTGTCGGGAATCATGCTGAAGGACTCGACGAGCCGCGATACCGGGTACCTCTCCGCTCCGGAGCGTCCCGAGCTCGTGGGGCGGACCGGCGTGGCTCTCACGGACCTGCGACCCTCCGGCACGATCCGACTCGATGGGGAGCGGCTCGACGTGATGACCGAGGGCCCGTGGATCGAGGCGGGCCAGGAGGTCGTCATCCTGCGCACGGAGGGGTACCTGAACATCGTGCGGGCGGCGGGGGAACAGGAGGGGGAGCCCGGCGAGGTCGGACCGGAGAACGACGGCAACGAGTAACGGATACACGCGGAGACAGGAGACAAACGAGAATGAACGACATCACGGCGATCTGGTCTACGGGTTTGCTCGTCCTGGGGGTCCTGGGTCTGATGATCGTGGCCTGGGCGGTCCCCGTGCGGCTGTGGATTGAGGCGCTGGCCTCCGGGGTCCGGGTGAAGCTCGGGAACCTGGTCGGCATGCGCCTGCGGAAGGTCTCGCCGCCGGCCATCGTGCGGCCGCTCATCACGGCGACGAAGGCGGGCCTCTCGCTCGACGCGAACGCCCTCGAGGCGCACTACCTGGCGGGCGGCGACGTGGCGAGAGTCGCGAACGCCCTCATCTCGGCGGACAAGGCGAACATCGACCTCGGGTTCGAGCGGGCGGCGGCCATCGACCTCGCCGGGCGCGACGTCCTGGAGGCCGTCCAGGTGTCCGTGAACCCGAAAGTCATCCAGACGCCGAAGGTCGCGGCGATGGCGAAGGACGGGATCCAGCTCATCGCGATCGCGCGCGTGACCGTGCGGGCGAACATCAATCGGCTCGTCGGGGGCGCCGGCGAGGAGACGATCCTGGCGCGGGTCGGCGAGGGCATCGTGAGCACGATCGGGTCGGCCGACTCGCACAAGGCGGTGCTCGAGAATCCGGACGCGATCTCGAAGACCGTCCTCGCGAAGGGGCTCGACAGCGGCACCGCGTTCGAGATCCTCTCCATCGACATCGCGGACGTGGACGTCGGCAAGAACATCGGCGCCGCGCTCCAGACGGACCAGGCCGAGGCGGACAAGCAGATCGCGCAGGCGAAAGCGGAGGAGCGGCGGGCGGCCGCCGTGGCGCTCGAGCAGGAGAATCAGGCCCGGGTGTCGGAGATGCGGGCGACGGTCGTGAAGGCCGAGGCGGAGGTCCCGCTCGCCATGGCCGAGGCCCTGCGAACGGGCAAGCTCGGCGTGATGGACTACATGGGCTACCGGAACATCCAGGCGGATACCGAGATGCGGAAGGCCATCGCCGGAACCTCGGCGGAGTCGGGGGACTGACCCCCGGCGCGGCGGCGCGGAGCTGATCGTGGAATCGTTCCTCTTCATCGTCGGCCTCATCCTCATCGTCGTGTTCCGGGCCGCTGCGCAGAGCTCGCGGCGCGGAACCCTTCCGCCGGGTGAGGCGGAGCGGGGCGAGGCCGAGCCCGGTGCGTCCGGAGCGGACGCCGTCGCGGAGGCACAGGCGCGCGCCCTCGAGGCCCTGCGTCGCTGGGAGGTGCGGCAGCGGGCGGCGATGCCGGAGGCGTTCGAGGAGGAGACACGGCCGGCGCCCGCCGAGACCGAGCCGGCCCGGCGGACGGACCCGCCCCCGGTCACGGCGGTCGAGGTGGCACCGGAGGTCGGGCCGGAGCTCGCGCCGCAGGTGGCGCCGGCGCCGCGCCCGGCCCGGCCGGCGTCCGGTCCATCGCTCGCGGGGACGCCCGCGAGCTGGCGGCAGGCGATCCTGCACGCCGAGATCCTCTCGAGGCCCGTCGCCCTGCGCGCCCGGAGGCGCCCGGGGCGGCCGGGGTCGGGAGACCCGGGAGGTGGCGGAGACCGGTGACGGCGTCGGCCGAGCGGCTCCGGCTCGTGTGCGAGAGCGGGGCGAGGCTCCTGGACGGGCTCGAGCTGCACGCGGTGGAGAGACGGATCTGCCGGGAGTCCGAGCGCCTGATCGGCGCGTCGGGCGCCTTTCTCGCGACCCACCTGCCGGACCTCGACCTGCTGGAGGTCGTCGCGGGTACGGGGAGCCTCGCTCCGGCCCTCCGGCGCACGCTGCCCGCCCGCGGATCGAGCCGCGAGGCCCTGCGGGCCGGCAAGGTGCGGGTGCTGGACGCGGACGAGGGACGCGCGCTCGGGGACGAGCTCGGCCTGGACGGCGCGGGAGACAGCCGCTTCGTCGTGGCGCCGCTCGCGGGTCCCGGGGCGCCGCTCGGCGTGCTGTGCGCGATGGTGAGTCTGGACGCGGACGGGGCGGACGCCGACCTGGAGGCGCTCGAGCTGTTCGCGGCGCTGGCGGGACGCGCCCTCGAGACCGCGCGCCTGTACGCCGTCGAGCGCGCCCGGGCCGAGGAGTTCGACCTCCTGCGGTCCGAGCGCGAGGAGCTCGTGCGGCAGCTGGAGGACCTGCACGCCGCCGAGGTCGCGGTCTCGTCCGACTTGGACCTGGACGCGGTCCTGCAGACCGTGACGGATCGGGCCCGCGACCTCACCGACGCGGACTACGGGGCGATCGGCGTCCTGGACGCCGACGCGAGCGGGTTCGGAAAGCTCGTGACGAGCGGCCTGCCGGAAGAGCTCAGGGAGCGGATCGGGGCGCTTCCGAAAGGCGAGGGGCTGCTGGGGGCCGTCATCCGCGAGCGCCGGACGATCCGCGTGTCCGACGTCGCGGGCGATCTCCGTTCCTCGGGGATCCCGCCCCTGCACCCGCATATGACCTCGTTCCTCGGCGTGCCCATCCAGACGGGCGATCGGGTGTACGGCAACCTCTATCTGACGAACAAGCGGGGCGCCGAGGGATTCACGGAGCGCGACGCCTCGATCGTCGAGATGCTGGCGGCCCACGCCGCGGTCGCGATCAAGAAGGCCCACCAGTTCCTCGTGCTCGAGCGGCTCCTGGAGGAGCTCCGACTCACCCAGTCCCAGCGGGACCGGTTCTACGCGTTCGTGAACCACGATCTGCGGAACGCCTGCAGCGGGGTCCTCATGTGGGCCGAGCGGCTTCTGGGGCGGAGTCCCGAGGATCGGGAGATCGCGGACAAGATCCGGCGGGGCAGCGAGCACGCCCTTCGCCTCGTGCAGGACGTCCTGGACCTCGAGAACATGGGGCGCGGCCGGCTGGAGATGTGGCCGCGGGTCATCGTGGTGGCCGACATGCTCGAGGCGGCGGCGGACTCCGTCCGCCCGGAGGCGGAGCGGCGCGGCATCGAGGTTCGGGTGGAGGAAGTCGGGCCGGATCTGCGGCTCGTGGCGGACCCCGACCGCGTCCTCCAGGTCATCGGGAACCTGCTGAACAACGCGGTGAAGTTCTCGCCCGACGGATCCGAGGTTCGGGTCAGCGGGACCGTCCGCCGCCCCGAGAACGTCTCCGAGTGGGTCGCGATCGCGGTCGCCGACGACGGTCCCGGCATCCCGCCGGAGGATCTGGAGCGGATCTTCGGGGAGTACGTGAAGTCGAAGGAGACCTCGCGCGGCCTCGGGGTCGGGCTCACGCTCTCCCGTCGGCTCGCGGAGTACATGGGGGGACGCCTGACGGTGGATTCCGTGGTCGGGGAGGGCTCCACCTTCACGCTCTGGCTCCCGCACGGACAGGAGCCCGAGCGGCGCGCCGGCTGGATCGGCTGACGGCCGGCGTCAGTTCCGGAGCGCCTTCGCCGTCTCCGCGTCCGGAAGGACGCCGTCCTCCCGGTATCTCTTCAGCTTCCGGTACAGCGTCCGCCGGCTGATCCCGAGGACCCTGGCGGCCGCGCTCTGGTGCCACTGCATCTGCTCGAGCATGTCCAGGATGTACTCGCGCTCCAGCCGATCCAGGTCCCACTTCTCGTCCCGGGCGCGGTTCAGGATCCCGTGCTCGATGTCCGGGCGCGTCCCCGGCGGCTCGAACGGGATCGCGCTCGCGCCCGCGTGCATGATGACGGCTCGCTCGATGAAGTTCTCCAGCTCGCGGACGTTCCCGGGCCAGTCGTATGCCATCAGCCGCTCCAGCGTGCGTGGCGGGATCTCCGGCGGCTCGAGGCCGTTCTCCTCCGCGAACCGCTGGCGGAAGTGCTGGGCGAGGAGCGGGATGTCGTCCTTCCTCTCCTTCAGGGGTGGGACGCGGATGGGAAACACGTTGAGCCGGTAGTAGAGGTCCTCGCGAAACTCTCCCTTCTCCACCAGCTCCCCGAGGTCTCGGTTCGTAGCGGCGATGAGGCGGAAGTCCACCGTGACCGGCTCCCGGCCCCCGACGCGCTGGACCTTCCGATCCTGGAGGACCCGCAGGAGCTTGACCTGGATGCCCTCCGACACCGTGCTGATCTCGTCCAGGAACAGCGTCCCGCCCGAGGCCTCCTCGAACAGGCCCCGCTTGCTCTGCACCGCGCCCGTGAAGGATCCCTTCATGTGGCCGAACAGCTCGGACTCCAGGAGAGTCTCCGGCAGGGCGGAGCAGTTGATGGCGACGAACGGCCGGCGGGCCCGGCCGGACAGGTCGTGGATGGCGCGGGCCACGAGCTCCTTGCCCGTGCCCGTGTCCCCGACCACGAGCACGGTCGCCCGGGTCGGCGCGACGCGCTCGACGAGGCCGAACACGCGCGCCATCGCCTGGGACTTGCCGACGAGCTTCGCCCGGTAGCCCTCGGGCGTGCGGCTCCGGAGCCGTGCGACCTCGCGCTTGAGATCCAGCTCCTCGCGCGCCCGCTCGAGCATGTGCAGGAGCTCCTCGGTGCGGAACGGCTTCCGGATGTAGTCCACGGCCCCGAGCTTCATCGCCTCGACGGCCGTGTCGATGGAGCCGAAGGCCGTCATCACGATGAACTCGGCGTCCGTCTGGAGGGCGGGCCCGGCTCCGAGCACGTTCAGGCCGTGCATGCCGGGCAGGTTCAGGTCTAGGAGCACGAGGTCGTAGAGCTGGGAGTCCAGGGCGCGGAGCGCCTCCTCGCCCGTCCGGACGGCGTCTACCTCGTACCCTTCCTCCGCCAGCACGGCGAGGAGAAGCTCGCGGACGTTCTCCTCGTCCTCCACCACGAGAACGCGCGCCGGCGCGCCCGTCTTCGTCGGCGTTTCCTTCACCACGGTCTCTGTCACGGCCAGTTCCCCCGGAGCCGGTGGATCGTCGGTCGCGGCGTCCGCTTCCGGGCCTTGCCGGAAGCATGCCAGCGGGCGCGCGCTGCGCCCCCGGCGTCGCGCGGGCGGACGCCGGCTCCGTCGGCGCCCGGAAAACGCGACGATCCGGTGCCGGGAGGCCCGACCGGCCCCCGCCCGGCGCCCGAGAGGCCGGGGGAGCCCGTCGCGCCGTCCGGGCGCTGGAATGGGACAGGATGTCACAACCTGGGACGTTTCGGCAAGCTCCCGGGAGGCACCGCCGGGGGACGTGGGGGGAGTGGGGCGCCTCCCGGGCCTCTCAGTCCTTGAACAGCGAGTCGGCCGACGGGCGGGTGGGCGAGCCGCTCGCCGAATCCAGGAGCGCCTGGAGCTCGCGGTCGCTCAGCTCGTAGGGATCGTTCTGGTAGCCCGGGGCGCGGACCCGCCGGGCCGGCTCGTCGTTCCCGCGCAGGGGCTCGAAGGTCCACTCCGCCCGGGAGAGATCGCGCACCTCCCACGACCGGCCCGCGCGGTCCACGAACTTCCGGTAGGCCATCTCAGCCTCCTCTCCCGCGGCTTCCTCTCCCGCGGGCCGCGCTCCGGAACAGCGCCGCGGAGCCCACGAGCGTGATGAGGGCGAACGAGAACCACTGCACAGCGTAGGACAGATGGGGGCCGTCGTCGAGGGCCGGCGAGGGAACGGGGACGGGGAGCGCGGACCGGCCGGCCGCGGGCGCCTCCGCCTGCACGTACACGTCGCCCACCGCGGCTCCGAGCGCCCCGGCCGCGTCCGCGGGGTCCAGCGCGCTCAGGGCCACGACCTCACGCCCGCCCATCTCGACCCGGGCCGGGGGGGGCCTCCGCCGCTCGCGGCTCCGGAGGACGATCCCGCGCACCCGGACCGTGTCCCCCTCGCCGGCTGCACCTCGCGCCGCCCCGAGGTCCGCGTGGAGCCCGTCGGCCGCCGGGAGCCAGCCCCGGAGGACGAGGACGGTCCCTCCGCCGCCGAGCCGGAGGGGCGTGACGACGTACACGCCGGGTGCGCCCCGCAGGGAGCGCGCCCGCACGACGAGCTCCCGCCCGTAGTCGTAGGTGCCCGTGAGCTCGGCGCGGCGCCAGACGGACGAGTCCGCGGGCAGGGCCAGCAGGTCCGGACCCGCGAGCGGCGGCGCCGCGAGCCGCTCGCGATGGGCGGCGTTGGCGGCCCGCCGCTCCGTCCGCCGGTCGAGCTGCCAGATCCCGAGGCGGACGAAGACCCCCGCCACGACGACGGCGAGCGCCACGAGGAGCCAGGGGCGGCGGGGGGAGGCCATGGGGCGAAAGCTCGGCCGCCCGCAGCGGACCGGCAAGATGCCGTTCGACGGAGGCCGGCCTCCGCCCGCGGCCCGCCTCTCCGTCGATCCACCGATTGTCCGGCCCTCGGGCCGCCCCCTATCCTGAACGGATGAGCACCGCCACCCTCGTCGAGCTCGTCGGCTACCTCGGGTCCGCCCTCATCGTGGCTTCGCTCACGATGCGGTCCATCCTGCGCCTGCGCCTCATCGGCCTGGCGGGCGCCCTCGCCTTCCTCCTGTACGGGGTCCTGATCCGGGCCTGGCCCATCGTCGTGACGAACGTCGTCATCGTGGGGATCCAGGTCCACTTCCTGCGCGGACTGCTGGGGGCGAAGGAGTACTTCCGGATCCTGGAGGTCCGCCGGGACAGCCGCTACCTGGAGTACTTCCTCGACGTCCACGGCCGGGAGATCCGCCACATCTGGCCGGGCTTCGCCTACGCGCCCTGCGAGGGCCAGCTCACGCTCTTCATCCTCCGCGACCTCGTCCCGGCGGGCCTGTTCATCGGCGAGGCCCTGGACGAGAAGACGTTGAAGCTCCGCCTCGATTTCGTGATTCCCGGCTACCGGGACCTGAAGGTGGGGCGCTACCTGTACGCCCGCGGCGCCCTGCGGGAGCGGGGCTTCGAGGTCGTTGTCGCCGAAGCGGGGAGCGACGAGACGGCCGCCTATCTGGAGAAGGTCGGTTTCCGGAGGGACGCGGAGCCCGGACGGCCCCGCCGGTACGTGCGGCGGCTGGATCGGGGCGCGCCCGGGGGCGGATCGCTATCTTGAGGCGTCCGCCGACCGCGTCACACGTCTCCGCCGGGGTGGCGAAACGGCAGACGCGAGGGACTTAAAATCCCTTGGGAGTGATCTCCCGTGTGGGTTCGAATCCCACCCCCGGCATGCCGCGCCACGCGACTCGCGACGACCGCCGGCTCGAGTCGCCGGCCTTCTGGCACGCCTGTCGCCCGGGGTGTACAATCCAACCGGTGCCCCGGGCGAGGGCCTTTCCGGGATCAGGCCGTCGAGGCGCCCGCCGACGCGCAGCGGTTGTAGAGCCAGGCGAATAGGGCGCCGCACACGGCGCCGTCCACGACCGCGTACAGGGTCCCGACGATGACGGACCCGAAGCCGCCGATCTCGTAGCCGGGGTAGATCGAGGCGCTCATCTCGAGAAAGGCGAGCCCGTAGTCCGGATTCGCCTGCTGGGCCAGACCGGTGACGAACACGGCCAGCGCCCACAGGATCGCGCCGGCGAGGGCGAAGGACTTCACGCAGAGCTTCATGGCGGACCTCCGGGTCTGCAGGTAGGGGGGCGGTCGGCAGGTAGACCGCTCCGCTGGAGAATAGGCGGTCCGAGGACCGCCGTCCACGCGGATGAGCGGCCGGAGGCGGGTGGGATCCGGGCCGCCAGGGCCATAGAGTCGAAGGGCCGAGGAGGAAGACATGGCGGACACGCTGACGATCACGGACAACCGGACCGGGAAGCAGTACGAGGTCCCGATCATGTACGGCACATACGACAAGCAGGGCTCGGCGATTCCGGCGATGGCCCTTCGAGACATCAAGGTCTCCGACGACGACTTCGGCCTCACGACCTACGACCCCGGGTTCGCGAACACGGCCTCGTGCAAGAGCGGCGTCACGTTCATCGACGGAGGGGCCGGCGTCCTCCGTTACCGGGGCTACCGCATCGAGGAACTGGCGGAGAAGAGCAGCTACCTCGAGGTCGCCTACCTCATCCTCCACGGGGAGCTGCCGTCGCAGGAGCAGTTGGATGCGTGGACGTACGAGATCACGCACCACACGATCATCCACGAGAACGTGAAGAAGCTGATGGAGGGCTTCCGGCACGACGCCCACCCGATGGGCATGCTCGTGAGCACGGTCGCCGCGCTCTCGACCTTCTACCCGGAGGCGTGCCACATCCACGACGAGGACTGCCGGCGCAAGCAGATCCACCGGCTCATCGCGAAGATCCCGACGATCGCCGCCTTCGCCTACAGGCACAGCATCGGGCTGCCGTACGCGTATCCCGACAACGACCTGTCCTACGCGGGCAACTTCCTGAACATGATGTACCGCATCTCGCAGCCCCGCTACGAGCCGAACCCGGTCATCGAGAAGACCCTGGACGTCCTGTTCATCCTGCACGCCGACCACGAGCAGAACTGCAGCGCGAACGCGATGCGCAGCGTGGGCAGCTCGCACGCGGACCCCTACGTGTCCGTGGCCGCCGCCGCGGCCGGGCTGTACGGCCCGCTGCACGGGGGCGCGAACGAGATGGTCCTGCGGATGCTGCGGGAGATCGGGCACGTGTCGGAGATCCCGACCTACATCGAGCGCGTGAAGAAGGGGGAGTTTCGGCTCATGGGCTTCGGGCACCGCGTGTACAAGAATTACGACCCGCGGGCCCGGATCCTGCGCGAGATGGCGCCGAAGGTCTTCGAGGTCACGGGCCGCAACCCGCTCCTGGACGTGGCGGTCGAGCTCGAGCGCATCGCGCTGGAGGACGACTACTTCGTGTCGCGGCGCCTGTACCCGAACGTGGACTTCTACTCGGGGATCATCTACCAGGCGCTCGGGTTCCCGGTCGAGATGTTCCCGGTCCTGTTCGCGATCCCGCGCACCTCGGGATGGCTCGCCCAGTGGAGCGAGATGCTGTCGGACGGCGAGCAGCGGATCGCGCGGCCGCGGCAGGTCTACATCGGATCGGACGAGCGGGCGTACGTCCCGCTCGGCGAGCGCGGCTGAACGGACCCGGAGGCCCGGGCCCGGCGCGCCGCCGGGCCTGAGGGCGAGGAGGCGCCTTGGGTGAGATTCCGCTTCTCGGCGTCGCCCACGTCCTGATCGGCAGCGCCCTGAGCCTCCACCTCCTGCTCACGAAGCAGAAGCCGGTCTCGGCCGTCCTGTGGCTCGCCGTCGTGTGGGGGATTCCCTACGCGGGCGCTCTCGCCTACCTGGGGTTCGGCGTGGACCGGATCTCCCGGCGCGCGAACCTGAGGCAGGCGTCCCGGGCCTATGTGGCCGGCCGGGCCGCCGCCCACCCGACGTTCGGGCACTGGGCGCTCCCGGAGAGCCACGGAGCCCCGTTCGGACGGGACGCGAACCCGGCGAGCCACATCTTCCGGGCCACGGACCCCGCCGTGCGGCCGAACCGCGTCCTCAGGGGAAACCGGGCCCGGCTCCTCGTGGACGGCGACGAGTATTACCCGGACCTGTTCGCGGCCATCGAGGACGCCCGCGATTCCGTGCACCTCCAGACGTTCATCATCCGGCGGGACGGGACGGGGCGGGAGCTCGTCGGGCGGCTGGCGGAGCGCGCCCGGGCCGGCGTGGAGGTCCGTCTCCTGTACGATCGCTTCGGATCCACCATCGCGCACCTGACCCGGTTCTTCGAGCCCGCCCGCCGGGCCGGCGCCCGCGTGAGCTCGATCACGCAGGCGAACGTCCTGAAGGGCCACTTCCAGGTGAACCTCCGGAACCACCGGAAGGTCGTCGTCATCGATGGCCGGATCGGATACCTCGGGGGCATGAACATCCACGACGAGAACGTGCGGGGCCGGTCCGGCGGCCTTCCGATCCGGGACTACCAGGTGCGCCTCGAGGGTCCGGCCGTGGCGGACCTGCAGTTCCAGTTCGTCGCGGACTGGCCCTTCGCGACGGGCGAGTCTCCCGAGGTCCTGCTCGGATCGCGCTGCTCACCGCGCCCGGCGCCGGCCGGCGCCGGCCTCGTCCAGATCGTGGCCGGAGGACCCGAGCTGGAGGGCCGGGGTCTGGCGGACGCGATCTTCGGCGCCATCGTGTCGGCCGAGCGCTCCATCACGATCGTGACGCCCTACTTCGTGCCGGACGAGCCGATCCTCCAGGGGCTTCGCTACGCGGCGCTGCGGGGCGTGGACGTGCGCCTCGTGCTCCCCGCCCGGAACAACCACTGGTACACGGGCATGGCGGCCCGCGCCCTGTATGGTCCTCTGCTCGCCGCCGGCGTGCGCATCTTCGAGCGGCGCCCTCCGTTCCTTCACGCCAAGGCGATGCTCATCGACGGCGTGTACGCGATGGTCGGCTCGGCGAACCTGGACCACCGGAGCCTGTGCCTGAGCTTCGAGACGAACGCCGAGATCGTGGAAGCCACCTTCGTCGAGAGGCTCCGGGAGCAGATCGGGCGGGAGATCGAGGCGAGTGTCGAGGTGACGGCCGAGGTCCACGACCGTCGGCCCGTGACGCGCCGGCTCGTCGAGAACCTGTGCTTCCTGTTCCAACCGCTCCTGTGAGGGGATGCCCATGATGAGCGCCTTCGACGCCCTGGCCACGCTCATCACCCTGGCGGCCGTCTTCAGCTGGGTGAACCATCGGTGGGTGAGGCTCCCGACGACGATCGGGCTCATGCTCATCTCGATGCTCGCCTCGCTGGCCCTCGTGGGGCTCGGGGAGGCGGGACTCCCGGGCCGGGGCGATCTGCCGCAACTCCTGGCCTCGGTCGAGTTCGACCGGGCGCTGCTCGACGGCATGCTGGGCGCCCTCCTGTTCGCGGGGGCCCTGCACGTGAACGTGAACGACCTGGCCGCCCGGAAGCTCGTCATCGGCCTCCTGGCCACGGCCGGCGTCTGCCTCTCCACGCTCATCGTCGCCTTCGTCTCGCGGGCGGTGTTCGGTCTCGTGGGCTTCGACATCCCGCTCGTGGACGCCCTTCTGTTCGGTGCCCTGATCTCGCCCACGGACCCGATCGCGGTGAGCGCGATCCTGCGCCGGGCCGGCGTGCCGCCGTCCCTGGAGACGAAGATCACCGGCGAGTCGCTGTTCAACGACGGCGTGGGCGTCGTCGTGTTCCTGCTCATCCTCGGGATCGCCGGAGGGGGCCACGCCGTTGAGCCGGCCGCCGTCGCCCGGCTCTTCGCCGTCGAGGTGCTGGGCGGACTCGCCTTCGGCGGTCTGGTCGGTTGGATCGCGTTCCGGATGCTCAAGAGCGTGGACCAGTACGCGGTCGAGATCCTCATCACGCTCGCCATCGTGACCGGGGGGTACGCGCTCGCGCACCACCTGCACACGTCGGGTCCGCTCGCCATGGTCGTGGCGGGCCTGTTCATCGGCAATCGCGGAAGGGCGCTCGCGATGTCCGCCGCGACCCGGGAGCGACTGGACTCGTTCTGGGAGCTGGCCGACGAGTTCCTGAACGCGGTCCTGTTCGTGATGATCGGGATCGAGGTCGTCGTGCTCGAGTTCGCCGGCCCCGTGCTCGCGGCCGGACTCCTGGCCATCCCCATCGTGCTCGCCGCCCGGTGGGCCAGCGTCGGGCTCCCCGTCACCTGCCTGCGGCCCTGGCGAGGGTTCTCGCCGCACGCCGTGAAGATTCTCACCTGGAGCGGGCTGCGCGGCGGGATCTCCGTCGCGCTCGCCCTCTCCCTGCCCGCCGGGCCCTCGCGGAGCCTCATCATCACGGTGACGTACGTCGTCGTCGCCTTCTCCATCGTCGTGCAGGGCCTGACCGTCGGCCCGGTGGCGCGTCGACTCGCGGGCGGCATCGCCTGGACACCCCCGGCTCGGCCCGCGTATGCTCACGGTCCCGAGTCGCCCCCGGAGGAGGAGAGCGGATGAGCGAGCCGGACGGACCCGCGCCGGCGCCCGACGAGGGACCGGAGGCGCAGGCGGAGCGGGCCGCGCTCGCGTGGCTCGAGCTCGTGGATGCGGGGGCCTACGCGGAGAGCTGGCGGGAGGCCGCCGGGACCTTCCGCACCTTCGTCGAGGCCGCGGCCTGGGATCGTCAGCTCACGGCCGTACGGAGCGCCCTGGGCGCCTGCCGGGAGCGGCGCCGCACGGCCGCGCGCTACGCGACGGAGCTCCCGGGCGCTCCGGACGGCGAGTACGTCGTGCTCGAGTTCGCCTCGAGCTTCGAGAACAAGGCGTCCGCGGTCGAGACGGTGACGCCGATGCGCGAAGAGGACGGCCAGTGGAGGGTGTCGGGCTACTTCATCCGCTGACGGATCGCCCGCTCGGCGACGGGATCACCGTGGAGGGAGACCGCGTCGAGATCGAGATCCGGGCGCCGTTCACCGATCGACCGTGCGGCCGCCTGCCGCGCTGCGACGCGCGGGACGTCGCGCTGGCGCTCGAGCGGGCGCGGCCCGCGCAGCGCGCGTGGGCCGAGGTGCCGCCGGCCGACCGCGCCCGCGTCCTCCTGCGGTTCCACGATCTCGTCCTCGAGCGCCGCGACGAGGTCCTCGACCTCATTCAGCTCGAGACGGGCAAGGCCCGCCGGAACGCGTTCGAGGAGCTGGCCGACGTCGCGCTCGTCACGCGCTTCTATGCCTTGACCTCCCCGCGTCTCCTCCGGCCACGTCGCCGCCGCGGGGCCCTCCCGGGCCTGACTGCGACCTGGGAGCACCGCCATCCCCGTGGCGTCGTGGGCTTCATCTCGCCGTGGAACTATCCGCTCAGCATGGCGATCACGGACGCGATCCCGGCGCTCGCGGCGGGAAACGCCGCGCTCCTGAAGCCCGATCTCCAGACCTCGTTCACGGCGCTCTGGGCCCTGCACCTCCTGCGCGAGGCCGGGTTGCCGGCCGACGTCTTCCAGATCGTGACCGGCGACGGGCCGGAGACGGGCGCCGCGGTCGTTGACGCGGTGGACTACGTCGCGTTCACGGGGAGCACGGCGACGGGCCGCGAGGTCGCGCGCCGCGCGGCCGGGCGTCTCATCGGATGCTCGCTGGAGCTCGGGGGGAAGAACCCGATGCTCGTGTGCGCGGACGCCGACCTGGAGCGCGCGGCGCGGGGCGCGATCCGCGGGAGCTTCGCGAACGCCGGCCAGCTCTGCCTCGCCACGGAGCGGCTGTTCGTCCACGCCGCCGTGTACGAGCCGTTCCGGGATCGCCTGGTGGAGCGGACCGCGAGCCTCACCCTGGGAGCGGGATTCGACTTCGAGGCCGACGTGGGCTCGCTCATCTCGGGGCGCCAGCTGGAGAAGGTCGAGCGGCACGTCCGCGAGGCCGTCGAGACGGGCGCCACGATCCTGGCCGGCGGCCGGGCCCGCCCGGACATCGGGCCCTTCTTCTACGAGCCCACGGTCCTGGAGGGCGTGCGGCCGGAGGCCGAGATCTTCTCGGAGGAGACGTTCGGTCCCGTCGTGTCCCTGTATCCGGTGTCCTCCGACGAGGAGGCCGTCGAGCGCGCGAACGAGGGGTGCTACGGCCTGAACGCGAGCGTGTGGACCCGCGACCCGGACCGGGGACGGCGCCTCGCGGAGCGCATCCGGGCGGGCACGGTGAACGTCAACGAGGCCTACTCCGCCGCGTACGGATCCGTGGCGGCGCCGATGGGCGGCATGCGGGACTCGGGGCTCGGGCGGCGGCACGGCATCGAGGGGCTCCTGAAGTACACCGAGCCCCAGACAGTGGCGGTGCAGCGTGGCGTGGACCTGGACCTCACGGGCGCGGGGATCGCCAGGGAGCGCTACCTGGGCGTGGTGGCCCGGGCGCTGAAGATGCTCCGGCGCGTCCCCGGTCTCCGCTGAGGCGACGGGTCCGCGCGGGCGCCGTGTCGTCGATCCTCTTCACCGGGTTTCCGGGGTTTCTCGGCTCGGAGCTGCTGCCGCGCATCCTCGCCCGCGAGCCGGAGGCCCGGGCCGTGTGCCTCGTCCAGCCACGCTACATGGCGCGGGCCCACGCCCGCCTGGCCGAGCTGGAGCTCGGCTGGCCCGAGATCGAGGGGCGGACGCGGCTGCGCGAAGGCGACATCACGGAGCCCGACCTCGGTCTCGGGCCCGCGGAGGACCTGCGGCGGGAGACGACCCGGGTGTTCCACCTGGCGGCCGCCTACGACCTGGGCATGACGAGGGAGCTCGGCAACGCCGTGAACGTGGCCGGCACCCGCCACGTCGTGGATTTCGCCGCCGGCTGCCCCGGCCTGGAGCGCGTCCACTACGTGAGCACCTGCTACGTGAGCGGAGGGCACGTCGGGATCTTCCGCGAGGAGGACCTCGACCGGGGCCAGCGGTTCAACAACGCCTACGAGGAGACGAAGTTCCGGGCCGAGGTCGAGGTCCGGGCGCGCATGGAGGCCGGACTTCCGGCCACGATCTACCGCCCGTCCATCGTCGTCGGCGACAGCGCCACGGGCGAGACGCAGAAGTACGACGGGCCCTACTTCGTCATCCGCTGGCTCCTCAGGCAGCCGCGGGCCGCCGCCCTGCTCCCGGTCGTCGGAGATCCGGCCCGCACCCGCCTGAACGTCGTCCCCCGCGACTTCGTCGTGGGGGCGCTCCTCCACCTGTCGAGCCTGCCCCACGCGCGCGGGCGGACGTACCACCTCGCCGACCCCACGCCCCTGACCGTGGCGGAGCTCCTGGAGGTGCTGGCGGAGGCGACGTCCCGGCGCCTCGTGCGCGTCCGCCTCCGCCCGGGCCTCGCCCGCAGGGCCATGAGTCGGCTGGAGCGCTGGACGAGGATCCCGGCGGAAGCCCTGGCCTACTTCACCCACCCCACCTTCTACGCCACGGAGCGCACGGCCGCCGACCTGGCGGACAGCGGGATCGAGGTCCCCCGGTTTCCGGACTACGCGGACCGGCTCGTGGCGTTCGTCCGCCGCCACCCGGAGGTCGGCTCGGGCCCCATGACCTGACGCCGCCGGGTCATTCCGGCGGGCAGGCGGCGGCGCCGGGGGCGGGGTCGGGGCGGGACCGGCGCGCGAGCGCGATTCCGCCGAGGATGAGAGCGGTGCCCGCGACCTGGAGCCCGGTGGGCACCTCGCCCAGCGTCGGCCACGCGACGAGGAGCGCCACGACAGGGATCGTGTTCGAGTAGACGGCCGTGCGGCTGCTTCCCAGGTGGCGCACGCCGTACGACCAGATGAGATAGGCGAGGGCGATGGCGAAGGCTCCACTGTAGAGCAGGCCGGCCCACGCGGCGGCGCTGATCGAGCCCCAGGCCTGCGACGCCATCGCGGGGGCGCCGACGACGAGGAGGCCGAGCGTTCCCGTCCACATCGCCACGGCCGTGACGGGGAGGGCCCCGTAGCGGCCGACGTAGCGGCTCGAGGCGACCGTGTACACAGACCACGCGAGCGCCGCCGCGAGCACCGTGAGGTCGCCGCGGATCGTGTCGGATCCGAAGCTCACCGCCCGGCTCCCGCCCCACACGACGAGCGCGATTCCGAACCCGGAGACGAGCACGCCCGCCCATCCCAGACGGCCGATCCCCTCATGCCGGAGGAGGACGGACAGAAGGGCGACGAAGATCGGCACCGTGGACAGCATGAGGGCCGTGTTCCCCGCCAGGGTCCAGTCGAGACCGAAGATGAACAGGACCTGGTAGAGCGTGTTCCCGACGAGGCCGAGCGCCAGGAGGCCCGGCCAGTCCCGCCGCCCGATCGCGAGCGGCCGGCCCGCCAGGCGGAGGAAGAGGAGGACGAGAGCGGAAGCGACGACGAACCGGCCGGCGTTGAAGGCGAGGGGCTGGAACTCGCGCAGCGCGGCCTTCACGACGGAGAAGTTCGAGCCCCAGATGAGCACGAGCACGGCGATCGCGGCGTCCGGCGATACGCGCCGCCGCCCGGAGCCGTGAAGGGTCGAGGCGCCGGCTGGTGAAGCGGGCATGGCCCTCGCGGATCGGTGACGGGTGGAGTCGGGCCCTGAGGTCATACGCGGAGCGACCGGGCGCGGCAAGAGCGTCCGGGCCGCCACCCGAGCTCGCGCGGGTACCGCGGCCCCGGGGAGAGGGGTAGGTTCTCCGTCCGCCGAAGACCGACACGGAGAGGTGGATCCATGCGCATCGCGCTCGTCCAGCAGCACGCGGGTCCGGACCGGGCGGAGAACCTGGCCCGCGCCCTGGCCGCGATGGACCGGGCGGCGGAGCACGGCGCGGGCCTGGTCGCGTTCGCCGAGCTGGCCCTGGAGCGGTTCTTTCCGTGCCGGCCCGACGATGCGGAGGCGGCGGGCCGGGCGGAGCCCATTCCCGGGCCGCTCGCCGACGCGATCGCGGCACGGGCCCGGGACCGTTCCCTCGTGACCGTGTTCAACATGTACGAGCGGGGGCCGGACGGACGGTGCTTCGACAGCTCGCCCGTGTTCGACGCGGACGGCGCCCTGCTCGGCGTGACCCGCATGGTCCACATCGCCGACTACGAGGGCTTCCACGAGAAGGCGTACTACACGCCCGGCGATCGGGGCGCCGCCGTCTACGACACGGCCGTCGGCCGCGTCGGCGTCGCGATCTGCTACGATCGGCACTATCCGGAGTACATGCGGGCTCTCGGCGTGGCGGGGGCCCGGCTCGTGGTCATCCCGCAGGCGGGGCTGGAGGGTGAGTGGCCCGAGGGGATGTTCGAGGCCGAGGTTCGCACGGCGGCGTTCCAGAACGGGTACTTCGCGGCTCTCTGCAACCGGGTGGGCGTGGAAGGGGAGGGAATGCGGTTCGCGGGCGAGTCGTTCGTGGCCGATCCGTGGGGGCGCATCCTCGCGCGGGGGGCGAGCGGGGCCGACGACCTCGTGCTCGCGGACCTCGACCTCGCCGCCTGCGCCGAAGCGCCGGCCCGCCTGTTCTGGCGGAACCGCCGGCCGGAGCTCTACGGGGCGTGGCTCGGCGGCGGTCCGGAGGATCAGGAGAGCACGTAGCCTGCGGCCAGCGCGCGGTACGCCTCTACCTCCTCTCCCACCCACGCGTCCTCCCGCCCGAGCTCGGCGGCCATGAGCCGCGCGACCTCCGGCGCGACCTCCAGACTCGCCCGCGCGTCCAGGAGCAGGGCGCGGGTGCGCCGGGCGAGCACATCCGCCAGCGTGCGCGCCATCTCGTGGCGCACCCCCCACACGACCTCGCAGGAGCAGTAAGGGAGGGCCGGATGCAGGGGCCGGCTCCATTCCGGGCACTCCGTCGCCAGATCCCGCAGACCGGGCGCATCCGAGCCGTAGACGCCCCACGGGTCGGAGCGGTCGGCCTCCTCGCTCCAGCCCCGCAGGCGCAGGCTTTCGGTCCGTGAGCGCCGCTCGGGGAGGCCGCCGAGCTGGGCCGCCTCCCCGATGCAGTCCTCGCCCATGCACCGGTACGTCGTCCACTTTCCGCCCGTGATCGTGAGGAGGCCGGACCCGGAGACGAGGATCGTGTGGTCCCGCGAGAGGGAGGCGGTGTCGCCGCCCGCCCCCGCGGCCACGAGCGGACGCAGGCCCGCGAACACGCTGCGCACGTCCGAGGGCTCCGGGTCCTTCGTCAGATAACGGACGGCGTGCGTGAGAAGGAACTCGATCTCTTCGGGACGCGCGCGGGGCTCGGCCCCGATCTCCTCGACCGGTGTGTCCGTCGTGCCGACGATGACGCGGTCGTGCCACGGCACGGCGAACAGGACGCGCCCGTCGTCGGTGTGCGGGACCATGATCGCGCTGTCGCCGGGCTGAAAAGAGCGGTCGAGCACGATGTGGACGCCCTGGCTCGCCGAGATGATCGGAGGCGCGCCGGGATCATCGAGCCGCCGCAGGGCGTCGCTGAACACGCCCGTCGCGTTCACCACCACGCGGGCGCGGATCTCCATCTCGTCCCCCGACTCGCGGTCGACGGCCCGAACCCCTTCCACGAGACCCCCGGCGGACAGCAGCCCCGTGACCTCGGCGTAGTTCAGGACCGCCGCCCCATGATCCGCCGCCGTGCGCGCGAGCGTGACCGCGAGTCGGGCGTCGTCGAACTGCCCGTCGAAGTAACGGATCCCTCCCCGCAGCCCCTCGGGCTCGAGGGTCGGGATCGCCTCGAGGGTCTCCTCGCGCGACAGGCGGACGGAGGGCCCGAGGCCGAGGCGGCCCGCGAGCGCGTCGTACACCTTGAGCCCGATCCCGTAGAACGGCCCTTCCCACCAGTCGTAGATCGGGACGATGAAACCGAGGTGGTGCACGAGGTGGGGCGCGTTGCGGATGAGGAGGCCGCGCTCCCGCAGGGACTCGAGCACGAGGCTGATGTCGCCCTGGCGCAGGTATCGGACGCCGCCGTGGATGAGCTTCGTGCTCCGGCTCGACGTCCCCTGGGCGAAGTCGCCGCGCTCCAGGAGCGCGGTGCGGTAGCCCCGGGAGGCGGACTCGACGGCCGTCCCGAGACCCGTCGCCCCGCCGCCGACCACGAGGACGTCCCACGTACGGCCGGGGTCCCGGACTTCCGCGAGCATCGCCTCCCGGTTCACGCGGGGCTCATGCGCAGTAGGCCGCGGCCGTGCGGGCCAGGACCTCGGCGAGGGCCACGACGGAGCTCGCGTCCACCCATTCCTCGTCCGCGTGCGCGCCGTCGCCGGCGGGCCCGAAGACGACCGTGTCCACCCCGGCGGCCGCGAGGAGCGCCGAGTCCATCCAGGGTCCCTCGCCGCGGCGCTCCGGCGCTCGCCCGAGGACCGGCTCCGCCGCCTTCTCCAGGGCCCCCAGGAGCTCCGACTCCGGGGCCGCCTCGAACGGCGGGCGATCGAGGCGCGCCCGGATCTCGGCCGAGAAGCCCGCGACCTCGCTCGCGACCCGGTCCGCAACGCCCCGAATCTCCGCCACGACGGCGTCCGGCGTCTCTCCCGGCAGGGTACGGCGCTCCACCACGGCCCGGCAGCGGGCCGCGTACACGCTCGGCGCGCTCCCGCCGGCCAGCGTGCCGACGTGCAGCGACGGGGCCCCCACGAGAGGGTGGGGCGGGCGGGTTCCGAGCTCCGCCTCCAGATCCGCGAGCGCCGCGAGGAACCGCCCCATCATCAGGTTCGCGTCCCGGCCCTCGGCCGGACGGCTCCCGTGCGCCGCCCGCCCCTCGACCTCGACCTCGATCCACGCGAACCCCTTGTGGGCGAGGCAGATGTCCAGCCCCGTCGGCTCGGTCACGATCGCCCCGTCCGGCCGAAGGCGTCGCAGGAGGTCCTCCATCCCCAGGCTCGCCGCCTCCTCGTCCGCCACGGCGGCCACGAGGACGTCTCCCGCCAGGCGGGCTCCGGAGCGGCGCAACGCGGCCGCGGCCTCCAAGCAGGCGGCCAGCCCCCCCTTCATGTCGTAGGCGCCCCGGCCGTACAGCCGCCCGTCCCGGACCTCCGCCCCGAACGGGTCGGCCATCCCCTCCACCCCGACCGTGTCCGCGTGGGCGTACAGCATGAGCGACCGCCCGTCGCCCGTCCCGGCGAGCCGTCCCACGACGCTCGGCCGGCCCGGGACGGGCTCGTGCACGCGCGTCTCGAGGCCGAGGTCCCGCAGGCGGCCGGCGACCCACGCCGCGATCTCCCCCTCGCCGGCGCCTCCCGCGCAGAGAACCGGATTCACGGAATCGATGCGGACCAGCTCCCGCAGCGCGTCGAGCAGAGCCGTGCGGTCGATGTCGATGGAAGTCGTCTCTCCTGTCGTGGCCCGAGGGCCTGTTTCCGCGCCCCCTTCGGTCGTGCGGCCGCGTGCCAGGATGCCACGCGGCGGCCCGGCCGGGCAACTCGCGGCCGGCCGCTGGCTCGTCGGGTACGTCGCCCGTAGCTTGTCCGGCAGCCGGGCCGGACCGGGCCTCCGAGCCCCGTCCGGCGGTGTCGAACGGGAGCCTCCTGAGGCGCACATGACGCTCGTGACGGGACGAAACCTCAGCCTGGAAGATCTCGTGGCCGTGGCGCGCCGGGACGCCCCCGTCGCGCCTCTGGACGACGCGGTCCGGGCCGCGATGGAAGGGAGCCGCGCGTGGGTCGCGGAGGCGGTCTCGAGCGGAGAACGCCCGATCTACGGCGTGAACACGGGCTTCGGTCCCCTAGCCGACCGCGGGGTGGCAGCGGACGACGCGGGGCGCCTGTCGAGGAACCTCGTCCTGAACTGCTGCGCGGGCGTCGGACCGCCGCTCCCCGACGACGTCGTGCGCGCGATGATGCTCATCCGCGTCGCGACCCTCTCGCACGGACGCTCCGGCGTTCGGCCCGAGCTGGCGGAGACGTACATCCGCATGCTGAACGAGGGCGTCGTGCCGCAGGTCCCGGCGAAGGGCTCGCTCGGGGCGAGCGGAGACCTCGCGCCCCTGGCGCACATCGCCGCCGTGATGTGCCGGGAGCCCGGCGCGGGCGAGGACGGCGGCTTCAGTGGGACGGCGCGATACGGCGGCGAGGTTCTCAGCGGGGCCGAGGCGATGCGGCGCGCCGGGATCCCGCGCCTCGAGCGCGAGGCGAAGGACGGCCTCGCCCTCACGAACGGGACGACGTTCATGATCGCGTCGGGCGCCCTCGCGGCGCACGATGCGCGCAACCTGGGCCGGGTGTCCCTCCTCTCGGCCGCGCTCAGCATGGAGGCCCTGCTCGCCCTCACGGAGCCCCTCCATCCGGCGCTGAACGCGGCCGGCAGCCTGCCCGGCCAGGTCGCCGCCGCCGCCGCCCTCCGGACCCTGCTCGATGGGAGCCGACTGGTCGACGAGGAGCCCGGGCGCGTGCAGGACGCGTACAGCCTGCGATGTACGCCCCAGATCGTGGGACCGATCCGCGACATGATCGAGTTCGTCGCGAGCCGGTTCGAGGCGAGCCTGAGCGGGATCTCGGACAACCCGCTCGTGTTCGCCGGACTGGACGGGGAGAGCTCGCGGGCGATCTCGGGCGGGAACTTCCACGGGCAGGGGCCCGCGCTGTGGCTCGACACGCTCGGGATCGCCGTCGCGGAGCTCGGATCCGTGTCGGAGCGGAGGACGTTCCGCCTTCTCACGCCGGAGCTGAGCGCCGGGCTCCCCTCGATGCTCGTGGCGAACAGCGGCCTCGACAGCGGGCTCATGGTGTCGCAGTACACGGCGGCCGCCCTCGTCTCCGACAACAAGACGCTCGCCCACCCCGACAGCGTGGACTCGATCCCGTCGAGCGCGAACCAGGAGGACCATGTGAGCATGGGGGCGAACGCGGCCCGGCACGCGGCCGAGATCCTCCGCAACGTCGAGCTCGTGCTTGCGATCGAGCTCCTCGCGGCGGCGCAGGCCGTGGACCTGCGGCCCGATGGCCCGGCCCGGCTGGGACAGGGCACCCGTGTCGTGCACCGCGAGGTGCGGGCGCGGGTCCCGTTCCTGGAGCACGACCGCGAGCTGACGAGCGCGATCGAGACGCTGGCGGATCTCGTCGCGTCGGGGGGGCTCGTGGAGACCGTGATGGCGGAGATCGGAGAGGAGTGGGCATGAGCGAAGCGCGCAGCCCGGAGGACGTCCGGGCCTTTCTTCGGGTCCTGGACCCGTCCGACGATGCGACGGGCGGCGGCACGGCGTCGGCCGTAGCCGGCGCGATGGCCGCCGCACTGGCCGCGATGGTGGCGCGGCTCTCCATCGGGCGCGAGGGGATGGAGCCGGAGGCGTACTACGCGGGCGTGCGGGACGAGGGGCAGGGGCTCGCCGACGAGCTCTTCCGGGGGGGACGCGAGGACTCCGAGGCGTTCGACGCCGTTCGGGCGGCCTTCCGCCTGCCGAAGGAGAGCGAGGAGGAGCGGAGCCGGCGGTCGGCGGCGATTCAGGCCGCGATGGTCGGGGCCGCCCACGTCCCGCTCGAGAACGCCCGGCGTTGCCGGCGCGTCCTGGACCTGTGCGCGGAGCTCGAGGGGCGCTCGAACCCGAACGTCGCGTCGGACCTCACGTGCGCCGGGGAGCTGGCCCGCGCGGGCCTGATGGGCTGCCTGGCGAACGTGGACATCAACCTCCCGTCCATCAAGGACGAGGGAGTACGGGCGGAGATGGCGCGCGAGGCGGCCGGACTTCGTGCGGCGCCGGCCGGGCCCGGGGACGGGGAGGCGAGCGGGGACGCGGACGGCGCCCCGGGGAACGGAGGCTGACATGGCCGGCGTGCTGATGTGCGAGGCGAACGTGAGCGAGGGCCGCCGGACCGAGGTCGTGGCCGAGCTCGTCGAGGCGGTCCGGGGGACGCCAGGCGTGAAGGTGGCGGATTTCTCGTCCGATCCGGACCACCACCGCTCCGTGCTCACCTTCCTCGGGCCGCCCGAGGCCGTGCTCGAGGCCGCGCAGGCGATGGCCGAGATCGCCCTCGAGCGGATCGACATGCGCGAGCACGCGGGCGAGCACCCCCGGATGGGCGCGCTCGACGTGGTCCCCTTCATCCCCCTGCGCGAGCTGGAGCCGGGGGACGCCGTGGAGATCGCCCGCCGATTCGGGCGGTTCCTCGGGGAGCGCGGCGTCCCGGTCTACTACTACGAGGACGCGGCCACGCGCCCGGAGCGCGTCGCGCTTCCCGCGATCCGGAAGGGCGAGTACGAGGCCCTGGAGGCGAAGCTGGCGGATCCGGAGTGGGCGCCCGACGAGGGTCCGGCGGTCTTCAACGCGCAGTCCGGCGCCACGGTGACCGGGGCCCGCTTCCCCCTCATCGCGTTCAACGTGAACCTGCAGACGACGGACCTGGAGATCGCGCGCACGATCGCGCGAGCCGTCCGGCACATCAACGGCGGCTACCGGTTCGTGCGCGGAATGGGCTTCGCGCTGGAGGAGAAGGGCCTCGTGCAGGTGTCCATGAACCTGACGAACTACACGCAGACCCCGATCCCCCGCGTCCTCGAGACCGTCCGCTCCGAGGCGGCGCGGTACGGCGTCACGGTCGCCGGAACCGAGCTCATCGGCCCCGTGCCGCTCGGGGCCCTGGAGGAGGTCGTGCGGCACTATCTCCAGACGCACGATTTCGGGGCCGACCAGATCGTCGAGACCGCTCTTCTCGGGTGAGCGCCGCGTGAGACCGCCCGCCGATCTCGTCATCACGGGCGCGGCCGAGGTCGTCACCTGCGAGCCGTGCGGCGAGGACCCGCTCGGTCGCATCCCCGGCGGGGAAGTCGCGATCCGGGGTGATCGGATCCTGGCCGTCGCGGAGGCAGGAAGACTCGGGGCCGAGGTGGACGTGGAGGGGGCCCGGGTCGTGGACGCGGCGGGCGGCGTCGTGGCGCCGGGCTTCGTGGATGGCCACACGCACCTCGTGTTCGGCGGCTCCCGCGTGCGGGAGTTCGCCGCGCGGCTCGCCCCCGACGCCGGGGACCCGGCGGCCCTCGGCATCCCGACCGGGATCGCGGCCTCCGTCGAGATGACGCGGGCGGCAGACACCGACGAGCTCGTCGAGGCCGCGAGCCGCCGGCTCGCGTCGATGCTCGCCGCCGGGACGACGACGGCCGAGAGCAAGAGCGGCTACGGCCTCACGACCGAGGAAGAGCTCCGCCTCCTGGAAGTGAATCGGCGGCTGGACGCGGCGCAGCCGGTCGACGTCGTGAGCACGTTCCTGGGGGCGCACGCGGTTCCGGAGGGCGAGACCCGCGACGCGTACGTGGCGCGGGTCGTGACGGAGATGATCCCCGAGGTCGTGGCCCGGGGCCTGGCGGAGTTCTGCGACGTGTTCTGCGACGAGGGATACTTCGGCGTCGACGACGCGCGTTGCATCCTGGAGGCGGGTCGGGCGGCGGGCCTCGGGCTCAAGATCCACACGGATCAGTACTCCCGCCTCGGCGGGGCCGAGCTCGCGGCCGAGCTCGGCGTCGTCTCGGCGGACCACCTGAACCACGCCGACGAGGAGTCGCTGCGGGCGCTGGCCGCCGCGGGCGTGACCGGGGTCGTCACCCCCGTGCTGGACCTGACCGTGCGTCATCCGCGCCCGTTCGACGGGCGCGCGATGCGGAACGCGGGCCTCGAGCTCGCGGTGGCCACGGATCTCTGCCCCGGCTGCTGGGCGGAGTCCATGCAGCCCGCCGTCCGGCTCGCGTGCCTGCGGGGCGGCCTGTCCCCGGCGGAGGCGATGCTGGGGGCGACCCGCGTGGGGGCGCGCTCCGCGGGGCTCGAGGACCGCGGTGCGCTCGCCCCCGGCCTGCTCGCGGACCTTCAGGTCTGGAGCGTGCCGACGCTCGAGGATCTCGTGTACCGGATCGGAAGCAACGTGGTCGCGCGCGTCATCAAGCGCGGAAAGGTGGTCATCTGATGAACAGCCCGGGAGGCCGGATCGTGCGGGCGCCCCGAGGATCGGAGATCACGTGTCGCGGGTGGCTCCAGGAGGCCGCGATGCGGATGCTGATGAACAACCTCGACCCCGAGGTCGCCGAGCGGCCGGAGGACCTCGTCGTGTACGGGGGGCGCGGTCAGGCGGCGCGGAGCTGGGAGGCGTTCGACGCCATCGTCCAGACCCTGCGCGAGCTCGCCGACGACGAGACCCTGCTCGTCCAGTCCGGCAAGCCGGTCGCCGTCTTCCGTACGCACCTCGACGCGCCGCGCGTCCTGATCGCGAACTCGAACCTCGTCCCCCACTGGGCCACCCAGGAGCACTTCGACGAGCTCGCGGCCCGCGGCCTCATCATGTTCGGGCAGATGACGGCGGGCAGCTGGATCTACATCGGGACCCAGGGGATCCTGCAGGGGACGTACGAGACGCTCGGCTCGCTCGCCGCGCAGCGGGGTTGGGACGGGCTCGCGGGCCGGCTCGTGCTCACGGCCGGGCTCGGCGGGATGGGCGGCGCCCAGCCGCTCGCGGTGACGATGAACGGCGGAGTCGCGCTCGTGGTGGAGGTGGACCCGGAGCGGGCGCGCCGCCGCCTTGAGACGCGCTACGTGGACCGCGTCGTGGAGGACGTGGACGAGGCCGTCGAGGCGTGCGAGCGGGCGCGGACGGCCGGCGAGGCGCTCTCGGTCGGGCTCATCGGAAATGCGGCCGAGGTCCTGCCCGAGCTCGCGTCACGGGGCGTCAGGCCGGACGTGGTGACGGACCAGACGCCCGCCCACGACGCGCTCATGTACGTGCCCGCCGGGCTGGACGTGCGCGAAGCGGCCGCGCTCCGGGATTCCGACCCGGAGGGCTACGCGGAGCGGGCGATGGCCTCCATGGCGGACCACGTCCGGGCGATGCTGGCGTTCCGACGCGCCGGGGCGGAGGTCTTCGACTACGGGAACAACCTGCGTCAGCGGGCCCTGGAGGCGGGCGTCAGCGACGCCTTCGACTACCCCGGCTTCGTGCCGGCCTATATCCGTCCCCTGTTCTGCCTGGGCAAGGGGCCGTTCCGCTGGGTCGCGCTCTCCGGCGATCCGAACGACATCTACCGCACGGACGAGGCCGTCCTCGAGCTGTTTCCCGACGATGCGCACCTGGCCCGCTGGATCCACATGGCCCGCGAGCGGGTGGCGTTTCAGGGCCTCCCGTCCCGGATCTGCTGGCTCGGGTACGGCGAGCGGGCCCGGGCCGGTCTCCGCTTCAACGAGCTCGTGGCGAGTGGGGAGGTCTCGGCGCCGATCGTCATCGGGCGCGACCATCTGGACTCGGGCTCCGTCGCGAGCCCGAACCGGGAGACGGAGGGGATGCGGGACGGGACGGACGCCGTCTCGGACTGGCCGATCCTGAACGCCCTCATCAACGCGGTCGGCGGCGCGACGTGGGTCAGCTTCCACCACGGGGGAGGGGTGGGGATCGGGTTCGCCCAGCACGCGGGGCAGGTCATCGTGGCCGACGGGACGCCCGAGGCGGCGGCCCGCCTGGAGCGCGTCCTCACGACGGATCCGGGCCTCGGCGTGGCCCGGCACGCGGACGCCGGCTATCCGGAGGCGCTGGCGGCGGCCGAGGAGTGGGGAATCCGCCTGCCCATGGCGGAGGGCGGGGCGGACTCCGGCTAGTCCGGCTCCCTCCCGCCGGCTTCGGGCCGGTTCTCCCCATCGTCGTCCGCGTCCTCCCCGCCGGATGCCTCCACGAGCCGGCGGAGCTCGGCCCGGTCCTCCCGCGCCGCGAACAGCGTGGCGCCCGTCCTCGCGAGATCCGACACCACGTCCTTCAGGGGCCGCAGGGCCCGGGCGCGCCGGCTCGGGCTCGCATCCCCGATGAACGGCCACAGACGCGTCCGGACGTCCTCCGGCAGGACGTGCTCGAGGTACTCGAGGGCGAAGCCCCGCAGGGCCGCGTCCGACAGCACGACGCCGTGGTAGGCGGAACGGACGAGATCGGGGTCCTCGACCACCAGGCTCAGGAGGCGGAACGTGTGCTCGAGGCTGAGCTCGCCTCGCATCGCGAGCCGGCGCGCGAGGAAGCCGTCCTCGTCGGGCTCGCGGCCGTCGAGCAGCCGCTGCAGCTCCCAGACCGGCCGCTCGCGGTTCACCTCTTCGCGCACGGCGGCCCACACCCGCGCCCGCCAGTCTCCGGGCG
>JBHHZD010000031.1:0-28540 GCA_046757885.1 Gemmatimonadota bacterium
AGAGCGGGTGGAGCACGGAGTGCCCTCCTACTCACCGGCCTCGGCTGGTGGGCCTCCACCCGCGTCTTCCTCTTGCTTCGATGCGGTCCGCCGCCCCCGCCCGCAGCCCCCTCACTTGCCCCGACCCCCCGATGGCCGCAAACTTGAGCCCTCGAACGACGCTCCGATGCGAAAGAGGTCACGCTTGCGAGTCCCGTCCGCCATGCTTTCGAGGCGCTTCCGCCTCGCCGCCGGTCCGACCCTTCCGGAGCCGACGGGGCGCTCTTGAAGAAGCTCAGCATCGGAGTCATCGACCTCGTCACGAAGAGCCCCACGCGCGCGCTGTACGCGCGAGTCATGCACGCCAACCTCGCCAGCATCATGCCGCAGGTCGTCGCGACCTGGTGCGAGGCGGCGGGCCACGATGTCACGCACGTCTGCTTCACGGGCTTCGAGAACCTGGTCGATGAGGTCCCGGCGGACGCGGACATCGTCTTCATCGGGGCCTTCACCCAATCGGCGCTTCTCTCGTACGCGCTCAGCAACCTCATGCGCTCGAGGGGAGCCGTCACCGTTCTCGGCGGGCCCCATGCCCGCTGCTATCCCGAAGACGCCCGGAAGTACTTCGACTACGTGCTCGGCTTCACGGACCGGGAGATCATCGGCGAGATCCTGCGCGATCCGGCGCCCCGACGGCCGTACGGGGTGCACCTCTCCGCCCCGGGCCAGCCGAGCGAGCTGCCCGGCGTGCGGGAGCGCTGGAGGTTCATCGAGCCGACGCTGCGGAAGGCACCGATCTTCAAGCTCGTGCCGATGCTCGGGAGCCTGGGCTGCCCCTACACGTGCAGCTTCTGCATCGACTCGGAAGTCCGGTACCTCCCGCTCGACTTCGAGCAGATGAAGGAGGATCTCCGGTTCCTCCTCACGAAGCTCAAGCGGCCGCGCGTCGGCTGGCACGACCCGAACTTCGGCGTGCGCTTCGACGACTACATGGAGGCCATCGAGGAGGCCGTGCCGCCGGACCGCATGGACTTCATCGCCGAGAGCAGCCTGTCGCTCCTCTCGGAGGAGCGGGTGAAGCGGCTGAAGCGCAACGGCTTCCGCGCGATGCTCCCCGGCATCGAGTCCTGGTACGACCTCGGCAACAAGTCGAAGTCCGGGAGCCGGAAGGGAGCCGACAAGCTCGACAAGATCTCCGAGCACGTGAACATGGTCCTCCGCCACATCCCGTACGTCCAGGCGAACTTCGTCCTCGGCCTGGACGTGGATGAGGGCCCGGAGCCGTTCGAGCTCACGAAGCGCTTCGTGGACCGCTCCCCCGGGGCCTTCCCCGGCTACTCGCTCCTGTCGGGCTTCGGCCGGGCCGCCCCGCTGAACCTGGAGTACCAGCGCGCGGGACGGATCCTCCCGTTCCCGTTCCACTTCCTGAACAACAACCACGCGATGAACGTGAGGCCGTTGAACTACTCGTGGCCCGAGTTCTACGACCGCGTCATCGACCTCACGAAGTACACCTTCCGCTGGCGGGCCATCTGTCGCCGGCATCGGGCCGTCGACGAACGGATCCCGAAGTGGATGAACGGGATCCGGGCCGTCTCCTCGGAAGGTTACGGCCGCATCCGCTACTACACCGAGGTGCGCCGCCGGCTGGAGTGCGACCGGCAGTTCCGGAGTTATTTCGAGCGCGAGACGACGGAGCTCCCCGAGTTCTTCCTGAACCGGATCCGCTCCGACCTCGGGGCCCTGTGGGAGTGGCTCCCCCGGGGGGCGTTGGAGCACGATCAGAACGCCTACCTGAACTCGAACGGCGCCCGGCCGCTGACCCGGCTCCGCGTGGCGAGCGCGGGAGGAGCGGCGTAGGCCGAGCGGCGCGGTGAGGTCCGTCGAGCTCGAGTTTCCGCCCCTTCGCAGACCCGAACCGGGCGCCGTGCGCGTCCCGGATGGCGAGATCCACGTGTGGCGCGCCCCGCTCGAGGCCGGGCCGGAGAGCGTGGCCGAGCTCGGCCGCGTTCTGAGCCCGGAGGAGCGGGCTCGCGTGCGCCGCCTTCGGAGCGAGGCCGACCGGAGGCGCGCGCAGGTGAGCCGCGGCCTGCTCCGGCACATCCTCGCCGCCGCGACCGGCCTGGCCGCCGCGGACATCCGCTTCCGGTCGGATCCGTGCGGCAAGCCCGGACTGGAGGGCGGCCCGGAGCTCCCGTCGCTTCACTTCAACCTGTCCCACTCCGCCGAGCTGCTCGTCGTCGCTCTCTCGGCGGAGGGGCCGCTCGGCGTGGACGTGGAGCGCGTGCGGCCCGTGCCGGCCGCCGACAGGATCCTCCGCCGGCTGGCCGACGGCTCCGCAGACGTCCCCCCCGGAGGGGATGCGCGGGCGTTCCTCGACTGGTGGACACGGAGGGAAGCGAGGGCGAAGGCGACGGGTGGGGGACTTCCCGCGCTGTGGAGCGCCGGGCACCCGGACGGAGCGAAGGCGGAGTCGGACGGGTGGACGTGCTACCGCTTCGTGCCCAAGGCCGGCTTCGTGGGCGCGATCGCGATCCACGGCGACGGCTGGCGCTTCCGTTCCTGGAGCGTCATCTCGTGAGCGTCGTCCGGGGCGAGGTCCGGCCCGGCGTCTACCGCGACTCCATCGCGCTCATGCAGCTCCAGGTCGCGCTCGCGGAGCTCCCGCAGGTGCTGGACGCCGGCGCCGTCATGGGCACGCCGGAGAACCTGGCCACCCTGGAGGCGAGCGGGCTCCTTCCGGATGTCCTCTCCGCGGCCCGGCCGGGAGATCTCGTCCTCGTCGTTCGGGCCTCGGGCGAAGACGCGGCCTGCGCCGCGCTCGGGCAGGTCGATGCGCTCCTGGCCCGGACCGGGGGCGAGGCGGGCGACGACTTCCGGCCGCGCAGCCTGGGGTCCGCGTGCGCGGCCCTGCCCGGAGCGGCCTGGGTCCTCCTGTCGGTGCCCGGGCGATTCGCTGCCGGCGTCGCGCGGGAGGCGCTTGGCCTCGGCCGCAACGTCTTCCTGTACAGCGACAACGTGTCGGTGGAGGAAGAGGCCTCGCTCAAGCAGGCGGCGCGCGAGAAGGGCCTGCTCGTCATGGGGCCGGACTGCGGGACCGCCGTCGTCGGCGGGATCGGCCTCGGGTTCGCGAACCGCGTCCGGCCGGGTACCATCGGCCTTGTCGGCGCCTCGGGCACGGGCCTTCAGGCAATCATGAGCCGCGTCGACGAGCGCGGCGCCGGGATCTCCCAGGCCATCGGGACGGGCGGGCGGGACCTGGGAGCGGAGATCGGAGGCGTGACGGCCCTCCAGGGGCTGGACGTCCTGGCCCGGGATCCCGACACCCGCGTGGCGGTCGTCGTCTCCAAGCCGCCGGCCGCCGAGGTGGCGACTCGCCTGCTCGCAGAGGCCGGGAGCGTCGGCAAGCCCGTCGTCGTCTGCTTCCTCGGATACGCGCCCCCCGCCCGGCGGATCGGAGGCGTGCACTTCGCGACCGGCCTCGCCGAAGCGGCCGACCTCGCGGTCGAGCTCGCGGGCGAGGCGGAGGGCGCGGCTCCGACGCCGGCAGGCAGGTCGGAGGAGCCGCCCCTCGCGCCCTGCCTGCGGGGCCTGTTCTCGGGCGGGACGCTCGCGCTCGAGACCCTGCAGGCCCTGCGCGGGTTCGTCGCGCCGCTTCACTCCAACGTGGCGATGGCGGGGATCCGGCCGCTCGCGGACCCCGGGCACTGCGAGGCGCACACGATCCTGGATCTCGGCGCCGACGAGCTCACGGTGGGGCGGCCCCATCCGATGATCGACAACGACCTCCGCCTGCGGCGCCTGCGCCAGGAGGCCGAAGACCCCGAGGTCGGGATCATCCTGCTCGACGTCGTGCTCGGCGATGGGGCCCACCCCGATCCGGCCGCCGAGCTCGCTCCGGCCATCGCGGCCGCCCTCGAGCCCCGCGGAGACCTGGAGATCGCCGCGCTCGTGGTCGGCACGGAGGCAGACCCGCAGGACCTCGGTGCGCAGATCGAGCGGCTCGAGCGCGCGGGCGCGGGCGTGTTCCGGAGCTCGGCCGAGATGGCGGATCACGTGAGCCGGCGGCTTTCCCGGCCGGACACGGACCCGCGGGCACCGCCCGTGCCCCTCGACGCCTTTCGCGCTCCGATCCAGGCCATCAACGTGGGGCTGGAGTCCTTCCACGACAGCCTGGTCGCGCAGGGGTGCGCGGCCGTCCACGTGGACTGGCGTCCACCGGCCGGGGGCGACGAGAAGCTGATGGCGATCCTGGAGAAGATGAGGAGGTAGCGTGTCGGACCTGGAACGGGCGAACGAGACGGCCGTCGAGGCCATGATGGCCGCGCGGCCGATGCTCACGACGGTGGCGACGGCGCGGGACGTGATCCCGGGCATGCACGATTCCCTGCTCCTGCACGCGGGCCCGCCGATCGAATGGGAGCGGATGTCCGGCCCGCTTCGCGGCGCCGTCATCGGGGCCCTCCTGTACGAGGGGCGGGCCGCCGACGAGGTGGAGGCCGTGGGCCTCGTCGAGGCGGGCGAGGTCGAGTTCTCGCCGTGTCACCATCACCGGGCCGTCGGGCCGATGGCCGGCGTCGTCTCCCCCTCCATGGCCGTGTACGTGGTCGAGAACGTGACGGACGGAAACCGGGCCTACTCGACGCTGAACGAGGGCTACGGGAAGGTCCTGCGGTACGGCGCCTACGATCCGGACGTCCTGGAGAAGCTCCGGTGGATGAACGGCGACATGGCGCCCCTGCTCGCGGAGGCGCTCCAGGGCGGCGAGGGCATCGACATCAGGGCGCTGCTCGCCGAGGCCCTCCACATGGGCGACGAGGGCCACAACCGGAACAAGGCCGGATCGCTGCTCTTCCTGAAGGCGTTGGCCCCCCTCATCGCGTCCGTTCGGGCGGAGGCGGCCCTCGAGCAGCGCGTGCTCGACTTCCTGGGGGCGAACGCGCTCAGCGTCCTGAATCCGGTGATGGCGGCCTGCAAGGCGATGGCCGACGTGGCGCACGGGATCGAGGGGAGCACGATCGTGACCGCGATGGCGCGGAACGGGACCGACTTCGGGATCCGGGTCAGCGGACTCGGGGACGACTGGTTCACGGCCCCCGCGCAGGTGCCGGACGGCCTCTACTTCACGGGCTTCGGCAGCGACGACGCGAACGCGGACATCGGCGACAGCACGATCACCGAGACCGCCGGCATCGGGGGCTTCGCCATGGCCGCGGCGCCGGCCATCGTGACCTTCATCAGCGGCACGCCGAAGGACGCCCTGAACACCACGCTCGAGATGTACGAGATCACAGCGGCCGAGCACCGCCACTTCACGATCCCCTCCCTCGAGTTCCGGGGCACGCCCACCGGCATCGACATCCGGAAGGTCGTGGAGCTCGGCATCCTCCCCCGCGTGAACACGGGCATCGCGCACCGGGAGGCGGGCGTGGGCCAGATCGGGGCCGGCCTCGTCCTCCCCCCGATGGAGATCTTCCAGCAGGCCCTGATGGCCTACGCGGAGCGGTACGGGCTCTAACCGTCCGCCGCGACCGGCCGGCGGCGGGCGGCCGGATGCGAGCGGCGGCGATGGCGCCCCCGGCTGATGCGCGACGGGGGCCGGTCGTGACCGGGGGTCGCGCCGACTTGCGGCGCGGCCCGCGGGACCTTTCCTTGGGGCGCGTGCGACGGAAGAGATGCGGGTGAACGACCAAGGCCTTCAGACAGGCGAAACGCTGGAGTGTCCGGCGCGGAGCGTTCGGGCGTCGCCCTGGCCCGGCCCGTCGCTCCGGCGCTGGCTCTACGCGTTTCTGGGGCTCGTGTCCGTGGCCCTGGGGTTCATCGGCGTGTTCGTGCCGGGACTTCCCACGACCGTGTTCCTCATCGTCGCCTCGTACCTGTTCACGCGCAGCTGTCCCTGGCTCGAGGAGAAGCTCGTCCGGGCGCCGATCTTCCGTCCCTACCTGAAGTACGTGGACGGCGAGCGAGCCATGCCGCTCCGGGCGCGCGTCACGACGATCGTGATCATCTGGGTGGCGGTCGGCGCGAGCAGCGGAATCATGGCCGTGCGCGGTGCGCTGAGCCCTGTCTTCCTGGCGACCGTGGGGGGACTCGCGATCGTCGGATCCGCGACCGTCGCGACCGCGTTTCGGGGCCGTCGGGCCGGGGGAGAAGGACGGAAATAGGCGGGCCGACTACCGCCGTCGCGGGCCCGCCAGGAGCAGAAGGCCGATGACGCCCGCGTTGGCCAGCGTCCCGAACGGGAGATACCAGAGACCGAGGGCGGCCGCGACGAGCACCGCCCGTCGTCCCCGGGAGGCGCCGAAGAGCCAGGCGGCCGCCACCGCCACGTAGCCGAGCCCGTATCCGAGCAGAATCCCCTTCATCGCCGTGGAGCGGGCCGGGATCCCGACCGCCTCCACGACCCGAGACCACGGACCGAGCGTGCCGGCGAAGGACCCGCTGCGTGGCGTCACGTAGTCGCCCAGGAGGAGCGCCCGCCCTCCATCGAACGCCATCCAGCCCCCGACGAGGAGGACGAGTCCCGCCACGAGCCAGGCCGTCCAGTGCAGATCCAGATCGAAGCGGGCGACGCCGGTCCGATGCAGGAACACCGAGGTGGCGACGAGGGCGCCGACGAGGAGCCAGTACGAGAGCGTGGCGGCACCTCCGCGTGCCGTGGAAAGTTGTCGTCCCGCCAGCACCATGGCGCCGGAACGAGCCGGCTGCAAGCTGGACGTCCGGTCGCGGAAACGCGAACGCGGGGCTCGGTCGGCCCCTTCCCGTGGCGATCTGCGGACCCTGACACTCTCCGAGACCGTGGGTACGCACTGGCCGCTGTCCCGGGCCTTGAACGCGAGAGAGCGGGACCGGCTTCAGCGCACGGGCCTGTGCATGGGCTGCCACAAGGAGATGACCAACGACGAGCTGTGGCCGAAGGTGTCGACACCGGGTCATCGGGCGCAGGCTTACCGTCATTTCGGACGGGGCCGACGCGATTTCCCGCCTGCAGCGCTTCATCGAGCGGTCGGAGAACCAGACCGGGCTCGAGCACGCGCGGCAGCTTCTCGCCGACTGGGAAGGGCGTGCCGAGGAGCGCGAGTAGCGACCCCGGGGGCTCTGCAGCCAGGGGCGCGCCGCGGGAGTCACGTTCATGGTCAGCCGTGGAACCCCTCCCCGACGTCAGCGGTTACGACGAGGCGACCGCCGTCACGCGGAATCCGGGGCCGGGGCCTCGACGATGAACAACCGCACATTTCCCCCGCAGGAGTGTAGGGTCTCGCTTCAGGAAGCGGGCCGAGGCCGGATCCAGGACCCGCGAGCCTCCCGTACCCCGAATCCGGCACGGACCGGATCGACCGGAAAGGAAAGCACAGCTTGTTCGACTTGACCGCGAAACCGGAGAGGCTCTTCGGAACCGGGCGCCGGGCCTGGCTCCCGATCGCCATCCTCCTCCTCGCCGCCGGGCCGGCCGCCGCCGTGCAGGCGGACGGGGCCGCGGGGGCCGCGGCCGGGGAGACGCCGGCGCGAGCCGCGGTGGAGACGGGCTACGCGCGGCTCCGGGAGCTGACGGAACGGGGAGCGCGCCCCGCGGGGGAGATCGAGGCGGAGATCGGGGACTTCGTCGCGGATCTGTTCGCGCTCGAGTGGCTGGCCCCGCAGCTTCTTCCTCAGCAGTGGGCCGACCTGTCCGAGCACGATCGGGGGATGCTCGTGCAGGCCCTCGGCGCCGCGATCCGGCATCGGGCGCTCGCATACCTGGGGGACGATGCGCCGGGGGAGATGCGGTTTCTCTCCGGATCCGGCGGAGGGGACAGCGACGGATCGGCCCGGCTCGACTACGAGGTCTCGATCGGAGACCGGCGCGAGACCGTCACCCTGCACCTCCTGCGCATGCCGGACGAGGGGTGGCGCATCCGGGAGGTGATGCGCGATGGCACGCCGCTGCTCAGCGGCTTCCAGCGCGTTGCGACCCGGTTGCTGGAGGAGTATTCGTTCCCATACATGGTGGCGGAGCTCGGTGGCTCCGGGGTCGTGGTCCTGGAGGACTTCGAGAGCGGACCGCTCGATACCCTGCCGGCGGGCTGGACGTGGCGGGGCCGGGACGCGGAGAAGCACAAGCCGTATCGGGTGCGCGAGGAGAACGGCAACCGGTACCTCGAGGCCCGGGACGAGGGCGAGTCCGTCATCCTCGGCAAGACGCTGAAGTGGGACCTTCGCCGCTATCCGTACGTCTCGTTCCGCTGGCGGGTGAACGAGATCCCCGAGAACGGCGACGAGCGCTTCGACGAGCGGGTGGACAGCGCGGCCGGCATCTACTTCATCTACAAGAAGAAGATGCTCGGCCTCATCCCCGAGTCCGTGAAGTACGTCTGGAGCTCCACCCTGCCGGTCGGATCCGCGACCCGGCGTCAGGGAACGGGCAAGCCCTGGATGGTCGTGGCCGGCTCGGGCAGCGACGGCCTGGGAGAGTGGCGCACCTTCGTGTTCGACCTGCGAAAGGCGTACGAGGATACCTTCGGGGGCCATCCGCCGGACAAGCCCATCGGGATCGGCATCCTCTCCGACGCCAATTCGACCCACTCACACGCCTACGCGGACTATGACGACATTCTCGCTCTACAGTCGGCCGATCCTTCCGTCACGTCGGGAGTCGAGGAGATCCTGGAGGCGAACCCGAAGTGAGCGAGCCCGCTTGAGTCGCGGAGCCGTCCTCGGCTGCCTCCTGGTCGGCTCCCTCTGGCCGTCGCGGGCGGGGCACGCGCAGTCCGTCGAGCGGCGGGTCCTCAGCCTGGCGGAGGCGGAGGCGATGGCCCTCGCCTCCAGCCCGATGCTCGAGGTCGCGGATCGAGAGCTCGAGCTGTCGCGGGCGAAACGGGACCAGGCGTCGCACGCCCGCTTCCTGCCGAAGTTCGAGCTGCGCAACATCTGGGGCCCGATCCCCCGGCAACGGGGAGAGTTCACGAGCACGGGCGTCCTCGTGTCGCCGGACACCTCGACGGGGTTCTCGGACCTGCGCTTCTTCACGCAGGTGGATCTGGACATCACCCAGCCGATCTGGACCTCGGGCAAGATCGGCGGCCTCATCGAGGCGGCCGACCGCGGGGTCGAGGCGGCGGAGGCCAACGTGCGCAAGGAGCGGAGCGATATCCGTCTCCAGGTTCGCAAGGCCTACTGGGGCCTCGTGCTCGGCTACGAGATGGAGGACGTGATCCGCGACGCCCGCGAGCAGGCCGAGGAGGCGCGCGTGAAGCTCGAGGAGCGGTTCGACGAGGGCTCGGACCAGGTCACGCAGAACGACATGTTCAAGTTCGAGATCTTCACGTACGACCTGAACAAGCGGGCGCGCGACGTGGCCGACCGGATCGAGCTCGCCCGGGCCGCGCTGAAGGCCGTCGTGGGTCTCGATGGGAGCGAGGAAGTGGACGTGGACACGCGGGTCCTGGAGCCCGTCGACGCCGAGCTCGCCGACCTGACGACGTACACGGCGATGGCGCTCGAGAGCCGGGCCGAGCTCGGCCAGCTCGAGGCCGGCATCGGCGCGCTTTCCGCCCTCGTGCGCGTGCACAGGAGCGATTACGCGCCGCACCTGTTCGCCGGCGTTCAGGTGAAGTACAATCGGGCACCGAGCCGCTTCGATCCGAGGAACCCGTTCTGGAACAACCGGACGAACTTCTTCCGGCCCGGTCTCGCGGTGGGCTTCAACTGGAACCTGAACTTCTCCCAGACCCGCGACCGGGTGAACGTCGCGCGGCGCGACGAGGCCCGACTGGCCAGCCAGCGGCGGCCTCTGCGCAACGGGATCACGCTCAAGGTCCGGGAGGCGTACCTCGAGACGATCCGGGCGAAGGCGAACCTGGCGGACAGCCGGAAGGCCCGCCGGGCGAGCGAGAACTGGCTCCGGGCCGAGCTCCAGACCTTCGACCTCGGAATCGGGGACATCAAGGACGTCATCGACGCGTTCAAGGCGAACTCCACGATGCGGGTCGAGCACCTGCGGAACATCTTCGAGTACAACACGGCATTGGCCGAGCTCAGCCAAGCCGTGGGGCGCGACCTGTACGGCGACTGAGCCCCCGACGACAACCCCGGAGAGACGAGGTGAGATGAGGCAGACAGGGAGGGTCGCATCCGGCGTGCGCGCGGCGTTCCTTTCGCTCGCCTTCCTGTGGCTCCCGGGGTCGCTGGCGGCCGCCGTCGTGCAATCCGGCCCGCAGATGCGCTCGCCCGAGCAGGTCATCCGCGACCGGAACGAGGCCGTCCGCGCGATCCTGGACGCCGAGGGCGACGACGTGAGCCCCGAGGCGAAGGAGCGCCTGAAGGACATCATCAACGACCTCATGGACTTCAGGGAGCTGTCGCGACGCGCCCTCGGAAAGTACTGGGAAGCGCGCACCGCGAAGGAGCGCGATGACTTCGTGGACGTCTTCCGGCAGCTCATCCGGAACTCGTCCGTCCGCAAGCTGAGCATCTACAAGGCTGACAGCGTGACCTACCTGGCGCCCGAGATTCGGGGCGACCGGGCGGACGTGACGACGCTCGCCTACAAGGGCCGAAAGGACGTCGAGATCGTCTACCGGATGCACCGGGTCGGTGACGAGTGGAAAGCGTACGACATGGTCATCGACGGCGCGAGCACCGCGCGAAGCTACCGCGACTCCTTCTACAAGAAGATCTCGCAGACCTCCTACGAGGAGATGTACGAGAGTCTGGTCCGAAAGCTGGCCGAGGAATGATCCATGTACCGAGGCCGACCCGCCACCATCTCCTGCTCCGCGCCTGCACGGCCTGCTTCAAGGAGATCCCGAAACACTACGCGCTCGTCCTGCTCGGGGCCCTGGCCGCCTCCGTCGTGGGCGCCATCTTCAGCGCGAAACTGAAGCTCCGAAGCGATCTCGCCGAGCTCCTGCCCGACAGCTACGAGAGCGTGCGCGCGCTGAACGAGATGAAGGCGCGCGTGGGCGGCATCGGGCAGCTGCGCGTCGTCCTGGCCGGGGACGACTTCCCGGCGCTGGAGAGCTTCGCCCAGGCCCTGGAGCCACGGCTGCTCGCCAGCGAGTACGTCGGCCTCGTGGACTACCGGAACGATCTGGACTTCTTCGAGCGCAACGCGCTCCTCTATCTCGACGCCTCGGAGCTGGATTCCCTGGAGGCGGCGATCCGGCGACGGATCGATCGGGAGAAGGAGAAGCTGAACCCCCTCCTCGTCGAGGATCTCTTCGGGGACGAGAGCGCCGAGGAGGAGCCCGACGAGCTCGCTGACTGGGAGGCGAAGTACCGCGAGAAAGAGCCCAAGCCCCTGTACACGAACGCCGACAGCACGGTGCTCGTGCTCAAGCTGTTCCCGTCGCGCAGCAGTACGGACCTCGCGTTCGATCGAGCGATGCTCAACGACGTGCGCGCGATCGTGGGCGAGACGCGGGCCGCGGAGCCCGATCCGCCGATCCAGGTCTTCTACGGCGGCAACATCAAGAACCGGCTGGACGAGCTCCAGGCCGTCAAGCACGACATCCTGGGCACGCTCATCTTCGGCGTCTCCGGGGTCTTCCTGCTTCTCGTCCTCTACTTCCGGCGGATCGTCGCCGCCATCGTCATCAGCCTGAGCCTGCTGTTCTCCCTGAGCTGGACGTTCGGCCTCACGTACCTGGTCATCGGAGAGCTGAACACGATCACGGGCTTCATGTTCGTGATCCTGTTCGGGCTCGGCATCGACTACGGGATCCACGGCTTCGCGCGATACGTCGAGAGCCGCCAGGCGGGCCTGGGTCTGAGGGAGTCGCTCGACAAGATGGTCTTCAACACGGGCACGGCCCTGGCCACGACCGCTCTCACGACCTCGGCGGCCTTCTTCACCCTCATGCTGATGGACTTCCGGGGATTCTCCGAGCTGGGCTTCATCGCCGGGGCGGGGATCCTGTTCGCGTTCCTCAGCATGGTCGTCGTGCTCCCCGCCTTCATCGTGTTCACGGAGCGCGTGGGGCTGATGAGAATCCGCCCGGCGGAAGGCGCGACGGGAGCGTGGCACAGAAAGCGGTTCCGGTACTCGGGAACGATCCTCGCGGTCGCCTCCACGCTCACCGTCCTCGGGGCCATCGGCCTCTCGCGCGTGGGCTTCGAGTACGACTTCACGAACCTCCGCATCATCACCCCCGAGCGGCGGATGGTGTCCGAGAAGACGGAAGGCGTATTCTCGCGCTCCGAGTCTCCGGCCGTGGTCCTGACGGACTCGCGGAAGGAGGCGGAGGCGGTGATGGACGTCGTACGCCGGCGCAGGGACGCGGACTCGGTCACGCCCACGATCAGCAGTGTGCGGTCCATCTACTCGCTCGTGCCCGACGATCAACCGGCGAAGCTGCGGAAGATCCGCCGGATCCGCGACCTCGTGGAGGAGGAAGCCGTCGGCGTCGTGACGGGGGAGGACGAGCAGCGCCTCGAGAAGCTCCGGCGCTACCTGCGCGTCGATTCGCCCTTCACGCTCGAGGATGTCCCCATGAAGGAGAAGCGGGCGTTCGTCGAGAAGGACGGGCGGCTCGGGAGCTTCGTGTTCATCTACCCCGGCGTTCCCCTTCGGGACGGCCGGAACGCGATCGAGTTCCGCAACGACGTGGGCACGATCACCACGGAGTCCGGCAAGGTGTTCCACGCGACGAGCTCGAACATCATCACGGCCGAGATGCTCATCCTGATGGTGAGCGAGGGAAAGACGGCGCTTCTGCTCACGTTCATCGTCGTCTTCCTCATCGTGATGGCGGACTTTCGCAGCCTGAAGGCGGCCCTGCTCGTCCTCTCCCCGCTCCTCATCGGGATCGTGTGGATGGGTGGGGCGATGCACGTGCTCGGCTTGAAGTGGAATTTCTTCAACATCGTGGTCCTGCCCTCGATTCTGGGCATCGGGGTGGACAATGGCGTGCACATCTATCATCGATACCTGGAAGAGGGGCCGGGGTCGCTGTACCACGTCCTGCGAAACACGGGACTCGCGATCTCGATGACGACCCTCACGACGATCGCGGGCTACGCCGGCCTCATCACGGCGACGCATCCGGGACTCGTTTCGATGGGCGTTCTGGCGGTGATGGGGCTGTCGGCGGCGTTCCTCACGACGGTGATCGTCCTCCCCGCCCTCATCCACGTATTTGCCGGAGGCCGCGAAAGACCCGTCCCCGCGGTCTGATCGGCGGCGGAAAGGGCTGCCGTTCCGTCTCGCGGACGCGTTCGGACCCGGCGCGCGGGCGTCGGCCGGACGCGGCCCGGAACCGCAGGGTTCGATTCCGGGTTTTGTCGGGCAGTATTGCCATTCCGAGCGGTATTCGTTCGGTTTAGCCACCGCGCGGGCTCACTCGGCCGATTCTGTGTCGTCCGACTGCATTCCCCGAGAGAACTGGATGGAGCGTGAGAGGCCACACACGTCACGTTTCGCAGGCGCTGGTCATAGCGGCAGGAAACGGCTCGAGACTCAACAGCGACACCCCGAAACAGCTGCTGCCCCTCCTGGGCGTGCCGCTGCTCGCGAGAACGCTGTTCACGCTCGAGCGGGCGGGCATCGAGAAGGCGTACGTCGTTCTCGGCTACCGCGGACACGAGATCCGGCGCGCGATCGAGTCCGTCCGTGGCCTCGGGCTCGAGCTGCACTGGCTCTACAACGACGAGTGGCGGCAGCCCAACGGACTTTCCGTGCTCGCCGCGGAGTCCGACCTGGACGAGCCCTTCATCCTGACGATGACGGACCACCTCTTCGATCCCGACGTCGTCAGACGGCTCGCCGAGAGCGCCCACGATCTGAAGGGCATCGATCTCGCCGTCGATTACGACGTGGACGGCGTGTTCGACCTGGACGACGCGACGAAGGTTCGCGTCGAATCGGATCGCATCGTCGAGATCGGGAAGACGCTGGAGACCTACGACGCCATCGACACGGGCGTCTTCCTCGCCTCGCCCGTCCTGTTCGGCGCCCTTCGCGACGCCCGGACCGAGGGGGATGGATCCCTATCGGGCGGCGTCCAGAAGCTCGCGTCCGCAGGCCTCGCCCGCGTGACCGACATCGGTGGCCGCATGTGGCACGACATCGACACGCGCGAGGACGCCGCAGAGGCGGAGCGGAAGCTTCTCGCGGGGCTGCGCCGACCGACGGACGGTCCCGTCGCCCGCTACATCAACCGTCCGATCTCGATCGCCCTGAGCCGCCGGCTCGTGCGCACGAGCGTCACGCCGAATCAGGTGAGCGTCGCCACGCTCGTCCTGGGTCTCGTGTCCGCCGGTCTTGCCGCCCTCGGTGGCTACGTGCCGTTCCTTCTCAGCGGCCTCCTGTTCCAGGCGGGCTCCATCCTCGACGGATCGGACGGCGAGATCGCGAAGCTGACGTTCAGCGCGAGCGTGCGGGGAGAGTGGGTGGACACGATCTGCGACAACCTCTCGTACGTGGCGTTCCTCCTCGGGTTGATGATCGGCGTCGTCCGCTCGCCCCTGCCCTCCGTCTACGTGTGGTCCGGCCTCGTGGGCTTCGCCGCCGTCTCGGCGAGCCTCGCGAACATCCACGTCTACCTGCGGCGCGAGAAGGAGTCCGGGAGCGCGCTGAGCGTGCAGTACGGCTGGGAGGAGGGGACGGACGGTTTCCGGCGGCTCATGCGGGTCCTGAAGTACTTCGGAAAGCGGGACGTGATGGCGTTCGAGGTCATGCTCCTCGCCATCGTCGGGCAGCTCCCGCTCGTGCTCCCGATCGCCGGCGTCGGGGCCACGGCTCTCCTCCTGCCGGCGACGACCGTCGCGAACGTCCGGTCGCTGTGGCGGTTCCGGCGGTCGCACAAGGTCATCCCGATCTCCACCGCGCGCGGCGACCGCGGCTGGCTCCCGGAAGTGGAGCCCGAGCCTGTCAGGGAGAGGGCGGCCTCGGCCAAGCGCTGACGGCCGGAGGCGGCTCGCCCATCGTACCCGGCGGCTCCGTCCCGGTCGTCTAGGGGCGCCGGCGCAGGCGCCGAAGCTGTTGCCGGTCCTCAGGCTCCAGGCCGAGCACGTACAGCATCCCCAGGTAACTCGCGAGAAGCACCGGAATCCCCAGGACATCCCGGATCGGCGGGAGCGCCCCGCTCACGCCGCGCCAGACGAGCATCGCACCGAACGCGGTCAGGCCGGCCACGACCGGCTTGAGGATGCCGGGCTTCACGGTCGTGAAGTGGAAGAGTCCGCGGACGGCGGCGATCCGCACGGCGTTCGCGAGCGAATAGGCGATGAGGACGGAGAGCGCGGCGCCGGGCGCTCCCAGCGAGCCCGTCAGCCAGATCCCCATGCCGACGACGAGCGCGAGCATCCCGGCCCCGATCCACAGGTTCACACCGGGCTTCAGGTAGACGATCGGCAACTCACTCACCCCCAGGCTCCCGTTCACGGCGTCGGAGGCGAGCAGGAGGAGGAGAATGCCCGCGCCGCCCGCGAAGCCGCTTCCGAACAGGCCCAGGATCGCTTCCGCGTAGAAGACGAACGCGACGAGGATCAGCACCTGGACCGTGAGGATCCACCGGGCGACCATCGCGAGCTGGTCCCGGGCCCGAACCATGTCGCCAGAGGCGATGCAGTCGGACAGCACGGGTGGGAGGATCCGGTCGAATCCCTGGCGGATCTTCTTCGTGATCGTCGAGAGCTGTCGCGCCATGCCGTAGATGCCCACGACGGCGGCCGGGGAGAAATAGGTGACGAGGAAGATGTCCACCTTGTCCGTCGCGAGGGCCATGAGCTCGTAGCCGAACGTCGGGCCGCTGAACGAGACGAGACGCCGCATCGCGTGCCGCCGAAGCGGGATCCGGAGGCACCGCCAGGCCGGGAAGACGCGCAGGAAGAAAAGCACCGACAGGCCCGCGGCGACCACGAGCGACGTCACGTACGCGAGGATGAGTCCGTGGTCGCGGGCGCCGAGGGCATACGCCGCCGCCGTCGCGGCCGCGAGCGTGATGGGCTCGGCCACGCTGCGGGCCAGCACTTCGAAGCGCATCTGCCGCGTGAAGCGGATCGCGATGAGCAGGATGTCCGACAGGATGATGAGCGGGATCGCGGGGGTCAGGATCAGGAGCGCCGGACCCGCCGAGGGCAGTCGGAAGAGGTCCGCCAGCGCGTAGGCGCCGGCCGCGACGGCGAGCGTGACGATCGTGCCGGTCGTGAGGGCAAGCGCGATTCCGTGGGCCACGGCCGGGAGCTCGGACTCGCCCTTCGCCCTGCCCTCGCTCATGAACTTGAACAGGGACCGCTTCATGCCGAACAGGGCGAGGGCGGCCGCCGTCTCGACGAGCGTGATGCCGAACGTGAACACGCCGAACCGCGCCTCGCCGTACAGGGTGCCGGCGAGGAAGAGGAACAGGGCGCGCGGCGCGATGCGCGTCGCGAATCCCAGGTAGTTCACGCCCGCGCCGCGAGCGAGATCGTTCGTGTCGGTTTCGGCCGTCGTTCGCATGGGCCCGCCGTGACCTCTGCGTCGAATAGGATTGCGCCCGGCTTCGCAGGAGACTACGGTTGGCCCGACGATTTCACCACGGGCGCGACCGTTCAGCCGACTCGGAGCCCACGCTGGCCAGAGTACTGCACCAGATCCGCCGAAAGCTGACGCCGGCCGGGCCCTTCAACGCACGGTGACCGGTTCGGGTCCGGAGTCGGAACGCGCCCCCGCGACGCCGACCGCGCTCATCCTCGGCGAACCGGCCCTCGAGGGACCCGGTGGGGGGCACCCCGCGGGCCTCACGCCCATCCTGGGCCGCTCGCCGCTTCAGCGGCATCTCTTCCACCTCGCGCGGCTCGGCGTCCCGCGCTGCGTCGTCGTCCCCTCCCTGCGCCCGGCGCCGGGCCTGGCGGAGGAGGCGCGCCGCCAGGCCGCCGACCTGTCCCTCGGCCGGATGTCGGTGCGGGTCGCGGACGCGCCTGAAACGGTCTCTCCCCCATTCGGCGGCCCGGCGGACGTTCTTCTCATCCGGGCAGAGGGCGTGTACGACGCGCGGCTGTACCGTGAGCTCGTCCGGGCGCGCGGGCCCGTCTGCCTCGTGGACGGGGAGGGATCGGGTGACGGCTCGGAGCCTGGCGAGGTCCGTCCGATCGGGCTCTGCCGGGTGCCCGCAGGCGAGCTGTCGAGGGATCTGGCAGAGATCCGGGCGGCACACTTCGGAGCCCCGTCGCCGGCCGAGACGACGGACTGCCCGCAGCGGAGCCTCTCGGAGATGCCGTCCTATCTGCCGGATCTTCGAAGGCACCTCCGTCCCTACTGGTGCGTTCCCCGGTCGGCCGCCGATCGGAAGCGTGCGGCGCGCCTCATCCTGGACGCGGCGCAGAAGGGCGTCCTCGACTTTCCCGCCCGATTTCTCCATCCCCTGCCCGAGAACTTCTGCGTGCGCCGGCTCGCGGGCACGGGGATCACGCCGAACCAGGTCACGCTGGCCACGGCGGCCCTCGCGTTTCTCGGGACCTTCCTCTTCGCCACCGGGAGCTTCGGGCCGGCCCTGCTCCTGGCGGCGGCCGTCAACGTGCTGGACGGCGTCGACGGGAAGCTCGCGCGCGTAAAGCTGCTCTCGAGCCGGTTCGGGGACCGTCTGGATCACGTTCTGGACGTGACGTTCGAGTTCTCGTGGTACCTCGGGCTGGGCTGGGGACTCTCGCAAGCGTCCGGCGATCCGGTCTCATTCCGCCTCGGCGCCCTCCTCATCGGCGTGATGATCGGCGCGCGCGCCGTGTCGGGCATCTACCGGAGCCTGACGGGACGACAGATCCACGATCACCGGGCATTCGATCGGGCCTTTCGCCTGGTCGCGGGCCGCCGGAACGTCTACGTGGTTCTGCTCGTGGCCGGCTTCGTCGTCGGGCGGCTGGAGACCGCCTTCCGGGCCGCGTTCTGGTGGGGGGTCGCGACGCTCGCCGTCTACGTGGGGCGCACGCTCGTGGCCGCGACGGGCTCGAAGCGCCCCGAGCCGAGCGAGCGGTAAGCCGCGAGGGCGATCTCCAGGTCGCGCCGCGCCAGGGCCAGCGACATGGAGGGCTCCCGCGCTTCGCGCACCGCTGCGAGGAACTCCCTGAGCATGCCCCGATAGCCCATGATGTCCAACGGGTTCGGGACTCGCAGGCGCCTGCGGCGGCCCAGCACCGCGGCCCACAGGCCGTTGCTCTCGAACGCGATGTTCCCGCCCGTGCCGTAGATCCGCGACATCTGCAGGCCGCCGGTCCGGTTTCGGGTGTTCCATGAGTGAAGGAGCTTGCCCACACAGCCGCTCTCGAACCGGAACAGCACCTCGATGTTGTCCTCGAAGGGCGCGTTCGTCGGCGGGGCGCTCTCGGGCCGGGCGGCGATGACCTCCCGCACGGGTCCCCCCAGGATCTGCATGAGGTGGATCCAGTGGACGCCTCCCTCCAGGAGCGCCCCCCCTCCCATCATGGCCTCGTCGGCCCGCCATCCCTCGGCCCGCGACGATCCCGCCTTGTTCAGCTCGATGAACAGGGGATCGCCGATGTCGCCGGCATCCAGATGCCGCCGGAGCACTCTCGCCACTGGCTTGAAGTGGTAGTTCTCGGCGACCATGCAGATGCCGCCAGACCGGCGGACGGCCGCCTCGATCCGCTCGAGCCCATCCAGATCCGCCGTCACGGGCTTCTCGATGAGCAGGTGCTTGCCGCCGGCTACCGCGAGCTCGGCGTGCTCGGCGTGGAGCGCGTGGGGCGTGCAGATGAGGACGGCGTCCACATCCGGGGAGGCACAGGCCTCCTCGTAGCTCCCGAAGGCCGCCTTCCCGCGGAACCGTCGCCGATAGGCCTCCGCCTTCTCGCGCGAGCGGCTCGCGAAGGAGAGCTCGAAGCCCCCGCGGATCGTGCGGGCCACGCGGCTGTGCAGCCGCGCGATGGCCCCGCAACCCAGCAGGCACAGGCGGATCCGGCTCACGCGCTCACGGCTTCGGCATGCTCGCCCACCCGCCGAGGATCCGATGCGAGACCCGCAGGCCGTTGGCGGCGATCGTCAGGCTCGGATTCACGGCCCCGGACGTGGGCATGAAGCTGCCGTCCACGACGAACAGGTTCGGGATGCCGAAGAACCGGCAGTCCGGATCCAGCACGGCGGCCGACGGGTCCGTGCCCGCGCGGCAGGTGCCGGCCGCGTGCGAGAAGGTGCGCGTTCCCATGTACACCGACGCCCAGGCCCCCGCCCGGCGCATGATCCTCCGTGCGACGCGATACAGGGCCCGCCGGCGCGCGAGATCGTCTTCGTGGTGGCGGTACCGCACCCGAGCGATCGGCTGCCCGTACGGATCGACGGCCGTCGGATGGAGCTCGACCCGGTTCTCCAGCTGGGGGATGTCCTCGGCCAGGCACATGAGGAAGATCGTGTGCTGGAACGTGACGACCCCGATGTGGTTCGCCGGGAAGGGCAGAGAGACCCGGATGAAGTCGGGCGGCGGCACCTGGAGGCTCTGGATGAGCCCCCACGGACCGTCCGGCGCGCGGCCGTCCGGCCCCCCGAAGTAGTAGTCCGCGATCGCGAGCTGCTTGTGGAACTCCTCATCGGGGTTCGTGCGGAACGGGAAGAAGCCGCATACGATGCCGCTGCAGTGACGCGTGAGGTAGCGGCCGATGAGCCTTCCGTTCGGCTCGATCTCGCCGAGGCCCGAGGCGAGGAGGAGCTTCGGCGAGGCGATCGCGCCGCCGCTCACGACGGCGAGCGCCGTGGCCGCGGTGCGCGTCTCTCCGCTGCGCAGGTCCACGTACTCCACGCCCGAGATCCGGTCGCCCCTCCGGACCAGCCGTGTCGCCGCGGCCCGGTCGCGGACGACCGCCCCCTTCCGCATCGCCTCCGGCAGCACGGTGACCGAGAGGTCGTTCTTCGCCCCGATCTTGCACGGGAACAGGTCGCAGGTCAGGCACTCCACGCACCGATTCCGGCCGTTCTGCCCGTTCACGTTGATCGCCAGCGGGAGCGGAAACGGGCGCAGGCCCATCCGGTCCGCCGCGCGCGCCAGACGCTCCGTCAGCTTCGCGAAAGGGCGCGGCGGCCCCCCGTACTCGCCCTCGCGCGGCGGCTCCGTCGGATCCGCCCCGGCCACCCCGACGACGCCCAGGAGCCGCTCCGCCTGGTCGTAGTACGGCGCGAGATCCTCGTAGGAGAACGGCCAGTCCGCGTACGCCCGGCCGTCGGTGGCGTCGCCGAAGCGGCTCCGGCGCTCGAAGTCCTCGGCCCGGTGCCGCAGGGACACGGCCCCGTAGAAGACGGAGTTCCCGCCCACGGTGTGGTTGGGATACACGAGTCCGGTGAGCCCGGCCGTGTGCGACTCGAAGGGAATCTCGCCGCGGTATTTCTGCTGGATGTGGATCGCGTGGGTGTCCCAGGCGCTCTCGTCCCTGTCCACCCAGCGGCCGCGCTCCAGGACGAGCACGGAAAGCCCGGCCTCCGCGAGCCGCAGCGCGACGGTGCTCCCTCCGAAGCCGCTGCCGACGATGACGGCGTCCCAGGACTCCGCCACGGGCGTCAGCCCCCGACGACGGTCAGGCGGTACACGAAGAACGCCACGACGGCGATCTCGAGCACCCAGGCCATCGGCTGCTTGTAGTAGCCGGTGTACATCTCCCAGCCCCAGTAGCCCGTGTCCTTGAACAGCGACAGCGTGAACTTCTTCTTCGATAAGGGCCAGAGGAGGGGCTGGCCCACGGTACTCCCGAGGTCCGCCAGGTAGTGCGTCACCAGGGCCACGAGCGCGAACGGGGCGTAATGGGGCGACACGAGGTACACGAGGCCGCTCACGACGAGGGCGAAGAACAGGTTGTGGGTCACCGTGCAGTGGAAGGACGGCTTGGCCAGTCCCGCCTTCACGACCAGCGAATCCGCGTTCGGGAGGAAGTGGGCGCCCAGGCAGAACACCGCCATCTTCGGATTCCAGTCGTACGTCGCGATGGACAGGGCGAGGGGGATGTGGCCGAGTTGCATGCTCGCGTGCTCCCTTTCGAGATGAGAAGAAGGACCGGCGAGACCACGAACGGTCGTGCCGGTCCGTTCGATCGTGTCGAGGGTGAACGACCCCCAACCTGATGTGGTTCCGGGAGGCTGGCAAGAAAGCGGCGGCGTGTGCGCCGGGAGCTACTCTTCCGGCATGTCGGCGCGGATCCGCTCCGCCTCGGCCGTCGCCCCGAGGGCCTCGAAGCGCTCGATGGCGCGGCCCAGGAGATCCGCCGACGCCGACGGCTCGAGCGAGGGGCGGCGGCCGAGATCCCGCAGGGTCTCCGCCTCGAGCAGGCCGTTGCCGGTCTGCTCGGCCCGCTCCAGGGCGGCCTCGAGATCGGCGGCCCCGGAGGACTCGTCGCCGGACAGGCAGCGCGCCAGACCCCGTACACGCAGTGCCTGGCCCTCGCTGATCGGATCGCCCATCTCGCGCGCCAGGGCCAGCGCCCGGGTCGCGAGCTCGGCGGCCATCGGGGGGTCGGCCCGGCGGACCTCGAGCTCGGCGCGGCTCACGAGGGTCATGGCCACGACCGGAGGGTACGGAATCCCCTCGGCGACCACGACGGCGCGCGAGAAGGCCGAGTCGGCGTCCTCGAACCGCTCGAGGTCCCGCATCGCGACGCCCAGGTTGTGGTAGGTCTGCGCGATCCCGCGCGTCTGCCCGAGACGCTGGTACAGGGGCAGCGACAGCCGGTAGAAAGCGACGGCCTGGTTCGGCTTGCCGCGGAGGTTGGACAGCGCGCCCAGGTTGTTCGCGGCGCGGGCCAGCATGTCCTCGTCCTCCCAGCCGTCGGCCAGCCCGAGCAGCTCGTCCCAGCGCGCCTCCGCCCCCTCCACGTCGCCGAGCTCGAAGGCGGCGATGCCTCCTAGGTTCAGCGCGCGCATCGCGCCGCCGTCGTCCAGCTCCGCTCTGGCCCGCGTCGCGTACCGGTCGGCGAAAGTCTCCAGCTCGCGCATTCGCCCGGTGTGGTAGAGCGCCTCGCCGAAGCGGTACGCGAGCACGGCCGAATCGAGGATCGCTCCCGGATCCAGGGCCGAGAGCTCCTCCCAGAGCTCGGACCAGCGCCCCGAGCCGGCCAGCGTGCCCGCTCGTTCCCGCACGGAGTCGAGTCTGTCCTCGTGGTCGCTCATGGCCCCCGTCACCGGCTCGCCCGCGCGAATCCGCGTCGTCGCGTCACCCGCGGGTGAGACGGACGCGTGCTCGTCTCACGCGAGGATGCAACCGCCATGCCCGACCTAACTCGTGTCATGTCAATCAATTTACCCCGGCGACCGGTGTCCCGGGCCGGGACGATCGTCTCATCCTGGGACACTGGCCCGTCTCACTCCCGCTCCAGGATCCTGTACAGCCGCGACCGCGTGATCCCGAGCTCGCGGGCGGCCAGCGTCTTGTTGCCGTCGTACAGCTCCACCGTCGCGGCGACGGCCGCCCGCTCCAGCTGGCGCAGCGTGGCGGGGAACGGGAGCGGGCTCGCCGGGCCCGCGGCGTCCGCCCCCACCTCCTCGGAGCGGGCGCCGGGCTCCGGCACATCGAGCGCGAGCTCGGCCGAGCCGATGGGCCCGTCTCCGGCGAGCAGGAGCCCCCTCTCGATCGCATTCCTGAGCTCGCGGACGTTGCCGGGCCACGGGTGGCGGGCGATCGCGGCCAGCGCCCCCTGGGAGAGCTCCGGCACCGGGAGGCCGTAGGTCTCGGCCAGCCGGGCCAGGAAGTAGCGCGCGAGCCGGATGACGTCGTCGCCGCGCTCGCGCAGGGCCGGCAGCCGGATGGGCACGACCGCGAGACGGTAGTAGAGGTCCTCGCGGAACGCGCCGTCTCGCGCGAGCACCCGCAGGTCCACGTTCGCCGCCGCGATGATGCGCACGTCCACCGTCCTCGCCCGCAGCCCCCCCAGCCGGCGGATCTCCCTCGTCTCGAGGGACCGGAGCAGCTTCGCCTGGAGCTCCAGGGGCATGGCGGAGATCTCGTCCAGGAAGATCGTCCCCCCGTCGGCCAGCTCGAACAGGCCCGGCTTCGAGGTTCGCGCGTCGGTGAAGGACCCCTTCTCGTGCCCGAACAGCTCCGATTCGAGGAGCGTGGCGGGGATCGCGGAGCAGTTCACGTCCACGAACGGCTCGCGGGCCCGTGGACCGTTGTCGTGCACGGCGCGCGCGAACAGCTCCTTGCCCGTCCCCGTCTCGCCGAGGATGAGGACGGTCGCCCTGCCCCCCGGAATCACGCGGGTCGCGCGCTCGATCGCCGCCTGAAGGGACGGATGCTCCCCGACGATGGCGCTGAAGTCGAACCCCGCGTCACGCGGGGGCGGAGGCCGGTCGTCCGCCTTCTCCGCGATGCGAATGAGCTCCGACTCCAGACGGGCGGCGTCGCCGGGCAGGGCGAAGTAGTTCGCCGCGCCGGCCCGAATCAGCTGCGCGGCCAGGCGATGGTCTTCGGAGGCGCCGACGACGAGCGGGGCCACGAGCCCGGCCCGGTGCGCATCGTGGACCCCGCGGACGGCGTCGGCCTCCGACCCGGCGCAGGAGAGGATCGTGGCCGCCGCCCGGAGCCCGGAGGCCTCCATCGCCCCGGAGACCCGGAGAAGATCGGCACCGATGCGCTCGGCCATCTCGTCCCACACCCGCGCGAACGCGTCGGAGGCCTGCACGACGATGAGGCGCTTCGCCAATCATCCTCCTGACGTGAAGGGACCCGGAGCCTGCCGATGCGGCCGGCCGCGGTGTTCCAAAACGATACACTTGTACCTGTCCCGGACACCAGTGTTTTCACGGATGGAACCTGTTTCCAACGACTTACGTTAGGAATACTCCTTGCTTCCACTCGTGCCACGATGCGTTCGGGGGGTCCGCGGGCTCTCCGGGGAACGGGTGGCCGGACGACGGTCGAACCACGAGGAGAGAAGCATGAAACGCCTGTACGCGCCCCTTCGCGAACTCGCCCGCCCCGCCCGCTGGTGGGTGCTGGGCGCCGTGCTCCTCGCATCCGCGTGCACGGCCGACTCGCAGAGACTCCTCGGTCCGTCCGCGCCCGGCGCTCCCGGCCCCGTGAGCGGCAAGCTGGCGTCCGGCGCGAGTCCGGCCGCGGCCGACCCGCTGTTCCTGCGCTTCGACGCGAGCGCGCCTCCCCTCACGAACTCGGATACGTCGTTCCTGGCCGTGGCCGGCCAGCGGATGACGTTCCGGATCCTGTTCGACGGTCCCGGCGGGCCGAACGGATCGGACCGGTTCCTGGAGCTGGGCCTCCACAACGAGACCCTGCTCCGCTATCCGCCGGGCCACCCGCTCGCCGGCAAGCTGTTCGTCCCGGGCGACACGATCACGATCACGGTGTCCGTGGATCCCGTGAAGCTCAGCGCGGAGTTCGGGCCGACCGGCCTGCAGTTCAACCCGAAGAAGCCGGCCCGGCTGGAGCTCGGCTACCGGTTCGCCGACCCGGACTTCGACGGGGACGGCATCGCGGATCCGGGACTCGAGCCGCAGATCCGCATGTTCCGGCAGGGGGCGCCGGGGGAGAGCTGGACACCGCTGGACTCGGACCTCGACATCCTGATGGACCGGGTCAAGTTCGACGACGTCCTGAGCTTCTCGAGGTACGCCCTGGCGATCTGAGCGCGGGCGCGCGTGAGGGGCCGGCGGTGGGGCCGGCGGTGGAGATCGTGAGGTCGGGATGAGGCCGAGGGCCGTCGGGCTCGCGGACCGGCCGATGGGCCCCGCAGTCCTCGGCCGGTCCGGTCCCGACGCCGGGCGTCAGTCCTTGGCCAGGTCCATGCGCGAGATGTAGATCTCGTCGCTGTGCTTGCCGAAGTACTTGAGGTAGTTGTCGGCCAGCTCGTCGAACTCCTCGTAGCCTTCCTCGCCTTCCTCCGGCAGGTTCTCGTCCGCCCACGTCTGGCAGGGCTCGCCGCACGGGGCGTCCACCGCGGCCATGTCGGCGTAGACGCTCACGAGCTTCACGTCGCGCGAGTCGGATCCCCAGTTGTGCTGGAGCACGTAGAAGGCGAGAACGTTCGGATTGTTGCGCGCCTGCGGTGCCACGACCTTCTCGATGAACTGCAGGACCTTCCCGCGCTCCGGCCCCAGCGGGACGTGAAACGAGGTGACGGTCACGATCGAGGTCGGAGGCGGACCCTCCGCCTCATCCTGGGCGAGAGCCGTCGCCGGAACGAGCAGGAACGCCGCGCCTGCAAACAGGAAACCGAGCCTCTTCATGTCTTCATCCTTGTCCAGGGGAACGCGGGGCGTCGTGATCCGACCTCGCGGCCGGGCGGGCCGCCCGGGGATCGTCACCGGCACCGGTCGGCCGTGAAGCAACGCGCCTCGGAAGGCGCGTTCCACTAACGGCAATCGGCCACATGTCTGTCAAGGCCCGGTCAGGGGCGGATTCCGCCACGAGGCCCGCGGGACGTCCGTCCACAGGGTGAAGACGGTGTCGGAGACGGATGCGAGCCGCTCTTCGGGAACGTTTCCTTGGAGCGCGGAGAAGAGGCCCTCACCGCCCTCGGCATCGTCCCGTCCTGGACTGCGCAGACATGATGCTTGGTGGAGGAGGAGTGAACTCCCATGAGACGATCGCTCCGGGCGTGCCTTGTGGTCCTGGCATGCGCAGGGAGCACGAGTGCCGCTCTGTACGCACAGGCACCGATGACTCTGGCGGAGGCCCTGCGCGAGGCCCGAGCGGCGAACGCTCGGCTCGCGGTCGTCGGGCTCGACACGGCGATCGCGCGGGCAGGCGTTCGGGAAGCGAAGGGGCAATTGTGGCCGGATCTCACTATCGAAATGGACGCTCACGGAGGCGCGCCCACAAGGTTCGCGTCGGGCGACGCCCGGCTCGTCATGGTCGGTCTCGTTCCCCTGTACGATGGAGGAAGGCTCCGGTCGAATGTGCGCGCGGCCAGGGCGCGAAGGGCAGTTGCAGCCGCAGGCTACAGAATCGCGGATCGAGACCTCTTGCATCCGGCTGCGACCGGTGGCCATGACGGTGCTCGCGACCGCCCGGCGAGTGCGTCGACGCGGATCAGCGCACCCGCGAGTCCGCGCCGCGCGGGAGCCACACCTCGCGGTACCAGCGGTCCAGGTCCCTGAAACCCTCGTCCAGGGAGATGCGGGGCCGGTATCCGATGAGGCGCTCCGCCCTGTCGTGCGGGTACCGGACCGGCCAGGTGAGCGACATCGACCTGCGGCTCCCCTTCGCCACGCGGTGGGCCCGGTCGAGGACGGTGCGGGCGACCCGGTCGAGCGGCGCCGGGAGCCGGCGGACGTCGCGGCCGATGACCCGGCCCACCCGCCTCGCGAACTCGCCGAGCAGGACGCTCTCGTGGCCCAGGTGGAGGACCTCCCCCCGGGCCGCGTCCGCCTCCGCCGCGAGGACGAGGCCGTCCGCCACGTCGTCGGCGTGCACCAGGTCGACCGGGATGTCGCCGCCGATCGCGACCGGGAGCCGCGCGAGCCGCCGGGCCCAGTCCAGGAACCACGACCGGGCCCACGGACCGTAGACGTTCGTCGGCCGGACGGTCGTGAACCCGGGACATTCGCCCCGCTCGGCGAGCGCGCGCAGGGCGACCTCGGCCTCGTGCTTCGTGCGGCTGTACGGGTTCAGGAGCGGGACGTTCGCCGGCGAGACGTCCTCGGTCACGGTGTGGTCGGCCGTGCGGGTCGCCGCGTACACGGAGATCGAGCTCACGTAGATGAGCCGGCGGACCCCGGCGGCGCGGGCCGCGCGGGCCACGTTCTCCGTGCCCCCCACGTTCACGCGCCGGCTCGCGGCCAGATCGTCCTTCCCCGTCCGCGCGGCGAGGTGGTAGACGACGTCGCAGCCGTCGACCAGGGCCGCGAGCGCGCTCCCGTCGTCCAGGTCGCCGAGCACGACCCCGTGTCCCCGGCTCTCCCACGCCTCGCTCCGCTCGCCGGGCGCGCGGAAGAGCCCCCGGACCTCGTGCCGGCCGGCGAGGCGCGCCTCGAGCGCGCGGGCCAGAAAGCCGGAGGCTCCGGTGACCCCGACCCGGGGCATCACGCGGCCTCCATCCGGTCCGGACTCAAGAGGCGCGGGCGGGGGCCCGACTCCCCGTGAGGCCGAGCGCGTCGGTGAACCCGTTCGCGAAGACCTCGTCGGGATCCAGGCGGGCGCGGGCCGCCCGAAAGGCCTCCCAGGCGGGATACTCCCGTCGGAGCGCCTCCGGCGGGCGCGGAAGCGTCTTGCCCCAGTGGCAGCGGGCTCCGAACTCCGCGGCGAACGCCGCGAGCTCGGACACGAACGGCTCCCGGTCGTAGAAGAAGATGTCGAGCCAGAAGGTGTCCCGCTCGTAGCACGGACTCAGCGTGAACCGATCCGCCGGGCTCATCCGCACGCCGATCGGGTTCCGGACCACCCTGCGGTGCACTCGGAGCAGCGCCTCGAGCCGGGCGAGCGCTTCCGGGATCCGGGAGGCCGGCAGGGCCAGCTCGGCGGCCATCCGGCCCCGGGCCTCGTTCACGAGCATCCGGGTGTGGACCGTGCCGGAAGCGACCGCGATCGGAGCGAGGATGTCGGCCGCGTCGCCGACCGCCGTCCTGCGGAACACGCGCGAGGACACGCCGCCGTGCACCCCGAGGTGGCGGGACAGGTACGTGGCCAGCCCCGTGCGGTAGCCGAAGCGGAGCTCCCGTCTCGCTCGGCCGATGGGATCCCGCGTCCGATCCGCCGCGAAGCGGATGACCCGCCGGGCGTGGGGGGCCCAGATCGAGGCGTGGAACTCGCTGCGCGATTCCTGCCCCACGGGATCGGCAAGGTACTCGGCGAAGCCGACGACGTCCGTCTCGAGCCGGAGCGGGAAGCGCTCCACGCATTCGAGCGTCACCGCGGTGACGACGCCCAGCGCGCCGAGGGAGACCCCCGCGTGCGCGAAGTCCTCCTCTCCCCGGCTCAGCCGCACGACCTCGCCCGTTCCCGTGACGAGCCTGAGGCTCCGCACCGAGGTGGACAGGATCCCGTGGCGGGCCGAGCCGCCGTGAGAGGCCGTGGCGAGCGAGCCCGCGAGCGTGGCGTTTCGCCATTCGCCCACCGTGGGCACGAGCAGCCCCTCGGCCCGGAGGCGGTCGTGGAGCGCCCCGACGGTCATCGAGGCCGGCGCCGTGACCTCGCCGTCCCCCACCGCCCACGGCGCCTCGAGTCCGTCCAGGCGCAGCACGCCGCCCGGCACGTCGAGGATCCGGTTCTTCGAGCCCCCCGCGCCCGCGGCGCGCAGGCGGCCGCCCCGCTCGCGGACCTCCCGCACGGCCCGGATGACCTCTTCCTCGCTCCTGGCCTCCACGCCTCCTCCGATTCGACGCCCGCGACCCCATCCAGCCGGCACCCGCCATACTGGAGACTCCGCCCGCACGCCACCAGCCTTCCCGCCCACCACGCCGGGGAACCGGGACTTCGTGACCGACGTGCTGCGGCGATCAAGGAGCGACGAGGCCACGGGCGAGCCACCCGTAGAGGTGTTCGAGGGGCACCGGGTCATCCGGGATGCGAGCCAGACCCTGGAGCTGTACGACATCGGGCCGAACCCGCACGCCGACGAGCTCGTCATCCTCTTCTTTCCGAAGCACCGGATCCTCTACGTAGCGGACGTATTCTCGGCCGACTGGTGCCGCGTCCGGCCGGCGATTCCCGAGACCCTCGCG
>JBHHZD010000032.1:0-28536 GCA_046757885.1 Gemmatimonadota bacterium
GGCCTCGAGCTCGGTCCCGGTCTCCTCGGCCTCCGGCTCGGTCTCCTCGGCCTCCTCCGCCTCCGGCTCGGGCTGCTCGGCCTCGGCCTCAGACTCTACTTCGGCCTCCGCCTCCGCTGCCTGTTCGGCTTCCGCCTCGGGCTCCGCCGGCGCCTCCTCCTCGGCGGCCGGCTCATCGGCGGCCGGCGGCTCCCCTTCGGCCTCGAGCTCGGTCCCGGTCTCCTCCGCCTCCGGCTCGGGCTGCTCGGCCTCCGGCTCGGGCTGCTCGGCCTCCGCCTCCGGCTCCGCCTTCTTCGCCTTCGGCTTCGCCTCCGCCTCGGCGGCCTTGCGATCCTCCGCTTCCGCCGCCGATTTCGCGCGGCTCGAGGTCTTCCGCTCGCCCGGCGGCGGCCCGAGCGTCACGACCGCCTCCTCCAGCGACTCCGGCGTCTCCCCGGCGGCGAACCGCTCCCACAGGCCCGTCTTGCGGAAGATGGAGCGGACCGTGTCTGTCGGCTGCGCGCCCTCGCGCAGCCACGTCAGGGCCGCCGCCGCATCCAGGCGGACGACGGACGGTTCCGTGCGCGGGTTGTAGAACCCGAGCGTCTCGAGGGCCGGACCGCTCCGGCTCTCGGCCGTGTCGGTGACCACGATGCGGAAGGAGGCCTGCTTCTTCCGCCCCACGCGCTGCAATCTGATCGTCGCTGGCATCCCTGTTCTTCGTCCTGTTCTGTCTCGTGAGTCCCGCGGCGCCGTGCCCCGGCGTCACGCCGCGGCCCGCCCGCCCCACTCAGCGAAGCGGCGAGCCGAGGCCTCCCGGGGCACCGAGCCCGGGGGTCAGCCGGCCCATGCGCTTCATCATCTTCCGCATCTCTCCGAACTGCTTGAGCAGCCGGTTCACCTCGTGCACCGGCCGCCCGGAGCCCCGCGCGATCCTCGCGCGGCGGGATCCATCGATGATGCCCGGGTGCTTCCGCTCGCGGGGCGTCATCGAGAGCACGATGGCCTCCATGTGGCGGATCCGCTTCGGATCCACGTTCACCCCGTCCAGCATCTTCGGCTTCACGCCGGGGATCATCTTCAGGAGCCCTTCCAGCGGCCCCATCTTCTGGATCTGGGCCACGGCCTGGAGGAAGTCCTCCAGGTCGAACTCGCCCTTGCCCAGCACTTTCGCTTCCATCCGCCGGCCCAGCTCCGGGTCGACGGTCCGCTGCGCCTTCTCGACGAGGCCGACGATGTCCCCCTTCTGGAGGATCCGCCCCGCCATGCGCTCGGGATCGAAGACCGTGAGGTCCTCGAGCCGCTCGCCGGTTCCCACGAACTTCAGCGGCACGCCGAGCACGCCGTGGATCGACAGCGCCGCCCCACCGCGCGCGTCTCCATCCATCTTCGTGAGCACGACGCCCGTGAGGCCGACCTCCGCGTGAAAGCCCTCGGCGATCCGCACGGCCTCCTGCCCCGTCATCCCGTCCGCGACGAGCAGGATCTCGTGCGGCTCGAGCCGCGCCTTCACGCGGGCGAGCTCCGCCATGAGCTCCCGATCCACCTGCAACCGCCCGGCCATGTCGAGCAGGAGGTGCGTCGCCCCGGCGCGCCGCGAGGCGTCGAGCGCGCGCGCCGCGAGACCCGCCACGTCCGGCTCGCCCGGCTCCCGGACGACCGGCACGTCCATCGCCGCCGCCATCGTCTCCAGCTGCTCCACGGCCGCCGGCCGGTACGGATCGCATGCCGCCAGCGTCGGCCGGCGGCCCGCGTCCTTCAGCCGTCGCGCCAGCTTGCCCGCCGTCGTCGTCTTGCCCGAGCCCTGCAGGCCGACGAGCATCACGACGGTGGGCGGTACGGCCGCCTCCACCAGGTCCGCCGACCCGCCGCCGAGCACCTCGACGAGCTCGTCGTGCACGATCTTCACGATCTGGTCGCCGGGGCGGACGGACTTGAGCACGTCCTCCCCCAGCGCGCGCTCCTCGACCCGCTTCAGGAAGTCCCTGGCGACGTGGTAGTTCACGTCCGCCTCCAGGAGCGCGCGCCGGACCTCGCGCAGGCCTTCCCGCAGCATGGGAGCCGTGATCACGCCCCGCTGGCGGAAGCGTCCGAGAACGGCGTCCAGCCGTTCGCCGAGCTGCTCGAACATGTTCCCCCGAAGCGCGATTCGGATCCCCGCCCCGCCGACCGGCGCACGCGCGCCAGCGGCCTGTACTAAGCCAAGTAGTATAGGTTTTTAGCGGCCTTCAGGCAATGTGACCCGGTGGGATTCGGACGATCTGGCTGCGGGCCGCTCCGACGGACACGTAGCGGATGGGCACGGCCGCGACCTCCTCGATCCGCGCGAGGTAGCGGCGAGCCCTCGGGGGAAGGTCTTCCCAGGTCCGGCAGTCCCCGGTCGGGGACTCCCAGCCCGGGAGGACCTCGTAGACGGGCCGGGAGCGGGCGAGCACGGCCGCGTCCTCCGGAAAGCGGTCCGACTCGACGCCGTCCGCCTCGTAGCGCGAGGCCAGGCAGAGCTCGGCGAACGTGTCCAGGACGTCGAGCTTCGTCACCGCGAGCGCGGTGAGACCGTTGACGCGGCCGGCGTACCGGACCACGACGCCGTCGAACCAGCCGGGCCGTCGGGGACGGCCCGTCGTGGCCCCGAACTCGTCCCCGAGCGTCCGGAGGCGCTCGGCCTGCTCCTCGTCCAGCTCCGTCGGAAGGGGACCGTTCCCCACGCGGGTCGTGTAGGCCTTCACGACGCCGAGCACCCCGTCGATCCGCGTGGGGCCGATGCCGACGCCCGAGGCCGCGCCGCCCGCCGTCGTGATGGAGGAGGTCACGTACGGATAGGTCCCGTGATCGATGTCAAGGAGCGAGCCCTGGGCACCCTCCAGGAGGACGCGCCCGTCCGCCGCGAGGGCCCCGTCGATCTCGTCGCCCACGTCCGTGCACAGCGCCAGGAGGCGCGGCGCCACGCCCTCGAGCGCCGACATGACCTCCTCCGGGTCCACGGGCGGACCCGCCTCGAGACGCTCCAGCACGCCGTTCGCCGCGGCCGCGCCCCGGCGGACGGTCTCGGCGCAGGCGGCGAGATCGTGCAGGTCTCCGACGCGGACGCCCGCGCGGGCCGCCTTGTCACGATAGGCCGGTCCGATGCCGCGGCCCGTCGTCCCGATGCGGCCGCTCCCCCGGCTCGCCTCGCTCGCGCCGTCCAGCCGCTTGTGATAGGGGAGGACGAGGTGGGCCCGGCGGCTCACGCCCAGGCGCCGCCCGATGTCCACGCCCCGCGCCTCCAGCGCATCCAGCTCCTCGAGCAACGTCCAGGGGTCCACGACGACGCCGTTCCCGAGCAGACAGCGGGCCTCCGGGTTCAGGGCGCCCGAGGGGATGAGATGGAGGATGAATTCCTCGTCGCCCACCTGCACCGTGTGGCCCGCGTTCGCGCCGCCCTGGTAGCGGGCCACGATCGTCGCCTGCTCGGCGAGCACGTCGGTGACCTTCCCCTTGCCCTCGTCGCCCCACTGGGCCCCGACGATGACGACGCAACGGACATCGGCGCTGAACACGCTACCTCCCGTGGCTCGGATGCGGGCCCGCGCGGCGGCCCGGAACGGCGCTCACTCGAGAAGTCCCGCCCGGCGGAGCGCATCCTCGACTTCTTCCCGCGCCGGGTCGGACAGCGGGCGCAGGGGCGGGCGAGGCGGTCCGCCGACTCGGCCCAGCCGGTCGAGGGCGTACTTCACGCCCGGCACGCCGTGCCGGCCCACGACGGCCCGGTCCAGGGGGCCCAAACGCTCCTGGAGCCCGCCGGCGGCGGAGCCGTCGCCGGCTTGCCAGGCCTCCCAGACGCCCCACGCCGCGCCGGGGGCGACGAGCGCCACCGCCAGGATCCCGCCCGCGGCGCCCACCTCGAGGCCAGAGTACCACGCGCGACCCGAGCCGACCAGCACCCGCGCCCGGCCCTCGCACGCGTCCACGAGCGCGCCGAGCCGCGCGAGGTCCCCGGAGGAGTCCTTGATCCCCGCGACGTTCTCATGCCTCGCGATCTCCGCCACGAGGTCCGGCGGCAGGTCCACGGGCACGTACTTCGGGACATGATACAGGACGATTGGGATCGGAGAGGCCTCGGCGACCGCCTCGTAGTGGGCGGCCAGGGCGGGCGCCGTCATCGCGTCCCTGAAGTAGGCGGGCGGCCGCACGAGGACGCCGTCCGCCCCGAGTCCGGCCGCCTGCCGGCAGAGGGAGATCGTCCGCCGGGTCGACTCCGCCCCCGTCCCCACGAGGACCTTCCGATCCGGCCCGCACGTCTCCCGCGCGCGCTCCACGAGGAGGCAGAGCTCGACATCCTCGAGCAGGGGCGCCTCGCCGGTGGATCCTCCCACCACGAAGCCCGCTCGCGTGTCCGCGCCCCACCACTCCAGGTTCGCGGCGAACCCCTCGAGATCCACGCGGCCCCCGTCCGCCAGGAACGGGGTCGTGACCGGGAGGAACAGCCCTTCGAGGATCAGAACTCGTACTTGTCGCTCGGATTTAGCCCGAATCCGCTCGACGGCTCTCCGATGTCGTCGCCGGCCAGCGTCTGCATCACGAGCTCGAAGTCGCTCGGGCTCGGGGCCGCCGCCTTCGCCACATCGTAGTCGAGCATGCCCGTGTCCACGAGCGCTTTCAGGTGCTGATGGAAGCTCTGCATCCCGTACGCCTGCCGGCCCGCCTCGACGAGCTCCATCACCTCCTCTGCCGGCTTCGCGAGGAGGATGCAGTCGCGGATCGCCGGCGTCGCCCGCAGGATCTCGACGACCGGGATACGGGCGTCCTGGCCCGCCCGCGGCAGGAGCTTCTGCGAGATGACGGCCTGCATCGTCTCGGCGAGGCGGATGCGGGCCAGGTCCCGCTCGTCCTCCGGGAACACCGCGATGAGATGGCTCAGGGTCGCCGTGACGGTCGGGGTGTGCATGGTGGAGATCACGAGCTGCCCGAGCTCGGAGGCGCGAATCGCGATCTCGACGGTCTCCTTGTCCCGCATCTCGCCGATGAGGATGATGTCGGGATCCTGCCGGAGCGCGGCCCGCAGGCCCGTGTGGAAGGACTCCGTGTCCACCCCCACGTCCCGCTGGGTGATCGTGCTCACGTCGTCCCGGTGCAGGTACTCGATCGGGTCCTCGAGCGTGATGATGTGCTTCTTCCGGTGGTTGTTCACCCACCCGATCATCGCGGCCTGCGTCGTGCTCTTGCCCGTCCCGACGCCCCCGGTCACGAGGACGAGGCCGTGGCTCAGGTCCGCGATGTCCGCCAGCACCTTCGGCAGGTAGAGCTCTTCGAGCGTCGGGACCTCGCGCGGGATCACGCGCATCACGATCATGAACGAGCCGCGCTGTTTCAGGATGTTGATCCGGAAGCGCGCGACGCCTTCCAGCTCCCACGAGCAGTCGTAGTCCTTGATCTCGTCGATCCGCGCGCGGTCCCGCTCGGACGCAATCACCCGCTCGGCGATGCGCCGGGTGTCCTCCGGCGTGAACGGCTCGGACGAGAGCTTGATGACCTCCCCCTCGACGCGGGCCCGAAACACGTCCCCCGCCTTGACGTGGATGACGCTGGCGCCCCTCTCGACCGCTTGCCTGAGTTGATTCTCCATGGCTCCGGGCTCAGTAGCCCTCCTCCTTGTCCACGAGGTTCGCGAGGGGCTCGCCGCGCAGGTACCGGCCGATGTTCTCCAGGATGAGCGCGGTCTGCCGCTCCCAGAAGCGATGCGAGATCGCGCCCGCGTGCGGCGTGATGAGCACGTTCTCCATCCCCCACAGGGGGCTGTCCGGCGGCAGCGGCTCCGTCCGGAACACGTCCAGGGCCGCGCCGCGGAGCCGGCCCGACCGCAGGGCCGCGACGAGCGCATCCTCGTTTACGATGCTTCCCCGGGCCAGGTTCATCAAGACGGCGCCCGGCCGCATGCGCGCGAGCTCCGCGGCGCCGATGAGGACGGAGCGATCCCGCCGCTCCGGAAGGGCGAGCACGACGTAATCGGCCTCCGGCAGCAGCTCGGCGAGGGCCTCCGGTCCGGCCACGCGGGCGGCGCCGGACGCCGGACGGACGGACGGGCGGCGCCGGATCGCCAGGACCCGCATCTCGAGCGCCGCCGCCCGGCGCCCGATCGCCGATCCGATGCCCCCGTAGCCCACGACGAGCGCCGTCGCGCCCCCGAGCTCCCGAAGCGGGCTCCCCGGGCCCGCCATGTCCTCATAGCGCCACCGTCGATCGGCGCGGCCCCCGGCGGCGATGTCGAACCCACGCGCGAAGTGGAGCATCCCGGCGATCGCCCACTCGGCGAGCGGTTCCGCGTAGATGCCGGCCGAGTTCGTGAGGAGCACGTCCGAGGCCCGCATCTCCTCGAACAGGGATCCGCGCACGCCCGCCGCGCCCGAGTGCACCCAGCGCAGGCCCCGGGCGGCGAGGAAGAGGTCGCGCGAGATCCCGAAGCCGATGTAGATCTCGGCGTCCTCGATCTCCCTCGTCAGCTCGTCCGGAGCCTTCCGCGCCCCGTCGCCGCCCGCCATGGAGGGGACCTCGCAGCGCGCCACGCGCCAGCCCTCGCCCAGCGCCTCCCGCACCCGCTCGACCGTCTCGTCCGGCACCCGCCACGACGGATACGCATCCGACGCCATCCAGATGACGAGCTTTCGATCACTCAATGCGGGCGGACCGGATGTCCGGGATCTCCTCCAGGCGCCGCACGAGCTCCGCGTTGCGGCGAGGCGTCCCCTCGAGTCCGTAGACCAGGCGGCGCGCGTCCCGGCCGCGCGTGAACCCGAGGCGGTAGCACCGGACACCGAGCTCGCCGAGCAGGGCCTCGACGACCGTGGCGTCGGCGCCTCCGTCACCGAGCTCGACGGTGAGAACGAGATGCGCCGTCGCGGACAGCAGCCGCTTCTCGACCTTCCCGAGCACGACGAGCGTGAGGAGAACGAGCACCGTCGAGCCGACGGCCACCACGTAGGCCCGGAATCCGACCATCATCCCGATCGCGGCCACGACCCACAGGGTGGCCGCCGTCGTGAGCCCCGTCACCGTGCCCCGCCACACGATGATCGTGCCCGCCCCGATGAACCCGATGCCTGTGACGATCCCGGCCGCGATCCGCCCCGGGTCGGCCCGGATGAGCTCGTGGCCGGCGAAGTTCGAGGCCGCGTACACCGAGGCCTCGGTGAGGAGGGCGGCTCCGACGCAGATCAGGATGTTCGTGCGCAGGCCGGCCGGCTTGCCCGACAGCTCGCGCTCGAGACCGATGAGGGCGCCGAGCGCGAGGGCGAGCGACAGGCGGCCCAGGACCTGGATCTGCAGGACCTCTACCCACGGGGGCAGGTGCGCGATCAGGGCTTCCATCTCACCCCTCCGGTGCTCAGCCCGGGAGCCGCCCGAGCCCCATGCGCTCGCTCGTCTCCGCGAGCGTGGCGCGCGCGATGGCGCGCGCCCGCTCGGCGCCCGCCGCGAGGATCTCGGCCACCCGCTCCGGCCGCTCCCGGAGCTCGGCCGCCCGTTCCCGGATGGGGGCGAGCCGGGCGGACACGCCGTCCGCCAGGCGCCGCTTGCAGTCCACGCACCCGATGCCGGCCGAGCGGCACAGGCGTCCGATCTCCTCGCGCTCCGCGGCCTCCGTGAAGAAGCCGTGGAGCGTGTAGACGTTGCAGACATCCGGGTCGCCCGGATCCTCGCGCCGCACGCGGGCGGGGTCGGTGACGGCCGTGCGGATCGCCGCCCACAGCTCGTCGTCCGTCCCGAGCATCGGGATCGTGTTGTTCTGCGACTTCGACATCTTCGTGACCCCGTCGAGCCCCAGGATCTTCCGCCCCTGGCCTATCACGGGCTCCGGCTCCGGAAAGTAGTCTCCGTAACGCGCGTTCCACCGGCGGGCGATCTCGCGCGTGAGCTCCAGGTGCTGCCGCTGGTCCTCCCCGACCGGCACGACCTCGGCGTGGTAGAGGAGGATGTCGGCCGCCTGGAGGACGGGATAGTTCAGGAGGCCCGCGCTCACGCTCTCGACCCGGTTCGCCTTGTCCTTGAACTGGGTCATCCGCTGGAGGTCGCCGATCGGCGTCACCGTGTTCAGGATCCAGGCGAGCTCCGTGTGCTCGGGCACGGCGGACTGGACGAACAGCGTGCACCGCTCCGGATCCAGCCCGCTCGCGAGGAGGCCCATCGCGATCTCCAGGATGCGCGCCGGCAGGTCATCCACCTCGTACGGGACGGTTATGGCGTGCAGGTCGACGATGGCGTAGATGCAGTCGTACCGGTCCTGGAGCGATACCCAGTTCTCGATCGCGCCGAGGTAGTTTCCGAGGTGGAGGTCCCCGGAGGGCTGGATGCCGCTGAAAAGCCGCGTTTTTCTGGCGCTCATCGCGCCAAGGTAGTCGCGCCGAAAACCCCGAGCAAGCGGGAGATTCGCCCATGACGGAGCCCTTTCCGGACCTTCCGGCGGAGGACCGCGCCCTCCTGGCCGCGGCCCGCGAGGCCGCCCTCGCGGGGGCGGATGTGCACCGGGACGCGGCCGGGCGCGCGGGGCGGGCGGGCTGGTCCGAGAAGGGCCGCTCGGACTTCGTGACCGAGGTGGACCTGGAGGCGGAGCGGCGGATCGCGGGCGTCCTGGGCGCCGCCTTCCCGGAGCACCCGATCCTGGCCGAGGAGGGCACGGACGAGGCGGGCCGGACCGGGCGCGACGGCTCGGGCCTGCGCTGGATCGTGGATCCGCTGGACGGGACGACGAACTGGCTGCACGGCTACCCGGAGCACGCGGTGTCCATCGCGGCCGAAGACGCGCGGGGCCTGCGCGTCGGCGTCGTCGTGAACTCCGCCACGGGCGAGGTCTACGAGGCCGCCCGCGGGGCCGGAAGCCGCCGGAACGGCGCCCCGATTCGCGTCTCCGGCGCCACGGACCTCCGGCTCGCGCTCGTGGGCACGGGCTTTCCGTTCAAGAAGGCCGACCTGGTGGCTCCCTACCTCGCGACCTTCGAGCGGGTCCTGGCCGGGACGAGCGGGATCCGGCGGGCCGGCGCGGCCGCCCTCGACCTGTGCGCCCTCGCCTGCGGCCGGCTCGACGCCTTCTGGGAGCTGTGGCTCATGCCGTGGGACGTGGCGGCGGGCGCGCTCATCGTCCGCGAGGCGGGCGGGGTCTTCGAGCCGCTCGATGTCCCGCCGGGCGCGGCGGCCGATGGCTGGGAGCTCCGCCCGGGGGCGTTCATCGCGGCGAACGGGTCGTTGCTCGCGGGGCTGCGGGGGCTCGTCGGGAGCTAACGGCGCCTCCGGTCGGAGGTGCGTTCTCCCGCGACACCCGCCTCGTGCGGCGTCCCTCTCGAGCGACAAGGCAGGCCCGGGGTCCGACGACGTCCCCCTCCGACGAGCTCCGTCCGTCTCCGTGCCTCCCGCCTCGGCGCAGACGCGAATCAGCTGGCCGGGACACGCACGCGTGCACTCCTGGGCCTCCAGCACGGCCGGTGTCGCCGCCGTCGCCATGAGCGCCGCCCCGAGCAGGAAGCCGCGATCTCTCACGGCGTTCCCCGAGAGAGACCATCGTAGGCGACGATGCCACCGCCCAGATCGCGGCTTGGGGCTTTGCACCGCGGCGCGGGCCTCACAGCTGTCCGATCCAGTCCGGCACGCCCCACTTGTCCATGGCCCCTCTCACCGCTCGAGGATGTCGAACCGCCGCTCTACCACCAGGATGCCGCCCGCCCCCGAGATCTTACATCGCGTCCGAGAGCATCGCCGCGGCCGAAGCGGGGGAGGGCTCCCACCGGACCATGGTGGCGATCCCGTTTTCCCGCTCCGGGATCGGGCGTTTGGAGCCGATGAAGTCCCTCCGGCACGCGAGGCGGCCGGGCGCCGATGGCACGTCGTGGGCGGGGGGGAGACGCCCGCCAGCTCGTCGGAGGAAGACCGTCCGCCCCGGCCTCACGACGCCCGCGCGATCGCCTCCGCCAGCGCCTCCGCCCCGAACCGGATCGGGTCCGTGGACGGAAGGCCCGTGACCTCGCCGGCCCGCTCGACCTCCCGCCGGGCCTCGTCCTCCGGGAGCCCGAACGTGTTCGCCGCCAGTCCGAGGACCCGGCAGGGCTCCGGCGGGCAGGCCCACGTCATCGCTTCTTCGTACAGGGCCACGACGTGGTCCAGCGGCGGGATCGCCACCCAGTCGTGCTGGCCGCCGTAGATGTGCGTGCGGGCCGGCATCCAGCACAGGATGAGCCGCTGCGGGAGGGCGCCGTGCAGGAGGCCGAGCATCACGGGGGAGTAGCCGGGATGGAGGAGCGAGCCCTGGCCCTCGATGAGCAGGACGTCCGCCTCCGGAGCCGCATCGAGCACGAGGCGCTCGGCCGCGCCGGCCACGAAGTCGGACACGACCGCGTCCACGGCGATGCCCCGGCCTTCGAGCAGGATCCCCGTCTGTCCCGTGGCCGCGAAGTCCGCGGGGATGCCCTTTGCCTCCAGGGCGCGCCGGATCTCCAGGCACGCCGTCATCTTCCCCACGTTGCAGTCCGTGCCCACGGTGAGCACGCGAAACGCGCGCGAGCCCGCGGCGAGGCCGCTCGCCACCGGGAGGCCGGACGGCGGGCGGCGCAGGTCCCGAAGCTCGACCCCGGCCCCGGCCGCGGCCGCAGAGATCTCCGGATCGTCGCCGAGGAACGTGTGGAGGCCGCTCCAGATCGCCAGGCCCGCCTCGATCGCGGCCAGGAGCACGTCGCGCCACTCGGGCGGCAGCCCCCCGCCCTGCGGCGCGATGCCGATGAGAAGCGCCTCGGGGGTCTGCGGCGCGCCCGAGAGCGCGTCCGCCAGCGTCGCGAACACGGGCACGTCCGCGCCGAACCCCAGCACGTCGGCGGCCGTCCGGCCCGCGAATCGAGCATCCAGCACGCCGGCGACCCGACCCGGCAGGTAGCGGATCGCGCTCGCCGCGGTCTTCGATGTCTCGATGTCGAACGCGCCCTCGGCGAGGATCAGGAAGGTGGGGTGCGTCGCGGTCAGCCCGACCGCTCCTCGAGGATGTCGGGGACGGACCGCGCGGAGCCGGCCGGGGACAGGGCGAAGCCGCCGTCGGCCGGCACGCGGATGACGACCGGCTCGTCGCTCAGCGTCGGGTGAAAGCCCCCGCTCTCCAGGATCCGGTCCACGTACAGCCGGCGGACGAGGACGCGCAGGACGGCCAGGATCGGCACGGCGACGATGAGGCCGATCGGCCCCAGGAGCTTGAGCGCCACGAGGACGGACAGCAGGGTCCAGACCGGAGGCAGCTCGACCTGGCGCTCGAAGATCTTGGGCGCGACGACGTTCGCCTCGACGAGGTGAACGACGACCCCGACGCCGACGACGACGAGCGCGTACAGGAGCCCGCCGCTCGGGAGGACGTACAGGGCGGGCAGGAGCGTGGATACGAGCGTACCGAAGAACGGCACGATGGCGACGACCCCCGTGAACACTCCGAACGCGAGCGCGAATGGGACCCCCAGGAGCTCGAGCAGGAGCCACGTCAGGAGGCCGAGCACCGTCATCGCGACGAGCTGGCCGCCGATCCACGCCCGGAGCGTCGTCCCGAGCTCCCGCAGGATGTCGAGCGCGATGTCACGGCTCTTCGGGGGCACGAGCTGGATGATCTCGGACCGGTAGACGGCGGGCTTCGCGGTCAGGTAGACGGCCATGGCGACGGCGCTCACGGCGTGGATCAGGAACCAGAAGCCGCCGAACAGATACGGGAACACGTCGCGGAAGTACTGGCCGATCTCGCCGAAGATGCTGCCGAAGTAGCTCTGCCCCTCCTGGAGCGGACCGATCATGTCGCTCAAGAGGGGATAGCGCTCCGCGAGCCGCGTGAGCCCCGTCTCCCAGGAGACGATCCGGTCCGGGAGCAGGGCGATGAGGTCTGCGGCCTGCCGCGTCAGGTTCGGGATCAGGAGCACGCCGACGCCACCGAATCCGACCAAAGTGAGCAGGAGGCTTGCCGTGATCCCGAGCGGTCGCGGAAGGCCGAGCTTCGTCTGCAGCCAGTCCGTGAGCGCGCTCAGGTAGACGGCGAACAGGATGGAGATGAAGAGAAGGAGCAGGAGCTCCGACGCGAGATAGACGAACAGCAGCGCGAGGACGATCGCGACCGCCGTGACGAGCAGCCGCAGTCGCCCACGGCCGCTCGGGTCCGGCACCAGCCCCGGGCCGCCTATTCCGTCTCCTCCACTTCGGCCTCCACCTCCTCGGCCTCGGCCTCCGCCTCGTCCTCCACGATCTCCGCCTCCACGACCTCCTCGTCTCCGGCCTCGAGCGCCTTCGGCTTCTCGTCGGCCGGCGCCTCGAGCAGGCCCATGTCCCGCTTGAGAGCGAGAAGGCTTTCCTCCACGTCCCCGTCACCCGCCTCGAGCAGGTGGAACTCCCGCGCGAGGTCGTCGCCCTCGAGCTCCTCGGTCACCTCGGCCGCGGCCAGGGCCTGGCGCTCCGTCGCCTCGATCTTCTCGACCATCTGGTCGAAGGCGCGGAAGGCGCTGCGATCCTGCAGGCCCGCCATCGTGTCGTGGATCCGGCGCTGCGCCTGGGCCCGCTTCTGCTTCGCGATGAGGAGGTTCTTCTTCCGCTTCGCCTCCTCGATCTTCGCGTTCAGCTGGCGCAGGGAGTCCTTGAGGCGGTCCGTCTCCTCGCGGTGGCGGGTCCACTGCTCCTCGAGCTCGGCCGCGTTGTTCGCGTGCTCCTGCCCCCGCATGAGGGCCTGCTTCGCGAGGTCGTCGCGGCCCTCGCGGACCGCGAGCCGGGCCCGGCGCTCCCATTCGTTCGCCTGCTTCCGCTCATCCTCGTACTGCGCCCTCAGCTTGCGCTCGTCGGCGATCGCGACGGCGACCTCCTGCTTCGCCTGCGCGAGCTGCTTTCGCATGTCCTCGATGACCTGGACGAGCATCTTCTCCGGATTCTCGGCCCGGGCGATGAGGTCGTTGATGTTCGACCGGAGGAGGCGGGAAAGTCTCTCGAAGATTCCCATGTCTGTCAGTCCCCCGCGAGTTGTTCTCTATGCGACGTCAGGGCCATCGTGAGGCTCTCGAGCGACGCGAGGAACTCCGAGTAGTCCAGGTTCTCGAGCTCCAGGGCATCGCTCAGCACCACCTCCCCGTTCTCCAGCCCGTACGCGCCGTGTACGAGATCCGTGGCGTTGAGTTCCAGCAGGTTCTGAAACACGCGCAGACGCTCGTCGTCCCCCTCGGGGGCGGCGCCGAGGCTCGAGCGCAGGATGACGAGGGGCGGCGACAGGCTGACGACGACGACCGGACCTCCGGTGTCCGCGTCCTCCCGTCCCGCGTACGGATCGACGAGCCACATCTCGTCGCCGATCTCCTCGTGGGGCATCTCCGTCCTGATCAGGAAGCTTTCGATGTCCTCGCGACTGATCATCGGTCCGACTCCTCGGTGTCTGGTCGCCCGCTGCCCGACGGTCGGGACTCGAGCAATCGTGTGAGGAACTCCTGGTTCTCCGTCAGCTGCGCGAGCTGCTCCGTGAGCAGCCCGACCTGCCCCCTGAGCTCCTCGACGTCCTCTTGCGTCGGGGCCCCCGGCGGCAGGGTCTTCTGGTCCGCCCTCGAGTTGATGTAGTGGGCGATCGCACCACCGATCGGCACGAGGACCAGGAAAAAGAACAGGAATTCCATGACCGTGAAGCTCATCGGTGGCCGCCCGGGCTCACCCCCCCTACGGCTCGGGCCCGGCACAGGTTTCCGCTCATCCGCGGCGCGCAGGCGCCGCCGTCCGACACCGCCCCAAGAGTAACCCGCGCCCGGAGGGGGATCAACGGCCCCGCACCCCCTCAATCCGCGCCGAGGAGCCTCGCGAGCACACGTCCCGTATGGCTTTCCCCGGCCGCCGCCACGATCTCGGGCGGGCCCGCCGCCACGACGTCCCCTCCCGCGGCACCCCCCTCCGGCCCGAGGTCGATGACCCAGTCGGCCGTCTTGATCACGTCCATGTGGTGCTCGATGACGAGGACGGTGTTCCCGCGGTCCACGAGCCGGTGCAGGACGTCGAGCAGGATGCGGATGTCCTCGAAGTGCAGCCCCGTCGTGGGCTCGTCCAGGATGTACAGCGTGCGTCCCGTGCTCGCGCGGCCCAGCTCCGCGGCGAGCTTGACGCGCTGCGCTTCGCCGCCCGACAGGGTCGTCGCGGACTGGCCGAGCGTGATGTAGCCGAGCCCGACCTCCGACAGGGTCTCCAGCCGTCCGCGGATCGTGGGAACCGGGTCGAAGAGCTCCCGCGCTTCGTCCACCGTCATCTCGAGCACGTCCGCCACGCTCCGGCCCTTGTAGAGGATCTCGAGGGTCTCGCGGTTGTAGCGCCGCCCGCGGCACACGTCGCACGGCACGTACACGTCGGGCAGGAAGTGCATCGCGATCTTCACGAGCCCATCCCCTCCGCAGGCCTCGCAGCGCCCCCCCTTCACGTTGAAGCTGAAGCGGCCCGGGCCGTACCCCCGGATGCGGGACTCAGGCAGGCGGGCGAACAGCTGGCGGATGGGCGTGAACACGCCCGTGTACGTCGCCGGATTGGACCTCGGCGTGCGCCCGATCGGGCTCTGGTCCACGTCGATGACCTTGTCGATGAGCTCGATCCCGTCCAGGCCGTCGTGGCGTCCCGGGACGGCCCGGGCGCGGTGCAGCTCCCGCGCGAGGCGGCGGTACAGGATCTCCTCGACGAGCGTGGACTTCCCCGATCCGGACACGCCCGTGACCCCGATGAAAGTGCCGAGCGGGAAGCGGACGTCGATCCCCCGCAGGTTGTGCTCGCTCGCGCCGCGCACGACGAGCTCCTGCCCGTCACGCGCCTCACGCCGCCGCGTGGGCGTGGGGATCGAGCGCTCGCCCCTCAGGTACGCCGCCGTGAGCGACTCGGGGGTGGAGAGCAGCGCCTCGAGGTCCCCGGAAACGAGCACCTGCCCGCCGTGGCGCCCGGCCCCCACGCCCATGTCCACGACGTGGTCGGCGGCCCGCACGGTCTCCTCGTCGTGCTCGACGATCAGGACGGTGTTCCCGAGATCGCGCAGCTCCTCCAGCGTGTCGAGGAGCCGACGGTTGTCCCGCGGGTGGAGGCCGATGCTCGGCTCGTCCAGCACGTACAGGACGCCCACGAGCCGGCTGCCGATCTGCGTCGCGAGCCGGATCCGCTGCGCCTCGCCGCCCGCGAGCGTGTCGGCGGACCGTCCGAGCGTGAGGTAGCCGAGGCCGACACGCTCCATGAACCGGAGGCGGTCGCACACCTCCTTCAGTATGGGCTCGGAGATGTCCGGCCCGACGGGCAGGGCTTCTGCCGCGCGGGACCGCAGGCCGTCGAACAGGGCCAGCGCCTCGTCGACCGGAAGCTCCACGACGTCCGTGATCGGCCGGCCGTCCACGGTGACGGCGCGGCTCGCCGCGCGCAGCCGCCCTCCGCCGCACTCGGGGCACGTGGAGGCGGTCATGTACTCCTGGAGCGTCCGCCGGACCGCATCGCTCTCGGTCTCCCGGTAGCGCGTCCGGATCGTCTCGAGCGCGCCCTCCCAGCCGAGCTCCGGGTCTCCGAGCAGCACGGCCTCCCGCTGGGCGGGCGTGAGACTCGCCCACGGCGCGTTCAGCTCGAATCCGTGCGCCTCCGCCACGCGCGGCAGCACCCGGCGGCGAAGGCGGCCCGTCGGCGCGCCCCAGGGCAGGATCACGCCTTCCAGGATCGAGATCCGCTCGTCCCCCACCACGAGGTCCGGGTTCGGCTCGCGCCGGAGCCCGAGGCCGTCACACGCGGGACAAGCCCCGTACGGCGAGTTGAAGCTGAACTGTCTCGGCTCGAGCTCCGGGATGCTCACCTCACAGGACGGGCAGGCGTAGCGCTCGCTGAACAGGTGCGCCTCCGGGTCCCCTTCCGCCCCGTCGCCGTACCTCCGGATCTCGACCGTCCCCGCGGCCATGCGCAGGGCCGCCTCGAGGGACTCACCCAGCCGCCCGTCCTCCCCGTCCCGCACGACGAGCCGGTCCACCACGACCGCGATGTCGTGGTTCAGCCGGCGGTTCAGAACGGGCGGGTCGGAGAGCTCGACGAGCTCGCCGTCCACCCGGGCCCGGACGTATCCCTCGCGCAGAGCCTCCTCGAACAGGTCGCGGAACTCCCCCTTGCGTCCCCGCACGAGGGGAGCGAGCACCTCGATGCGGCTGCCGGCCGGCCAGCGGGAGACCTGGGCCGCGATCTCGGAGGCGGACTGCCGCCGCACGGGCCGGCCGCAGCTCGGGCAGTGGGGCGTCCCCGCCCGGGCCCAGAGCAGACGGAGGTAGTCGTACACCTCCGTCACGGTCCCGACCGTGGAGCGCGGGTTGCGGGCCGCGTTCCGCTGCTCGATCGCGATCGCGGGAGAGAGGCCCTCGATCTGGTCCACGTCCGGCTTCTCCATCACGCCCAGGAACTGGCGCGCGTAGGCCGAGAGGGACTCGACGTACCGGCGCTGGCCCTCCGCGTAGATCGTGTCGAAGGCGAGCGAAGACTTGCCGGAGCCGGAGAGGCCGGTCACGACGGTGAGCCGGTTTCTGGGAATCGACACGTCGATGTCGCGCAGGTTGTGCTCGCGGGCGCCCCGCACGACGAGGTGCTCGACCCGGGGTCGGGCGGGCATCGCCTCTCCGGTCAGCTCGGGACGAGGATGCGGCCGGCGAGCGGCACGATCTCCGCCTCCACCGGGGTCTCCCCCCGGGCCTCCCCGTCGATCTGGGCCCCCACGGGCGGATCCGACTCGACCCGGACCTTCTTCGCCTGGAGGAAGATCATGCGGTCGTCGCCGGCGTACTTCTGCCGCGCGACCTTCCAGAGCATGCCCGCGAAGTCCGGCAGGTGCCTCGGCGCGAACACGCACACGTCCAGCAAGCCGTCCTGCACGGAGGTCATCGGGGCGACCTTGAGCTCGACGGGGAGCGTGCCGGCGCCGAGGAAACCGACGTTCGCGATGAGGACCATCGAGGCCCGCAGCTCGAACTCCTGGCCGTCGGCCACGATGCGGTAGTCCGCGCTGCGCGGGGTGATCACGTTCTTCAGGCCGCTGTAGAGGTAGGCCAGGAAGCCGATCCGCTGCTTCAGCTCGGAGGTCGCCCCCGCCATGACCTCCGCATCGAGGCCGGCGCCCGCGATGAGGGCGAAGTGCTCCTCCCCGATGCGGCCGAGGTCGATCCGCTCCACGACCCCCTCCACGGCCACCCGCACGCTCCCCTCCAGCGAGAGCGGAATCCCGAAGTTCAGGGCCAGCTGGTTTCCCGTCCCGAACGGCAGGATCGCGACCGGGACCTCCGTGCCGGCGGTTCCCCGCAGGGCGAGGGCGATCGTGCCGTCCCCGCCCGCGGCCACGATGGCCCGGTAGCCGGCCCGCGTGGCCTCCCGGATCGCGGTCAGGGCCTCGGACGCGCTCGCGGCCTCCAGGAGGTCGAACGGGACCCGGCGTGCGGCGAACGCTCCCGCGATGCGGCGCCGGAGGACCTCGGGCTGCCCCCCGCTCGCCTTCGGATTCACGAGGACGAGGAAGCGCTGCGCGTTCGGGATCGGGAAGCTAGCCACGTCCGTCCGCCAGGGCGTTCAGGCGCCGCACGCGCTCTTCCGTCGGGGGGTGGGTACGGAACAGGGAGGCGAAGCTCACGCCGCCCCCGCGCAGCGGGTTCACGATGCAGAGGTGGGCCGCGGCCGGGTTCACGCGCAGGGGCCGGCGCTCCGCGTGGCCCTCCAGCGCCAGGAGGGCGTCGGCCAGATCCCGCGGCCGGCCGCTGATCTCCGCCCCGATGCGGTCGGCGCGGAACTCGGCCACCCGGCTGATCGCCATCTGGACGAGCATCGCCGCCACGGGGGCGAGCACCAGCATCAGGAGGCCGCCCACGATGCCCCCGCGGTCCCGATCCCCGCCGAACCAGAACCCGAGGCGAGCGAGCATGACGACGGCCGCGGACAGCGTCGCGGCGATCGTGCCGATGAGCATGTCGCGGTTCCGGATGTGCGCGAGCTCGTGGGCGAGGACTCCCGCGAGCTGCTCGCGGCTCACGAGCGACAGGATCCCCTCGGTCACGCACACGACGGCCTTCTGCGGGGTGCGGCCCGTGGCGAAGGCGTTCGGCTGGTCCGACGGCGCGATCGCGAGCGCCGGCATGGGGAGTCCGGCCCGTCGCCGCAGATCGTCCACGAGGCGCCAGAGATCCGGCGCTTCCGAGCGGTCCAGCCGGCGGGCGCGGTACATGCGCAGCACGATCCGGTCGCTGAACCAGTAGCTCCCCAGGTTCAGGGCGGCGGCGAACGCGAGCGCGGCCAGCATCGCGGGCCGCCCCCCGAACAGCCCCGCCACACCGGCGAACAGGGCCGTCATCAGGGCCATGAGCCCGAACGTCTTCACGTAATTCGTCATGCGGATGTCCCTCGTTGCGCGGGCGGGCAGCCCGGATCGAAGCGCCCGGATCCGGTACAATGTACGGAATTCCCGTCATCCGGACACGCTCCGGGAGCGGGCGATCCCGAGGGCCCGCTGGCGACTAGAAGTCCCAGTCCTTGAACAGGAACAGGCCGTACGTCCGGTCCGTGTCGATGTTCGAGCTGGAGCTGAGGAGGGAGAAGCGCCGGAATCGGTCCTCCGTGCGCGCTTCGAGGCTCCAGTTCTCGCGGAATCGCCACTCGAGCGACGCTCCGGGCAACCGTCCGCCCAGGGGCTGGCTCGCGCGGAGGAAGATCCGCCGTCCCAGATAGCGGCCGACCTCCACCTCCGTGAGGCCGAGGAACGGTCCGGTCTCCGCCCCGGGTCCCGTCGTGCCGGCCGGGCCGGCCGTCGTCCGCACGTCGAGGTAGTCCACGACCCCGAACCCCCCCACGAGCACCTGCGAGAACTGGGAGCCGACGGTGCCCAGGAGACCCTCGCGCAGGAGCGAAGCCGCGAAATCGCCGCCCTGGGTCGTGACCCCGATGCACGGGGCGGAGAACAGCAGGTAGCAGATGCGGTCGGAGTCCGGGAGAGGCGGATCGCTGGACAGGGTGAGCGTCGGGCTCAGCGTCGTCCCCCCGATCGTGAGGAAGATCGTGAGCGGCCCCTGCTCGGATCGGGTGAGGAACTCCGCGTGGATGTCCAGGTTCGGATCCATGCCCGGCGTTCCGACGAAGCTGATCGTGCCGCTCGTGATGGCGAGCTGGCGGGAGTACAGGCTCGCGAGGTCCGTGCCGGACCCGGAGACGTACCGGTACCGTCCGCGGGGCAGCTGCAGCGTCCCGAAGGCGGTCAGGTCCTGGACCGCCCGATCCATCCGCAGGTTCATCTCGCCCGCCAGCTCCACCTCCATGGTGCGCGACCGCAGCCACAGGTCGGGGCCCATCGCGAGGGTGATGTCCATGCGCAGGTTCCGCATGAACGGGTTCCGGATCCGCCGGATGAGCCGTCGCTCGGAGACGAGGGTCGTATCGATGAGGCTGAACACGTCCGGATCCGTGAGGTCCACGACCTGCTGCTGGCGGATGAAGCGCTCGGCCCGGATCTCTCCGTCCGAGAACCGGAACGAGCCGGTAAGCTCCGGCCTCTCGTAGTCTCCCCCCAGCTTGCCGGTCCCGTCGATCGACAGGGAGGCGAGCCGCCGCTCGATCCCCCGGAACCCCGACGCCTGCAGGTCGAGGTCGAAGGCGGGATTCCGGAAGGCGGCCAGGTCCACGCTCCCGCTCACGAACCCCTCGCCGCCCGCGGAGGAGGCGAGGTGGACCGAATCCAGAACCGCCCGCGAGCCGGCGAATTCGACGCCGCCATCGACCTCCCGGACGCGGATTCCGAGCGCCCGGACGGTCGCCTCGCCGGCGGAGAGCCGGGCCGAGCCGGTCAGGTCCAGGGCGCCCGGATCTCCCCGCACGTTCACGTGACCGCGAACGAAGCCGGTCACGTCCTGGAGATTCTCGAACGCGAACTCGAGCGGCTGGATCGGCAGGCTGTCGACCTCCACCTGCAGGTCCAGCGCGTTCGGCGGCATCCGCTCGTGTCCGCGACGCAGAGCCAGGTCGACGCTCACCGTCCCATCCACGCGCGCGAGATCCACGCCTTCGGCCCTCAACGCGGTCTGCACCCGGAGCGATCCGTCGCCGTACCGGTAGTCGCCCACGAGGAGCGGGACGGAGAGGTCGTGGATCGCGGGGTCCGCGATCCGGAGGCTCGCGTCCAGGCGCGGCGAGGTCGCCGTTCCGCGCACGCGCAGGGTCGCATCGACCTCCCCCGCGAGCGCGGGAGCGGGATCCAGGAGCTGGAGAACGTTCTCCAGACGCATCTTCTCCAGGCGGATGTCGAAGTCCGCGCTTCCGGAATCGGGGACGATCCCCCGGGCCTCCAGGGAGCCGCCGCGGCCGTCCGACAGGCTGAGGCCCCGCACCGAGAGGCCCGAGTCACCGTACGCCACGCTCGCCTCGCCCCCGAGGACGACGTCCTGATCCCCGAGACGCGCTCGGAACCGGTCGATCCGGGCCCGACGCATCGTCTCCCCCCAGTCCAGGAGCGCGTGCGCGCCGAGCTCGACGCTCGTGTCGCGGCGCGCGAACAGCGTGAGGTCGCTCCGAACCGGGCCATCCCGTTGCCAGCGGACGAACAGCGAGTCCGCCGTCGTCGCCCGGGAGCGAGCGTTCCACGCGGACGCGCGGATCACGAGGGAATCCAGGGTCTCCGGCTTCGCGACATCCAGCGTGAGCTGCACGGAATCCGCGGCGTACGCGCCGAATTCGACGTCCGTGCCGCTGAGCCAGCCCCCGAACGCGAAGTCGGCGAAGCTGCCGTACACGACGCCCCGGGCCCGCAGCGCGCCGGCGAGCGTGTCCGGCGGCGACCCCGCCTCCGGCTGTCCCTCCCCGCCGCCGGGGAAGGCCTCGAACAGGCGGCTCACGCTCGTGTCCTGCCGGGACGGGTTGCGGCCCGGCACGACCCAACGATTCCAGCTCGCGAGCCGGTCCGCCTCCAGGTCGAGGATCAGGGAGCCGCTCCGACCCTCGGCGAGGCCGAAGGAGCCGAAGCCGTCGACGCGCCCGACGTCCGTGCGGATCGCGAACGTGTCCGCCGTCGCGAGGCCGTTCGCCATCGTGAACCGCAGGAGGCTCGAGTCCACCCTCGCGCCCTCGAATCGCGACGGCAGGATCGTGAGGTCGAACGTGGCCTCGAGCGTCTCCGGATCCGTTCCGCGCCCGTTCACACGGCCCCGTACGTCCAGGCGCGTCGAGGGCCCCCTGCGAGCCCACTGGCTGAGCTGGATGTCTCGGGCCACGAGCTCCGCATCGTACGTCTTCGTCTCCGACGCGAGATCGAAGCGGCCGTCGAAGTTGAGGAGGCCGCGGGGAGTCCTCAGATCCGCCGCGACCCGCAGATCGGACATGCGCCCGGAGGCGGAGAACGGCCCGCGCACCTCGCCCACGAGATCCAGCTCGGGGACGACCGGATCCAGCAGGGTCAGGGAGAGCGGGTCGCCGGTCAGGCGCAGATCGAGGGCGGAGTCGTCCGTGAGGTCCACGACCCCGCCGCCCACGAGGCGCGACACGCCTCCGCCAGGGCCGGAGTGTTCGACGTCCGCGTCGAACTCGATCCTCCCTCCGGCGAAGCCGTCGAACGTCACGCGGCCGGTCACCCGACCGCCGAGCTCGACCGGAATCCCGACCACGCCACTCCAGCGCGGCTCGAACGACCGCAGAGTCAGGCGCATGTCCGTCAGCTGCCGGGGAGGGCCCACGCTCGTGCCGCCGGAGGCGTGGACGAAGGAGGGCTCGACGGCTCCCTCCAGGTCCCGGACCTCCAGGTCCGCGTCGATCGCGAGGAGGTCGATCGGGCCCCGCCCGGACAGGGTTCCGCGGAGGTACCCGTCCACGAGGTGCGGGCGCTCGAGGAGATCGTCGATGAGGGCGATCCGCACGGGCTCCAGCGTCAGGTCCATGGACCGGAAGCGCGGCGGGTCCTCCACCGCGAGCACGAACGACCCTCGCATGCGGGAGTCCTCCACCCGCACGTCGCCGCGGCGCGCCTCGACGATGACCGGGCGTCCCGGCGACCGGATGACGAGCTCCGTCACCGGCCCGCCTCCCGTGCGCGGGACCGGGATGGGCAGCCACTGGAGGTCGGCGAAGCCCAGGGGGTCCGCGGCCAGGTCGAACCGATAGGAGGGCACCGCGGTCGGGCGCAGCCAGCCGCGGCCCCTCAGGGCGGACGAGGGCGTCTCGAGTCGGTCGATGTCCACCGCGATCGTATCCCGGAAGACGACGGCGCCGTCGAAGCGGCGGATGTCCAGGGTGCGGGTCACGACGTCCGCGGTCGCGCCGACGTCCTCGAGCTCGATGCGCAGCGGGCGGAGCGGATCCGCGAGGCGGAGCAGCGGGAAGCGCCCCCGCAGGGAGTCGAGGACGAGCACGCGCTCGACGCGGTCGGGCGCGGTTTGCCGCACGCGCCACAGCCGATCGCCGCGCAGGCCCTGGACGATCGCGCTGTCGCGCTCCGCCCCACGGAGCCCGCTGGCCCACGGGGTCCGGACCGTGATCGAGCCCCCCCGGGTCGCCGCATCGGAGATCAGGATCCGGGTCGTGCTCGGCCCGTCTCCGCCCGGGAACAGCGTCTTGAAGTTCCAGGTCCCCTCCTCGTCCTGTTTCAGCAGGAGGTCGATCCGCTCGGCCTCGAGCCGCCGGAACCGGTAGTTTCCCGTCAGGAATCCGAGGGGATTGTACGCCAGGCGCACGCCCTCCAGGCGGACGAACGGGACGCCGTCCGGCGTCGCCATCTCGAAGCTCGCGAGGTGGATGCGCGACACGAGGTTGCCTCCGAGGATCGGCCCGACCCGAACCTCGCCGTTCACGGCGTTCCGGAGGACGTCTTCCGCGTACGAGGCCGCGATCCGCCGGCCCACCACGGTCTGGCTCACGAACAGCAGCGCGCCCGCGGCCGCGAGGAGGGCGAGTCCGAGCAGGACGCCGAGGAAGCGACTCGACACCTCCAGCGCGGCCCAGCTCGCGCGCCCGAGCCGACCTCGCCCCACCTTCCGCCGCCGGCCCGGCATCAGAAGGCCTCCCCGATCGAGAGCTGGAGCTGCAGGCGGCGGAAGAACTCCTGGAGCGGATTCGGCCGGTCGAACGTGAACGGATCGAAGCGAACCCGTGTCGCAAGCTCCTCGATCCGGCCGTCCGGCTGGACCGCCACCACGGGCAGTCTGGAGGGACGCGTGGGGTTGTAGCCGACGTCGAGACGCAGGGGCCCGACCGGGCTCTGGTATCGGATCCCGAACCCGGGCGTCGCGACGGGCGCGCTCAGCTTCGTGATGTCCTTCCACACCTGCCCCACGTCGACGAAGCCCACGGCGCTCCAGCGCCGCCCGAGCCGGAACCTCAGCTCCACGCTGCCCTCGGCCGCCGCGTCGCCTCCCTCGGGCCGTTCATCGAAATCCCCGGGAGCCAGTGCGGCCGCGCACGCCTCCAGGTCCTGGCCCGGGCAGTCGCGGCTCGCCGTGAGGACGAGCACGGTGGGTCCGAGGAGATTGAGGCCGAAGCCGCGCACGCTCTGCGGGCCGCCCCCGAAGAACCGCTTCCGGGGATGGATCACGTCCCCGCTCACGGCGGAGCCGCCGCCGAACACGGTCCCGCCCGTCGAGGTCACGGCGCCGGCCCGCAGATGTCCCGCGAGCACGACCCCGGGGCCGATCTCCTGGAAGCCCGCGATCTCGAGCGTTCCGCGCACGTAGCGATAGTCGGATCCCGTCACGAGGCTCGCCCGCTCGATCTCCGCGCGGGCGTAGTATCCATCGGTGGGGGAGAAGGGCCGGTTCGTCCGGTCGTAGCTCCAGCTCAGGAGGAGCGGTGAGAGCCAGCGAGACTCCGACAGGAGCCCGATGTCCGCCGGCTGGCAGAAACCGAAGTTCACGCAGAAGAAGATGTCCGCCGACTGCTTCCCGAAGCTCGTGAGCTCCGGACGGTAAGACAGGCCGAGTTCCATGCGCGGCCGCAGGCGGCGGCGCAGGGAGACCTCGCCTCCCCGGCTGTCCCGCACGAACAGGTCCGGAACCGTCTCCCGCTCCAGGAACAGGCCGGCGCGCAGCGTGTTCCGCCCCAGCGCGAAGAGCGGCTGCTCGAAGTCCGCCCGGAGCCGGTAGTTCAGCTCCTGGAACACGGGATCTCCGCCCACCGCGGTGCACGGGAAGCGCCCTTCCAGGTCCTTCGCGAAGATGTTGGAGAGCCGGCCGCTGAGGCCGAGCCGCCGGCCCCCGCCCAGGAAGTTCCGGTGGGTGAAGCCGAGCTCGACCTGGGCGCACTCCGTCGTCGTCATCCCGACGCCGCTGCGCAGCGTGCGGGTCGGAGCCGGCGCGACCTGCACGAGCAGATCCACGAGCGTGTCGGCGGGGTCACGGGGCAGCGTCGTGATGTTCGCGTACTGGAGCGCCTCGAGCCCGTAGAGCGCCCGCTGGCTCTCGAGGACGCGGTCCTGGTTGAAGTGGTCTCCCGGACCGAACAGGAGCTGCTGGCGGATGACGTCGTCTCCCACCCCTCCGGACCCCTCCACCTGCACGGCGCCGACGCGCACGCGCGCGCCGGGCGCGACGTCGAGCCCCACGGTCGCGACGAGGCTGTCGCGGGGGATGAAGTACTCCCGCAGAACGGTCGCGTCGATGTAGCCTCGGCGCCGGAGCTCGTCCGTGATCCGGCGCTCGCCGGCGGACAGGGCCACGAGGTCCAGGGGGGCCCCTTCCCGCAGGCCCACGTTCCGCCTCACCCACGCGCTGTCAAGGATCCCCTCGACGCCCCGGACCGCGAGCTCCCGCACGCGAGTCGGCTCCCGCTCGGCGACCCGGAAGACGATCCGCGCCTTGCCGCCGTGCCGCGTCACGACCGTGTCCACGTCCGCCTGCCGGAAACCGCGCTGGCGGTAGAAGAGGCGCAGGCGAAGCACGTCGAGCGGGAGCTCCCCCCCGTCCAGATAAGCCCGGTCGTGCGCGAACCCCCAGTCCGTCAGCTCGCAGAAGGGGAAGGGGAAGCGGAACAGGAAGCTGCGGCACCGCGTGCGCTCCGTGAGGATCGCGGCCTCGAGCTGTCCGTTCCCGAAGGTCCGGTTCCCCTCGAAGCGGAGCCCCACGACCTCCAGGTCGGGGGCGATCTGGGCCCGCCCGGGGCGAACGGCCGCCAGCCCCAGAAGGACGCATGCGGCGACGGAGCGCGGGGCGAGACGCGGGAGCCGCAAGGAGCTCAGGAGGCGGCCGGCTCGGTCCCGGAGTCCGCCAGCCGCCGCATGAAGACGAGCCCGAGCCCGATGAGCGCGAGGCTGAGCACCTGAGCCAGCGTGAGCGGGCCGAAGAAGCGGTCGTCCTTCGCGCGGAAGATCTCCACGAACGCCCGCTCGGTGCCCGCCAACACCATCCAGACGGCAAACAGCCAGCCGGCGGCGCGGCGTTGGAGGCGAAGCCGCCACAGGACGAGGAAGATGAGGAAGGCGAGCGTGACCTCGTACAGCTGGGTCGGGTGGACCGCGAGGACGCTGGCGTCCGGCACGGAATCGGGGATCGACACGCCGAAGCTGCGGCGGAGGTCTCCGGCCGTCGTCGGAGGGATCCCCTTCGGGAACGCGAGGCCCACCCAGCTGTCCGTCGGGCGCCCGTAGTCGTCGCCCACCAGGAAACAGCCGATGCGCCCGATCGAGTACGAGAGCGCGAGGGCCGGGGCCGTAATGTCCATCACGCGGGTCAGGCGGACGCCGCGCCGGCGCGCCATGTAGATGACCCCGATGGCCCCCCCGATCAGCCCCCCATACCACACGAGACCGCCCCGGGCGAACAACATCCCGAACGGGTCCCTCGCCGTCAGGTGCCAGTACAGGAGGACGTAATAGACCTTCGCGCCGACGATGCCGCCCACGAGGGCGCCGAGCAGGATGTCGGAGGCGAGGTCGGATCCGGGATCCGTCTCCCGGACCTGGCGGCGAATCACGTGATAGCCGACGAGGAAGGCGATGGCCATCATCACGCCGAAGGACGTGATCGTGAACTCGCCGATGACGGGCAGGTTCAGCGTGAGCAGCTCCGGGAACATGCAGGGCCTTTCGCTAGTGTCGGACCCGCGCCGCGGGCGAGAGCCCGGGGAACGGGAGTGTCGGATCGGCGTTCAGGGCGAGGCCGGTCGCCTCGCCCCCCGCGAGACGCGCCTCCGCGAGCCGGGCGACCATCGCTGCGTTGTCGGACGCGAGCCGGGCCGAAGGGGCGAAAATCCGGCCTTCCGGTCCGATCCTCTCGCGAAGCCGCGCCAGGAGGGCCCGGTTGCGGGCGACGCCGCCCCCGAGCAGGACGCGCGGGCATCGCGTGAGATCCACGGCCCGCTCCGTCTTTCCGACGAGGACGTCGATGACGGCGGCCTGAAACTCGGCCGCGACGTCGGGCCGGGCCGCGGCGAGCGCGTCCGGGCCCTCGGCCTCCACCTGCGCCGCGAGGAGGGCGGCGGCCGTCTTGAGCCCGCTGAACGAGAAGTCCAGGTAGGCCGGATCGCCGGTCCGGTCCGTCCTCGAGAGCATGGGGCGCGGGAGGGTGAAGCGGCCCGGCGTTCCGCGCGCCGCCTCACGCTCGATCTCGGGTCCGCCCGGGTACCCCAGCCCGAGCCGGCGGGCGACCTTGTCGAACGCCTCGCCGACCGCGTCGTCCCGCGTCGCCCCCAGGAGCTCGTACTCTCCCCACGCGGGTGCGTACAGGAGGAGCGTGTGCCCGCCGGACACGAGCAGGGCCACGAACGGCGGCTCGGCCTCCGGAGACTCGATGGAATTCGCGAACAGGTGCGCCTCCATGTGGTGGACGCCCACGCACGGGACACCCAGCCCGTACGCGAACCCTTGCGCCCAGTTCACGCCCACGAGCAGGGCGCCGACGAGACCGGGGCCGGCGGTCACGCCGACGGCCCCGATGTCCCCGGCCGTCAGTCCCGCCTCCGTGAGCGTCTCCGCCACCACATGGTCGAGCTGTCTCAGATGCGCCCGCGCCGCGATCTCCGGCACGATCCCTCCGAAGCGGGCGTGGGCGTCCTGCGACAGGATGACGTGGCCCCGTAGGACTCCGCCCTCCATCACGGCGGCCGAGGTCTCGTCGCAGGAGGTCTCGATCCCGAGAACCGGGCCGCCCGGCCGCGCCATCACCTGCCGTTGGCCCGCGGAGACGCGACGACGCTCGGAGGCTGGACTTCGACGGTGATGAACAGGTCCTCCGGCAGATCCACGACGACGGGCAGGGCCTCCGGGCCGCCGAGCCGCCGATCCACCCTCACGATCGCAGCCCGCAGCGTGGGCAGCCGGGAGCGGACGGCGCCCCAGGCCCCGCGCACCGTCGCGACGACGCTGTCCTCCGACAGGCGGACGCCGGCGGCTCCCGGCCCGACTGCGGTCACGGGGAGCCGGAGCCGGCGCTCGACGAGCGAGTCCACCTGGACGGTGACGAGCGTCGTCGGGGGCTCGAACTCGACCTCGCCGAGCCCGGGAGGCAGCAGGATCGGAAGCTCGCGGGTGACCGTGTGATCGAGGTCCTCCAGCGGCACGCGGCTCGTGCCCAGCCGGCTCACGCTCCGCACGGCGGATTCCGCGCCCCACACGCGCGCGCTGTCCGGCTGGACGAGGAACGGCCGCACGATCGTCCAGCCGGAGGCGGGCGTCGGCTCGAGGTCCGGCACGACCGGCACCACGCGCTCCACCCTGGGCTCGAAGCGCAGGGAGAGGACCGTCGGGGCGACGCCGACCGGGCGGACGTCGAGCGTCCGATCGAATCGGACGTCGTCGCTGGACAGCGTGACGTCCATTCCCGGACCCGTCACGCTGTCGATGACCTGGCGGATGACGGGCCCGCGTCCGTCCAGGCTGAGGGCGAGGAGATCGCGGGTCGGCCCCTGGAAGGCGGTCCGCACGTCGGCGGGCGCGCCCACGAGGACCCACGCCGTGTCCCGGACTTCGATCTCGAGCAGCGTCGCCACGTCCTGCGTCTGGCGCTCGTCCGCGGTCACGTTCACCCACAGGAGCGTGGCCAGCAGGAAGGCCGAGATCTTGTATCCCCAGTTATTCAGCAGCGCCGCGCGCAGGTCCAAGGCTCGCTCCCGTGCGATCGATTCCGCGTCCGCTCAGATCGGCCCGTCGGAGGCCGGATCCGGCGGCGTCGCGCCGCGGTCCTCCGGCCGTCCGGCGACCCGCACTTCCACGGTGCCCCCCTCCAGAAGCTGGTAGCCGGCCGGAGGATACTGGCCGACGATCCGGCCCGGCGCCTCGAACGCCGCGGGATCGTAGCTCACGGATCCGAGCTCCAGCCCGATCTCCTCGAGGATGCCCTGCACGTCGTCCACGTGGCGACCCGCCAGGTCCGGCACGGATACGACGGGCGGGCCGGCGCTGATCACGAGCTCGACCTCGGAGGGGACCGGAAGCTCCGTGCCGGCGGGCGGGCGGGTGCGGACGGCCCGATCCCGCTGCATCGGGTCCTGGGCGCGTGTCACCCGCGTCACGTACCCGAGCCGCTCGAGCACGATGCGAGCCTGCCTCTCCGTGAGGCCGGCCACATCGGGCAGGAGGTGCCGCTCGGCGCCACGGCTCACGGTCAGGTAGACGGGCGCCCCGGGGCGGGC
>JBHHZD010000033.1:0-28104 GCA_046757885.1 Gemmatimonadota bacterium
GTTCCCCGGCGTCCGCAGCCGGCTCTCCGGCCGCGGGAGCGTCCGGGGCCTCACCGGCCGCCCCGGCTTCTTCCTCCGCCGGACGTTCCGGCGAGGCGCTCGCGACTGCATCGCCACTCGGAGCCGCGGCCTCAGGCGCCTCCTCCACGACCGTCAGCTCCTCGATGAGCGAGACCAGCGTATCCGCCTCCTCCTCGCCGATCCCCGGCACCTGGAGAAAGTCCTCCTTCTCCATGTCGAGGACGTCGAAGAAGGAGTTGATGCTCGCGGCTTCCAGCGCCGCGAGCGTGGCGGGCGCGACTCCCTCCAGCTCGGAGAGCGGAAAGTCCGCCATCTCGTACTCTTCCCCGCCTCCGAACAGGGCGGACTCGGCCCCGCGGGCCATCCAGTCCCGGCTCGAATAGAGATCGATCTGCCAGCCGATGAGCTGGGACGCCAGACGCACGTTCTGCCCGTTTCGGCCGATGGCGAGCGACAGCTGATCTTCGTCCACGATCGCGGTGATCACGTGACGCTCGGCATCGGAGATGACCTTCGCGACCTTGGCCGGCGCGAGGGCCCGCCGGGCGAACAGCTCCGGGTCCGGATGCCACGGCACGATGTCGATCCGCTCGCCGGCGAGCTCGGAGACGACCGCCTGGACGCGGGAGCCCTTGAGGCCGACGCAGGCGCCGACCGGGTCCACGGACTCGTCTCGCGACGAGACGGCGATCTTCGTGCGGCCGCCCGCCTCGCGCACGATCTCCCGGATCTCGACGATGCCCTGGTAGATCTCGGGCACCTCGATCGCGAACAGCGCCTTCACGAACGCCGGATCCGCCCGGGACAGGATGAGGCGTGGTCCGCGCGGCGTCTCCTCGAGCTTCTTGAGCACGGCGCGAATGGGCTCGCCCTGCCGGAAGCGCTCTCGCGGGTTCTGCTCGCGCCACGGGATCACGGCTTCCGCCTCCCGCGACCGGTTCATCATCACGACGAGCTTTCCACGCTCGATCTGCTGGATCTCGCCGGAGACGAGCTCGCCCGCCATGTCGCTGAATTCGCTGCGGATTCGATCGCGCTCGCCCTCGCGGACGCGCTGAATGATCCTCTGCTTCGCGGCCATCACGGCGTTCCGGCCGAAATCCTTGAACGCCACGGGGATCTCGAGCAGATCGCCGACCTGGAAATCCGGATCGTCCCACCGGGCCTCCTCGAGCCCGATCTGCCTCGCCGGATCCTCCAGCGTCTCGACGACCTCCTTGAGGACGACGATCTTGATGCCGCCGTCCGGCAGGATCTCGATCTCGGCCTCCACCGGACCGCCGAAGCGCCGGGCCAGGGCCGCGTGGATCCCGTCCCGGATGAGATCGTGCAGCTCCTCGTCCGACAGCGACTTGTTCGCCGCCATCACGCGAAACGCCTCGACGATTGGAATCTGATCGCTCATCTGCCGTCCTCTGGTCACTCCCGGAGTCCGTCGCCGGCCCCCACCGTTCACGCTCCGCCGTCCTCTACAGGTCCTCCTCCCAGCGATACACGAGGTTCGCCCTCGTGATGTCCGCGAGCGGGACCTCGATGCGCTCTCCGTCCGCCTCGAGAACCACGCGGCTCCCCTCGTCCGCCAGTCCCACCAGGTCGCCCTCGACCATCTTGCGGTCGCCCACGAGGGGGGCGTATCCCCGCAGGCAGGCGCGACGTCCGGCGAAGCGCTCGTAATCCCGCGGCTTCACGAGCGGCCTCTCCACGCCGGGCGACGACACCTCGAGCACCGGCTCCGCGCCGCCGTGCGCCGCGAGATGCGCCTGCACCTCGCGGCTCACCCGGGCGCAGTCCTCCGCCGTGACGCGCGATCGGCCGTCCGGACTCCCTCCGGCCCGATCCACCCGCAGCCGGAGCAGAGGTCTGCGTCTCGCCCCCCCGCGCTCCAGCGTCACGAGCTCGAACCCGATCCGCTCCAGCAGGGCTTCCAGCTCTTCTTCCAGGCTCCCGCTCACGCCGCGTTCGGCTCCCGCCGGGGGCTCGTCGGCCCGGACCCTCTCCGCAAGGCACCCCAAACAAAAAAGTGGGGCCTTGACAAGCTTCCCCACTTCGCGAAACGTCCCGCCCGGCGGCCGTCGACCGGGCGCGTATGAGCACTGGAAAGCTATGGACCGTCGCGGTCGTTGGCAACCGCGTCCGCGGCCCAGCCGAGGAAGGCGACCATCCGACCGGCGCTCGCCCCCTGCCCGCGGTGGGAGGCGAACCGCCCGCCGCCGCACCGTGTGCACCAGGCGGATCTCGTGATCCCCGCCGTCGCCACTCCGCGGTCGCGCGCGCGCCGCGCCAGCTCGTCCCGCAGGTCCACCGTGCGCGCCCCGTCGGACCGTCGTCCGAGCGCGATCAGAACCTCCGGACCGACCTCGTAGCATCGGCCGCAGATCGCGGGGCCGAGGTGGCACCGCAGAGAGGCGGCCGCCGAGCCGAGCGATTCCAGCGCCGCGAGACCGCGCTCGAGGATGCCGGCCGCCACGCCCCGCCAGCCGGCGTGCAGCAGGGCCAGGTGCCGTCGCCCGGGATCGACGAGGAACACGGGCACGCAGTCGGCCACCGTGATGCCGAGAAGCACCTCCGGGTCTGCGGTCAGCAGTCCATCCGCCCGGCCGACGGACCGGGTGCCCGCGGCTCCGGCGGAAACCTCCAGGACCTCCGACCCGTGGACCTGATCCAGGTAGCGGATCGCCGGAAAGCCCAGGTCGCAGCGCAGCGCATCGAGCGTCGCCACGCGGGCCCGCGCTCTCTTCGCCGGACCGCGCGCGGGGTCGGGCGGAGGGGCCGCCGCGGTGAGACCCGCCACGAGCCCCGGGAAGACCGCCTCCCACGCGTCGAGGGCGTAGCAGGCGACGGGCCTGTCCCGGAACGGCTCCCGGTACCGAGGATCCTCGCGATCCGCCGGGGCGGGCGTCAGCCTGGCTCCTGCACGCGCTCGATCTCCGCCCCGAGCTCCCGGAGCCGCTCGTCGATCCGCTCGTACCCGCGCTCGATCTGCCCGATGTTGCGGATCCGGCTCTCACCCTCCGCGGCCAGGGCCGCGATGAGAAGGGCCATTCCGGCGCGGATGTCGGGGCTCTCGAGCGGCGAGCCCCGGAGACGGGATGGGCCCACGACGACGGCGCGGTGGGGATCGCAGAGCACGATCCTGCCTCCCATCGAGATCACCTTGTCCGCGAAGAACATGCGCGACTCGAACATCTTCTCGTGCACGAGGATCGTGCCCCGGCACTGGGTCGCGACGACCAGCGCGATGCTGATCAAATCCGCCGGGAACGCCGGCCACGGCCCGTCCCCGAGGCTCGGAATCTGATCCCCCAGGTCCGCCTCGATCTCGAGGCTCTGCTCGGCCGGGATCTGGAGCTCTTCACCCCTCTGCTCCCACCCGATCCCGAGGCGCTGGAAGCCCACGCGCAACGGCTCGATGACGCCGACGGGAGCTTCCTCGATCGTGAGGGCCGAGCCCGTCATCGCGGCGAGCCCGATCATGCTTCCGATCTCGATGTGGTCCGGTCCGATCCGGTAAGCGCCGCCTCGAAGACCCTCCACGCCCTCGATGTACAGGTCGCGACCGCCGATACCCTCGATGCGGGCGCCCAGCGCAACCAGGAATCGGCAGAGATCCTGCACGTGGGGCTCGCCGGCCGCGTTCCGGATGACCGTCTCCCCCCGGGCCGTGACGGAGGCGAGGATCGCGTTCTCGGTCCCCGTGACCGAGGGTTCATCGAGGAAGATGTCCGCCCCCCGCAGCGCCCGCGTCCGAAGGACGTATTCCGAGCCCGCCTCCACCTCCGCACCGAGCCGGCCGAGCGCGAGGAAGTGCGTGTCCAGGCGCCGGCGTCCGATCACGTCTCCGCCGGGCGGGGGCAGCATCACCTCCCCGCAGCGCGCGAGCAGCGGTCCGGCGAGCAGGATCGACGCGCGGACGCGCGAAGCCAAGGTCCGGTCGATCCCGCCGCACGACAGATTCGCCGCCTCGATGCGAAACGCGTTCGGGCCCGTGCGCTCGACGTGCGCGCCGACCGAGGCGAGGAGATCGACGAGCGTCCGGACGTCCCCGATGTCCGGCACGTTCTCGATCTCGACAGGCTCCTGCGCGAGGAGCGCGCCGGCCAGGATCGGCAACGCGGCGTTCTTGTTACCGGCTGGGCGGAATCGGCCGGACAGGCGGGCGGGACCGTTCAGGCGGAAGAAGGCCGCCTCGCTCACGCGTCCTCCTTCCCCGGGACGCGGGACCGGCCGCGCTTCGAGACCATGCGTTTTCTCCCCGGCTGAGGGGCGGTCGGGCTGTGGAAACTCGCGTGAAAGTAGAGCGCTTCGCGCCACCGGGGCAACGTGGATCGCATTCTTGACACGCTTTCTCCGCGACTTCTATCGTGACCCGCGTCCTCAACGAAAGGCCCTGCGAATGGAGCTTCTCATCGCCGTGATCGGCGACCCCGACAGGACCGACGAGATCCTCGCCGGCTTCATCGAGCTGGGCATCACGGGCGCCACGATCCTCGAGAGCGAGGGGATGGGCCGGGCCTTGAGCCGCGAGATGCCGCATTTCGCGGGACTCCAGTCGCTCATCTCCCGCAGCCGCCCGCGGAATCAAACCGTGTTCAGCGTCATCGACGATCCCGAGAGGGCCGATCGCGCGATCCAGCTCATCCAGCGGGTATGCGGCGGCCTGAGCGAGCCGGGCACGGGCATCGCGTTCACGGTCCCCGTATCGCGCGTCGTCGGGCTCGCGGCGGAGTTTCACGATCCCGCGGATTGACGGCGTGTTTCCTGCATGTTGAGGCGCGACCGCGTCCGCGGTATGTTGCCGGCGGACCGGGACGCGCGTGCCTCGAACGACGGGAGGATCGGTGAGTCTGCTGGATGTCATGATCAGGGTCTCCCTCGTCCTGTGGATCGCGCTCGGGTTCGGGATGATCCTGATGCTCGTCATCGTCGGGCCGAAGCTGGGGCGCATGCAGCGCCGCTACGACCGGCTGCTGGACTCCCTCGAGACCAAGGTCACCCCCCTGCTCGAGCAGGCGGAGCGAATCACCGACAACGCGACCTACATCACGGGAGTCCTGCGGGACGACGTGGAGACGATCGACCGCACGGTCCAGGGCACGGCGGAATCTCTCACGCGGATGATAGCCCTGGCCGAGGATCGCATCTCCGACATCAACGCCCTCGTCACGGTGGCCCAGGAGGAGGCCGAGGAGACATTCTTCTCGACCGCGGCGCTGGTGCGGGCCCTGCGCGGCGGCCGTCGGCGCCGCAAGAAGCGACTCCTCCAGGGCCGGGAGCGAAGGCGGTTCGGTTGAGCCGCCGGGTCCTCCTCGCGGGCGTCGTCCTCGGCGCCGTGGCCATCCTCGCGCTTCCTCTTCCAGCTCTTGCGTGGGGACCCGCGGCCCACACGCAGTTCGGCGTCGAGATCCTGCGGTCGCTGAACCTGTTTCCCTCGCCCGTCGCCGCGCTCCTGTCCTCGTTTCCCATCGATTTCCTGTACGGGAACCTCGCGGCCGACATCTCGATGGCGAAGAAGTACGCGCCGGTCGGACGTCATTGCCACCACTGGCACGTCGCGCGGGAGATCCAGCGGAAGGCCGGCGACGATCCTCGGCTGCGCGCGGCGATGCTCGGCTATCTCAGCCACCTCGCGGCGGATGTCCTCGCGCACAACCGGTTCGTTCCCCGCATGCTCCTCCTCACGTCGTCCACCCGCGCCCTGGGGCACTCCTACTGGGAGCACCGGATGGATGCCGACGTGGGAGCCGACTGCGCCCTGCTCGCACGCTGGGTGGTCACGGACTTCGACCACGCTCGCACGGACCGGATGTTCAGGGACTACCTGTCCAGCACGCTCTTCAGCTTCGGCACGAACCGGCGGCTCTTCCGCGGCATGATCCGCATCAGCGGCAACGAGAGCTGGCAGGCGATCTTCGACACCGTGGTCGACAATTCGCGCTGGGACCTGTCCCCGCGTGACGTCGACCTCTGGGTGAGGCATGCCTTCGAGCTCGTGGCCGACTTCCTCATCCGCGACGGCGACTCCATCGCGGCGGCCGGCGACCCGATCGGTGAGAGCGCCCTCTTCGAGGCCAAGAAGATCCGGCGCCGCGTCCTGATGGCCGGCGGCTGGCGGACGGGTCGGGCGCTCCAGGCCACGGCGGACCACCATTTCGCGCTCCCAACCGGACCCACGCCCCTCTGGGAGGCGCGGGGCGGCACGCGCGACGCCGCGACCCACATGCTCGAACGGGCGATGGCCGCCTCCGGAAGCCACGGCTCCGAGCTGTTCGAGAAGACCGCTCCCCCGAGGCCGGCGGCGGTTCCGTCGGTGACGTCGACGGCCGGGAACGTCTGACCCTCAGGCTTCGAACACGACCCGCCCCCCGGCCACGGTCATCCGGACGCCGCACGTCCGCAGGTCCTCCGCGTCTCCCTTCCGCGGATCCCGGTCCAGCACGACGACATCCGCCGCCTTTCCCGGTTCCAGCGTTCCCAGCCGGTCCTCCTGGAACGCGGCGCGGGCCGCGTCTCTCGTGTGCGCCGTGAGCGCCTCCTCAAGGCGAAGCCGCTCGGCGGGCACCCACGGCGGCGCCGCAGGGGGGCCGAGCGGAGGTCGGCCGGCTCCCGGCCGGCGCTCGACGGCGCCGTAGATGCCGAGCAGGGGATCCAGCGGCGCGATGGCCCAGTCGGATCCGAACGCCGGCCTCGCCCCCGCATCGAGCAGGGACCGGAACGCGTAGGCCCGTTCGCAGCGCTCGCGGCCGATCCGGGCCTCCGCCCAGCGTCCGTCGTCGATCGCGTGCGCGGGCTGCATCGAGGGAATCACGCCGAGCGCCCGGAACCGCGGGATGTCCTCCGCCCGCAGGTGTTGCGCGTGCTCGATCCGAAACCGCCGATCCCGGGGCCCGTGCGCGTCCGCCACGGCCGAGAACAGGTCCAGGAGCAGCCTGTTCGCCCGGTCCCCGATCGCGTGGACGGCGACCTGCAGGCCCTCTGCGTCGGCCGCCTCGACGAGCGGCCGGAGCTCTTCGGGCGGCGCGACGACCAGCCCCCGCGTGGCCGGATCGCCGTACGGCTCCTCGAACAGCGCGGTTCCGGATCCGAGCGATCCGTCCAGGAACGCCTTCAGCCCGCCGAGCCGGAACCACGGACCGTCGCCGACCCCGGGCGCGGCGAGCCTCTCCGTGAGCTCCTCCCAGTCCGTCAGGGGCACGTAGGCGGTGACCCGAACGGTGAGCTCGCCCGCCGCCTCGGCCCGCCGGCACGTCTCGACGTGGGACCAGTCTCCCAGGCCCATGTCGTGGACGCCGGTGATCCCGACGGACGCGGCATGGCGGAGCGCCGCGCGCAGCGCATCGTCCCGGGCCTCGTCCGTGGGCGGCGGGATCCGCTGCGACACGAGGCGCATCGCGCGGTCCTTCAGGATCCCCGTCGGCCGCCCGTCGGCGTCCCGGACGATGAGCCCCCCTTCCGGTGACCGGCTCGCCCCGTCCACCCCCCCGCGCTCCAGCGCCCGCGTGTTCGCGAGGGCCATGTGCCCGTCGAGCCGATGCACGAAGACCGGGTTCGCGGGAGTGACCTCGTCGATCCACCGCCGGTCGGGCAGCTCGCCGCCCCATCGCTCGTGGTCCCAATCACCGCCCAGGATCCACTCACCCTCGCGGGACGCGGCCGCCCGCGCCGCGAGTCGCGCGGTGAACTCCGCCGGAGAACAGGCATCGCGCAACTGCACGGCGGACAGCCGGAAGCCGCCCGCCAGGAAGTGCGTGTGGGCGTCGATGAAGCCGGGCAGGATGAGACCCCCCTCCACGTCCACGATCCGGGATCCGGCGCCGCTGAGAGCCCGAACCTCCCGGTCGCCGCCCACCGCGAGGATCCGCCCGTCCCGCATCGCGACCGCCCGATCGACTCCGGTCGGTACCCCGGCGCCCGACCAGACGGGGCCTCCGGTCAGGACGAGGTCGGCCGGCCCGCCTCCTCCCTCATCCATCTCCCGGCTCCGCGAGGAGCCGCTGCAGGACCTCGCGCGCACGGCCGGGATCCGCCTTGCCGCCGGCCGCCCGCATCACCGCGCCCATGAAGAACCCTAGGAGCTTCGTCTCGCCGTCCCGCAGGCGCTCCGCCTCCTCCGGATGCGCCGCGATCGCCTCCCGCACCCAGGCCTCGAGCTGGCCGGACTCGCCGACCTGAGCCAGGCCGTGCTCGCGCACCACGGCGTCCACGTCCCCCCGGCCGTCGCGCTCCAGGAGGAGCTGGATCGCCGTCGCCGCCGTGCGAGCGCTCAATGTTCCGTCGAGACGCAGCTCGGCCACGCGGGCCAGCGCCTCCGCCGGCAGGAGATCCGCCTCCGCCGAGCCGTCCGCCCTGCGGTTCAGCTCCGCCGCGATCTCGCCCATCAGGAGGTTCGCCGCCGTCTTCGCGAACTCGGGCTCCCGATCGCCCACGACGGCCTCGAAATACGCGGCCCGGGCGGGCGTCCCGGCCAGCAGGTCCGCGTCGTAGCGCGACAGCCCGTGCCGGTCCATGAACCGCGCCCGGACGACGTCGGGCATCTCGGGGAGCTCCGCCCGCACGGCCTCGACGAGGCCCGGCTTCAGCACAAGCAGCGGCAGATCCGGCTCCGGAAAGTACCGGTAGTCGAACGCCTCTTCCTTGCCGCGCATGGGCCTCGTCTCTCCGCGGGCCGCGTCGAACAGCCGCGTCTCGGCCTCCACGGCGCCCCCCGCCGCGAGCACCTCGATCTGCCTCGTCCCCTCGAACTCCAGCGCCTTTTCGACGTTGGCGAACGAGTTCAGGTTCTTCACCTCGGTCTTCGTGCCCAGCCGCGACTCGCCCGCACGTCGGACCGAAAGGTTCGCGTCCGCCCGGAGGCTGCCCTCCTCCATGTTGCAGTCGCTGACCGCGGCGAAGTGCTCGAGAAGCTGCTTCAGGCGCACGAGGTAGGCCCGCGCCTCCGCGGGCGTCCGGAGATCGGGCTCCGTCACGATCTCGATGAGGGGCACGCCCGCCCGGTTCAGGTCCACGGCCGTCCGCCCCTCGAACCGGTCGTGCATGGATTTCCCCGCATCTTCCTCCACGTGAAGTCGGCGGATCCGAACCGTGCGCTCTCCCTCGGCCGCGTCGATGGTCACCGACCCCTCCACCGCTAGCGGGTGCGCGAACTGCGTGATCTGGTATCCCTTCGGGAGATCCGGATAGAAGTAGTTCTTCCGGTCGAAGGCGGACGTCGGGCGCACGTCGCATCGCAGCGCGAGCGCCGCCCGGACCGCCAGGCGCACGGCCGCCGCGTTCGGCACCGGGAGGGCGCCGGGCAGGCCCAGGCAAACGGGACACACGTTCGTGTTCGGCGGCGCGCCATACTCCGACCGGCAACCGCAGAACATCTTCGTGGCCGTCCGAAGCTGGACGTGGACCTCGATCCCGATGACCGACTCGAAGCCGCTCACCCGCCCTCCCCGGCCAGCGGATGCCGGTAGGCGAGAATGTCCTCCAGGCGAGCGGCCAGCCCCAGCATCGTCTCCTCATCCCACGCCGGGCTCAGGAACTGCCCCCCGACCGGCAGTCCGCTCGCGTTCCCGATCGGGATCGAGACCGCCGGTATCCCCGCAAGGTTCGCGGAGACCGTGTAGATGTCCGACAGGTACATCTCGTACGGGTCGGCCGTCTTCTCGCCGAGGCGGAAGGCGGGCGTCGGCGTCGTCGGGGCGAACAGCGCGTCCACGCCGTCCTCGAACACGCGCACGAAGTCTTCCGCGATCGCGGCGCGCACGCGCTGGGCCCGGTTGTAGAAGGCCTCCTGGTAGCCCGCCGACAGGGCGTACGTGCCCAGCATGATGCGCCGCTTCACTTCGTGGCCGAAGCCCTCTCCCCGGCTTCCCGCGAGCATCGCGGTCAGGCCGTCCGCGTCGGCGCTCCGGTATCCGTAGCGGACGCCGTCGAACCGGGCGAGGTTGCTCGAGGCCTCGGCCGGCGCGATGACGTAGTAGCAGGGGATCGCGTCCTCGGTGTGCGGCAGCGACACGTCGCGGAGCTCGGCCCCTTCCCTCTCCATCGCCCGCAGCGCCTGCTCGCACAGGCGGCGGATCTCCGGGTCCAGCGCCTCTCCCATCGTCTCGCGCGGGATCCCGATCACGCGTCCCCGCAGCTCCACGTCCCGGAGCGCCGCCGCCCTCGGCGGTGGCGCGCTCCCCGACGTGGCGTCCCGCGCATCCGGCCCCGCAATCGCCTCCAGGACGACGGCCGCATCGCGCACCTCTCCGGCCAGGACCCCGACCTGGTCCAGGCTCGAGGCGAAGGCGACGAGCCCGTAGCGGCTCACGCGCCCGTACGTGGGCTTGACGCCCACGATGCCGCAGAAGGAGGCGGGCTGGCGCACCGAGCCACCCGTCGAGGACCCGAGCGCCACGGGGACGATACCCGCCGCCACGGCCGCCGCGGAGCCGCCGGAGCTCCCGCCGGGCACGCGGTCCCGGGCCACGGGGTTGCGCGTGGGTCCGTACGCGCTGTTCTCCGTCGACGAGCCCATCGCGAACTCGTCGCAGTTCGTCTTGCCGAATACGACCGCACCCGCGGCGCGGAGCCGCCGAACAGCCGTGGCCTCGTACGGCGAGCGGTAGCCCTCCAGGATTCGGGAGCCGCAGGTGGTCGGGAAATCCAGCGTGCAGAGGTTGTCCTTCACGCCCACCGGAACGCCGGCCAGCGGACCCGCGTCCCCCTCGGATCCCCCGGCCGCGTCGGTCGGCCCGTCGGCCTCGCCGCCGATCGGACGCGTGCAGAGAAAGGCGTGGACGGGCTCCGGGCCCCCGTCGGCCGCTTCGTTCCCGCGTGCCGCGGCCGAGAGCGCTCCGGCCAGGCCGCCGTCCCCACCGATGATCGCCCGGGCCCCGGCCAGCGTCCGCATCAGGACTCCCCCGTCGCCGCGTCCATGGCCGGGAGCCGCGGGACCAGGAACAGGCCGTCGCGCCACTCCGGCGCCAGCGCCTGCGGCGCGCGGGCCAGGGGGTCCGGGTCCGGCTCGTCGGCGCGCAACCGGGTCTCGAGCCCCCGCCCCACCGGCCGCCTCGAACCCTCCGCCTCCACGTCGGCGAGGGCCTCGAAGTGGCCGAGGATGACGGACATCTCTTCCGCCAGCCGTTCGACCTCCGTCTCGTCGAGCTCGAGTCGGGCGAGCCGCGCCACGTGCCGGACCTGTGTGAGATCGACCTTCGTCATGCCTTCCCCTCGCTACCTCTCAGGCGGGGCGGAGACCCGCGTGGGCGACGGCGACCTTCTTCCGCCCGCCGTTCTCGAACTCGATCTCCGCCCGTGTCGCCCGCCCCCGGCCGCTCACGGCCACGATCTCTCCCTCGCCGAACCGGGGGTGCACGACGCGCGCGCCCACCTGGATCTCGAGCGGGACCTGGGAATCGGTGTAATCGTACCGGATCCCCCCCGTTTCGGGAGACCCGGCGCCGCTGCGGCGTCGCCAGGCGAACGCCGGCGTCGGGCCGGGCGGCCTCCAGGCCGGCACGCGCTCGCGGCGCGGCCCCCGGCCGCGGAACGGGCGGCCGGCGACGATGCGCTCCACGCCCTCCTCCGGCAGCTCCTCCAGGAAGCGCGACGGCTCCGCCGCCCCCTCGCTGCCGTAGCGCCAGCGGCGGCGGGCGTGAGTCAGGAACAGGGTATCCTGCGCACGGGTCACGCCCACGTAGAACAGCCTGCGCTCCTCCTCCAGGTCCGCCTCGGAGTCGAGCGACCGCGAGAGCGGGAACAGGCCATCCTCCAGGCCCGTGACGAACACGACCGGGAACTCGAGCCCCTTCGCGTTGTGGAGGGTCATGAGCGTCACGCCGGCGGCTTCGTCCTCGTAGTCGTCGATGTCCGTCCGGAGCGCGGCGGACTGAAGGTAGAGCGCGAGCTCCGTCGCGCCGGCATCGGGATCCTCCACCTCGGCCGGATCGAACGCCGCGGCGGCGGCCAGGAGCTCGGTCACGTTCGCGATCCGGTCCGCGCCGTCCTCCTCCGTCTCGAGCGCCGCCACGACGCCGAAGCTGCGAATGCACTCCCGGACGACGTCCTCCGCGGACCCGGTGCTCGCGAGCTCCCGCAGGGCGGCGATCCCCGCGGCGAATTCCGCCAGGGCCCGGGCCCCGGCCGGCGGCATGCCCCGGATCCCCTCCGCCTCCTCCGCCATCTCGAGCAGCGGGCGCCCCGCCTCGCCGGCGGCTTCCCGCAGGCGCTCGAGCGTCACGGTTCCGACGCCACGTCGCGGCCACGTCGCGGCCCGCGCGAACGCGGTGTCGTCCGACGGATTCACGGTCAGCTGGAGGTACGCGAGGATGTCCCGGATCTCCCGCCGCTCGTAGAAGCGGACCCCGCCCACGATCCGGTACGGGAGGCGGGCCCGGCGCAGAGCGTCCTCAAAGGGACGTGACTGCGCGTTCGTCCGGTAGAGGACGACGCAGGCCTCGGGCGCATGTCCGCCCACTCCGAGGCGAATCTGCTCCACGAGCCAGGTCGCCTCGCTCCGCTCATCGGGCAGGCGCACGAGGGCGACGGGCTCCCCGTTCTCGCGCTCCGTCCGCAGCCGCTTCTCCTTGCGTGCCGAGTTCCGGGCGATGACCGCGTTCGCGACATCCAGGATGGACTGCGTGGATCGGTAGTTCTGCTCGAGGCGCACGACCGTCGCGCCGGGAAAATCCTTCTCGAAGTCGAGGATGTTCCTCAGGTCCGCCCCCCGCCAGCCGTAGATCGACTGGTCGTCGTCGCCCACGACGCACACGTTCCCGTGCCCGCGCGCGAGACGCCGGATCATGCGGTACTGGGCGTGGTTCGTGTCCTGGTACTCGTCCACGAGCACGTGCCGGAACCGGCGCGCGTAGCGATCGCCCACCCCCTCGACGTCCTCGAGGAGGTGGACCGTGTGGACGAGGAGATCGTCGAAGTCGAGCGCGTTGCACCGCGCGAGGATCCTCTCGTACGCCGGATACACGGACGCCACGGCCCGCGACAGGAGGTCGAACGACGCGTCCTCGATCGCCTCCGGAGGCTGGAGCGCGTTCTTCGCATCCGAGATCCGCGCCCTCAGCGATGCCGGCGACCAGCGCGTCGGATCCAGGTCCACGTCCTCCATCGCCTGCTTCAGCGCCCGCAGGGACTCGTCCTCCGCGTAGATCGTGAAGTCCGCTCCCCGTCCGGTCGCGCCCCCTTCCCGGCGCAGCAACCGGGCCGCGATCGAGTGGAAGGTGCCCACCCAAAGGCCCCGGGGCTCGTGGCCCAGGAGCTCCTCGATCCGGTCCCGCATCACGCCCGCCGCCTTGTTCGTGAACGTGACGGCGAGGATCGCGTCGGGTGGGACCCCGAGCTCCTGGATGAGCCGCGCGACGCGTGCCGTCAGCACGCGGGTCTTTCCGGATCCGGCGCCGGCGAGCACGAGGATCGGCCCGTCGCCGTGGTTGACGGCGCGCGCCTGCTCCTCGTTCAGCGCGAGCGACGTCAAGCCGCGCCTCCGGCCACCGGCAGCCCGATCCGGAAGCTGGCCCCGGCCGCCGGGTGCTCGAGCTCGAGATCGCCGCCGTGCATGTCCACCACGATCCGCCTCGCGAGGGACAGACCCACGCCCCAGCCGCCTTCCTTCGTCGTCGTGCCGATGTCGAACAGCGTGTCCCGCAGCTCGGGGGGCACGCCCGGGCCCGTGTCCGCCACCCGGAACTCCGCCTTCCCGTCCCGCACGCCGAGAGACTCGACCCGGATCTCCCCCTCCCGGCCGGCGAGCGCGTCGAGGCCGTTCTTGATCAGGTTCTCGAACACCCACTCGAGCAGCGTCGCATTTCCCGTCACGGTGCCCGCCCCCGGGGGCACCTCGATCGCGAGGCGCACGCGACTTCCGAGGGACGGCAGCCGGGCCGAGAAATACCGGCCCAGGCGCTCCAGGACCCGGCCCACATCCACCGGCTCGAGAGCGGGCACACGCCCGATGAGCTCGAACCGCCGGGAGACCTTCTGGAGCCGCTCCACGTCCGTGCGCATCTCGGCCACCGGATCCAGGCCATCGGCGTCGGCGCCCGTTCCCTCCTCCACCTGCTCGAGCCAGCCCACGAGGGAGCTCAGCGGCGTTCCCATCTGGTGCGCGGACTCCCGCGCCATCGCGGTCCAGATCCGCTCACGCTCGCTCCGGAAGGACGTCCGGATCATCCAGACGCCGCTCGAGACCACGGCGAGCAGCAGGGCTGCCTGAAGCCACGGGATCCACTTCAGGCGCCGCAGGAACAGGGGCTCGCCGAAGTGAATCTCGAACCTGCTCTCCGGCTCCACGAGCGGCGCGTTGAGCGCATCCAGCTCCTCCGCGTAGGCCCGGACGCGCGCGACGGACGCGGAATCGAGCAGGTTCGCCTCGAACGGGAGATTCACGGCCCCGGTCGGCGTGCCCTCGAGGTCCGTCTGCACGACCGGCACCTGGAGCGCATAGAGCTCCTGCAGCAGCTCGAACTCCCGCTCCGGCGTCCAGCCCTGCGGGCCCGTCGTGGCCTGGACGACGCGAAAGTAGATGCGGCTGAAGGCGGCCGCGTCGCGTCGCAGCTCCCGCGCCATCTGCCTCGTGTAGAGGAGAAACGAGAGGAGGATGGCCGTGAACGCCCCCGCGATCGCGACCGGAAGGAGCCGGCGGCTCACGGGGGGTCCAGTCGCTCGGCCCGCACGTACGGCTGGAGGGCGGCCGGGATCCGCACGCCGCCGTCCGCCTCCTGGTTGTTCTCCAGGAGCGCGACGATCGTCCGGGCCAGGGCGACGCCGGACCCGTTCAGCGTGTGCACGAACCGGGTCCCGCCCCCAACGGCCGGACGGAACCGGATCCCTGCGCGACGCGCCTGGTAGTCCGTGTAGCTCGAGCAGCTCGAGACCTCCAGCCACCGGCCCACGCCGGCCGACCAGACCTCGAGATCGTACGTGATCGCGTTCGCGAAGCCGAGGTCGCCCGCCGCCAGCAGGATGCGGCGGTAGGGGAGCTCCAGCCGCTGGAGGACGACCTCCGCGTGGCGGGTCAGGAGCTCGAGCTCCGCCTCCGACTCGTTCGGCGCGCAGAAACGGACGAGCTCGACCTTGTCGAATTGATGGACCCGCAGGAGTCCGCGGGTGTCCCGCCCGGCCGCGCCCGCCTCCCGGCGGAAGCAGGGCGTGTACGCGACGTAGGCGAGGGGGAGGTCCGCCTCGGCCAGGATCTCGTCGCGGTGGAGGTTCGTGAGCGGCACCTCGGCGGTCGGAACGAGGAACAGGTCGTCCGCCGCCGTCCGGTACACGTCCTCCTCGTACTTCGGGAGGTGGCCCGTCGCCGTCAGGGACGCGCGGTTCACGAGATACGGCGGGGAGACCTCGACGTAGCCGTGCTCGGCCGTGTGAAGATCGAGCATGAAGTCCACGAGGCCCCGGGCCAGACGCGCCCCGGCGCCCCACAGGAGCGGAAAGCCGGAGCCCGCGATCCGGGCTCCCCGCTCGAGGTCGAGAGCCCCGAGCCGCTCGCCGAGGTCCCAGTGTGCCGTGGCCGGCTTTCCGCCTTCCCCGACCTCCCCGTGCTCGGCGACGATCTCGTAGTCGTCCTCACCCCCCGGGGGCACCCGCGCGTCCGGGAGATTCGGGAGGCGCAGCAGTCCCTCGTCCAGGCGCGAGCGGACCTCCGCCAGCTCGGCGTCCAGGGCCCGGATCTGCTCCCCGACCTCCCGCATGTCGGAGATCTCGTCCTCCGCCTGCTCGCCGCGCCCGCGGCGCTCGCCGATGAGGCGGGAGACCTCGTTGCGCCTCGCCTTGAGGACCTCGACCCGGCCGATGAGGTCGCGCCGTCGATCGTCGAGCGCGAGGCACGCGTCCAGCTCGTCCAACACGCCCGCATCCGCCCGCCGGGCGAGGGCGTCCCGCGCGCCCTCGTAGTCGGCCCGTATCGCCTTCAGGTCGAGCACGTAGCGCGCTCCTCCTCGAGCAAGCCCCTAGATCGCCTCCTGATCGCCCGGCTTTAGGGATCGCTGCTCGCAGTTGGGATTGATGAGGATCTGGAAGGTCACCGTGAGAGCGGACAGGTCCAGGTCGAGGATCTCGAGCTTCGCGTAGTGCCGGCAGCGCAGGCCGCCGAACGTCGGATCGCTCCGGCTCACGACAGCGATGACGTCCCCGACCGCGAGCGGGATCGATCCCGCCTTCTTGTACCCCGTGGCGGGGGCGACGTCCAGACCGTCGAACGTGCCCGACACGAGCTGGAGGCCGGCATCGGTCCGCCCGGAGACGATCTGGCCGCGGGGCCAGAACTGGGCGTTCCCGGCCGGCGTGATCACGAACACGAAGTCCCAGCCCGGAACCTGGTCGGTCCGCACCGCGTCCCCCCCGCTGAGCAGATCGAACGCCGGTGGATCCTCGAGGGGCCCCCGGTTGAAGTCGGCCAGCGTGAACTCCGTCGGTGTGTCGGGATTCGGGATCAGTGTGACCTGGAACGGATCTCCGCACGCGGCGGCGCCGGCCGCGATCAGGAGGAGCATCGCTCGGGTCATCTGGCCCCTCGGGCGGGCCTTCGTCGGTGCGCTATTCATGCCGCGTGCATAATGCCGCCGGAAGCGGACGGGTGTCAAGCAACATAAGCCGTTTTCGAACAATGACATAGACCGCACCACCCCGCCGTGGTCGATGGCGGGCGGCCACGGAGACCGCGGAAGTCCGCACCGCCCTGCCCGCGCGGGGAGGCACGTGTTACCTTTGCGGCCATGGATTCAAGGGGCCGAGCCGGAGCGGAGCGCGTCGATGGCTTCGCGTTCATCCTCGCGGGCGGCATCGGCTCCCGGTTCTGGCCCGCGTCGAGGCCGGACCGACCCAAGCAGCTGCTGCCGCTCGGCGGGCCCCGCCCGCTCATCGTGGACACCGTCGAGCGAGCCGTCGAGCTCGTCGGGCTGGATCGCACACGCATCCTGTCGTCCCGCGAGCTCGTGGCGCCCATTCGACGGGCCGTTCCCTCCCTGACCGAGGATCACTTCCTGCTCGAGCCACCTCTCCCCGGCACGGGCCCCGTCCTCACGCGGGCCGCCGGTTACGCGGAGGCCCGGGAGCCCGGCTCGGTCATGGTCTCGCTTCACGCCGACCACGTCATCTCCCCGCTGGACGGCTTCCGGGACACCGTGCTCCGGGCCGTGGACGCGGCCCGGGCGGAGGAAGGCCGCCTGTACTGCCTGGGCGTGACGCCGACCCGTCCGGAGACGGGATACGGCTACGTCGAGGTCGGGCGCGAGCTCGCTCCGGGCGCGCACGAGGTCGTTCGCTTCGTCGAGAAGCCGCAGCTCGCGGACGCCCGTGCCTATGCTTCCTCCGGCCGACATCTGTGGAACAGCGGGATCTTCGTCTGGCGGGCGGCGGCCCTGCTCGAGGCCGTCCGGACGTTCAGCCCCGAGATGGCGGGAGGCCTCCCGGCGCTCGAGGCGGGAGATGCGGACGGGTTCTTCGCGCGCTGCACGGCCATCAGTGTGGACGTGGGCGTTCTGGAACGGGCGGATCGCGTGGGGGTCGTGCGGGCCGCGTTCGAGTGGGACGACGTGGGCACGTGGGCGGCGCTCACCCGAACCCGCGAGCTGGACGGCGAGGGAAACGCCGTCGTCGGCGATGCCGCGACCGTGGAATCGAGGGACAACATCGTGTGGTCCGAGAACGGTCGCGTCACGCTCTACGGCGTGGACGGGCTCGTGGTCGTGCAGAGCGGAGACCGGACGTTCGTGACGACGCGCGAGCGGGCCGGCGACCTGAAGCGGCTCCTGGCGAAGCTCGAAGGGGAGGAGGCCACGTGAAGCTGTTGCTGTTCGACGACCGCACCGCCGACGCCTGGCGGCCGTTCGCCGCGACGCGACCCGCGGGCGAGTTGTTGTACGGCGCCATGCTCCTGCGGCAACGCATCGAGCGGGCCCTCGGCCTCGCCGCCTCGGCCGCGCTGAGCCGCCCGTGGCTCACGGCCTTCGCAGAGCCGGGGGCCCCGCCCGTGCGCGAGCGGCGGCTGGAGCCGGCCGGCGAGGCCAGGGTCATCCTGTGCGCGCGTTTCGTGCCCCACGACGGCCCGCTCGCGCTCGAGGACGACGGACCCCTCACGCTGACCTCCGGGGACGAAGTCGCGGGCTGGCTCGTGCCCGCAGGCGCCGAGCCGCCCTCGCCCGACCTGCTCCTCGATCCCGCGGAGCTGCCCGGGTCCGCGGGACGGGAGATCGGTGGCAGCCTCGTGCCGGGGCCGTGGACGCTCGTGGACCAGAACGCCGACCGGCTCGCGGCCGACCTGGCGGCGGATCGCGACGCGAATTCCACCGAATCGGCAGAGCCGCCCGCCGGCGTCCACGTCCTGGGCCGGGAATCTCTCCGACTCGGCGACGGCGCGACCCTCGAGCCCGGCGTCGTCCTGGACCTCACGGACGGTCCGATCCGGCTCGGCGACGGCGTGCTCGTGCGCTCCGGTGCGAGGCTCACGGGCCCGCTGTTCGCGGCGTCCGGGAGCCGCCTCCTCGGCGGATCCATCGCCTCGCTGTCGGCGGGTCCTCGCTCCCATCTAAGAGGGGAGATCGAGCACTCGATCGTGCTCGGCTACTCGAACAAGGCTCACGATGGGTTCCTCGGGCACGCGTACGTGGGGCGTTGGGTGAACCTCGGCGCCCTCACGACGAACAGCGATCTGAAGAACAACTATGGCCAGGTTCGGCTGGGCGGCCCCGGGGACGGAACGGACACGGGGCTTCGCAAGATGGGGTGCCTGCTCGGGGACCACGTGAAGTCGGCGATCGGCACCCTGTTCGACACCGGGGCGGTCGTGGGCGCCGGCGCGAACGTGTTCGGGGCCACGCGGCCCCCGAAGTGGGTCCCACCGTTCAGCTGGGGCGGCGCCGAGGATTCGCCCGCCTTCCGGCGCGATGCGTTCCTGGAGACGGCGCGCACCGTGATGGGGCGCCGGGACGTGGACTGGTCTCCCTCCCTCGCTCGCTGGCTCGGCGACGTGTGGGACGCGGCGATGGACGGGCGGATGGCCTCTTGAAGGTCGCGTCCCTGGGGAGCGGGAGCCGGGGCAACTCCGTGTTCGTGGAGTCCGATGGCACGGCGCTCCTCGTGGACGCCGGCTTCAGCGGCGCGGGGCTCGAGCGTCGGCTGGACGGCCTCGGGATCGCGCCGGCCCGCATCCGGGGCGTCGTCGTCACGCACGAGCACCGCGACCATGCCGAGGGGATCGGCGTCGCCGCGCGGCGCTGGGGCTGGCCTCTCTTCCTCACGGCGGGCACCGCATCCGCGTGCGCCTCGCTCCTCCGGGGCTCCGAGGCCGTGACGGTCATCGAGCCGGAGCGCCGCTTTCGGCTCGGAGAGGCGATCGTGCACCCCGTCCGAACCTGCCACGACGCGGCGGATCCCGTCGCGGTCGTCGTGGAGGAGCCCTCGACCGGCCTCCGAACGGCCGTCGCCACGGACCTCGGCCGGGCCACGACGCCCGTGCGCAGCGCCCTGTCGGGCTGTCATTTCCTGGTGCTGGAGGCGAACCACGACGAGGGGCGTCTCCGCGCGTCCCCGTACCCGTGGTCCGTGAAGCAGCGCATCGGAGGGAGCCGCGGCCACCTCTCGAACCGACTCGCGGCCGAGCTCGCGGCCGAGCTCGCGCATCCGGACCTGGGCGGGCTCCTGCTCGCGCACCTGAGCGAGGAGTGCAACGAGACCGCCCTCGCGCGGGCGGTGGTGGAGGCAGGGCTTCGCGGAACCTCGTTCCGCGGGCGCCTGCTCGTGGCCGAGCCGGCCGGCCCATCCGAGGTCCACGACGTGGGTGGCCTCGTCGACCGGGCCCGCGGCGTCCGCCAGTTGTCTCTGTTGCCCTGAGCGCCCGCGCGCGGCCGGGGACGAGGCCGCGCCGCGGCTCGCGTCAGCGAAGCAGGCGCAGGATGTCGTTCGCGAAGGCCCACACCATGAGGCCGACGACGACCAGCATGCCGATCTGAGTGAAGCGCAGTCGCTGCTCCACGCTCACGGCCCGGCCCCGCACGGCCTCCACGACGAGGAACACGACGTGCCCCCCATCCAGGACCGGAATGGGGAGGAGGTTCAGCACGGCGAGGTTCACGCTGATGATCGCCATGAAGGACAGGAACTCCCAGAAGCCCGCGCGCGCGAACTCCCCGGAGAGCTGACCGATGAGGATGGGACCGCCCAGGTCCCGTGCCGACGAGCGGCCACGCACGAGCTGGCGGCCCACGTCTCCAATGGCTCGCACCCAGAACACGCTCCGGTGAAAGCCGGCCGCCGTGGCCTCCGCCCAGCTGAGCGACCGCACGGCCTCCGGCCCCCCGAGCTCGATCCCGATCTTGCCGAGACTCACGCTGTCCTTCGCGAGTTCGCTGAACTCGCGCACGGTCGCCGGCGTGAGCCGGGTCGTGAGCTCCTCGCCGCCCCGGCGCAGCCGGATCGCGAGCTCGTCGCCCGCCCGCCCCTGCACGCTCGACACGACCTCGCCCGCATCGCGGACCCGGGTGCCGTCGATGCTCAGGATCACATCCCCCGACCGGATGCCGGCTTCCGCGGCCGGCATGCCCGGGCTCACGTCCCGCACGAGCGGGATCTGCACGCCGTGCGCGCGGGCGACGAGCGCGAAGGCGACGACGGCGAACGCGAAGTTCATCGTGACGCCGCCCAGGACGACGAGGAAGCGGGCCCAGAGCGGTTTCGCGTCGAAGTCCCGCTCGGACGGCTCGCGCGGCGGCTCCTCAGCGCTTCCCTCCAGCGGGCTCGTGGCCTCCTCGTCGGCCATCCCGACCATCTTCACGTAGCCGCCGAGCGGGATCGCCGCCACGACGTACTCCGTCTCGCCCCGTCGGAACCCGAACAGCTTCGGTCCGAAGCCGATGGAGAAGCGCGGCACCTCGATGTCCACGGCCTTCGCGGCCCAGAAGTGCCCGAGCTCGTGGATGAGGATGAGCACGCCGAGCACGACGATCGTCGCGAGAATCGTTACCAGCATCGTCTCTCCATCGGGAATGGGCGCCTGCGCATCGGCGAGATGTCACCCCCGAGATGGAGGCAGGTTCCCGGGCGCCGCCGGCCGGGCCTCGCCAGCCACGGCGCAGACTTCCGCCTCGGCCGTCGCCCGCGCCCGGGCATCCGCCGCCTCCAGCGCCTCGAGCGATGCCACGTCCGCCCTCGGGCAGGACGCGAGCGTCCGCCGGACGGCCTCCGCGATGCCGGGGAAGGAGAGCCGGCCGTCCAGGAAGGCGAGCACGGCGATCTCGTTCGCCGCGTTGTACACCGTCGTCCGGTCTCCACCGTCGCGGCCGGCCGCCACGCCGAGGTCGAACATGGGGAACGCCTCGCGCCGCAGTGCCTCGAACGTGAGCGGGCTCGCGGCGATCGGATCGAACGGAGGAAAGGCATCGGCCAGTCGGTGCGGGAGGCCGAGCGCGTACAGGATCGGCACCTCCATCGTGGGGTGTCCGAGCTGCGCGAGGGTCGAGCCGTCCCGGAACTCGACCATCGAGTGCACGATGGACTCGGGATGGACCACGACCTCGATCGCGTCGTACGGCACCCCGAACAGGAGGTGGGCCTCGATGACTTCGAGCGCTTTGTTGGCCAGCGTGGCCGAGTCAATCGTGATCTTGTCCCCCATGCTCCAGGTGGGGTGCTCCAGCGCCTCCTCGGCGCGGATCGATCCGAAGTCGCCCTCGGGGAGCGCCCGGAACGGCCCGCCCGAAGCCGTGAGGATCAGGCGCCGTACCTCGTCCGCCGGGCGCCCCGCCAGACACTGGTGGATCGCGCTGTGCTCGCTGTCCACCGGCACGAGCTCGCCGCCGCCGTCGCGCAGGGCCTCGAGCACGAGCTCCCCGCCCACGACGAGAGACTCCTTGTTCGCCAGGGCGAGCCGCTTCCCCGCCCGAAGGGCCCGGAGCGTCGTCTCCAGGCCGGCGAATCCCACGAGCCCGTTCACCACGATCTCGGCCCTCGGATCTTCTGCCGCCTCCGCAACCGCCCCGGGTCCGTAACGCCACTCGCCCCCCCACGCCGGCGCCTCCCGTCCGTCGGGATCGCGGGCGAGAACGACGAACTCCGGCTTGAACTCGCCGGCGAGCGCATCGAGCTCTGCGCCCCGGCGTCCGGCGCCCAGCCCCACGACCCGGAAGCGGTTGGCGTGGCGCGACAGGACCCGCAGCGTCGAGCGACCGATCGAGCCCGTCGCCCCCAGCACGACGACGCCCGTCCTCTCCATGCTTAGCCCAGGGCCCGCAGGGTGAGATACGCGATGGGAATCGTCCACAGGAGCGAGTCCAGCCGGTCCAGGAGTCCGCCGTGGCCGGGAAGGAGGTTCGATGCGTCCTTCACCCCGCACTCGCGCTTCAGGGCGGATTCGGCCAGGTCTCCGACGATGGCTGCGGCGGAGACGAGCAGGCCGAGGAGCAGGAGGACGCCGGGCCCGAGCTGCCCGAGTTTCGGGAGAATCCACAAGCCGAACGCGACGGCCACGATCGGTCCCGCGAGCAGCGCCGCCACGGCTCCCTCGACGGTCTTGTTCGGACTCACCACGGGCGCGAGCCGACGCCTTCCGAAGCGCCGACCGCCGAAATACGCCGCCGTATCCGAGGCCCACGTGACGAGGACGGGAAAGAAGAACAGGAGCGTGCCCTGGGCCCGACCGCTCACCAGGTGCTCCCGGAGCGGCACGCCGAAGCTGAGGAGCCCGCCCAGGTACAGGGCCCCGACGACCGTGAGCGCCGTCGCCACGAAGGGACCCTCGGCCGGGCGCACGCGCAGCGCGGCCGTGCCGGCCGCCGTGATGACGAGCGCCGCCGTGACGAGCCAGGCCCCCGGGGCCTGGAACCACAGGACCGCCAGGGGAAAGCCCGCGGCGCCCGCCATCGCGAGCGGGGTCACCATCCGATGCCCCCGCGTCCGGAGCATGCGGCCCAGCTCCCAGGTGGCGATGAGCGCGAGGAGCCCGAGTCCGGCCGCGAACGGGACCCCACCCACGTAGACGACGAGCGCCGAGAGGGGAATCCCAATCGCGGCGACGCCGAGGCGGCGCGGCAGATCAGAGCCCACGGGACGCCCTCACGCGCTCACGCCTCCGAAGCGGCGTTCGCGGCGCTGGTAGTCCAGGATCGCCTCGTACAGGTCCGAGCGCGTGAAGTCCGGCCACAGCACGGGCGTCACGAACAGCTCGGCGTACGCGATCTGCCACAGGAGGAAGTTCGAGATGCGCCGTTCTCCCGACGTGCGGACGAGAAGATCCGGGTCCGGCCAGTCGGCGGTCTGGAGCTCAGCGGCGAAGCGGGCTTCATCGATCGCGGCTGGATCCAGGGCCCCGGCGCCGGCCGCCCGCGCGAGGCGCCGTGCCGCGTCCACGATCTCCGCCCTCCCGCCGTAACTGATCGCCAGGTTCAGCTGCAGCCGTTCGCCGCCGGCCGTGCGCTCCTCCAGATCCCGGACGGCCTCCCCGGCCGCGGCTCCGAGCTTCTCGCGCTCTCCGAACACACGCACTCGGACCCCCTGCTCCCGAAGCTCCTCCGTCTCGCTGGCCACGTACTCCCGCAGCAGCTCCATGAGCGCCGCGACCTCGTCCTCCGGCCGGTTCCAGTTCTCCTGCGAGAACGCATACAGCGTCAGGTAGGCGAGCCCCACCTCGAGGGCCCCCTCCACCGTCTCGCGCACGGCCTTCATCCCCTCGCGGTGGCCCATCCACCGGGGCATGCCGCGCTCCGCCGCCCAGCGGCCGTTGCCATCCATGATCACGGCCACGTGGGCCGGCGGGCCTCCGCCGGCCCGGATGAGCTCCAGCCGGCCGGCTGCGTGGGCCGCGGTCTCGCTCATTCGCCGGCCTCCGACATCCCACCGCTCCCCGCCCCCGCCCGGGCCGCCAGCCGCCGGAGGCGCGGGACCCCGCCGAGGAAGCTGTACGCCTCGTAGCCGTCGGCCTGCATCCGCTCCGCGACCTGAGCGCTCTTCAAGCCCTGCTCGCACACGAGCAGGTAGCTGCGCTCGCGGTCCAGGTCGCGGTGGCTCCGCATCAGCTCCTCGAACGGCCGCCGCACGGCTCCCGGCCAGTGCCAGCCGCGAAACGGCTCCGCATCGCGCGTGTCGATGACGACGGCATCGGGCGGCACGTTCTCGAGGAACAGGCTCGCCCCCGCGCAGGCCGCCGGATCCGCGTCCCGGAGGTTGAAGGTCTGCGCCTCCTCGAGCGCCCGCTCGAGGACGGCCGGGTCCAGATTGCCCTCATCGCGCTCCACGACCTCGACCCGCGCGGCCGTCGCGGGATGGCCCTCCGTGATCGAGCAATACTCCCGCACGCGCGCGGACAGCTCGTGCGTTCCGATCTCCTTCGAGCGCCGGATGATCTCCTCCTTGTCGAACCCGACGAGCGGCCGCAGGATCGGGAGTGCCGCGGCACTCTCGATCGCGCGCAGGTTCGCGAGCGTCTGCGACGACACCTGGCCCACCGCCTCCCCCGTCACGATCGCATCCGCCCCGATCTCGGTGCCGATGCGCGAGGCGGCCCGCACCATCTGCCGCTTGAGGAGAACCTGCAGGAGCGCGGGCCGGCCCGCCCGCCGCAGGTCCGCGACGACGGGACCGAAGTCCAGCACGTGCATATGCGGCCGCGTTCCGTGGCTCCACAGGTCCGCGACGACGCGAGCCACGTCCACCGCCATCCGACGGTAGGCGGCCCCGCCGAGGTTGCAGAACACGTAGTCGAGCGCGACCCCGCGTCGCAGGACCATCCAGGCCGCGACGGCGGAATCGAACCCGCCGGAGATCAGGCACACGGCCTTTCCCTCGACGCCCAGCGGGAGCCCGCCCGGTCCCCGGACAGTCTGCGAGTACAGGAGGGCCCTGTCGTCCCGCACTTCCACGCACGCCTCGACCTCGGGTCGCCGGAGGTCCACGCGGGCGCCGGGGTTCAGCGCCGCCCCGAGCCTCTCGCGCACGTCCTGGGAGCAGAAGGAGTGGGTGCCCGAGCGCCGGGCCCGCACGGCGTACGTATGGCCTCGCACGCGCTCCGCGAACAGCTCGCGCCCCGTGCGGACGATCGCCTTCAGGTCCGCCTCGCACTCCGCCTCAACGGTCGAGTACGAGCTGATCCCGAACACCCGCGCCAGGACGTCCTCCACGCCGTCGTCCTCCGACCGAACGAACAGGCGGCTCCACTCGTCCGCCACCTCGGCCTCGATGCCGGCCGAGCGGCAGGCGCCGCGGATGTTTCGCACGAGGGCCTTCTGGAACCGGCGGCGCGTCCGGCGTCCCTTCGTCGCGACCTCGCCCGTGAGGCGGACCATGATCGTGGTCATGCCCTCAATGTAGCGGAAGGGTGCGGAGATTTCCCGCCCTGGAGCCAGAGCCGCGCACCACGCGCGGAGTCGCGCGGGGCGCCGGCGTCCGGGCGCTACTCGTCCGGGCGGCGGCTCGGCAGGTTCGCCGCCACGAGCGCGGCGATGATTCCGGCGACCGGAATCAGCGTCACGAGCAGCAGGAGCTTGAAGCTGACCGGCAATTCTCTCTCCTCGCTCGGGTTGGGGAGGCGCCTTCCGTTCAGGCCTCGCGCGCGCGTCCCATGCGCATCGTGCGGCGGATCATAGGAGACCTCCGGGAGTCCGGCAAGACGCGCCGGCCCGTCCTGGCGAGCAGCAGGCGGACGGCCAGGAGAAGCCCGAGCACGGCCGCGAACACGAGCGGCTCCCGTGTGTCCGCCTTCACCTGCCAGTAGTAGTGGAGGACGCCGAGCGGCACCGCCACGTACAGGAGCCGGTGGAGCTTCCGCCACCGGGGGCCCAATCGCCGGATCCACCCCCGAGTCGAGGTCACGGCCAGCACCGTGAGGATGAGGAATCCGCTGAAGCCCGCGATGATGTACGGCCTTTCGATCACGTCCTCGAGGATGTACGGCCAGTCGAAGAACTGGTCCAGGCCCAGGTAGGCGAGGAAATGGAGAGCGACGTATCCGAACCCGATGAGCCCGAGCGGCCGCCGGAGCCGGCTGAGCCCGGGCCGGCGCGTGATCCGGCGCACGGGCGTGACGGCGAGCGTGAGACACAGGAAGACGAGCCCCCACCAACCGAGCCGGTGGAGCACCTCCTCGATGGGATTCGCGCCGAGGTCTCCGCGCACGGCGCGCACGGCGAGCCAGGCGACGGGCGCGGCGCCCGCGAGCCACACGGCCGCGCTCCATGGCCGCCGCCGCGACCCCGCCCGCGCGCTCAGAAATCCCTCCGCAGATCCATGCCCGCGTAGAGGTGGCCGACCTGGTCCGCGTACCCGTTGAACATGAGCGTCCTCTGCTTGCGGAACTTGCCCAGGCGTCTCTCCCGCGCCTGGCTCCAGCGCGGGTGGTCGACGTCCGGGTTCACGTTCGCGTAGAAGCCGTACTCCCGGGGCGCGGCCACGGCCCACGTGGTGCGCGGCATCGTGTCGACGAAGCGGATGCGGACGATGGACTTCACGCTCTTGAAGCCGTACTTCCACGGCACGACGAGCCGCAGCGGCGCGCCGTTCTGGGGCGGGAGGTCCTCGCCGTACACCCCCGTGGCGAGCAGCGTGAGCGGGTGCATCGCCTCGTCCAGGCGGAGCCCCTCGACGTAGGGCCAGTCGAGCACCCGGCGGCGCTGACCGGGCATGCGCTCGGGATCGTGCAGGGTCGTGAGCTCGACGAAGCGGGCCCGGCTCGTGGGCTCCACGCGGGCGATGAGGTCGGCGAGCGGAAAGCCCCGCCACGGGATGACCATCGACCACGCCTCGACGCAGCGGAGCCGGTAGACCCGATCCTCGAGGCGATGGGGAGCCAGAAAGTCGTCGAGTTCGTAGGTGGCCGGCTTCCTCACGTGGCCCTCCACCCGGATGGACCAGGGTCGCGACCTGAAGCCCCGGGCGTTTCTCGCCGGGTCTCCCTTCGCCGTCCCGAACTCGTAGAAGTTGCTGTACGTCGTCACGTCCTCGTACGGTGTGAGAGGCTCACCCAGCTCCGAGCGCAAGCGGCTGAAGTCGGGCTTCTCCTGCCCCTGCCCGCGCGCGCCGGCCGTCCACGGGTCGAGCAGCAGGCCGGGGGCCACGGCGGCCGCCGCGGACAGGCGGGCCGTGCGGCCGATGAAGTGGCGCCGGTTCATGTACGCCGCCTTCGGCGTGATCTCCGAGGACGGAATGTCCGGGGGCCTGCGGATCAGCATCGAGGGCTCCGGTCGTGTTGTGTTGGCGGCCCCGAGGCCGGCTTTTCCCCTGTAAACAGACGACGGCCCGAAAAGGTCCCCGGGCCTCTCGCCCGCTTCCGGTCCGCCGACTCATGCGGCGTACGCGTATGGCGCGTGTGGGGCTTCGCCCTGCAGTTTGTCCCGGGCGATGCACATGGCGACCCGATCGGGAGGCTCCATGAACGAGGAAGACCGCTACTTCACCTGCACCGTGTGTCACAGGGAGTTCGTGGAGCGGCGCGGCGGCGAGGAACCGATGCAGGAGGATCGGCGTCCGGACGTGCTCGCTCCCCCGACGGGCCGCCGGGTCACGAATCGGCAGGGCCTCTGTGCCGACTGCGCGGAGAAGCGCGACCGCAGCTGAGCTCCGGGCCCTCTCCGGCCGCGCGAGTCCGTCGAGCCCCCTGGGACGCCGTCCCCACCCGCTGCCGGAACCCCCGGGCCGGAAGCCGCGTTCCCCGCTCCGGCAATCAGCACATTCCTGCACGCAACGAGCGACGAGGAGCGGCCCCGTGTCCGAGGAGCGTTACTTCACCTGTCCGTCCTGCTACCGCGAATTCGGCGAGCGCCGGCGGGGCGAAGATCACCTGAAGGCGGACGGCCCGCGCCGGGATTTCGTGGCCCCACCCACCGGGCGACGCTCCGCCCACCGGCAGGGCCTGTGCCCGGACTGCGCGAACAAGCGAGATCGGCTGGGCTGAGAGGCGGATGGCAGGGGCGGGATTCGAACCCGCGACCTAGGGCTTATGAGTCCCCCGCTCTGACCAGACTGAGCTACCCTGCCCCGAAAAAAGTCGGCCGGAGGGAACCCCGGCCGGCGTCCGGCGCCGCGGCGCCGCGGCTCAATAGCGGGGGCGGGCTTCGAACCCGCGACCTTCGGGGTATGAGCCCGACGAGCTACCAGACTGCTCCACCCCGCATCGCGGGC
>JBHHZD010000034.1:0-27567 GCA_046757885.1 Gemmatimonadota bacterium
CCCCCCGGCTCGGTCCTAGTCCTTCAGCCGGTACGCCGTGACCCGGTTCGCCCCGAAGGTCGGCACGAGAAGCAGCTCGAGGGAAGGCACGTACTCGATGTCCGCGGCGCTCTTCGAGGCCTCTCGCGTGTCGAGCAGAGTCTCCGGCGCGGCCTCGGGTCCCGAGAGATCGGACGCGAACACGCGGCCCGCCCAGTCGGAGAGGAAGTAGCCGCCCTCGCCGTCGCTGACGATCCCGTCGAAGGCCCCGAGTCCTTCGGCCAGCGGGTGGACGGCCTTCGTCCCGAGATCGATCTCCCACACGCCGCCGCTCTGGAACGAGCCGCTCACCAGCCGGCCCGCCTCCGCGATGATGCCGTTGATCCCGCCCAGCGCCGGGTCCGCGAACCAGGTCTCGACCTCGCCGTGCCGCAGGCGGTAGATGCGCGCCGCGAAGCTGTCCGTGACGTAGACGGAGCCGTCCGGCGCGACGTCGATCCCGTTCAGGAACTGCGCGCCCTCGGGCCGGTGGCGGGCGACGATCTTCGCGTGCGGGATGTCGATCTCGACGAGCTCGTCCATGTCCGCCACGTACAGGCGGTCACCGGAGACGGCGAGGCCCTTCGGGGCGTTCAGGCCGTCCACCCATTCGAGGTCCCGGATCTCGCCCTCGGGCGTGAGCACGGACACGAAGCCGACGCCGTCCTTCGTCTGGAAGTCACCCGCGATGTTCGAGACGTACAGGACGTGCCGCGCGGGGTCCCACGCCACGGACTCCGGAACCCGGAGGAGGGCCTCCGTCTCCCAGACCTGCTCGAGCTCCTGCGCCGCCGCGGTGGTCGCCGCCGCGGTGAGCCCGATACCGAGTCCCGTGGCGGCCATCACCGCCCTCCGCCTGCTTCCCATCCTCACCTCCCGGTTCGTCCTCTCGTTCTCCCCAATCCCCGATCGGGGTGGGAGACAGGCGCTGGGAAGATAGGCCGCGGGCGGCGCGCCCGCTACAGAATCCGGTACAGGATCGAGCTCAGGATGGAGAGCAGAAGGCCGGCCCAGAGCGCGGCGCCGAAGGTCCGGAGTCGGACGCCGGGAACGACGGCGGCCATGATCCACAGCATCGCCGCGTTCACGACGATGAGGAAGAGCCCGAGCGTGAGGATCGTCACGGGAAGCGACAGGAATACGGCGATCGGCTTCACGACCGCGTTCACGAATCCGAGGACCAGGGCCCCGACGATCGCCGCGCCCCAGCTGTCCACCTCGAATCCCGTCACGAATTTCGCCACGACCATCAGGAGCAGCGACGTGAGCAGTATGTGCAGAAGGAATCCCATCGCCTGGCCTCTCTTTCGCGGAAGGGACCGGACCACCGCCCGCCCGCCGCGGCCGCCGCAAGGTCCCCGGTGTCTCCTCGTGCTCCCTACGCGGAGCTCCGGCGGCCGGTTTCGTCGGGCGGCGCAGCGGCTCGTCGCGCGAGGACCCCGGGCGCTCAGCCCGTGCAGGCCCGGCAGACCGCGGCCGGGGCTTCCGTGCCCGGGGGCGCGGAGGCAGCGGCCGACGGGGCGCGGGCCGGTCCGGCGGCCGGGCCGCGCTCCCACCCGCGCGGTCGGCGGCGGCTCACGATGAGCGCCACGCCCGTGAGGAGGATGGCGGCCGCCACGAGCGTGCGGCCCGTCACGGGCTCGCCGGCCGCCGCCCATCCGATGAGGACGGCCACGACCGGGTTCACGTACGCGTAGCTCCCCACCCGGGCCGGCGTCGTCGCGCGCAGCAGGTACACGTACGCCACGAACGCGAACAGCGATCCGAACACCATCAGGTAGCCGAGCGACAGCGCGGACCGCAGGGAGACCGCCGCGAGCTCGAAGCCGGCCCACTCGCCTCCCAGGCTGCCCGCGGCCAGGAGCAGGACCCCACCGAGGACCATCTGGAGCGCCGCCGCCATGAAGGGGGAGTCCGGGTGGGCGATCCGGTGCCCGATGACGGATCCCGTCGCCCAGGAGATCGTCCCCAGAAGCACGGCGCCCGTCGCGATGAAGCCCATGCGGCCGGCGCCGGAGAGGTCCACCGGCCCGACGAGGACGGCCATGCCCGCCATGCCGAGGAGGAGCCCCGCGATGACGGCCGGACCCGGGCGCCGGCCGCCCGGGCGCAGCCAGTCGAGCAGGACCATCCACACGGGCATGATCGCCACGATGAGCGCTGCGAGCCCCGACGGGATGTGCTGCACCGCCCCGCCGCCCGCCCCGCCCCCACCGCGCAGCCGGAGCGCGCCCGTGACGGCCCACCCGACCCACATGCGGGGCGCCGGGCGCCCGGCGCCCCGGAGCCACAGCCAGGCATAGAGGATCGCGCCCGCCGTCACGAAGCGCACGCCCAGCATCAGGTACGGCGGGATCGTCTCCACGCCGTACCGGATGGCCAGATACGTGGATCCCCAGATGAAGTAGATCGCCGCGAACGCGAGCAGGACGTGGGAGCGCCGGAAGCCACCCTCCGCGCCCGCCGTCGTGGCCGCCGTCACCGTCCCTCCTCGCCGCCGGGGCACTCGATCGCCTGCTCGAGCGGCAGGCACGCCGTCTCGTGGAGGGTGCTCATCACGATCGTCGAGCGGGTGCGCCGCACGGCCCCGATCGCGCCCACCTTCTCGCGCAGGAGATCCCCCAGCGCCTCGGCGCTCGCCACGCGAACCTTGATGAGGTAGCAGTCCTCGCCCGCGATGTGGTGGACCTCCTGCACCCCGGGGATTGCGGCCAGCTGCGCCCCCGCCGACGTCGTGCCGGCGACCTCGTCCGTGACGACCTCCACGAAGGCGAGCAGGCCGATCCCGACCTCGCGCGGACAGAGCCGGGCCTCGAACCCCCGGATCACGCCGCGGGCCTGAAGCTTCTTGATCCGCTCGTGGATCGCCGACGCCGTGAGACCCACCTCCCGCGCGATCGCGGCGTTCGAGGTCCGCGCGTCGCTCTGGAGAATCGCGAGTATTTGCGCGTCAGTTTCGTCGATCATCCGTCATGTACCGGCTAAAATACTATGATTCATCAGTCATTATAGCCGATATGGCGACGATTCGCAAGTCCGCTACAGGTCTCGCCTGCGAAACGAGAGGTAGGAGACGACCACGAAGAAGACGATCCACGCCCCGGTCGCCAGGAGCGGCGCGCCGAGGTCGGCGTGGAGGGGCCCGGGCCGCTCGGCCCGCACCGCCGCCTCCGCGGCGCGGCGAAAGGCCTCCGGATCGTACTGGACGTAGGAGGTCAGGCGGCCGAACGCCCCGAGCGGCAGCCAGCTGAGGGCCGGCCGCAGACCCTCGAACGCGGCGCCGAGACCGCCGCGGAGCAGGTTCTCGCCGACCGCGAAATAGAAGAACCACACGGCCATCGCGGGCCCGGAGCTCCGGATCGCGAGGGCGGCCGCGAGCGCGAGGCTCGCGTAGCCGGCCGTCGCGAGCGTGAAGCCGCCGATCGCGGCCCACTGGCTCCCTCCGATCGGGGGGCCCCCGGCGGTGCCCGCCGTGGCCACCAGCGCGAGGACGCCGCCCACGAGCACCCGCTCCGCCACGAACAGGACGGAGAGGAGCGGAAGGAGCATGAGCTTGCCCGCGAACAGCTCGGACCTCGAGAGCCCGTCGATCACGTTCTGACGGGCCGTGCGCCATGGGAACTCGGACGCCGTGAGAAGGACGAGCAGGACGGCCGCGAAGATCGCGCCCACGACCATCGGCTGGCCGAAGATCTGCCCCCAGCTCGCGGGCAGGGCGAACGGATCCGATGGATCCTTCATGGCCTCGTAGAACTCCTCGCCCAGATCCATCAGGGTCACGAACGTGAAGAAGCCCATGATGACCCAGAAGGCCGGCCGCTTGCCCAGCTTCAGCACCTCGTTCCGCAGCAGGGTGCCGAGCCTCACGACCGCTCCTCCCTTCCCGCCTGCCCGGCTCCGCCGGGGGCGGAGGTGACCTCGAGGAAGGCATCCTCGAGCGTCCTCTGCACGCGCGCGAGGTGCGAGACGAAGAGCTCGCGGCCCGCCAGGTAGCCGTTCAGGGCGCCGAGATCGTCGTCCGACAGCTCGGCCACGACCATCCCGTCGCGCCGCCGCACGCTCGCGGCGGCCGGGTAGGCGCGCACGGCCGCTTCCAGCGCCTCCATGTCCGCCGCCTTCAGGCCCGCCACGGCGGATCCGGCCGTGAGCTCCGCCACGCTGGCCTGCCGCACGATCCTCCCCTTCCGGATGATCGCGACGTCCGTGCACGTCCGTTCGACCTCCCACAGCAGGTGGCTCGAGAGGAAGATCGTCTTGCCGCGCCGCGCGAGCTCGAGGATGATCTCCCGGATCTCCCGCATGCCCTCCGGATCGAGACCATTCGCAGGCTCGTCCAGGATCACGAGCTCGGGATCCCCGAGGACCGTGGCCGCGAGCGCCAGGCGCTGCTTCATGCCCAGCGAGTAGGCGCGGAAGCGGCTCCGCGCCCTCGCCGTGAGGCCCACGAGCTCGAGCGCCTCGTCGATCGCGCCCGGCCCGACCCCCTTCACGTTCGCCACGAGCCGCAGGTTGTCGCGGCCCGAGAGATACGGATAGAAGTTCGGGGTCTCGAGCGTCGCCCCGACGCGCTGGCGCGCGGCGTGGAGTCCGCGGGCCCCGGTCTTGCCCAGGAGACGCACGCCGCCCCCGCTCGGCGTGATGATCCCGAGGAGCATCCCGATCGTCGTCGTCTTCCCGCTCCCGTTCGGGCCCAGGAACCCGAACACCTGGCCGCGCTCGACGCGGAAGGAGATCGCGTCGACGGCCAGGGTGTCGTGGAAGCGCTTCGTGAGTCCGTGCGTCTCGATGACGGGCATGGGCAGCCTGACGGATCCCCCGTGTGGAAAGGGTTCAGCGGCGGGGCGAGCGACGAAGCCCGGCGCCGGATCCCAGGTGGGCTCCGGGCGTCATCCGGGCGTCAATTCTCGGGGGGCGCGGCGAGCCGGGCCTGGAACTCGACGGCCTCGGCCAGGCGCTGGAGGCCCGAGCCGACCTCGGCCATTTGGTCCTCGAGGGCGGCGAGCCGTTTCTCGACGTTCTCGTTCGTCGTCGCGGCGCCCTGACCGCTGCGCAGGAGGCTGACCGATTCCGCGATCGGCCTGAGCGCGAAACGGATCGTGAGGCCGAGGATCGGGATGCCCACGAGCAGCGTGACCATACCGATTCCCGCCAGGGGGATGATGTCTTGCACGGCTCGACTCCTTATCCCGCTCAGGTTCGACGTCCAAGGTTGCGCTCCGAATTCACAATCGACTACGAGGCGTGGCGGCGGCAAGGTTTCAGGCGCCGGGCTCGAGCCGGCGCGGCGCCGCCGACCGCCCGGTGCAGATGACCGCCCGGGCCCTCAGAAGCGGGCCAGGAGCTGGACGTACGCCCAGTGCAGGGTGTCGGGGCCGAGCCCGACGGGAGGGACCTCTCCGGCGGCGGAGGGCGAGAACAGGCTGTACCCGACCCGGAGCCCGAGTCCCCGCGCCAGGGCGCGGGAGGCGGTGAGGTCGAGCTCGTACCCGATGCCGTGGTCGCCGGCCGCGGACTCCCTGGCCAGGAGGAAACGGTGCAGGTCGGCGCGCAGGGTCCACTCCCGCGGCTGGACCGCACCCCGCACGATCAGGTCCACGAGGCCGAGGCCCTCCGTCTGCCGCGGCAGGTCCAGGAACAGGTCCATATAGCCGTAGAAGGCGTGGTTCGTGGCGTAGAGGGTGTTGAAGCTCCCGAACGAGTCGTCCAGGGGATCTTCGTCTCCCGACAGAATGTCGATCTGCGCGCCGATACGGCCGCGCGACGGCCCGTCGAACCCGTACTCGGCCGCGGCCGTGAGCAGATACGCTTCGATGTCCTGCCGTGGCGCGCCGGCCTGGTCCTGGCGGCCGAGCTGGACCGCCGCGGTTCCCCGCACCGACAGGCGCCCGAACCTCCCGCGGCCGCGCGCTCCGAGCGTGAAACGGTCGATGTCGGTGCGGGTCGGCCCGTCCACCGCGTTCCGATCGGCGAGCACGAACAGATCCACATCGTCCGTCGAGGCCCACAGTCCGACCAGGGTGCGATCGCTGGCCGAATCCTGGTTGGCGCGCGGACTGAGGCCCGTGGCCAGGAGCGCGGCCCGTTCGTCGAGGACCGTGGCGAAGCCGTCGATCGTCCACGGGCCGCGACGCAGGGTCAGTCGCGCCCCGTCGAAGGCCCGGGTCACGTTCGCCCAGTTCACCGCGCCCATGAGGCGCTCGTCCGCGAACGCGAGCTCCTGCCGTCCGATCCGGAGCTCCACCGTCTCGCGTGGGGTCCAGGAGAGAAACGCCTGGTGCAGGTCGAGGCGATCGGCGGCCGCATCGGTGAGGGTGCTCGTCTCTTCCCCCAGCGCGCGCGAATCGGAGATCTGGATGTACGCGCTGACCTCGTCGCCCACCTGGGCCAGCGCGGCCAACCGGGTGCGGAGCAGCGTGGCGTGATCGGTCCCCGTCCCCGACGTGCGGGCATCGAGCTCGCTGCGAACCCTCACCTCTCCGGACATCGCGACTCGCACGCTGTCGAGCTCCTGCGCGCACAGCGGAAGAGGACCGACCGTCCCGAGACCGAGGACGACGACGAGCGCGGCGGCGCCGCGGACGCAGTCAGGCGACGGCGACCGCGGCATGTCCGCGCTTGAGCCGATAGGCGAACAGGAGGCAAACGATCGCGAGGCCGACGAACACGACGAACCCGCTCGCGTAGCCCGCGTCTCCCCGCGCGCTCACGAACGCGCCGAGGAGGGGCGGGATGGCGAAGCCTCCGAACGCACCGAGGCCTCCGACCCAGCCGGCCGCTCCGCCGACCGCGTCTCTCGCCACCTGCGGCACGAGCTTGAACACGGCCGCGTTGCCCACGCCCATTCCGATGGCCATGAGCACGGCTCCGGCGATCGAGAGCCCGTAGCGATGCGAAAGCATCAGGGGCACGGCCCCGGCGAGGGTGACGAGAAGCGAGCCGATGGCCGTGTTCTCGCCTCCGAATCGATCCGAGAGAGTCCCGCCGGGGACTCGGATCACCGAAGCTCCGATCGAGTAGACGGCCGTCAGGATGCCCGCGGTTCCGGCGCCGACGCCGAAGTACGACATCCAGTACGTCGGGAACCACGCCGTGAGCGCGATGAACCCTCCGAACGTCATGAAGTAGATGGCGACGAGCGCCCACGTCTGCCACAATCTCGCCGCCGACGCGAGGCTGTCGGCCACGCCGCCGGCCGGGAAGATCGCCTGGCCCGCGTTCAGCGCCCGGCGCCGCGCCTCCCCGTCCTCGAGACCGAGCTTCCGCAACTGGAAGTACGGCGCGTTCAGGCCGAAGAGCCCGTAGCCGACGGTGCCCGCGGTGAGGAGCACGATCCACGCCAGATAGGAGCCGGCCAGACCCCACGTGACGAGGCTGATGGGGAGGAGGAAGGCGAACAGGCCGGGAGCGATGTTTCCGAGCCCCGCGTACGTCCCCAGCGCCACCCCCTGTCGCCGCTGCGGGAACCAGTAGGAGACCTGACCGATCCCGACCGAGAAGGTGGCGATCCCGCAGCCGCTGAGTCCGGCCAGGAGGAGGAGGAGCGGATAGTACGACGCGACGAGACGATCCGGATACAGGGTCAGCGTGACGCCGTACAGACCCACCATCCCGACGAGCGCCAGCACGAGGAGGATGAGGAACGGACGACGGCCGCCGGTCGTGTCCACCCAGGCGCCGAACGGAATCCGGAGAAGCGAGCCCGTGAGGGCCGGCGTGGCCACGAGAAAGGCCAGCATGACCGGAGTCAGCTCCATCGCGTCGCGGAAGCGATGGGCCAGCGGCCCGAACAGGGACACGGCCGCGAAGCCGACGAAGAAGCCGAGCGTGGCCCCGGTGAGTCCGCGCGCCGGAGAACCCTTGAATCCGCTCATCGTCGGGGCTCCGCTCCGCCGGCGGCCGCGGGCGCCCGAGGGGCCGCCCTCCGGTTCCACACCACCAGCTGATACGGCCGCCACAGGTACCACACGGGCGCGACCAGGAAGTGAACGAGGCGGGTGAACGGGATCACGGCCACGAGCGCGAACGCATTGAGAATGTGCAGCTTCACCACCAGCGGGAGACCCGCGATGAGCGAGGTGTCCGGCGAGAGCACGCCCAGGGACACGAGATAGGGAACGGTCGTATGGATGGACCACGCCGCACCCCACCTGTGAAACAGCGCCGTGTAGTCACCCGTCGCGACCTGGATCACGAGCAGCAGGAGCAGGAGGATATCCCAGCGGGAGGTGACCGCCTTTACCCGGGACGTCGTGGCGCGGCGGTACCACAGGACGACCAGGCCCACGAGGGCGAGGAGCCCGAAGGCCAGGCCGGTGGTCTCTAGGATGAACAGCCGCACCGGCACGCCGTTGAATGCCAGGAAGCTCCGCGGGAACAGGAGGGCGATGATGTGGCCCGCGAGCACGACCAGGATCCCGTAGTGGAAGGCGACGGAGCCCCAGAACAGCCGGCCGCTCTCGAGGAACTGCGAAGAGAGCGACGAGACCGAGAACCGGTTCGTGGCGAACCGGACGGCGCTCAGGACGCTCGCGAGGACGATCGCGACGTACGGAAAGGCGACGAACAGGATCACGTCGACGTTCGGCGTCATGGCTTCCATTCCTCGTTGCATCGCATCGGATCGGGCCGCGTCAGCACGGGCAGGGAGCGGGAGCGGCGCCGTGCGTCGACGCCGCTCTCGGCGCCGCCGGGCCGCTCGAACGTGAGAAGAACGGCCCGCAGCAGTGCGCCGTACGGATTCGATGTCTGGTCGAACGCCCGTACGATGGTGCGCGCGGCGGGCACGATCGCGTCGTCGATGAGCTCGTCGGACCACGTCGCGAGCTCCGCCGCCGGGTCGGCCGAGGGAACCTCGAGGGTCCGGACGTGCGCCAGGAAGCGCAGCATCTCGCAGAAATGGTCGGGCAGCTCGCCGCCCGTCTCGTACCCCACGGCACGGTAAGTCCCGTTCAGGTGCGCCATGAAGGCGCCCCGCGGGTAGCTGTCGCCGAACAGGTGGTAGCCCGCGTACAGGCAGACCACGGGGTTCACGTCGAACGTGGTGGCGTAGATCTCGCGCTGCCGCGCGAGCGAGGACTCCCCCAGCTCCCGGCCGTGCGCCTCCAGGGCGCGCGCCGCCTCGGGCCGCGCTTCGCCCAGCCTCCGGACGAGCTCGGCCCGATCCTCCGCCGTGCCCGCGTCGGGATAGTCCAGCACCCGCGCAAGGAGTCTCAGCGTCTCCGCGTCGAGGGCGGTCACGGGCCCCTCGCGGGTGCGACCCGCGATCCTACGCCCACCGCACCCCCGTGCCCGAGGGGATCCGCCATCATCTCGATCGCCATCTCCCTGTGGTACGGAGGCACCTCGAACCGCTCTTCGAACGTAGGCAGGGACGTGAGCCGATAGATCGCGTCCGCCTCTTCCGCCGTGAGCCCGGCGGCGGCGAGCGCCCCGGCGGCGTCGCCGGCGGATCCGTCGCCGACCGTATCCTGCCGCCGGCAGAGCCGGACCGCGATGAGCTTCTCGATGACCGTCCGCAGGATCTCCTCGTTCCCGGCCGCGAACAGCCGGGCCAGGTAGCGCAGCGGCACGCGCGCCTGCTCGAGCGACCCGAAGTAATCCCGGCCGTCGATGTCGTAGTTGCCGTTCGTCACCGACGCCATCACCGGAAGCAGCGGCGGCACGTAGAACAGCATCGGAAGCGTCCGGGCCTCCGGATGGAGCGGGAGAGCCAGCTTCCAGACCTTCACGTACTTGTAGACGGGCGACTTCCGGGCCGACTCGATCCACAGGTCGTCGATCCCGTTCCTGCGCGCCCCCGCCACGACCTGCGGGTCGAACGGATCGAGCACGATGTCGCGGTGGGCCTCCACGAGATCCTCGTCCGCCACGCTCACCGCGTCCGGGATGCGGTCCGCATCGTACAGGAGGAGTCCCAGATAGCGGATCCGTCCCACGCAGGAATGGAAGCACGCGGGCGCCTGACCGGTCTCGAGACGCGGGAAGCACAGGATGCACTTCTCCGATTTCCCCGAGCCCCAGTTGTAGTAGACCTTCTTGTACGGGCATCCGGAGATGCACATCCGCCAGGCGCGGCACTTGTCCTGGTTCACGAGGACGATGCCGTCCTCTCCGCGCTTGTAGATCGCGCCCGCCGGGCACGCCGCGACGCATCCCGCGTTCAGGCAGTGGTTGCAGATCCGCGGCAGATAGAAGTGGATCATGCGCTCCGTCTCGTGAAGCGCCTTCCGCTCCGCGTCGCTCAGTTCCTGGAGGTTGAAGTCGTTCTCCGCGTAGAGCGGAGATCCGCCCAGGTCGTCGTCCCAGTTGGGGCCGGCCTCGATGTTCATGTCCTTGCCGGTGACCATCGAGATGGGCCGCGCGGTGGGCTGGTCGTCGGAGGCGGGAGCGTCGAACAGGTCCTGGTACCGGTACGTGAACGGCTCGTAGTAGTCGTCCAGGACCGGAAGCTTGCGGTTGTGGAAGAGGTTTCCGAGGGTCGCGGCCTTTCCCTGAATCCGCAGGCGTGGCTTCCCGTCCTTCAGCTCCCAGCCGCCGCCGTACCTCTCCTGGTCCTCCCACAGCGTCGGATAGCCCGTGCCCGGCTTCGTCTCGACGTTGTTCCACCACATGTACTCGGTCCCCTCCCGGTCCGTCCACACGTTCTTGCAGGCGACGCTGCACGTGTGGCACCCGATGCACTTGTCCAGGTGGAAGACCATCGAAACCTGTGCGCGAACGTCCATTCGGAATCCCCTCTACGATTCTCCGGCGGTCCCGCAGCGCCCTCCGCCCTCGGCGCGGAGCGACCCGGTTCCGTGATCCGGCTTCACCACTGCGGCTCGCCCTCGAGCTTGCGGACGAGCACGTGCGTGTCGCGATTCACGCCCGTCGGGCCCCAGTAGTTGAAGTGGTACGTGAACTGACCGTAGCCGCCCATCATGAGGACGGGCTTGAGACGGGTGCGAGTGAGACTGTTGTGCCCCCCGGCCCGGCGGTTGCCTCGCAGGGGCGACTTGGGGACGGAGATCGTCCGCTCGGGAGAGTGGTAGAAGATGCAGACTCCCTTCGGGATCCTGGAGCTCACGACGGCTCTCGTCACCACGACCCCGTGGTCGTTGTGGACCTCCACCCAGTCGTTGTCCGCGATCCCCGCCGACTCCGCCTCCCGGTCGTTGAGCCAGAAGGGGTCGATGCCGCGGGACAGGGTCAGCATCCGGTGGTTGTCGGCGTACGTGGAGTGGATGTGCCACTTGCCGTGCGGCGTGAGGTAGTTCAGCAGAAGGCTGTCCTTCCCGTCCTCGCTCTTCCGGAGATCTCCGTAGGACACGGAATCACACTTCGGCTTGTAGGTCGGCAGATGCTCGCCGAAGTCGATGTACCCCGGATGATCCAAGTAGAACTGCTGCCGCCCGGTCAGGGTCCGCCAGGGAACGAGCCGCTCCACGTTGCAGGTGAACGGCGAGTACGCCCGTCCGTCGTTGGCGAGGCCCGACCAGATCGGACTCGTGAGCAACCGGCCGGGCTGGCTCACGATGTCCTCGAACGTCATGCGCACCCCGCGCGTCGGCTCCGCCAGGTCCGCGAGGGGAAGGCCCACCCTTTCCTCCTGGGCCTTGAACGCTCGGTAGGCCGCCTCGCCGTTGGTCTCCGGCGCGAGGGCGAGGATCACGTTCGCGGCGTCGACGGCGTCCTCGAGCGACGGGTACCGCTCGCCGCCGACCCGCACCGTGGGCCCGGTCTCGACCAGATCGTCGTACTGATCTTCGATCCCCCAGCTCGTGCCGTGGGCACCGATGCCCGCACGCGCCGCCGGCCCGAAGGCGATGAAGCGCTCGTACAGCCGGGCGTAGTCGCGCTCGACCACCATCAGCTTCGGCCCCGTCTTTCCCGGCACGTACTCGCCGTCGCCGTTCAGCCAGTCCCGCACCGAAGTCTGGGCCATCTCGTCCGGACAGTCGTGCTGGAGCGGAACCGCGACGATGTCCCGGACCGGATCCGGCAGGTGCTTCTTCGCCAGCTCCGACGTGGCCGAGGCCAGCGCCTTGAAGACGTCCCAGTCGCTCCGGGACTCCCAGCACGGGGGCACCGCCTGCGTGAGCGGATGGATGAAGGAGTGCAGGTCCGTCGAGTTCAGGTCGTCCTTCTCGTACCAGGTCGCGGCCGGGAGCACGATGTCGGAGTACAGGGCCGACGTGTCCATCCGAAAGTTCAGATCCACGATGAGGTCGAACTTCCCACGCGGAAGGTCGTTCACGTACTCCACCTCCCGCGTGGTGCCCTCCGCCCTCTCGTCCGCGATCGCGTTGTCGTGGGTGCCGAGATAGTGGCGCAGGAAATACTCGTGCCCCTTCGCGCTCGACATGAGGGCGTTGCCCCGCCAGATGTACCACACGCGCGGCCAGTTCTCCGGCGCGTCCGGATCCTCGACCGAGAAGCGCAGGTCGCGGGAGCGGATGCGTCCGGCGACCCAGTCCACGATCTCCTGGTCGGTGCTCGCCCCGGCCGCCTGCGCATCTCGGACGAGATCGAGGCTGTTGCGCGGGAACTGCGGGTAGAACGGCAGCCATCCGAGCCGGACGGCCCGCACCTGCTGGTCGATCGTGTGCCCCTCCGTCAGGTCCACGTCCGGGATCGCGTCGTACTCCCTGAAGCCGGTCTCGTAGCGCCACTGGTCGGAGTGGACGTAGTGGAAGGACGGGGCGTTCTGGAGGCGCGGCGGCGCGAGCCAGTCCTTGGCGAAGGCGATCGTCCCCCACGGCGCCACGGGGGCCAGCTTCTCCTGGCCCACGTAGTGGGCGAGCCCGCCTCCGTCCACGCCGACGGAGCCCGTGAGCATCAGGCCGGTGATGGGACCCCGGTAGATGAGGTTGTTGTGGTACCAGTGGTTGATGCCGGCGCCTATGATGACGGTGTTCTTCCCGCCCGTGGCCTCGGCGTTCTCGGCGAACTCGCGGGCGAACTTCGTCACCGTGTCGGCCGCGATGCCGGTGAACCTCTCCTGCCACGCGGGCGTGTAGGGGCTCGAGGCGTCGTCGTAGCCGGTCGGATAGTCGCCGGCCAGGCCGCGGGAGACGCCGAACTGTGCCATCAGGAGGTCGAAGCTCGTCGCCACGGCCACCCGCCCGCCTTCGGTCTCCACGTAGCGGATGGGAACGCCGCGCTCCCGCACGACATCCTCGCAGAAGTCCGCGAAGCCGACCTGGAGCACTTCGTCGCTCGCTTCCAGGAAAGAGAGCGCCGGCGAGATCGCGGAGTCGTCGATTCCGTCCTTCATCTCGAGGTTCCACTTCCCTCCCGGCTTCTCCCAGCGGAATCCGAGGCTCCCCTTCGGAAGCCGCGGCTCGGCGCTCTCCCCGTCCATAACGAGGAACTTGAAGTCCGGATTCTCGACCCCGGCATAGCGCTCGAGGTCGCTCGCCCTCAGGAGCCGCGACGGGCGCCATCCCTCCGACGTCCGCTCCAGTTTCACGAGAAAGGGCGCATCGCTGTAGCGCTTCAGGTAGTCCGTGAAGTACGGCACGGGCCGATCGGCGTGGAACTCCTTCAGGATCACGTGGTTGGCCGCCATCCAGAAGGCGCCGTCCTGTCCCGCGTTCACCGGCACCCACCAGTCGGCGTAGCGCGACACCTGGCTGAGATCGGGCGAGAACACGACGAGCTTGGAGCCGTTGTGGCGGGCTTCGGCGACGAAGTGCACGTCGGGCGTGCGCGTCATGTTCAGGTTGGACCCCATCACGACGATGTACTTCGCCTTGTACCAGCTCGCGCTCTCGCACACGTCGGTCTGCTCGCCCCACACCTCCGGCGAGGCGGGCGGCAGGTCGCAGTACCAGTCATAGAAGCTGAGGTTGACCGAGCCCATCAGCTGGAGGAAGCGGGACCCGCCGGCGTAGCTCAGCATCGACATGGCGGGAATGGGAGAGAACCCGATGATGCGGTCGGGGCCGTACTTCCTGATCGTGTAGATGTTGGCGGCGGCCTGGATCTCGAGCACCTCATCCCACGCGGCCCGGCGGAATCCTCCCTTGCCTCGCGCCCGATGGAAACTGGCCCGGGAGTCCGGATCCTCCACGATCGAGGCCCAGGCGTCGACGGGATCCGCGTGGCGCGCCTTCGCCTCCCGCCACAGGTCGGCGAGAACGCCCCTGATGTACGGGTATTTCACGCGGATCGGACTGTACAGATACCACGAGAAGGAGATCCCCCGCTGGCAGCCGCGGGGCTCGTACGGGGGAAGGCCGGCCTCGAGCTTCGGGTAGTCGGTGGCCTGCATCTCCCAGGTGACGATCCCGTCCTTGACGAAGATCTCCCAGCTGCAACCGCCCGTGCAGTTGACGCCGTGCGTGCTGCGGACCTTCCGGTCGTACTGCCACCGATTCCGGTAGAACTCCTCCCAGACCCGGAACTTCGGATCCGTGACGTCCTTGATCCAGCTCATCGATGGCCTCCGATCAACGGCTTCCGGACGCCGTTCAGGCGTCCTCGCCAGAGAAACCCCGCCAGCAGCAGGAGGAGCAGAGTCCCGCCCAGGCCAGACAGCGGGAAGACCAGCGCGGACTCGGACGCGGCACCGCGCTCGGCCACATCCGCGAGGAGGGCGGAAAGATCATCGATCTCGGCATCGGTGAGGGGACGGGAGGCGAAGATGGCCCTCATGAGCGGGAACGGGGCGGTCCGGAGCACGGTCGGCAGGGCCGGGCCGTAGGTGACCGCGGCCTGCGAGAGATCCCTGGCGAGCGTGCCGCCTCCCCCCACTCCGAGTCCTCCTGCCGAGTGGCACGACAGGCAGGCCGGGCCGCCGTTCTCGAGCCGGCGCTCGCCCGTGAACAGGGCCCGGCCCTCGGCCGGGTCGCCGGCGGCCGGGATCGGGACGGGCGGCGGGGCATCCGTTCCCGGTTCCTCGGGGGCGGAAGCCGACTCCGCGCCGGGCTCGGCGGATCCCCGGAGTTCCTCGAGATAGACCACGATCGCGTCGACCTCGTCGCCCGACAGACCGAGCGCCGGCATGGGGATCTGGTACTCGGCGAACAGGCGGGCCGCGATCGAGTCGCCTCCCGCGATCATCGGCGCCGGGTCGGCGATGATCGAGGCTACCCAAGCGCGGTCGCGGCGCGTCATCACGTCCGCGAGGCCGGGACCTACGCTTCGATCGGCGCCCGTGCTGTGACAGGCCGCGCACTTGGCCTCGAACAGGGCCCGTCCGTCGCCGGAGACCTGGAACGCGCCGGCCGGAGCCGCGAGCGACGACAGGCTCGCGGTCAGGGCGAGCGCGACGGCGCCCGGGCGGATGCGTGAGCAGGGTGCCGATCCACCTGCCGACGGTTTCGGCATGTCAGTTCTCCTCCTTACGGAGCCCGTCGGACGCGAGACTCGCCAGCGTGATCGAGCGCAGCATCTCTTCGAGAAGCGGACCCCGATCCCTGAGCAGATCGTGAAGCGGACAGGGATTCTCATCGTGGCAGCGTCCGGCCCACAGGATGCAGCGGTTCAGGAGCGACGGACCTTCCACGGCGACGATGACGTCGAGGATGCTGATCTGCCCGGCCGGCCTGGCGAGCGAGTATCCGTGGCCCCGTCCGCGGGTGGAGTCGACGATCCCGTGTCGGGCGAGCTTCTGGAAGATCTTCGCGAGAAACGAGGCCGGCAGGTCCCTCGCCTCCGCGATCTCGGACAGGGGCGTCGGACGATCGGGCGGGAGGGTCGCGAGAAAGCCGAGACCCAGAATCGCGTGTTCGCTCTCTCGCGTGAGTTGCAGGGGGCCGCTCCTATAATCGGATAAAGCCGACCCAAACGATCCAAATATCACAATAGGGGCGGCATGTCTTCCCGTCAACCGGTAGATTTCGCGATGGCTACCCGAGACCGGGAGGTGAGCAGTGACGGGATTTCTTCCGCCGTTCTACGAGAAGCTGTGCGGCAGGTTTCCGGCCGTGTGCGACGGCCACGAGGCGTTCGCCGGGGCCTGCCACGAGGCGGGGCCGCTGGATCCAAGGACGCGCCACCTCGTGAAGCTGGGAATCGCCGTCGGGGCCCGATATCGAGGCGCGGTGCAGTCGCAGGCGCGTCAGTCGCTCGAGGCGGGTGCGGCTCGAGACGAGATCGAGCACGTCGCCCTCCTGGCCGGCACGACCGTGGGGTTTCCGAGCTCCGTGGCGGCCCTGAAGTGGATCGACGACATGCTGGAGGCCCGCGGGGCGGATACGGCGGGCCGGGCCTAGCACTCCGGCTCGCGCCGAACCCCGGCGGCCAGTTCGCGCACCGGGGCGGCCCACTCCAACACGCGGCTGGCGATGCCCCCGACGTCCTCGCGCACGCACACCGGGATGTCCCGCGTGTGCGAGCGCCATGCCGGCGCCGCATGGGCCGTCGTCACGATCGCTCGCACGCCGGGAGGCAGGTCCCCGCCCCCGGCCGGCGATTCCGGCGCCAGCCACAGCTTGGGCGCCAGCGAGTCGCCGTACCCTTCCGCGAGGACGAGCGCGATGGAATCGGGGAACGCCTCGCAGGCCACGATCAGGCTCCGGGTCTCGATCCGGCCGTCCTTCGCGACCCGGGCAGCCGCTCCCTCATCGGCTCTCGTGAAGCGGGCGAGCTGGCCGGGACCGACGACGAGGACGGCGCCCGCTCCCGTCTCCCAGAGGCGAGCCGAGTCCTTGCCCCGCGGGTGCCAGTCGAGCGCGTGATGGGTGTGCTTGACGAAGCCGACGCGGCGGCGATCCATGGGCAGGTGATCCGGGAGACGCTCGAGAAGAGTGGTCTTCCCGCTTCCCGACGGTCCGGCGATGCAGAGCACCTTCGAGCTCACGAGGGGGCGACCTCCGTGCGTGGGAGAACGAGTCGGGACCATACATCCGGGCCGCGGCGCCTTCAACTGTCCCGCGTGGCCCGCGCGGCCCGCGTGTCCCGACCCTTCCCGCGGCGGCGGCGTCCCGCTTACGTTGCGGCGGGTATCGCCGCGGGTGAGGCCTCGAAGGGGGCATGATGGAAAGACCGGACGAACGGCGGGAGCGCGAGGCGGAGCCGGGAGCGCCAGACTCCTTTTCCGGCGAAGCCCTTCTCGAGCGCGTCCGCGCCTCGGTCATCGGCTCCGAGGACACGGTGTGCGGACCCTTCGGACCCCGCCGCGTCACCTACGCGGACTACACGGCCTCCGGACGGTCGCTCACCTTCATCGAGGACTTCATCCGCGACGCCGTCCTTCCCCTCTACGCGAACACGCACACCGAGAGCTCCGGCACGGGCCTTCAGACGACGCGTTTCCGCGAGGACGCGCGCCGCATGATCCGGGAGGCGGTCGGGGCTACGGAGGAGCACGCCGTCATCTTCTGCGGCTCGGGCTCGACGGGCGCCATCGACCGCCTTATCGGGGTCCTGAACCTGCGCGTGCCGCGCGATCTGGACGAGCGCTACGGGCTCACCGAGCACATTCCCGCCGACGAGAGGCCCGTCGTGTTCATCGGCCCGTACGAGCACCACTCGAACGAGCTCCCGTGGCGCGAGTCCATCGCGGACGTGGTCGTCATCCACGAGGACCTGCACGGGGGAATCGACCTCGAGCACCTGGAGGAGGAGCTCTCGCGCCACGCGGACCGGCCGCTCCGGATCGGGAGCTTCTCGGCCGCCTCGAACGTGACGGGGATCGTGTCCGACACGAGCGCCGTCTCTACCTGCCTCCACCGCCACGGGGCCCTCTCGTTCTGGGACTGCGCGGCGGCGGCCCCCTACGTGGACATCTCGATGGGCGAGCCCGGGGCCGCCGACTCGAAGGACGCGATCTTCCTCTCCCCCCACAAGCTCATCGGGGGGCCCGGCACGCCGGGCGTCCTCGTGGCGCGGCGGGACCTGTTCCGGAACACGGTCCCCGACGTCCCCGGGGGCGGCACGGTCTGGTACGTGAACCCGTCCGAGCACCGGTACTTCGAGGAGCCCGAGCACCGGGAGGAGGGAGGAACTCCGGCCATCGTCGAGTCGATCCGGGCCGGCCTCGTCTTTCACCTCAAGCAGGCCGTGGGCACGGACCTCATCCGCCGGCAGGAGGAGAGCTTCATCCGCCGGGCCATCGAGTCCTGGGCGGGGAATCCGAACATCGACGTGCTGGGCAACCACGAGGCCGAGCGCCTGTCCATCGTCTCCTTCGTCGTCCGTCACGGGGACCGCCACCTGCACCACAACTACGTCGTGGCCCTCCTCAACGACCTGTTCGGGATCCAGTCCCGCGGCGGCTGCTCGTGCGCGGGCCCCTACGGCCACCGGCTCCTCGGGATCAACCTGGAGCGATCGCACGAGTTCGAGCGCGAGATCGGACGCGGCTGCGAGGGGATCAAGCCGGGCTGGGTGCGGGTGAACTTCAACTACTTCATCTCGGAGACGGTCTTCGAGTTCATCGTCGAGGCCGTCCATCTCGTGGCTTCCGAGGGATGGCGCCTCCTGAACGAGTACCGGTTCGACCCCCTCACGGGCCTGTGGCGGCACCGCGGCGGGCTCGCGGAGCCCCCGCTCAGCCTGTACGACGTGCGGTACACGCCCACGGGCATCGAGTATCCGGCCCAACGGCGCATGGACTCGGAGGCCTCCCTCGCGGGCTACCTGGAGGAGGCGCGGCGGATCCTGGCGGAGGCCGATCCGGAGGTGGGCGCGGCGGGCGCGGCCGCGGACGCCGGCCTCGAGCTGAGCGACGACTTCGAGCACCTGCGGTGGTTCCCGCTCCCGGGCGAGGCGAGCCCGGCCGGGCGGACGGCGGAGGCCCGGGGCTGACGGCGTGGCGCACGCCTGGCAGACGTATTCTCTCCTGTTCGCGGCGGGCGGCGTCGCGGGCACGCTGAACGTCATCGCCGGGGGCGGCTCCTTCCTCACGATCCCGCTCCTCATCTTCCTCGGACTCCCGGCCACGGTCGCGAACGGGACGAACCGGGTCGGGATCCTGCTCCAGAACGTGGGGGCCGTGTGGGGCTTCCACCGGCACGGGCTCGTGCGGCGCCGGTGGATCGCGGGCGCGGCCCTCCCCGCCACGGCCGGTGCCGTCGTCGGCACGCTCCTGGCGATCCGGATCGGCGACCGGCCGTTCGAGCGCATCCTCGCGATCCTCATGGTCCTGGCGGCCGCGTGGACGCTGTGGGATCCGCTCGGGCGGCGCGCGCCGCATCCTTCCGGCGCGGAGGCGGGCCCGGGCTGGCCCGGCTGGCTGCCCGCGGCCGGCTTCTTCGGGATCGGGATCTACGCCGGATTCGTGCAGGCCGGGGCCGGCTTCCTGTTCCTCGGGCTCACGACCCTGATCGGGCTCGACCTCGTGCGGGGGAACGCGCTCAAGGTCCTGGCCGTCCTCGTCCTCACCCCGGTCGCGCTCGCCCTGTTCGCGGCCGGCGGAAAGGTGGACTGGGCGATGGGCCTGGCGCTCGGCCTCGGGACGGCGGCGGGGGGCCAGGTCGGGGTCCACCTCACCGTGCTCAAGGGACACGCCTGGGTGAAGCGGGTCGTGACGGCCGCGATCCTCGCCTTCGCCCTGAAGCTGTGGCTCGCGCCCTGACGCCGTGGCTCGCGCCCTGAGCCGCCCCGCCGACCATCCCACCGCCGCCGGCCGAGGGACCACCCGGGACGATTCCTACCGGCGGTTTGTGGCGCCGGACCGCCGCGGGCCCCGCCGGGTAGCAGAGATCCGGACGGCGCGCCTTGCCGTCCCGAGCGTACGAGAGGAGAACGCATGGCCAAGAACCGCCGCGCCCGAGCGCCGCGAGACCGGAAGCGCCCCGTCACGTTCCCGAAGCCGCCGTGCAGCCCGAAGCTCCCCTTCCCGCCGCCGCCCGTCCGGCCTTCCGAGCCGGGCTGCGGCACGGGTCCCGATCCCCGCAAGCTGCTGCGCCCGAAGAAGAAATAGGCCGGCTTTCCGCCCGAGAGTCACCGGGGCCTTGCGCGCCCGGTGAAGGTGACGCCGACGGGGCGCGGATCGTGGGCGGCGGGGCGGACGGCTTCCGGAGCGAGCCTCGGGCGTCCGCCGACCGCGCGACGCCCGGGACGACCCCTACCCCGGCTCCTCCTCCGCCTCGTACCAGACCTCGTCCGGCGCCACCGGCGGCGGCTGGTCCGGCCCCACGTTCTCCGCGTCCACGTCGGCGAGGATGAAGTTCTCCGGCGGGATGGGCGAGCCCGACAGCCGGCGGAGCATCGCGAGCTGTCCGGCGTGCGTCATCGCGTCGGCCAGCGGACCCTGGAGGAGCCGCTCCGGCGTCGTGCCCCGCAGCGGCGCATCGGAGGCCAGGTGCTCCGACAGCGACGCGAGCACGTCGTGGAAGCGGTCGATCTCCGCCTCGAACGTCGGGAGCCGGCCTGGGCGCCACTCGCCCCCCTCGAAGAAGGTCCGCGCGTAACCGAGCACGCTCGTCATGTGCCGCAGGATCTCATGCGGCGTGCGCACGCCGGGCGCGGCGCGAAAGTCCGGGTAATCGGGCGGGGCGTCCCGCACCGCCTTGCCCGTCCGGTAGGCGAGGGCGGCGAGGAAGTGCCGGCACATGTGCCGCCGCTCGGCCCGGCCGGCGGCGCTCACGGCGTCTCCCCGGCCCGGAAGCGCTCCAGCGCCTCGAGGCCCGGGAGCGAAGGCTGGGCGCCGGCCCGGGTGGCGGCGAGCGCGCCCGCCAGCGAGGCGAAGCGGGCCGCCTCCAGCAGCGGCTCGCCGCGCCCGAGCGCGACGGCGAGCCCCCCGTTGAACGCGTCCCCGGCCGCCGTCGTGTCCACCGGGTCCACGCGCCAGCTCTCGAGCACCGGCCAGGCCTCGGGCTCCACCGCCGCGCCGCCCGTCGCCTCCGCCGCGCCCTCCGCCACGAGCGCGCCGTCCGCCCCGAGCGTGATGACGACGTCGCGCACGCCGAGGGCCCCGAGGCGGAGGGCTGCCTCCCGCGCCGAGTCCGGGCCCTCCACGCGGACGCCGGAGAGGCTCGCCGCCTCGCCCGCGTTCGGGGTCAGCACCGTGACGAGCGCGAGGAGCTCGGGGTCGAGAGGGCGCGCGGGCGCGGGGTTCAGGATGACCGGGACGTCGGCTGCCCGCGCGATCTCCGCCGCCCGCCGCACGGCCTCCAGCGGCACCTCGAGCTGGAGCAGGAGCGCGTCCGCGGCCCCGATGGCGTCCGCGGCGCGGTCCACGTCCGCCGCGGACAGGCGCCCGTTCGCGCCGGGGGCCACCGCGATCGCGTTCTCCCCCGCCCCGTCCACCACGATGAGGGCGACGCCCGAGGGCTCGTGCTCGTCGCGCACGACGAACTCGGTGTGGATGCCCTCGCGGCCGCAGGCGTCCAGGGCCCGCCCGCCGAAGTCGTCCGTCCCCAGGCGCGCGACGAGCGTGACCTCCGCCCCGAGCCGGGCCGCGGCGACGGCCTGGTTCGCGCCCTTGCCGCCGCCCGCGATCAGGAAGTCGCCGCCGAGGACCGTCTCCCCGGCCACGGGGATCCGGGGCGCCCGGACGACGAGGTCCGTGTTCGCGCTCCCCACGACCGCGATCTTCGGCGCGGTCACGGGGCCGGCCGCCTCTCAGCGCAGGGCACGGTACAGCCGCTCCTTCCAGGCCGGGATGTCGATCTCCCAGCACACGGTCACGTTCGGCTCGCCGCGGCGGAGCTCGCCCCACACCGGGGCGTTCCGCTCGTCGTGCGTGACGTCGAGCGCGTCCACCACCGTCATGCCGCGCGTGAGGTCGCTTCCGGTCTCCACGTCCACGTAGTGCCGGCCGCTCCGCGTGCACAGCGCCGGGTCGAGCGCGATCCCCATCGCGACGGGATCGGGCAGCGACAGGCCCGGGTCCCCGGACTGCCGGCGGTTCGCCTCGATGGCCGTCCGGTTGCAGTCCAGCGCGAAGTCGGCGAGCGGTGTGCCGAAGCCCCGCACCGACGCCATCTCCTCGTCCGTGAGGTTCGCCTCCCCCCGGCAAAGCTCCCACCCCACCATCTCGATCGGGAGCCCGGACCGGAAGACGGCCCGCGCGGCCTCGGGGTCGACCCACACGTTGTATTCGGCGGCCGGGGTCACGTTGCCGACCGTGCAGGCGGACCCGCCCATGACGATGCAGCGCGCCACCCGGTCTGGCAGGTCCGGGGCGCGCTCCAGCGCCCGGGCGACGTTCGTGAGCGGCCCCAGGGTGACGAGCGTGATGCCCGGCGTGGCCCGCACCGTCTCGACGATCACGTCCACGCCGGGCCCCGGCGCCGCGCGGCGGGCGGGCGGCGGATAGCCCACGTCCCCCATGCCGTCCCGCCCGTGGAAGAACTCCGCCACCACGAGCTCCCGCGCGAGCGGCGCGGCCTCCCCGGCGTGCACCGGCACGTCCGAGCCGCACAGCTCCACCGTCGTGAGCGCGTTCCGCACCCCCTGCTCCAGGGACACGTTCCCCGCCACGACCGTGATCGCCGCGACCTCCACGTCGGGGTCCCGCAGGGCCATCACGAGGGCGACCGCGTCGTCCGACGCGGTGTCCGTATCGATGAGGAAGGTGCGCGCCATCAGGCGGAGGCCGGGCCGGCGGGTCCGAGCCTCCGGCCGGCGGCGGCCGCGAAGCGCGACAGGCCCGCCATCAGCGCCGCGAAGCCCTCCAGGGTCAGCGACTGGTCGCCGTCGGAGAGCGCGCGCGAGGGCTCGGGGTGGACCTCCACGATGAGGCCATCGGCCCCGGCGGCCACGGCCGCGTAGGCGAGGGACGGCACGAGGTCCCGATCCCCGGCCGCGTGGCTCGGGTCCGCGATGACCGGCAGGTGGGTCTCCCGCTTCAGGACCGGGATGGCCGCGAGGTCGAACGTGAAGCGCGTCGCGGTCTCGTACGTCCGGATCCCGCGCTCGCACAGGATGATCTGGCCGTTCCCCCGGCTCGCCACGTACTCCGCCGCCAGGAGCAGGTCCCGCACCGTGGCCGACATCCCCCGCTTCAGGAGGATCGGGCGGCGCGTGTCTCCGACGGCCGTGAGGAGGGCGAAGTTCTGCATGTTCCGAGCGCCGACCTGGAGGACGTCGGCCCGCTCGGCCACCTCCTCCACGTGGCGCGTGTCCACGACCTCCGTGACCACGGGCAGGCCGGTCTCCTCGCGCACGGCCGCGAGCAGGTCCAGCGCCTCCGCCCCGAGCCCCCGGAAGGAGTACGGGGAGGTCCGGGGCTTGAAGGCGCCTCCGCGGAGCATGGAGGCGCCCGCCTCCCGCACGGCGCCGGCCACGGTCCGGAGCATGTCCGCGCCCTCGACCGAGCAGGGACCGGCGATGACCTCGACCCGGTCGCCCCCGACCTCCGCCTCGCCGACCCGGATCCGGGAGGGGCCGGCCGCGAACTCCCGGGCCGTGAGCTTGTAGGGCGTCTCGATGAGGACGATCCGCCGCACGCCGGGCACGGCCCGGAGGGCGGCCTCGTGCCGCCGGGCCTCCTCCCCCACGCAGCCGATGACGGTCCGGTTCTCGCCGCGGGAGACGTGCGGCGTGAGGCCGAGCTCCTCGATGCGGCCGCAGATGCGCTCGATGTCCGCGGGCGTCGCGCCCGCCTCGGTGACGACGATCACGCCTCGCGCCTCAGTCGGCCGGCGTCATCATCGCGTCGCGCAGCGCGCGGAACTCGTTCCCTTCCCGCCAGTTCGGAAACGCCGTCCCGGTCGCGAGCCGGTAGCCGACCGTGAACAGGAGACGGAGGTCCTCCACGCCGCCCCGCAGGTCCCAGCTCTCGTCGTACTCGTCGGACGGCTTGTGGTACCGCTCGGCCGTGTACTCGTCGCGCCGCGCCCGGCCCCACGCCTCCCCGTGCTCGATGTCGTCGATGCCGGGGTCCGCGTAGAGCGACGGGACGCCCATCTTCGCGAACTCGAACTGGTCCGACCGGTAGAAGAATCCCTTCTCGGGCTCCGGATCGGGCCGCACGACCCGCCCCGCGGCCTCGGCCGCGGACACGAGCACGTCATCCAGCTCCGAGTTCCCGAAGCCCACGACCGTGAGGTCGCGCGTCGGGCCCCAGATGTTCAGGCCGTCCATGTTGATCGTGGCCACGGTCCGCGCGAGCGGATATACGGGGTGCGAGGCGTAGTACGCCGAGCCCAGGAGTCCCTGCTCCTCCGCCGTGACGGCCAGGAAGAGGACGGAGCGCCGGGGCGCCCGCGGGAGGCTCGTGAAGGCGCGCGCGACCGCGAGCAGGCCGGCGGTGCCGGAGGCGTTGTCCAGGGCCCCGTTGTAGATCTGGTCCCCTTCCAGGTTCGGGTCCCGCCCCAGATGGTCCCAGTGCGCCGTGTAGATGATGAGCTCGTCCGGCGCCTCCGAACCGGGGAGCCGCGCGAGGACGTTGCGCGAGTTCGAGCGCCGGATCTGGTTCCGGATGTCGACCGAGAGCGTGAGGCCGAGCGGCACGGCCTCGAACTCCCGCGTGGCCGCGCGCGCGGCCTGGCCGTCGAAGTCGAGGCCGGCCTGGGCGAAGATCGTGCGGGCCGTCTCCTGCGAGATCCAGCCCTCGACCTTCGTGAGCGGGGGCGCGGCCTCGTCCGTGGCGAGGCCGAACTGGGGCCCCGACCATCCGCCCTGGACGACCGCCCACGGGTATCCGGCCGGACCGGTCTGATGGACAATGAGCACGCCGTCGGCGCCCTGCCGGGCCGCCTCCTCGTACTTGTAGGTCCAGCGTCCGTAGTACGTCATCGCGCGGCCGCCGAACAGCGCGCTGTCGCCCGTCGCGTACCCGGGATCGTTCACGAGGGTGACGACCGTCTTCCCGTGGACATCCAGCCCCTCGTAGTCGTTCCACCCGTACTCGGGCGCCACCACGCCGTATCCCACGAACACCAGATCCGAGGCGTCCAGGGCGACCTCGTCCACCACGCGCTCCGTCACGGCCACGAAGTCATCGCCGTACGCCAGCCGGTTCACCGTCCCGCGCCCCCGGACCTCGGGCCGCATGTCCGGATCCGCCGTGATCGACACGAGCGAGACCTCCTGGAACCAGCTGTCGCCGTTCCCGGGCTCGAGGCCCAGCGCCTCGAACTGGCGCTTCAGGTACGCGACGGTCCGCTCCTCCCCCAGGGATGCGGGCGCCCGACCCTCCATCGAGTCGGCCGAAAGATCCCGGACGGCGGCCGCGATCCCGTCGGGCGTGATCGCGGCGAGGGCCTCATCCGGGGGCGTCTCGGGCAGGCCCTCCTCCCCCGCGCAGGCGGCGAGGGGGAGGAGAGTGGCGGCGATGAGTGGACGGACGGTGCGCCTCATCTCTTGCTCCCTGTTGGGATCCTCACGGATTCGAGAGCCAGGCCTCCCGCAGCCTCCGCTGCTCGGGCGTGGGCTCCGGATCGATCCGGAAGCCGGTCGGCTTTCCGTCGTCGTCCGTCGTGAGGTGGATCCCGAGTTTCCCGTAGTATGCCTCGATCGGGAGCGGCTCGGCCTCCTTCACGTAGCGGTCGAAGAAGTCGCCGATCTCCGGATACGTCATCTCCGTGACGATATCGAACAGGGAGTCCTCCGGAAACGGCCGGTCCTTGCCGAAGCGCAGGGTGAGCTCGTGGATGAGCTCCTGGAGGCCGCGCTCGCCGCCGGACAGCTCGAGGAGGCGGATGTCCAGCAGGCCGGCCACCACGGCCCCGCGCTGGTAGATGTTCCCGTACTGCCGCTGACCGGCGTCCGTGTACGAGGTCAGCGACAGCCGGGTCAGGCTGACGTTCGGATCGAAGAACTGCCGGTCCGCGCGCAGCTTCTGCACGACCTCGTTCAGGTACTCGTCCGGCGTCTTGAGGCCGGCCCGCAACTGCATCGCGTCGGACGCCCACTCAGTCGTGCCCTCGTACAGCCACAGGTGCTGCGACGGGACGGGCGTCACGAAGTTGAAGTGCTCGATGATCTCGGAGTGGATGTTCAGCGGCGTCACGACGTGGAAGAACTCGTGCGCCGCGACGTCGGTCACGAGTCCGCCGACGCGGTCCGACCACTCGAACTCGGGAAACACGTACTCCGAGCTGTAGGAATGCTCCCACGCGCCCCCGCTGCTCCGCTGCCCCTCGAAGTGGTAGAGGAACGTGTAATGGTCCACCGGGAGCTTGCCCAGGAACTCGCCCGCGGCCACGAGCATGTCCCGCATCGCCCCGAGAAGCTGGTCCGCGTGGATCTTGTCCGTGGCCGAGTAGGCGTAGATCGACACCGGCACGCCGGTCACCTCCGTCGACGCGGCCGTCAGGCGGCCCAGGAGGACGGGCGAGTCGACGAGCTCGTCGTAGTCGGCGGCGCGGTAGGCCCCGTCTCCTTCAGCCGCGAGCGCCGTGCCCACGGTCCAGTCGGCGGGGTAGAGGAAGGTCACGCGCACGGGCGTGCCCTGCATCCCCGTCGGGTAGCCGATGACGGCGTGCGCGTTGAACAGGACGTGGTCCGCCTCGATCGACGTCCCGGCCATCGGGTACACCTGGTGCTCGGGGACCGGGGTGTCCCAGGTCTCCGCGACCGCGTAGCGGATCTCCCGGACGTCCTCCGGGTCCTCGATGCGCCACTGGTTCACGGAGACGTGCTCGACCGGGATCTCCGCCCCATCGGCCCCCCGGGCCTCGAAGTCGCGCACGAAGCGCCCGATGTCCATCACCTGGTAGGTCCCCGGCGCGGTGGAGGCGAACTGGTACAGGGCCCCCTCCTCCGGCAGGCCGTTCACGGCCAGGACGACGTGGAACCGGTCGTCGGCGCGGTCGTTGAGGTCGATCGTGTAGTCGAGGGCGGCCTGCTGGCCCGCCGCCCGCCCGGGCAGGAGGAGCAGAGCGAGAAGTGCGATCCAGCGGGTTCGTTTCATCGGATCTCTCGGTGTCGCGGGTCGTGCCGGGGCCGGGCTCGGCGCCGGTCCGCTGGCTCCTACGCCCGGCACGGCCTGCAGGTTTCCGTCGGCCCGAATCAAGACCCGACGGGAACTTCGCGGGGGGGCTCCGGGTTGCGCCCGATCAGAACCTTTTCGACCGTTTCGGAGTAGGCAGGGACGCCCGGCGCCGCTCGCGGCGATCACGTGAAGGGAAGGGAAAGGGACGAGCCATGAGGAATCGACTCGGGGCGGGACTCGCGCTTGCGCTCGCGCTCAGCGGGACGCTGGGCGTGGTCCGGGCGGCGGCGGCGGACGCGCTCGCGAAGCCGAAGATCGTCGTGAAGATCGGGGCCACGATCGACGAGGCGAAGGTCGCGGAGGATCACGACGTGTCGATGCGCGCGCTCCAGCGCGGGCAGACGGAGTTCACGGTGAAGGCGGACGACCACGAGTACGCCATCCGGCTCACGCCGGAGCAGATCGTGGACCTGCTCGACGGCACGACGGTGATGGTGGAGACGGAGGCCGAGGAGGGCCACGACCCGATGGCCGTCAGCGTCGAGATCCAGGGACTGGAGCCGGAAGAGTCCGGCTGGTAAGGCCGCTCCGGCTGGCCGGCCTGGGGGCCGGCCTTCTCGCCGCCTGCGGGGCTCCGCCGGACGGCGGCGGACCGGGGCTGACGACGAGGCTCCTCGAGGCGGAGAGCGGGCGCCTGGCGGACCTCGCCGCCGAGCTGGAGACCCTGCGGGCGAGCCGGACCGGCCTCGGGTACGAGCAGGCCCGGTTCGGCGGCGACCCGATCCGCCTCCTGT
>JBHHZD010000035.1:0-26711 GCA_046757885.1 Gemmatimonadota bacterium
GCGCCCGATCACCGATCCAGTAGCCGAGCAGCTCCCGCCCGCCGGCCGCCCCGCGTGGAGCAGCCGATCGCGTTCAACCACCGCAAGCACACGCAGGACCTCGGCCTCGCGTGCGAGTTCTGCCACCCGTACGTCCGCAAGGGGGCGCACGCCGGCCTGCCGGACGCGACGACCTGCGCGCTGTGCCATCGGGCGGTCCAGGGGGAATCGGAGGAGTCCGCCCGCACGACGGAGCTCATCAACGCCGGGGACCCGCTGAAGTTCCGGAAGCTCTTCACGCTCGCGCCGCACGTCTACTACACGCATCGGCGCCACGCCGGCATCGGGCAGCTCGAGTGCACGAACTGCCACGGAGACATCGCCGAGAGCGAGACGCCGCCGACGCGTCCCGTCATCCCGACGCGGCCGGCGGACCGGATGCGGTTCTGCATCGACTGCCACCGCGAGCGCGAGCAGTCGGTGGACTGCACGTCGTGTCACCGGTAGGAGGCGGAGAAGCGACATGAGCCAGACGAGACGGGATTTTCTGTGGACGATGGGCGCCGCGACGGGCGGCGTCGCCGCCCTCCAGGGGGTCCCGGACGTCCTGTGGTCGCCGGAGCCGCCTCCCGACGAGGGGTGGACGCCGGGCATCGAGGAGCGCCTGACGTCCACGTGCCTCATCTGCCCCGCCCGGTGCGGGATCACGGGCCGCGTCGTGGATGGGCGGCTCGTGCGGATCGTGGGAAACCCCCTTCATCCCACGAGTCGTGGCGGGGTCTGCCCCCGCGGCGTGGGTGGGGTCCAGATCCTGTATCATCCCGAGCGCCTCGCGGGTCCGCTCGTGCGGGACGGAGAGCGGGGGAGCGGCCAGTGGAGGCGGGTCACGCGCGACGAGGCGATCGGAGTCATCGCGGAGCGCCTGTCGACGATTCGGGGGGCGGGGCGACCCGAGGCCGTCGCGGTCCTCGCGGGCTCGTGCCCGGGGAGCATGGAGGACGTCTGGCGCCAGTTCCTGCGGGCGTACGGCTCGCCGAACTACGTGGCCGACGACTACCGGGATGGCACGGACCGGGTGATGGAGCTCGTGCACGGGATCCGGCACCGCCCCGCCTACGATCTGCGGCGGGCGGAGCTCGTCGTCTCCTTCGGCGCACCCCTGTTCGAGGCCTGGTGGTCCCCGCTCCAGGCGTTCGTCGCCTTCGCGGAGCCGCGCGACGAGGACGCGGCCCGGCCCCGCTTCATCCAGGTGGACACCCGGTTCTCGCGCAGCGCGGCGCGGGCCCACGAATGGGTGGGAATCCGCCCCGGAACGTACGGCATGTTCGCCCTGGGCCTGGCGTACGTGCTCCTGCGCGACCGCCTGATCGATGAGGTCGAGCTCGCGGAGCGGGTGGCGGGATTCTCCGACACGGTGGACGCGCGGGGCCGAACCGTCGAGGGCTACCGCTCGCACGTCCTCCGTCATTACCGGTCCGAGGAGGTCTCGGCCGCGACGGGCGTGTCCATCGAGCGCATCCGCTCCCTCGCCCGGTCCCTCGTGGAGCGGAAGCCCGTCATCGTGTGCGGGCGCGAGGTCATGCTCGCGCCCGACGGGCTCCTGGCGGGCCTCGCCGTGCACAGCCTGAACATCCTGCTCGGGAGCGTGAACCGTCCGGGCGGCGTGCTCGTCGGCGAGGATCCCCCGCTCACGCCGCTTCCGGACGCGCCGCTGGACGCCGTGGCGCGCGCCGCCCTCGCCGCGTCGCCCGTCACGGCCGCGAACCTGCCGTTCGACGCGGGCGCCGGCGCGGACCGCCTCGCCACGGCGCTCGCGGGCGAGGGAAAGCCCCCGGTCGAGGCGCTGTTCGTCTACCAGGCGAATCCGCTCGCGTCCTCGACCCGGCGGGCGGCGTGGGAAGGGGCGCTCGAAAAGATCCCGTTCCTCGTCAGCTTCTCGCCCTTCCTCGACGAGACGGCGGAGCGGGCGGACGTGATCCTGCCCGACCTCCTGCCCTGGGAGCGCTGGCAGGACGGTCCGACGCCGGCCTCGGATCCCCTCCCGGTGTGGGGGATCGCGCGTCCGCTCGTCGAGCCGCACGAGGGAGGCACGCACACGGGCGACGCCGTCCTCCGCCTCGCTTCGGAGCTCGGCGGCGGCGTGGCCGAGGCCCTTCCGTACGAGAGCTTCGAGGCCCTCCTGAAGGTGCGCGCGAAGGGCTTGTTCGAGGTCCGGCGCGGCATGGTGTTCGGCGACGACTTCGAGCGCCGCAACCGCCGACAGATGGAGGAGCGGGGGTGGTGGCTGCCCACGTACGGCGAGCTGGATGAGTTCTGGGACGACCTCGTGGCCAGGGGCGGCTGGACGGATCCGTTCCTGGACACCGCGAATCCCTCGCGGGCCACGCGAACGGCCGACGGCCGCCCCGATCTCATGCCGGAGGCGCTGATCCGGGCCCTCCGGAAGGAAGACCAGGGCCGGCGGCCGTACGTGGACGTGTCGCTTCCCCGTCCCTCGGACGCCGAGCAGGCGGCCGGCGGCAAGCTCCGCCTGCTTCCCTACCGGCTCTCGACGCTCGCCTCGGGCACGCTGTCGCTGACGCGATGGCTCGTGGAAGACCCGGGGCTCTACCCGGACCTGCCGTGGTTTCCCTGGGTCGAGGTCGCCCCGGAGACGGCCAGGTCCCGCGGGCTGTCCGAAGGGACGCTCGTGCGCCTCACCTCCGACGCCGGTTCGTATCGGGCGCGTCTCAAGGTCCACCCGGGCATCGCGCCGGGCACGGTGTGCGCCCCGTACCGCCTCCGCCACCCGGACGGTGAGTCCGCGAATCCGCTGCACCTGCTCGACGGGACGGAAGATCCGCTGACCGGACTTCCGGCCTGGTTCACCACTTTCGTGCGCCTCGAGAAGGCGTAGGCGGGGGACGATGCCACGCTGGGGCATGGTGATCGATCTCGATCGTTGCACGGGCTGCGCGGCCTGCGTCGTCGCCTGCAAGAGCGAGAACAACATACCCACGGTCACACCGGAGGAGGCGGATCGGGATCGCACGATGAGCTGGATGAAGCTCATGACGGAGGTGGAAGGGGAGTTCCCCGAGACCTCCATGCGATTCTTCCCGCGCCCCTGCATGCACTGCGACAACCCGCCGTGCGTGAAGGTGTGCCCCGTGAAAGCGACGTACATCGACGAGGAAGGAATCGTCGGACAGATCTATCCGCGCTGCATCGGTTGCCGGTACTGCGCGAACGCCTGCCCCTACACGGTGAAGTACTTCAACTGGTACGGCCCCGAGTGGCCCGAGACCGAGCACGCCTATCTGAACCCGGACGTGTCCGTGCGGCCGAAGGGCGTGATCGAGAAGTGCACGTTCTGCCACCACCGGCGGCAGAAGGCCCGGGAGGATGCCCGGGCCGAGGGCCGCGAGCTGCGAGAGGAGGACTACCAGCCGGCGTGCGCGGAGGTCTGTCCGACGGGGGCGATCGTGTTCGGAGACCTGGACGATCCGCGGCATCGGGTGGCGCACCTGAAGGACGACCCCCGGGCGATGCGGATGATGGAGGATCTGGGGACGGAGCCCAAGGTCTACTACCTGGCGCCGAGGGAGTGAGATGCGCGCGGAGGTGAAGGAGAAGCTCGCGAAGCTGTCGGCAGACGAGAGGGCCCTTCTCACGCCGCTCGTCAAGACGTCGCCCACGTTCTACCTCATCGCGGGCGTCCTGGCGGCGATCACGGCCTGGGGCGCGTTCGCCTACTACCTCCAGGTCCGCTACGGCCTCGGACGCACCGGCCTGAACCGGCCGGAGTACTGGGGCATCTACATCATCGACTTCGTCTTCTTCATCGGGATCAGCCACGCCGGCACGCTGATCTCCGCGATCCTCAGGATCAGCCAGGCGGAGTGGCGCCGGGCGATCACGCGCTCGGCCGAGTTCATCACCGTCCTCGTCCTCGGGTTCGGGGCCGTGCAGCCGATCATCGACCTCGGCCGGCCGGACCGGCTCCTGTTCATCTTCCAGCACGGACACCTCCGGTCGCCGCTGCTGTGGGACGTGACGAGCATCTGCCTCTACTTCACGGCGAGCACGATCTACCTATACGTGCCGATGCTGCCCGACCTGGCGATCATCCGGGACTCCGGGATCAAGGCGCCGCGCCTCTACCGGTTCCTCGCGGCCGGGTACCGGGACACGCCGGCCCAGCGGGCCCGGCTGGAGCGCATCATCGGGATCCTCGCCATCGCGGTCATCCCCGTCGCGATCTCCGTCCACACGATCATCGGCTGGATCTTCGCGATGACCCTGCGGCCCATGTGGCACAGCACGATCTTCGGGCCCTACTTCGTGATGGGCGCCATCTACTCGGGCATCGCCGCCCTGCTCGTCGCGATGGCGATCCTGAAGCGCGTGTACAAGCTGGGGGACTACTTCAAGCCGGTCCATTTCGATTACATGGGACGGCTGCTCCTCATCTTCAGCCTCCTGTGGTTCTATTTCACGTTCGCGGAGTACCTCACCGCGTTCTACGGAGGTGAGCCCGCGGAGATGCGCGCGTTCTGGGCGAAGCTCACCGGGCCCTTCGCCATCCCGTTCTGGACCATGGTCGCGGGCTGTTTCGTGATTCCCCTGTCGCTCATGTGGCGGAAGAAGACGCGCAACCCCCGGGGGACCTTCATCGCCGGCTCGGCGGTGATCGTGGGCATGTGGCTGGAGCGCTTCAACATCGTGGTTCCGACCTCCGTGAACCCGCGCTGGGAGATCGAGTCCATCGGACACTACCTGCCCTCGTGGGTCGAGCTGTCCATCATGGCGGCGACGTTCTCGGGCTTCATCCTCGTCTACATGGTGGCGACGAAATTCTTCCCCATCGTCTCCATCTGGGAGATAAAGGAGGGCCGGGAGGAGTCGGTCCGGGAGGTGTCCGAGCGCGTGGCCGGCTACCTGCCGCCGGCGCCGGCCGTCGCGACGGCGGAGGGATCGGGACGATGAGGGCCGGGAGGAGAAGGTGCGGACTGCCGGAGGGGCGGGTCTTCGCCCTGTTCGCGGGCATCTGGATGCTGATGGCGCCCGCCGCCTCCGCGCAGTCCACCGCCCTGTTCCCGGGCGACCCCGTGGCGGGAGGACGCATCTTCACCGAGCGGGGGTGCGTCCGCTGCCACTCGATCTGGGGGAACGGCGGCGAGCTGGGCCCGGACTTCGCCACGGTGGGCGCGGACCACAGCCTCCAGCAGCTGGCGGGCCTGTTCTGGAATCACACGCCCCGCATGATCGAGACGGTGCGGAACGAGGGGGTTCCGTGGCCGACGTTCACGGAGACCGAGCTGGGCGACATCATCAGCTACATCAATTACGTGAAGCTGTTCGACGAGCCCGGCGATCCCCAGCTCGGCGCCCGGTGGTTCCGGGAGAAGCGCTGCGTGGAGTGCCACTCGGTGGGCAGGCGCGGCGGGCACGTGGGCAAGGCGCTGGACGGGTACGCCCGGTACGTGACCCCGATCGTGCTGGCGCGCGGGATGTGGAACCACGGACGCGAGATGCGGGGCCAGCAGGCCGCCCGAGGCGTGCCGGTCCCGACGTTCGTGGGGCGCGAGATGGCGGACATCCAGGCCTACATCCGGGCGAGCGCGAAGGGCGTCCAGGGCCCCGCCGTGTTCCTCGAGCCGCCGGACCCCAACGCCGGCCGCCGCCTGTTCGCGGCGAAGGGGTGCTCGCGGTGCCACGGACGCACGGGCGGCGGGACGAGCTTCGCGCCGGACCTGCGTGCCGCGACGCAGCGGCTGCGCGTCTCCGAGATCACGGGCGACCTGTGGAACCATTCCCTCCAGATGACCGACGTGATGCGCGAGCGCGGGATCGCGTTTCCGCAGTTCCGCGAGGGCGAGATGGCTGACGTGATCTCGTTCCTGTACTATCTTCGCTTCTACGAGGCGGGAGGCGACGTGCGCGCCGGCGAGCTCGTGTTCGAGCGGAAGGAGTGCTCGAACTGCCATTCCGTTGACGGGCGGCCGTCTCTCGGCCCGAACCTGGCTCGGTCACAGGCCATCCTCACGCCGCTGGGCCTGGCGACCGCGATGTGGAACCACGCGCCCGCGATGTACGATCGCTCGCAGGTGGAGAACGTCGACTGGCCGCGCTTCGAGGACGAAGAGATGCGCGACCTGTCGGCCTACCTCGGCAGTCTCGCCCGCGACGAGCCGTGATCGACCCGCCGGCGCAAGTGGGCGGGACCCGCCCCCGGAGGTGACGATGACGCGCGTCCCCGAACCGCCCGCCAGGCCGCGAGCCTGGCTCGTCGCGGGATCTCTTCTCGTGGCGCTTCACGCGGCCGCGCCCGGTCTCCTGGCGGCTCAGCAGGCCCCGGCCGAGCAGGAGGCGGTCGCGGCCGGGCCGGCGCAGAACGCGATCGCCGGCTCCCGCCTCTTCGCGTCGAAGGGCTGCATCCGCTGCCACGCCATCAACGGCATGGGCGGCAGGGAGGGGCCGGACCTCGGCCAGTCGCCGGAGGTCCGCACCTTCTACGGGCTCGCGGCGCGCATGTGGAACCACATCCCCGGAATGCGGGAGCGCATGGAGGAGATCGGCTTCCAGCCCCCGCGCGTCCGCCCGGACGAGATCGGCGACCTCGTCGCGTTTCTCTACTCCGTCCACTACTTCGACCCGAAGGGGGACGTGATCGCCGGCCGGAAGCAGTTCCGCGAGAAGCAGTGCATCCGGTGCCACCAGGTCCAGGGCGTGGGCGGCGTCATCGGACCGTCCCTGGAGCGCTACAGCCAGTTCGGCTCGCCCATCGCGGTCGCCGCCGCCATGTGGAACCACGGGCCGGCCATGGAGTCGGAGATGCGGACGCGAGGGGTCGAGCGGCGGGAGTTCCGCGGAGACGAGCTCGTGAACCTCACCGCCTACATCGAGTCCGCGGCCTCCGGCCCGAGGGACGGGCCGCTGTACACCCTGCCCGGCCGCGCCGACCGCGGTCGAATCCTGTTCTCCCAGAAGAGCTGCATCGAGTGCCACAGCGTACGGGGCGTCGGCGGAGACGTGGGGCCCGACCTGGCCGAGCAGGGGAGGCACCGAAGCCTGACCCAGTTCGCGGCCGCGATGTGGAACAAGTCGTCGGTGATGGTGGCCGCGATGGAGGCGCGGGGGATCGTCGTCCCGGAGCTCAAGCCCGACGAGATGGCGGACATCGTGGCCTACCTGTATTCCGTACGGTACTTCGACGAGGCCGGGCGCCCCTCGGCGGGTCGGCGCCGGCTGCGGGACAAGGGGTGCCTCGACTGCCATTCGCTGGAGGGGCGGGGCGGCACCGTCGCGTCGGACCTGGGGTCCGCCCGCGGGCTGGGGACGCCGACGGCCGTCATCGCGGCCCTGTGGAACCACGTGACGCTCACGGACGAGTCCTCCGCCGGCCACGTCGTGGATTGGCCGCTGTTCACGCCGCGGGAGGTCGCGGATCTCGTCGCCTGGTTCCAGACGCCGCCGCCGACGCCGTAGCCGCTACTCGGACAGCCGGCCCGAGACGATGAACATGCGGCCCGAGCGCGGGCCGTTCACCGAGCTCCAGGCCGACGTGAGCAGGAAGTCGATCGCGCCGTCCCCGTCCACGTCTCCCATCCCGGTCGCGTCGAACCCGAACGTCTCGCCGGGCACCCTGCCCGTGATCGTCTCCAGCAGCGATCCGTCCCGCCCCGAGTAGACGTAGACCTTCCCCCCCGATGGGGCGGCCCCGGCCTGCTGCCAGGCGCCGATGACCAGATCGTCGTGGCCGTCCCCGTCCACGTCGCCGGCGTCCGCGGGGCCGATTCCGAACCCGTCGCCCGCCGCCTCTCCGGTCAGCGTGAGGAGGGGCTTGCCGGTGGCGCCGGAGCGGACGTAGATCCGGCCCGTCGAGCGGCCCTTCGCGTTGTTCGGCCAGTCCGACGCGTACACGTCCGGCTCGCCGTCGGCATCCACGTCCCCGACGATGGAGACGAACATGCCGCCCAGGCTGGCTCCCGTGTCATCCGCCTCGATGACGAACGCGGGATCCGGGCCCAGGCCCCGGTACACGTACGTGCGTCCCCCGCGATTCGAACCCGCGCCCGGGGCACCGACGACGAGAAGGAGCTCGCCGTTGCGCACGACGCCCGCCGCCGAGCTCCCGAACCGATCCCCGGCCCGCTCGCCCCGCAGGGTGAGCAGGACGGACCCGTCGGCGCCCGAGTAGACGTAGGCGGCCCCCGCCGCCTCTCCCGCGGCGTCGTTCTCGGGAGCGCCGACGATGACGTCATCGTGGCCGTCGGCGTTCACGTCGCCGACGTCCGACACCTTGCGCCCGAACGCATCGCCCCCGGCTTCCCCCCGGAGCTCGAGGAGCACCCGGCCGTCGTCTCCCGACAGCACGAGCGCCCGGCCGCCGCCCGGGGCGCCCGCCGCGACGTCGGGCACGCCGTCCGCGTTCACGTCGCCCGCCGCCTCGATGCCCAGGCCCAGCTGATCGCCGGCCTCACCCTCCCGCGACCACAGGAGGTCCCCGCTGCCGCCGGAGTAGGCGTAGACCTTCCCGGCGCTGGAGCCGTTCTCTCCGTGGGAGGGGGCCGAGGTCGTGACGTCGTTCACGCCATCGCCGTCCACGTCCCCGATGTTGCGGGCGATCCAGCCGAACTGATCGGCGGCCGCCTCGCCCCGCCACTCTCGAAGGATCTTCACGTCCTCCACGAACGGGTGCGCGTACTCCTCCTCGGTCGGCAGGAGCTCCGCGTACCGCGGGTCCGCGCGCAGGCTCTCGGCGTCCGGATCGAGGCCGAGCTGGGTCATGTTCACCCGTCCCGTGGCCTTCGCCTTCCGGAGCCACTCGAACGCCTCGTCGAAGCGGCCGAGTCGCGCGTAGGCTACACCGGCGTTGTACATGCCCGTCGGCGCCGTCTGCGGGAACGACGCCGCCTTCAGGTGCGCCGGCAACGCGCCCTCGTAGTCGCCCGCCGCGTGGCGCGCGAATCCGAGCATGGCCCACGCCCGCGCGTTGTTGGGCTCCCTCGCCGTGATCGCCTCCAGAATGCTCGTGGCGCCCGCGTAGTCCTGGCTGCGCAGGAGCGTGCCGGCGTCCTGGAGAGTCTTCGCGGGCGCCGCCCCGGCCTCCGCGCCCTTCTCCGCTTCCTGGGCCGCCAGACTGCCGCCGGGCGCGCTCACGAGCAGAGCGAGCCCCGCGGCCGCCGCGGCGAACCCGAGACCGGCCCACCTCCGCGCCCCCCGACCTCTGCTCCCGGCCATCGTCCCCTTCGCCATCGTCGTCCTCCCTCGGATCCGGTTCGTGCGTCGGACAGTCGGTGCCTTACACAGAGGTGTCCACGAAGGTTCGCGCGCCGCTCGCCGCGCGGGCCTCCTCCGCGGCCCGTGCGAGGGCCTCCCAGTCCACGTCCCTGAAGTTGTGCATGGGGCAGAACTTCGGCCCGCACATGGCGCAGAACTCCGCCTCCTTGAAGTAGTCGTCCGGCAGCGTCTCGTCGTGGTAGGCGCGGGCCGTCTCGGGGTCCAGGGAGAGCTCGAACTGCCGGTTCCAGTCGAACGCGAACCGCGCCCGGGACAGCTCGTCGTCCCGATCCCTCGCGCCCGGCCGCCCGCGGGCCACGTCCGCCGAGTGCGCGGCGATCCGGTACGCGATGAGCCCCTGCTTCACGTCCTCCGCGTTCGGGAGGCTCAGATGCTCCTTCGGCGTCACGTAGCAGAGCATGTCCGCCCCGTGCCAGCCCACGATGGCCGCGCCGATCGCCGAGGTGATGTGGTCGTACCCCGGCGCGATGTCCGTGACGAGCGGCCCCAGCGTGTAGAACGGCGCGTCGTGGCAGATCTCCTTCTGGCGCCTCACGTTCATCTCGAGCTGGTCCATGGGGATGTGGCCCGGGCCCTCGATCATCACCTGGACGCCGCGCTCCCACGCCCGCTCCGTCAGCTCTCCGAGCGTCTCCAGCTCCGCGAACTGGGCGTCGTCCGAGGCGTCGGCGAGGCTCCCGGGCCGCAGCCCGTCGCCGAGGCTGAGCGTCACGTCGTGCTCGGACGCGATGTCGAGGATGTCGTCGTACCGCTCGTACAGCGGGTTCTGGCGGCGGTGATGCACGATCCAGCGGGCGAGCAGGCCTCCACCCCGGCTCACGATCCCGGTCACCCGCTCCCGCACGAGCGGCAGGTGCTCCAGGAGAACGCCGCAGTGGACGGTCATGTAGTCCACCCCCTGGCGGGCCTGGTGCTCGATCATGGCCAGCAGGGCATCGGCCTCGATCTCCTCGATCTCCCGGTCGGCCACGGCCTGATAGATCGGCACCGTGCCGATCGGGACCGTGCTCGCGGCCAGGATCGCCTCCCGGGTCTCGTCGATCCGCTTGCCCGTGGAGAGGTCCATGACGGTGTCCGCGCCCCAGCGGAGCGCGAGCTCGAGCTTCTCGACCTCGCCCTCCAGGTTCGAGGTCGTGGGGGAGTTTCCGATGTTCGCGTTGATCTTCACCCGGGCCACCGCCCCGATGCCCATCGGGTCCAGGTGCCCTCGCAGGTGGGCGTGGTTCGCGGGGATCACGAGGCGGCCGGCGGCGACCTCGTCGCGGACGATCTCCGGGTCCAGGCTCTCGCGCTCCGCGACCCTTCGCATCTCGGGGGTGATTCGCCCGACTCGGGCGTACTGCATCTGCGTGGACGGCTTGCTCATCTCCTTCATCTCCCTCCGCCGGCATTATCCGGATCAGGTTCCCGCGAGACGCGGCCCGCCTCTCGCGCGGGGTATGTTCTCAGCCCGCCGCGGCGACGCGGCGAGCACCCCCGGCCATCCGATGAGATACGACCGGGCGCGCGGGCAGGCAAATTCCGCCCTGCGCCGCCGAAGCGCCCCGTCATGGGAACGTCTCGGCGCCCCCGCGCGTTGCGACGGCTGATGGCCGCAGCCGCCCTGTACCTCCGCTTCCCGTGGGCCGTTCTCCGCGCGCGTTCCCGTCGTCCCCCGCGGCCGGCCGGCTCGGGGCGTTTCGATCATTCGGGGCTTCGGCCCGCCCTGGCGGCGGTCCGCCACGGCGGGCTCGCGGCCCTGGCCGCGGTGCGCGGGGATCTCGAGGCCTACCGGTCGTCGCTCGCGGACGTGGATCCCGACGCGCTGACGCGGGACGGCGCGCTCGCATTCTGGATCGACGCCTACAACGCCGGGGCCCTGTCGCTGGCCCTCGAGGCGCGGGACCGGGGTGTCGGTTCCGTGCGGGACGTCGTGGGCGGGTTCGACCGCCCGCGGGCGAGGGTCGCGGGCGAGCGGCTGTCGTTGAACGACATCGAGCACGGCAAGATCCGCCGCTTCCACGACCCACGGGTGCACGCGGCGCTCGTGTGCGGCTCCCTCTCCTGTCCCTCCCTGCCGCCCGAGCCCGTGGACGGCGAGGCCCTGCATCCGCAGCTGGAGGCCGCCATGCGGGCGTTCCTGGCGGGCGGCGCCGCCGTCCCGGACCGCGAACGCGGGGAGGTCAGGCTCTCCCGCGTCTTCCGGTGGTTCGGCAGCGACTTCGTGCGGCCCGAGGTCATGCCCGGATGGCGGCCCGTGTCCGGCCGGCGCGTGCTCGCGGCCCTCGCGCCGTGGCTGGACGAGGAGGACCGGGCGTGGATCGCGGACCGCCGCCCGACCGTCCGCTATCTGCCCTACGATTGGGCTCTGGGCTGCCGGGTGGGTTGAAGCGCGACCCTACGCCGCCCGCCTAGCGCTCGGCCGTTTCCTCGATCGGCGGGCAGAAGCAGCCCTCCACGAAGGGGTCGGAGGCGAGGTGCAGCGCCCACCATTCCTCCGCCCGCTCCCCGTCCCACGGCTCGTCGAGCGGCACGGCCCGCAGATCGGCCGCGAGCTCCTTCACCGTCTGGTACCGGTCGTCGGGGTTCTTCTCCAGGCAGCGCATCACGATGCGGTCGAGGTCGGAGGGAACCTCCAGCTCCGAGACCTCGGATGGCCGCGGCGGCACCGTCTTCACGTGGTCGATCATGAGCTCGATCGGCGATTCCGCCGCGAAGGGCGGACGGCCCGCGAGCATCCAGTAGGCCACCCCTCCGACGTTGTAGATGTCCGAGCGGGCGTCGGCCACCGCGGTGCCGTACACGGTCTCCGGCGCGATGTAGCGCGGCGTGCCGAAGATCGCTCCGTCCCGCGTGAGATCCGAGGCGCCCTGGGATCGAACCTCCTTCGCGAGGCCGAAGTCGAGGACCTTCACGAAGTCGTACAGGCCTCCCCGCGTCGTGAGAAAGATGTTCGCGGGCTTGAGATCCCTGTGCACGATGTCGCGCCCGTGCGCCTCGGCCAGCGAGCCGGTGACCTGCAACAGGATGTAGACCACGCGCGGCGCCGGCAGCGGACCGAACCGCTCGACGAGCACCTGGAGGTCCATGCCCTCCAGGTACTCCATCGCGTAGTAGAACGTGTCGTCCTCCGCGCGCCCGAAGTCGAAGATCGTGATCGTGTTCGGGTGGCTCAGGCTGGACGAGAGCCGGACCTCGCGCTCGAACCGCGCCAGCGCCGACCCGTTCTCCCCGGGCGCGGGCTGGAGCACCTTCACGGCGCTCGGCCGGCACATGAGGGCGTGCTCGGCCACGTACACGCGGCCCATGCCGCCCCGTCCCAGCTCGCGGTGGATGAGGTAGTTTCCGAGCCGCTTCGCCCGGTGCGCCGTCCGGCGGAGGCGATACAGGGTGCCGGTGACGACGACCGACGTGGCGCCGAGGACCGCCGTCCCCGTGGCGGCCAGGACGAGGTGGTCGCGAAAGGCGCCGGCGGGCGCGGCGGCCCAGAACCCGCTCACCTCCGGAACGAGCACGTAGGAGGTGAGGCCGGCGACGATGCCCCCCACGAGAGCGACGACGGCGAGACCCGTCTGATACGCGGTGCGCCACGGGATGAAGGCGGCCGGCACGAACAGGAGCAGAGGAAGTCCGAACGCGCCGGAGGCGTCGGGGCGGGCGAGCGCGCCCGTCACGAGCGCCAGCACGATGTTCAGGCCGATGACGGCGAACGCCGTGCCCTGCAGGCGGCCCACGCCCGGCTCTCCGATGTGGATGGCACCGAGCGCGACGGCGAACAGGACGGCGTAGCCCTGGTCCAGCCCCGCCTTCAGCGTCGCGAACCGATCCGCGATGGGTGGAGCGATGTGCCCGAAGAACAGAGTCGCGGCGCTGAGCACGAGCGAGACGGCGAGGCCGAGCGCGAACACGAGCCGGCAGCGCCGCCAGAGGAGGTCGCGCTGCTCCAGCGTGAAGGAGCCCCCGGTGGGTCCCGCGTCCGCGAGGGGGCGTCCGATGCGCGGAGGCGCAACGTCCACCGCCCCCCTGTCCCGCGCCTCGATCACACGTCCGCTCCGGCTCAGGCGGGGGTTTCCCGCATCAGCGCCCGGCTGTACACGAGTCCCGCCACGAGGCCGCCGAGGACGGGGCCGGCCCAGTACACGACGTGGTGGGTCCAGATGCCGCCGACCAGCGCGGGCCCGAAGGTTCGGGCCGGATTCATCGAAGCCCCGGTGAGCGGACCGCCGGCCAGGATATCGAACACGAGCACGAGGCCGATCGCCATCCCGCCCAGCTTCGGCGCACGCCGGTCCACCGCGGTCCCGTACACGACGAACACGAGGAAGAACGTGAGCACGGCCTCGATCAGGATGCCCTGACCGACGCCGACGCCCTCCGCCAGGAGCGGCGTCCCGAGGCTCGCGGCCTGGACGGCGGTCGACGGATAGATCGCCGCGAGGAGAGCGGCGCCCAGGACGGCCCCGACGAGCTGCGAGAGGATGTAGAGGATGGCCAGGCGGGTCCCGATCGCGCGCCCGACCCACGCCCCGATGGTGACGGCCGGATTGATGTGGCCGCCCGAGATGCCCATCGTCGCGGACACCATGACCGCGAGGACGATCCCGTGGGCGAAGGCGATGCCGAGGAGCCCGACGCCTCCTCCCGTGTGCACGTCCATCACGATGCTTCCGGCCCCGATGAAGATGAGCCCGAAGGTGCCGATCATCTCGGCCAGACACGGCCGCCACGAGTCTCTCATGGGGTCCTCCCGGTGCGCTGGATGAGGGGAGCACGCGCAACGATGGCGCGTCGCGGCAAGCTAGGCCGCGCGACCCGATCCCGCCAATGCCCCGCCCGCCGCCGCGCGGCCCGACACGGCCCGGACCGTGGCGCCCGGGGGGGGCCGCCGGGCTTGATCGCCGCTCCGCCGCGCCCGATGTTGGGCCGGGACCCTGACACTCCGCGGGCCGGGCGCGCATCGCCGTCCGCGGGCCCATCCGAGCGGAGTCGAGCGCGTGGCCACGAAGGCGAAAGGTGCCGGCATCGTGCGGGAGTCGCGCCTCGACGACGCCCCCGCCTACCTGATCCAGCGCACGTCCCGCCTCCTGCGGGTGCTCTTTCTGCGCACCGTCCGCCACGGAGATGCGGAGATCACGCCCGAGATGTGGCTGGTCCTCGGATGTCTCGTGGTCCGCGACGGCCAGTGCCAGAACGAACTCGCGGACTCGACGTTCCGCGATCGGCCGAACATCTCGCGCATCCTGGCCGGCCTCGAGCGCCGGCGGATGGTACGGCGGGAGCCGGACCCGGCGGACGGAAGGAAGGTGAGGGTGTACCTCACGCCGCCTGGGCGAGCCGTGCTGAAGGCGTACGCCCCGGTGGCGGCCCGGACCCGCGATCGGATCTACGCGGACCTCTCCCGCGAGGACCTGAGCGTCCTGCGCCGAATCCTGGGAACCATCGAGCGCAACGCCCTCGCCGCCCTCGCGTCGCTGGAGGCCTCCGCGGAGGGCCCGGCGGACCGGGGCGCGCAGGGGGGAGGGGAGGAGCCGAAGGCGCCGCCGGCCGGGGGCGCCTGAACGGCGCGGTGCGGCGCCCGGGGCTCGCGTCCCGGGCGCCCCCCTTCATCAGCCGCGCTTCCGGAGCTTGATGTCCCCGTTTACGGTCTTGAGCTCCAGCCGTCGGCCGCCGCTCCCGATCCTGCCGCGCATGCGCCGATTCGAGAACCGTCCGGTCACCTCGAGCGGGAAGTCGGTGGACATCCGTCCCATCACCGTGCTCGCACGGACGTCCGCGTTCGCCCCGGCCGGCATCTCGAGGGTGACGTCTCCGTTCACGGTGGAGAATTCCAGGTCACGGTCCCAGTCCGTCCGCCCGAAGGAGGCGGACACGGAGCCGTTGACGGTCGAGGCCCGCGCGACGCCGGACGTGGACACGCTCACATCGCCGTTCACGGTCGTCCCCATGACGTCGGCCTGGAGGTCGTTCGCCTCCACGTCACCGTTCACTGTCTTCCCCGTGAAGCGCACGCCTGCCGGGACCTTCACCGTGAAGGTCACCTCGACATCGTTGTTGTGACTCCCGAGATGGCCGCCACGCCCGGGCTCGCACACGTTCGGGCGATCCCGGCGGCGATCCGGATACACCGCGCAGATCGTGACGCCGTCGGCGTGCTCGACGACGTCGATCCGCACCTCGGACTCATCGCTCCGCCGGCCTCTCTTCACGGCCTTCACCTCGACGTCCCCTCCCGACGCGGCTTCGGCACGGATGTCGCCGTTCACGCCCTTGATCTCGATCACCTTCCCCCGGTCGAGGTGGCCGGACCACTCGAAATCGCGACCCTCCTGGCCTCGTTCCACGCCTGCCGCGGCCACGAGGCCCAGCGTCACGAGGACCCCCGCCGCCACCGTCGTCTTCATCATGTCCGTTCCTCTCTCGTGCGTTCTGCGCCTCTCACCCGGGCCGAGCCGTCCCGGCGTGGCGGGCGTCCGGCTACGGGCGGCGGAGCCCGATCGTGCCATCGAACGCGGACAGCTCCAGGACGGCCTTCCCGGTCCCGAGCGTGAACGAGAACCGCTTGCGCCCGATGTCGCCCTCGATCTCCACGGGGAAGTCCGTGTCGAGCTCTCCGCTGAAGGTGGCGACGGAGACCCTCGCGTTCGCGCCCTCCGGGATCGTCACGGAGAGGTCGCCGTCGTGGGTCGAGAGGGTGTATCGCCCCCCGTCGGTGATGGAGCCCTGGTAGGTGATGTCGCCGTCCACCGTGCTCGCCTCGACGTCGTCGGAATCGATCCCCTCGAGGATGATCTCTCCGTCCACGGTCTGCGTCGTGAGGGATCCCTCGCTCCCACGCACGGAGATGTCTCCGTCCACCGCGGTGATGGCGATCTTGCCGCTCGCATCCTCGACCGAGATGTCGCCTTCCACGGAGCTGAGGGAGATCACGCCTTCCCCTCCGACGAGCTCGATGCCGCCTTCGACGGACTCGATCGACACGTCCCCCGCGATGTCCATGATGCGCGCCGCGACGCCGACGCCCGAGATCTCGAGGTCCGTGTTCCGCGGCACCGTGATGTCGAAGTCCGCGATCGCGGGCACCCCCCAGCGCGAGTGCATGCGCACCGAGATCTCCGAGCCGTCCCTCTCGATCTCGGGTCGGTCGCGGCTCCCGTGCTCGGCCACGATCCGGACCTCGTTGCGGTCCCAGGTCGTGACGACCACGTCGCCGCTGTAGTTCTTCAGCTCGAGTCGAGGATTCGCCCCGACCGCGAACGTCGTGTCCGTCTGCTGAGCCAGGCTCAGCGATGCGGCGATGACCGCCGCCAGGTTCGCCATCATCTTCTCACCCCTCTCTGGTGACCGTCTCGTGAACGGCCTTCCATCTAGTCGCGTCAGGAGGCCACGAGCGAGTTCGCCTGCCGGAGGATCTCCAGCTTGCGCTCCATCGAGGCCGCCAGGTGCTTGTTCAGGTAGACGTTCCCCGGATCCCCGGCGAGCGCCTCTCGGGCCTCGCGGATCGCCACGTCGATCCTCGCGAGGCTCTCCTCCACGATTCTGACGGTCGCCGTGTCCAGCCTCGACCGCCCTTCCTCCAGCCGGAGCTCGAGATCCCGGATCGCCGCCTCGTAGGGCGCCGTTCTCAGGTCCGCCGCGCCTCCGTCGGCCACGCTCCTGACGGCCGGCAGCGGACTGCGCGAGGTCGGACCCTCCGGGCCCGCCGACCGACCGCCGACGGCCAGCCAGGCCGCCGATCCACCGACGAGAAGGAGGGCCACGCTCGCCGCCGCGAGCTGGGGCACGGAAAAGGAGACCCGTCGCCCGGCTAAGGCCCGACGCGCCGCATCCAGCGGAACGATGGGCGAATCCTCCGCATCCGCACCGCCCCGGGCGGTGGCCTCCGCCTCGATCCGCGCCCGGATGCCCGGCCACAGGTCGGCATCCGGCGGGCGGTCCTCCAGCGTCCCGGCGCGCTCCCGGATCGTCCTCAGGTCCTCCAGGGTCGCCCGCAGCTCGGCGCTCGCCTCCAGCTCCCGCTCCAGGCGCCGTGCGCGCCGGGCGGGCAGCTCGCCGTCCAGGTAATCGGAGATCTCTCTGGTCCAGTCCGTCATCGTCCGTTTCCTCTGCTCATCGTCAGGCCGCGAAATGCTGCCGCAGGATCATGCGGGCGCGATGCAGCTGCGCCTTCGTGGTCCCCGTCGTCACGCCGAGCATGTCCGCGATCTCGACGTGCTTGAACCCTTCCACGTCGTGCAGGACGAACACCTGCCGGGCGCCGGGCGGGAGACGGGCCATCCCGGACTCGAGGTCCACCGCGAGGTCGGCCCGGTCCCGACGGCCGGCCAGGAATGCGAGCCGGGCCTCGCCGTCCGGCCGGAAGCGCTCGCGCTGGATCCCGAGACGCTTGCGGCGCGCCAGGATCACGTTCACGGCCACGCGGTGCAGCCACGTTCCGAGCGCCGCCTCGCCCCGGTACGTCCCCAGCTTCTCCCACACCCGCACGAAGACGTCCTGGGTCACCTCGTCCGCGAGGTCCGCGTCCAGCATGCGCCGCGCGAGCCCGTGCACGCGGGGCACGTGGCGGCGGTAGATCCGCTCGAACGCCTCCACGTCGCCTCCGACCGCGAGCCGCGCGTCGGCCCGGTCCTCGGCGGACAGGTCCCCCCCCGGCTCGTCCGTCGTCTGTCTCGCCACGGCGGTCGTCGTCTCCATGCAACGGATGGGATACCCGGCGGGTGGGAATGGTTGAAAAGTGTGATAGATTGGGGCCTCTTGCCAGCGGAGCCGCGCGGAGGAGCTGTCGAGCGGGGTGCGGAGGGCGAAGAACGAGCTCACTTTCATCACCGCGGTCACGTTCACCTTCTGAGGCGGACGTCAGCGCACGAAGGGCCGGGAAGGACGGAGGGCGATGTCGGACACGGCCGTGTGGTACCACACCTTCGGGTGCAAGGCGAACCAGTACGACACCGAGCGGATGCGCCAGGAGCTGGAGAGTCGCGGCGCGGCCACCGTGGCGGAGCCGGGCCTCGCGCAGGCGGCTGTCCTGAACACCTGCACCGTCACGAATCGCGCCGACGCGGCGGCGCGCCGGCTCATCCGCAGGCTCGGGCGGGAACACCCGGATCTCCGCATCGTGGTGGCCGGCTGCTCCGCGGCCCTGCGGGCGGAGGCGTACGGCCGCATGCCCGGCGTCGCCGGGGTGGTGGCGGGCGCGGATCCCGTGGCCGTCGCGCTGGAGGTGGCCCCGGAGGTGGGCCTCGCGTCGGCCGACGCGGAGCCCATCGGCGGGCTCCTCCTGCGGGCCAACGCGCGCGGGACGCGCGGCTGGCTCAAGATCCAGGACGGATGCGACCGCCGGTGCTCGTTCTGCGCGACGCGCCTCGCGCGCGGCGCCTCGCGCTCGCGTCCCGCCGACGAGATCGTTCGGGAGGCGGCGCTTCTCGCCCACCGGCACGCGGAGCTCGTGCTCACCGGGATCCACATCGGTCACTACGGCCGGGACCTGACTCCCGCGGATTCCCTGGCCGCGCTGTGCGAGCGCCTGCTGGATGCCGTGCCCGCCGTGCGGTTCCGGCTCGGGTCCGTCGAGGCGACGGAGATCGACGACCGCCTCGTGGACCTTCTGGCCACCTCCGGCGGTCGCCTCGCCCCGCATCTCCATGTGCCCCTGCAGAGCGGGAGCGACGCGATCCTGCGGGCCATGCGGCGCTGGCACACGCGGGAGGCCTACCGTCGCCGCGTTCTCGAGATCGCGGCGCGCGTCGACCCGCTCGGCCTCGGCGCGGACGTCATCGTCGGCTTTCCCGGCGAGACGCAGGCCGATCACGCCCTCACCCGCGCGCTCGTGGAGGAGTTGCCGTTCACCTACCTGCACGTCTTCCCGTTCTCCCCCAGGGACGGGACGCCCGCGGCCGGGCTGCCGGACCGGCCGCCCCAGCGGGTCGCCGCCGGGCGCTCCCGCGAGCTGCGGGAGATCGCGGTGCGGAAGGGAAGGGGCCACGTGGCGGCCCGCCTGGGTGGGGAGGCCCTCGTGGCCGTCGAGACGCCCGAGTCCGGGCTCACGGGTGACTATCTGCGGGTGCGCATGACGGTGCCGGGCGCCGAGCCCGCCACCCTCGTCCGCATGCGGCTCGGCGGATGCGCGGAGGATCCGCGCGCGGCGGTCAGCCGATCGCGGCCCGGACGAGGCCGGGGCGGCGGCGGAGGCGGCGGAGGCCCCCGCGCCGCGTTGCCCGTTCTCACGGCGTCGTCCGTCGCAGCGGGACGACCCCCTCCGGAGCGCGAAAAAGTCTCGTGAATCGCCCCTTTTTCGCCCGGAGCTGAGCCGGAACGCCCCCCGCCCTCCTTCCCATCGCCGTCGGCCCGAGTCGATCGGCGGGCCGTCCCCGCGCCCGGGGCGGGCTCTTCCACCGGGCCGTAACGCACACCATGCCAAGACATTGGCGGTCCTGCGCCCTTGCCACGGCGTCGGCCGCCTCCCGGGCCGGCGGGGCGCCCGGCGCGCACGGCCCCCGCCGCGGGTCGCGTGGCCCGATAGCTGCGTTTCTCCGCCCTCCGACGACCGGACGCTGAGATCCGGGACGGAGACTCGAGAGGCAGGGATCCGACCATGAGAGAACCGCTACGGAATCATTCGCTTGCGCGCCGGCCGCGCGGAGCCGCCCCGACGGCCCTGGTCGCCGCCGCGCTGACCCTGGGGTCGCTCATCGCGCGGCCCGCACGGGCGCAGGACATCGCGGGCTCGCTCGAAACGCTGGGCGTGGAGAACGCGAAGCTCTACGTGGGCCCCGTGACGAACGGACTCGCGGCGGCCATGAACTCGGGCCTGTTCCACACGGCCCGCGTCCACGCGCCGCTCGGCTTCGACATCGGGGTGCGGGCGATCGGAGCCGTCGTTCCGAACGCGGACGATACGTTCGTGCCGGTGCTTCCCGCGTCCGTGGACTTCATGGGCGTGACCTACACCTCGCCGTACGGTCCGGCCGGGGGAAGCGCGCTCCTGTCGCCGACCGCTGTGGGCAAGGGCCCCGGGCTCGTGCTCCAGCCGCAGGGGAGCTTTCGCCAGGCGATCGTGACCGCGGGGCAGAGCCCGTCGAGCTTCGACATCGCGCTGCCCGAGGGATTCGACTTCCCGCTCGTGCCGTACGGCGCGATCCAGGGATCGCTCGGGCTCATCCTCGGCACCGAGGCCACGGTGCGGTTCATCCCCAGCATCGAGATCAGCCAGGACGTCGGCTCCGTCGAGATGTTCGGGTTCGGGCTGAAGCACTCGATCGACCAGTGGTTCCCGGTGCCTTCGCCGATCAACATCGCGGTCGCGTACGCGCACCAGGAGCTGGACGTGGGGACGTATCTCGACGCGTCCGCGGACGAGTTCTCGCTCATCGTGAGCAAGGACTTCCCCGTGCTCACGCTCTACGCGGCGGGGACGATCGAGGACGCGAGCCTGGACGTCACGTACACGGTCGCGAACACGGCGGGCATTCCCGGCGTGCCGGCCAACGGCACCCGGATCGCGTTCACGGCGGACTCACCCAACAACGGACGGCTCACGCTCGGCTTCACGCTGAACCTCGGTCTGTTGAAGCTGAACGGGGATTACGCCGTCGCCGACCAGAACGTCGCGAGCGCGGGGCTGTTCATCGGCCTGCGGTAGGACCGAATCCGGCCGGAGCCGCACGTGCCCGTCGTGGCGGAGCGGCTCCGGGCCGGCCAGATTGGGCCGCATGAAGGCGATGGTCCTCGAGCGGATTGCTCCCATACACGATCGGCCGCTCGCGCTGCGCGAGCTCCCGGACCCGCGGCCGGCGCCGAACGAGCTCCTCGTGCGCGTCACGGCGTGCGGCGTGTGCCGGACCGACCTTCACGTGATCGAGGGCGACCTGCCCTCGCCCCGTCTTCCGCGGGTCCCCGGTCACCAGATCGTGGGCGTGGTGCGGGAGACCGGGCAAGCGTGCCGGACGTTCGCGCCGGGCGACCGTGTCGGGATCGCGTGGCTCCGCGGCACGTGCGGGGAGTGCGACGCCTGCCGCGCGGGACGGGAGAACCTGTGCGCCGCGAGCCGCTACACCGGATACCACGCCGACGGCGGCTACGCGGAGCTCGCCCTCGTCCCCGAGACGTTCGCGTATCCGATGCCCGCGGGATTCGGCGACGTCCTGGCGGCCCCGCTTCTGTGCGCCGGGATCATCGGATACCGGGCGCTGCAACGCTGCGAGCTGTCCGCGGGAGGGAGGCTCGGCCTGTACGGATTCGGATCTTCGGCCCACGTCGTGCTCCAGCTGGCCCGGCACCGCGGATGCGAGGTGTACGTGATGACGCGAGGCGAGAGCCATCGGGCGCTCGCGCGGCGCATGGGCGCGGATTGGGTGGGCGAAGCCCGCGACGCGCCGCCGCGCCCGCTGGACGCCGCCATCGTGTTCGCTCCGGCGGGCGAGATCGTGCCCCCGGCTCTCCGGGCGCTCGGCAGGGGGGGTACGGCGGTCCTGGCGGGGATCCACATGAGCCCCGTGCCCGAGCTGAGCTACGAGGAGCATCTGTTCCACGAGAAAACCCTCCGCAGCGTGGAGGCGAACACCCGGGAGGACGGACGCTCGCTCCTCGAGGAGGCCGCGGAGGTCCCGATCGAGGCGCGCGTCACGACCTTCCGACTGGAGGAAGCAAACGAGGTTCTCGTGCGGCTGAAGGAGGATGGGATCGACGGGTCGGCGGTCCTCCTGCCCGGCGGGGCGCGGGGGACTGGCGCAACGGCCTCCGCGGAGGCATAATCCACACGGGAACCGGGCGTCCTCCGCCGCGGTTCCGGGGTGGGCCGAGGGATCTCAGCGCACGGTCCCGGGTTTCAAAGAACCGGCAGCACACTCTCGACCCGTTTTTCTCGCGACGCGCCGTAGACCGCGCGACCGTCGCGTCTTCCGGATCCGAATCGACCACGACAGGAAAGAAGCGTACGGCAAGGTGACGAACGAACCATTGGGCATTCTCGAGGTGATGGGAGGCCGGTCCGGCTTCATCCGGCGCCGGCGGGCCAGCTACGTGCCGAGCGACGAGGACATCTACGTGGGTCAGCGGCTCATACAGCGCTACCACCTGCGGACGGGCGACGAGATCTGCGGGGAGGTCGGGCCGGCGCCCGGTAACGGGAAGAGTCCCCCGCTGAAGAGAATACTCACGGTGAACGACATCCCCGTGGAAGATCTCCCCGCCCGCCCCCAGTTCAACCGACTCTCCGCTCAGCACCCGAATCAACAGCTCCGGCTCGAGTGCGGTCTCGTCCGCCGCGGGGCCCCCGATCCGACGAACCGCGTGATCGACCTCTTCTGTCCGCTCGGCAAGGGCCAGCGGGCCATGATCGTGGCGCCGGCGAAGGCCGGGAAGACGATGGTCCTGCAGGCGATCGCGGAAGGGATCGTGAAGAACCACCCGGACGCCTCGGTGCTCATCCTCCTCGTGGACGAGCGGCCCGAGGAGGTCACGGAGATGGAGGCGTGCGGGTTCGGCGAGGTCGTGGCCTCGAGCTTCGACCACCCCGCCGACCGGCACGTGGCCGTGGCGGAGATCACGCTGGAGCGCGCGCGCCGCCGCACCGAGCTCGGCCAGGATGTCGTCATCATCCTGGACTCGATCACGCGTCTCGCGCGCGCCTACAACACGGTCGAGGCGGGGAGCGGCCGCACGCTGTCCGGCGGCCTGGACGCGAACTCCCTCGAGAAGCCGAAGCGCTTCCTGGGCAGCGCCCGCGCCGTGGATCCGGCCCAGGGCGGAGGCTCGCTGACGATCATCGCCACGGCCCTCGTGGACACCGGATCGCGGATGGACCAGGTGATCTTCGAGGAGTTCAAGGGCACGGGAAACAGCGAGCTCGTGCTCAGCCGAGAGCTGGCGGACCGCCGGATCTACCCGGCCATCGACCTCGACGCCAGCGCAACGCGGCGCGAGGAGCTCCTGCTGTCGGAGGAGGCCCTGACCGTGTCGCACGCGATGCGGCGCGAGCTGGGCGGGGCGTCTCCGGCCGACGCGATGTCGGAGATCCTGGGCATCATGCGCCGGACGGCCTCGAACGCCGAGCTGCTCGAGAAGGCGCTCGCCCGCATCTGAGTCCGGCCGTCCGCGGGTCGCGGGCGGGACGGCTGCCGGCCCGGCGGCGCCTCAGGCCTCCCGCGCGTCGTCCTCCGATTTGCGGCCCAGCTCGTCGCGGAGCTTCTTCTTCGTTCGCTCGGCGTAGTGGCGGATCTTGTGCGCCGCCGCCGTCAGGAGCCGGAGCTCGCGCTGGTCGGGGTCGGCCCTTCGGAGGAGCCGGCGGAACGTGCGCATCTTGCTCGTCGGCGAGACCCCTCGAAACAGGCCGACCGCGTCCATCGCCTGCTCCCACGCGCCGAAGAACGCCTCCAGCTCCTCCTCCGTCGCGGGGGGCGCCTGCTCGCGGGGCTTGCCCGACAGGTCGCGCTCCCGGACCCCGAGACGCGCCGCCGCTCGGCGGATCTCGTAGAAGACGAGAATCGCCGCCTGGCCGAGGTTGATCGACGGATGCGCCGGATTCGTGGGGATGCAGACGGCGTCGTGGCACCGGTCGATGGCCGTGTTCGGGAGCCCGCGGTCCTCCCGACCGAACAGGAGGGCGATGTCCCCCTCGGCCGATCTCTCGACGAGCCGCGTCGCCGCCTCGGCGGGCGTGCTCCACTCCGGCGTCGTCGCGCGGCGGCGCGCCGTCATCGCGGCGACCCGCACCGCGCCCGCCAGGGCCTCGTCCAGCGAGTCGCAGACCCCGGTCCGGGCCACGATCTCCCGGGTGTCGTGCGCGATCCCCTCGATGCGGTAGGCGTCGAACTCGAGCGGCCGGACGAGGCGGAGGCGGGACAGGCCCATGTTCTTCATCGCCCGAACGACGAGCGCGATGTTCACGAGGTCCTGCGGCTCGTAGAGGACGACGACGAAGCGGCCGAGCGCCTCCTCGCCCGCGCGCGTGCTCACGGGCCCGCCCCGATCAGGCGCCGGATGACCCGTCGGCCTCGGGCGCTCCCTTGAAGCCCTTCCCCTTGCGGGGCCGGAGCGCGGGGTAGCCGATCTCGCCGCAGCTCGGGCACGTCTCCGTGTAGGCGCTGATCTCGGCGCCGCAGACCGAGCAGCCGGCGCCTGTCTCGTCCGCGGCGTACGAGAGGGGCTCGCCGCACTTCTGGCAGGTCTGGTCGTAGGGGCCCATCGCCCCACCGCAGGCGGGGCAGGTCGAGACCTTGCTCACCGGATCGTCCTCCCGGAGGGTTATCGGTTCGGCGACGACGCCGCGGTCCGCGGGTCCCAAGCTACGGGCTTCAGCGGCGGGCTCGCCAGTTGCGCCGGGGCGGCGGAAACCCGATCGCCGCCCCGGCCGTTCCGCTGGCGGAGGGCCGATCTCTCCGGTAGAGTTCGCCGGGCCGGACGGGGCAGGGGGGAGCGAGGGGACAGGCCGATCGAATCGAACGTGCGGGAGGGCCGTGGACACGATGACGTCGAAGCCGGGGGCCGGAGCCTTCGAGTTCCCCGGCAGCACGGAGTACCGGCGCCTGGACGCGAAGGTGTGGGTGTTCGCGGCGATCATGGTCCTGACCGCGCTCTCGACCGCCCTCCTCATGTTGCGCGAGTTTACGTCCGAGAGCTACCTGTACCTCGCGTTCTACGCGATCCCGGCGAACAGCGCGATCTCCGTGTTCCCCCACGAGCCCGTGGTCGTGTTCTTCGGGAAGCACGGGAGCATCTGGCTGACCGCGCTCGCCGCGAGCGCGGGGACGCTCGTCGCGGGCTTCCTGGACCACGCCGTGTTCGTGCCGCTCCTGAACCTCAAGTCGCTGAGCGGTTACAAGACGAAGCCCTGGTACCGCAAGGCGGTCGGCTTCTTCATGCGGTTTCCGTTCGTCACGCTCGTCGTCACGGGATTCTCGCCCATCCCGTTCTTTCCGTTCAAGTTCCTGAGCTTCTCCGTCCATTATCCCCTGTGGCGATACCTGACCGCCCTCCTCACGGCGCGCTTCCCCCGGTACGTGATCCTGGCGTGGATCGGGCACACGCTCGACATTCCGAACTGGGCGCTGTTTAGCGTGTTCATCGTCATCCTGCTGATCTACGTCGTGAAGACGGGCCCGGAGGCCGTGCGCCGGATCAGGGCCCGATGGCGGCGCCGGCATGCGGGACCCTGAAGGCCCCGAACGGCGGCCGTCTTGAACGAGCGGCACGCGGCTGACAGATTCGTGCCTTCGCTTCGGCGGCGCCCGGCGTCCGCGATCCTGAACGGGAGACCACCCGCATGAACGTATCCGGAGCCATGGGCCTGAAGATGCTCGCCCACGGCTTTCGCAATAAGCTCCGAAACCGGCCGCTCTCGGTCTCCTTCGAGATCACGCACTCCTGCACGGCCAACTGCTGGCACTGCAACTGGGGCGGGCCGATCAAGGAGACGCGCCTCGGCGCGGACGAATACGCGGCCATCTGCCGCGAGCTGGATCCCGTCGTGTCGCACGTGTCCGGGGGCGAGCCGCTGGCCCGCGGGGACGTGTACGAGATCGTAGAGAAGATGGCGAACAGGGGGGGGCTCCCTTGGATGATCGTCGTCTCGAACGCCTCCAACCTGACGCCCGAGCGCTTCTTCCGGCTCAAGGAGGCCGGCATGCACCAGCTCTCGGTCTCGCTGGATTTCCCCGACGAGCGGCACAGCGACTTCCGGCGGATCCCCGGCCTGTTCGAGCACATGGAGGAGGTGCTCCCGGACCTCGCGCGGAGGACGGAGAAGGACGACATCCTCCTGAACGTCTGCATCACGGACTGGAACTACCGCGACCTCCCCGAGATCGTTCGCGTCGCCCGGCGGTGGGGCCTGCCCATCAACTTCTCGGTCTACACGCACCTGCGGGTGCAGGACCGAACCGGCCTGATTCAGGGCGACGGGCCGCTGGCGGGGCTCAAGGAGAAGATCGAGGAGGTCATCGACATGCAGCGCCGCGGCTATCCGGTCTACACGGCGCCGCGGGTCCTGTGGAAGTTCTACTCGTTCCTGACCGAGGGCGGGATCGGCGGATGCCAGGCGGGCCGGCGCTTCCTCGTCATCAATCCGGACGGGAGGCTCACGCCGTGCGCGATGGTCATGGCGTATTTCGACACGCAGAAGGACATGTACGAGAAGTTCACCAGCCAGAACACCTGCCAGGCGTGCTACATCAGCACCCGGGCGAACACCGAGAAGACGTTCGGCGAGTTCGTGCAGGACAACGGCGCGATCTTCCGGAAGATGCTCACTCCGTGGAGGCAATGACGGGCGCCCGGGATCCCGGAAACGGAGCGCGGCGGTCACACCGCGAACGTTGACAGTCAGGCCGAATCGGCGGTAGAATCGTGGCGTGCGGAGTCGGCCCCCGGGCCCGGCTCCGTTTTTCGCCTGGGGGCGATCGCGCGGGCGTAGCTCAGTTGGTAGAGCGCAACCTTGCCAAGGTTGAGGTCGCCGGTTCGAGACCGGTCGCCCGCTC
>JBHHZD010000036.1:0-26276 GCA_046757885.1 Gemmatimonadota bacterium
GGGCGGCCGCACGGTCGGCGCCGGCGTCGTCACCGAGATCCTCAACTGACCGAGCGGAGACGACCCGATGGCAGAGAAGATCAGGATTCGACTCCGCGCCTTCGATCCGGCGGTGATCGACCAGACGGCGGCCGACATCGTGCGCACGGCGCAGAAGACGGGCGCGTCCGTTCGGGGGCCGATTCCGCTTCCGACCCGGCGTCAGCTGTTCACGGTGCTGAAGAGCCCGCACAAGGACAAGAAGTCGCGCGAGCAGTTCGAGCTGAAGACGCACAAGCGGCTCATCGACATCTACGACACGCGTCCGCAGACCGTCGACGCGCTCACGAAGCTGGACCTGGCGGCGGGCGTGGACGTGGAAATCAAGGTGCAGTGAGATGCCCGGCTTGATCGGCAGGAAGATCGGGATGGCCCAGATCTTCACGGAGGAAGGCAAGGCGGTCGGCGTGACGGTCTTGGAGGTCGGGCCGTGCCCGGTCGTCCAGGTCAAGACGGTGGAGCGGGACGGCTACGAGGCCGTGCAGCTCGGTTTCGGCCGGCGAAAGGAGTTGCGCGCGAAGAAGCCCGAGGCCGGGCACGCCGCCCGGGCGGGACTTGAGTACGTGCCGCGCGTCCTGGCCGAGTTCGCGCCGGAGGAGGGCCGCGAGTACGAGCAGGGCGAAGAGCTGACGGTCGAGATGTTCGAGCCGGGCCAGCGGGTCAAGATCAGCGGCCCCACGAAGGGACGGGGCTACCAGGGGACGGTGAAGCGTCACGGTTTCGGGGGTGGCCGGGGGTCGCACGGCGGGACCTCGATCCTTCGCGCCCCGGGCTCGATCGGGCCGGGCACGGATCCGTCCCGCGTGATCAAGGGACGGAAGATGGCCGGACAGATGGGGGGCACGAAGCGAACGGCCCTGAATCGGAGGATCGAGCGCGTGGATCCGGAGAAGAACCTGCTCCTCGTGCGGGGGTCGGTCCCGGGGGCGCGCAACAACTACGTGGTGATTCGGGCGGTCTGACGCGGGACCCTGCGAAGGGGCCCGGCGACGCCAGAGACGAGCGATGAAGGCGAAAGCGTACACGACGGAAGGCAAGAAGCGCGGCCATGGCGTCGAGCTGCCCGCGGGCCTGTTCGACGGCACGGTCAGCGAGGCGGCGCTGCATCAGGTCGTCACGGCGATCCGGGCCCGCGGGCGGCAGGGCACGGCGTCCACGAAGACGCGGAACACCGTCTCGGGCGGGGGCGCCAAGCCGTGGCGCCAGAAAGGGACGGGCCGGGCGCGCGCCGGATCGAACCGCTCGCCCCTGTGGCGCGGCGGGGCGGTGACCTTCGGGCCCCAGCCGCGGAGCTTCGCGGGCCGGGTGCCGAAGAAGCTGCGGGGACTCGCGATCCGATCGGCGCTGAACGCGCGCGCGCTGGAGGACGCGCTGGTCGTCGTCGAGCCGTTCGCGCTGGAGACGCCGAAGACGAAGGCCGTCGTCTCGTTCCTCGCGGAGCTGGATGCGGCGCCGGGCAACGTGCTCTTTCTCACGAACGGGCTGAACCGCGGGCTGTACCTGTCCGCGCGCAACATCCCGTCCGTGCTCGTGCGTCCGTGGGGCGAGGCGTCGGCCTACGACATCCTGTGGTCGGACCTCGTGGTCGTCGAGGAGACGGCGCTCGGGAACGGAGACGAGGTCACGAACACGGAGGAGGCGTCATGAGCCGGGCACCGAGCGAGATCCTCGTGCGGCCCATCGTGACCGAGGAGAGCTCGCGGATCCAGTTCAATCCCGGGCGGGTCCGCAAGCGGCACCAGGACAAGGAACGCGTCGAGCGCCAGAAGTTCGTCTTCGAGGTGGCCCGGGACGCGAACAAGGTCGAGATCCGGCGCGCCGTCGAGCAGATGTTCGAGGTTCACGTGGAGGACGTGCGGACCATGAACTGCCTCGGCAAGGACCGGCGCGTTGGCCGGCACGTGGGTCGGCGTCCGCACTGGAAGAAGGCGATCGTGACGCTGGCCGAGGGTGAGACGATCGACATGTACGAAGGGGCGTAGCGATGGCGCTGAAGAAGTTCCGGCCCGTGACGGCCAGCCAGCGGTTCCGGTCCGTTTCGGGCTTCGACGAGATTACGCGCTCCGGGTCGGAACGGTCGCTCACCGAGGGGTTGGGACGGAAGTCCGGCCGGAACCACCACGGGCGGATCACGAGCCGACGCCGCGGAGGCGGGCACAAGCGACGCTACCGCCGCATCGACTTCAAACGCGACAAGCACGGAGTTCCGGGTCGCGTCGCGGAGATCGAGTACGATCCGAATCGATCGGCGCGGATCGCGCTCATCCACTACGTGGACGGCGAGAAGCGGTACATCCTCCACCCGCGCGGGCTGCGCCAGGGAGATGTGATCGTGTCGGGCCCCGGCTCCGAGCCCCGGCCCGGGAACTGCCTGCCCCTGAGCGAGATTCCGCTCGGGACCACGGTGCACGCCGTCGAGCTCGCGCCGGGCAGGGGAGCGCAGATGGCGCGCTCGGCGGGAGCCGCCGTGCATGTGCTGGCCCGCGAGGGAGACATGGTCACCCTGAAGCTGCCGAGCACCGAGGTGCGCATGGTGCGCGGGGAGTGCATGGCGACGATCGGGCAGGTGGGCAACGTCGAACACGAGCTCATCCGGTCCGGCAAGGCGGGCCGTTCGCGCTGGCTGAACCGGCGCCCCAAGGTGCGCGGGGTCGCGATGAACCCGGTCGATCACCCGCTGGGCGGGGGCGAGGGCCGGGCCTCGGGCGGGCGGCCACCCGTGACGCCGTGGGGCAAGGCGGAGGGCCGGAAGACGCGGAAGAGGAAAAAGAAGAGCGATCGGTACATCGTCCGCGGCCGCCGGCGCGGCCGGGCAACGAAATAGCCTGAGGGTCCAGCAGCCATGGCACGAAGCGTCAAGAAGGGTCCGTTCATCGACGAGAAGCTCCTCCGGAAGGTGGAGGCGATGAACAAGTCCGGTGAGAAGCGGGTGATCAAGACGTGGTCGCGGGCCTCGACGATCAGCCCCGAGTTCGTCGGGCACACGGTCGCGGTGCACAACGGGAACAAGTTCATCCCGGTCTACGTGACCGAGAACATGGTCGGCCACAAGCTGGGCGAGTTCTCGCCCACCCGGCTGTTCCGCGGCCACGGCGGGAAGCTCGCCGCCGACCGCCGCGGCCGGCTCTAGGAGAGGTCGATGGAAGCGCGGGCAGTCGCGAAGAACATCCGGATGTCGGCCCGAAAGGTCCGCCTGGTCGTGGACCGGATCCGGGATCTCGACGTGAACGAGGCCTACTCCGTCCTCCAGTTCTCGAAGAAGGCCGCGGCCGTCCCTGTGGACAAGGTGCTTCGGTCGGCGGTGGCGAACGCCGTGTACCGGGCGGACGAAGAAGGGGCGGTGCTGGACGTGGACGAGCTGTACGTGCGCGAGGCGTACGTGAACGAGGGCGCCACGATGCGGCGCTACCGCGCCGCGGCCATGGGTCGCGCGGCTCCGATCCGCAGGCGCACGAGCCATGTGACCATCGTGGTGGACACGAAGGAGTAGACGTGGGACAGAAAACGCACCCGTACGGATTCCGGCTCGGGCTCGTCAAGCCGTGGAAATCCCGCTGGTACGCGCGCAGTCGCGACTTTCCGGCGCTGCTGGCCGAGGACGAGACGCTCCGCAAGTACCTGCACGCCCGGCTCGAGCACGCCGCGATCTCGACCGTGGAGATCGAGCGCAAGCCGACGAAGATCGTCGTCACGATCCACACGGGCCGGCCCGGCGTCGTCATCGGGAAGCGGGGGGCCGAAGTGGACAAGTTGCGGGACGAGCTCGCGCTTCTCACCGATTCGGAGGTCTCGATCAACGTCGAAGAGGTGAAGCGGCCGGAGGTGAACGCGCAGCTCGTCGCGAACAGCGTGGCTCGCCAGCTCGAGCAGCGGATCGGATTCCGCCGCGCGATGAAGAGGGCGCTCCAGGCCGCCGTACGGGCCGGGGCGGAGGGCGTGAAGATCCAGTGCGGCGGCCGGCTCGGCGGAGCGGAGATCGCGCGCACGGAGGGCTATCACGAGGGACGCGTCCCCCTGCACACTCTGCGGGCCGACATCGACTACGCCGTGAAGCTCGCGCGCACGACGTACGGGACGATCGGCGTGAAGGTGTGGATCTTCCGCGGCGAGGTCGTGGACGACAGACGGGGACAGACATATACCGCCGGCGGCGGCAAGTAAGAGGACGGCATGCTCCAACCCAAGCGTGTGAAGTACCGGAAGCGCCAGAAGGGCCGGCTGCGCGGGAACGCGGGGCGCGGCAACGCGATCGCGTTCGGCGACTACGGCCTGCAGACCATCGAGCGCGGCTGGATCACGAACCGGCAGATCGAGGCCGCCCGCGTGGCGATGACCCGGCACATCAAGCGTGGCGGAAAGGTCTGGATCCGGATTTTCCCGGACAAGCCGATCACGAGGAAGCCGGCCGAGACGCGCATGGGCAAGGGCAAGGGGAATCCGGAGGGCTGGGTCGCTCCCGTGCGGCCCGGGCGGATCCTGTTCGAGCTCGAGGGTGTCCCGGTGCCGGTCGCCCGGCGCGCGATGGAGCTCGCGTCCGCCAAGCTGCCGGTGAAGACGAAGTTTCTGGTGCGGGAGGAGTAGCGGCATGGAGGCGAAGGCGATCCGGGAGATGAGCGCCGACGAGCTCGACGACGAGCTGCGTCGGGCGAGCGAGGAGCTGTTCCGCCTGAAGTTCCGCTCCGCGTACGAAGAGCTCGAGAACCCGGCGCTCCTGCGGACCCTGCGGCGGGACATCGCGAGACTGAAGACCATCCGGCGGGAGCGAGAGCTCCAGGCCGCGGGAGAAGGCGATGAGTGACGAGGTCAGGACGGCGGGCGGTCGGAGGAAGGTCCGCCAAGGGACCGTCGTGAGCGACGCGATGGCGAAGACCGTCGTGGTGTCCGTCGAGCGGCAGGTCGCGCATCCCCTGTACGGGAAGCGCGTGAAGCGGCGGAAGAAGTATCACGCGCACGACGAAGGCAACGAGTACCGGACGGGCGACGTCGTCGTCATCGAGGAGACGCGTCCCCTGTCGAAGAAGAAGCGCTGGCGCGTCGTCGAGCTCGTCGAGCGGCCGGACCAGGAGACCTAGGCGATGATCCAGCAGGAGACGGAAGTCCGGATCGCCGACAACTCGGGTGCCCGGCGGGCGCTGTGCATCCGCGTCCTCGGAGGCTCGAAGCGGCGGTACGCGCGGGTCGGCGACGTGATCGTCGTCACGATCAAGGACGCGATTCCCGGTGGGACGGTGAAGAAGGGCGAGGTGGCCCGGGCCGTCATCGTCCGGACGGCGAAGGAGAGCCGAAGGGCGGACGGCAGCTACATCCGGTTCGACGAGAACGCGGCAGTCATCATCAACGACCAGGGCGAGCCGCGCGCGACGCGGATCTTCGGTCCCGTGGCGCGAGAGCTGCGGGAGAAGCGGTTCATGAAGATCGTCTCCCTCGCTCCGGAAGTGATCTGAGGACGAGAATGGCGCGAACGAAGATGCACGTGCGGAAGGGCGATCGGGTGCAGGTCATCGCCGGGAACTACCGCGGCGCGACGGGCCAGGTCCTGCGGACGATTCCGCGCCGGAACCAGGTCGTGGTGGAGGGCGTGAACATCCGGAAGCGGCACCAGGCCCCGTCCCAGAAGAACCCGGAAGGCGGGATCGTGAGCTTCGAGGCTCCGATCCACGCCTCGAACGTGATGCTCATCGACCCGGGGAATGACGAGCCCACTCGCGTCCGCACGCGCCTGGACGCGGACGGGACGAAGGAGCGGATCTCGGTGAAGAGCGGCAAGCCGATCCCGACGGCCTGAGCGGGCGGCGGCGAGACGGCAGGCGAAACGAGCGATGAAGCCAAGACTCAGAGAACACTACCAGACCCACGCCAGACCGAGGCTGAAGGAGGCATTCGGGTTCGAGAACCCGATGGAGATCCCGCGACTCGAGAAGATCGTCCTGAACGCGGGGCTCGGGGACGGCAAGGACAACCCGAAGCTGCTCGAGTCCGCGGTGAACGAGCTCGCGCGGATCACCGGGCAGCGTCCGGTCGTGACGAGGGCGCGGAAGTCGATCTCGAACTTCAACCTGCGCGACGGGATGCCCATCGGGGTCAAGGTGACCCTGCGGGACGCGCGGATGTACGAGTTCATGGACCGGTTCATCAGCACGGCCGTGCCGCGCATCCGGGACTTCCGCGGCTTCAACGCGCGGTCGTTCGATGGGCGGGGGAACTACACGGTCGGGATCCGGGAACAGATGATCTTCCCGGAGATCGACTACGACGACATCGTCCGCGTGCACGGGATGGACATCACGTTCGTGACGTCCACGGACCGGGACGACGAAGCGCTCGTTCTGTTGCGGGAGATGGGCATGCCGTTCCGGGGCGAGACCCCGGTCGTGGTCTGATCGGACCGGATCGGACGGGAGAGAGAAGCGAGGTCATGGCGAAGAAATCCCTGGTCGAGAAGGCGAAGCGGAAGCCGAAGTTCATGAGCCGGACCGTGCGGCGCTGCCAGCGCTGCGGGCGGGCGAGGGCGTACATCCGCAAGTTCGGGCTGTGCCGGATCTGTTTCCGGGAATTGGCGCTCAGGGGAGAGATTCCCGGCGTGCGAAAGGCGAGCTGGTAACCGATGAGCATGAACGATCCGATAGCGGACATGCTGACGCGAATCCGCAACGCGAGTCGTGCCGGACACCGGCGCGTGGACATGCCGGTCTCGAAGCTGAAGATCGAGATCGCGCGCATCCTGGCCGAGAACCACTTCGTGCACGCCTACAAGGTCGTGGACGACGGCGAGCACGGATTCCTCCGCGTGTACCTGAGGTACGCGCAGGACGAGCGTCCGGTCATCCGGTCTCTGCGCAGGGTGTCGAGGCCGGGTCTTCGACGGTATGTGGGCGCGGATGCGGTGCCGAAGGTTCGATCCGGCCTCGGCGTGGCAATTCTGTCCACGTCGAAGGGCGTGATGTCGGATCGGGAGGCCCGCCGGTTGGGTGTCGGCGGGGAGGTCCTGGCCACGGTCTACTGACCGGCGCCGGGCGACCACGAGAGAGGAAAGCGAAGCGAGGGACTGTCGAGAGTAGGAAAGATGCCGATCGCGATCCCCGAGGGCGTCGAGATTCAGATCGACGGCTCCCGGGTGACGGTGAAGGGACCGAAGGGCGAGCTGGAGCGCTCGATCCAGCCAGACCTGGGGATCGAGGTGCGCGAGGGTGAGATCGCGGTCACGCGTCCGACGGAGACGCCGCGCCATCGGTCCCTCCACGGTCTCACGCGCAGCCTGGTGGCGAACATGGTCGAGGGCGTGTCGAAGGGATTCGAGCGCTCGCTCGAGATCCATGGGGTCGGGTACCGCGCCCAGCAGAAGGGCGCGGGGGTGTCGCTGTCCCTCGGTTTCAGCCACCCGGTGGTGGTGGAGCCGCCCGCGGGCATCGAGCTGAAGGTGGAGACGCCGACGCTGATCCACGTTCGCGGAGTGGACAAGCAGGCCGTGGGGCAGATGGCGGCGGAGATCCGGCGCATCCGACCCCCGGAGCCGTACAAGGGCAAGGGAGTCCGATACATGGGCGAGCAAGTGCGGCGCAAGGCCGGCAAGGCCACGGCGGCGGGAATCTAGGAGGAAGGGCATGTCGTCTCACGCGTCCGCCGAGCGGCGGCGGAACCGGGCCCGGAGGCACACGCGGGTCCGCAAGAAGGTGCGAGGCTCGGAGAAGCGGCCGCGGCTCGTCGTGTTCCGGAGTCTGCGACACACGGAAGGCCAGCTCGTGGACGACGACCGGGGGGTGACCGTGGTCGGCGTCTCGACTCGTGCGCTGGACGGCGTCTCGTCGGAGGAGATGAGCGCGAAGGTCGCGGCGAGCTTCGAGGCCGGGAAGCGCCTCGCGGAGCGCGCCCGGGAGGCGGGTGTCGAGAAGGCCGTGTTCGACCGCGGCGGGTACCGGTATCACGGCCGCGTGAAGGCGTTCGCGGACGGGGCGCGCGCCGGCGGACTCGAGTTCTGAGGAAAGGGCCACAGGGCGCAGGGAAATGGCGAAGAACAAGCGACACGACGAAGGCGACGGCCTCAAGGAGAACGTGATCCACATCAACCGGGTCTCGAAGGTCGTCAAGGGCGGCCGCCGGTTCTCCTTCACGGCGCTCGTGGCGGTCGGCGACGGCCAGGGACGCGTGGGAACGGCGCTCGGAAAGGCGAACGAGGTCGCCGAGGCGATCCGCAAGGGCCTGGAGCGCGCCCGCGGTTCGATGACCGAGATCCCGGTCGTGCGGGGCACGATCCCGCACGAGCTCATCGGCCGCCACGGGGCGGGTCGCGTCCTCCTGAAGCCGGCGGCCCCGGGAACGGGCGTCATCGCGGGTGGCCCGGTCCGCGCGGTGCTGGAGTGCGCCGGAGTCCAGGACATCCTCACGAAGAGCCTGGGCTCGAACAATCCGCTGAACATGGTCCAGGCGACGATGAACGGCCTGCGCGAGCTCGTCACGCCGGAGCAGGTGGCCCGCGAGCGAGGTCTCAGCGTGGACGAGGTCAGGGAGGCGATGCGTGGGTGACGGCAAGCGGATTCGTGTCAGGCAGGTGCGCAGCGGGTGCAACGCCATGCGTCCCCAGAAGGAGACGCTGCGAGCCCTCGGGCTGCGCCATCATCAGGATGAGGTGATCAAGGAGGACCATCCCTCGATTCGCGGGATGATCCGCGTCGTGCAACACCTCGTCGAGGTCGAGGAGGTCGACTAGGCGATGGCGGACGATCGAAAGCTGGGCCTGGACAACCTGAGCCCGCCCGAGGGCTCGCGATCCGCCCGGAAGCGGTTGGGGCGGGGCCGTGGATCCGGTCTCGGCAAGACGGCCGGCCGCGGGCACAAGGGGCAGAAGTCGCGGTCCGGAAGCGCGATTCCCGCCTGGTTCGAAGGGGGGCAGATGCCCCTGTATCGGCGGGTGCCGAAGCGAGGCTTCAAGCCGCGCTCCAAGGTGGTCTACCAGACCGTGAACCTGCGCGCGATCGCCGGGCTGGAGGAGGCCGAGGTCGACCCCGAGGTGCTCAAGGCGCACGGCCTCATCGGGTCCCTTCGGCGCCCCGTGAAGGTCCTGGGCCAGGGCACGCCCGGGCGAGTCGTGACGGTTCGAGCCCACGCGTTCAGCGCGTCGGCGCGGGAGAAGATCGAGGCCGATGGCGGCCGCGCCGAGCTGATCGTCTGAGATGGCGGGCGGCACGACGAACGCGGTACAGGCGGCTCAGAACCTGTTCAAGGTTCCCGAGCTCAAGAGCAAGATCCTCTTCACTCTCCTCTGCCTCGCCATCTACCGGCTCGGCTCGCACATCACGACGGCCGGCGTGGACGTCGTCGCCCTGCAGCAGCTCGCCGGACAGCTCCAGGGCACGTTCTTCGGCATCTACGACATGTTCGTCGGGGGCGCGCTTCAGCGGGCGACGGTGTTCGCGCTCGGGATCATGCCGTACATCTCGGCCAGCATCATCTTCCAGGTGCTGGGCGCGACGTTCCCGACGATCGAGAAGCTCCAGAAGGAGGGCGAGGAGGGACAGAGGAAGATCACGCAGTGGACGCGCTATTCGACCGTCGGCCTCTGCCTGATGCAGGCGTACGGATACGCGATCTTCCTCGAGTCGCAGCCCGGTGTCGTACTGAATCCGGGGTGGGGCTTCCGGATGGAGACGATGCTCCTGCTCACGTGCGGCGGCGTGTTCGTGATGTGGCTCGGCGAGCAAATCACGGAGCGTGGGATCGGCAACGGAATGTCACTGCTCATCTTCTTCTCGATCCTCCAGGGATTTCCCGGGGCCGTGTTCAGCACGCTGGAGCTCCTGCAGGCGGGCGGGATCAGCCTGTTCAAGCTCCTCGCCCTCATCGCCGTGCTCATCCTGATCACGGCCGGCGTCGTCGCCCTCACGATGGCGGCGCGGAAGATCCCGGTTCAGATTCCGCGGAAGGTCGTGGGCCGAGGCCGGGTTCGTGAGGGCCAGAAGTCGTTCATCCCGCTCCGCATCAACTCGGCGGGCGTGATGCCGATCATCTTCGCCCAGTCGATCATCATCGTGCCGGGGACCCTGTACGCCTTCTCGGGCGCCCAGAGCGCCGCGAGCGGCGGGGTGTCGGGATTCCTGTACGACATGAGCCAGTTGTTCCAGGTCGGCGAGCCCGTCTACTACATCACGTACGCCATCCTCATCGTCATCTTCACGTACGTGTACACGGCGATCATCTTCAATCCCATCGACCTGGCCGAGAACCTGAAGCGGCAGGGGGGCTTCGTCCCCGGCATCAAGCCGGGGCGGCAGACCTCCGAGTACATCGACCGGGTCCTGACTCTGGTGACGCTGCCGGGCTCGATCTACCTGGCGATCATCGCGATCCTGCCCTTCTGGATCTTCGACATCTTCGACATCCAGACGTTCTTCTTCGGTGGGACCTCGCTCCTCATCGTCGTCGGGGTGGCGCTCGACACCGTGCAGCAGATGCAGCAGCACCTGCTGCTGCGGCAGTACGAGGGCTTCATGAAGAAGGGCCGCGTCCGCTACCGCGGCCGACAGAGGTACATGTGACCCGACGGACCCCGGACGTTCGCGGGGTGGTCGGGTGGGGCGCACGCGGTGGTGCGCTGCGGTGAGGCTCGTGATGATGGGGCCGCCCGGCGCGGGCAAGGGCACGCAGGGAGAGCGGCTCGCCGCGCACTACGGAGTGCCCCGCTACTCGACGGGCGACATCCTGCGGGAGGCGAGAAGCGGCGGGACGGAGCTCGGCCGGCGGGCTCAGGGCTACATGGATGCGGGTGAGCTCGTGCCCGACGAGGTGATCCTGGGCGTCGTGGACGAGGTGCTCCGCACGGACGAGGCGGCGCGCGGGTTCGTGTTCGACGGATTCCCGCGCACCGTGGCGCAGGCCGAGGGGCTCGCGTCGATTCTCCGCGCTCAGGGCGTGGCGCTGGACGCGGTCATCGACCTCGACGTGCCGCGCGGAGTGCTCGACGAGCGGCTGTCGGGCCGGCGTGGCGAGGACGCGCGCTCGGACGACCGTCCCGAGACCGTCGCCCGCCGGCTGGAGGTCTACGCGGAGGAGACGGCGCCCGTCCTCGAATGGTACGAGCGCTCGGACGTCCCGCTCCTGCGCATCGACGGCGACCGGGACATCGAGACCATTCAGCAGGATCTTCGGCGGCGGCTGTCGACGTGAGCCTGAAGAGCCGGGACGAAATCGCGGGGATCGCCCGGGCCGGCGAGGTCGTGGCCCGGACCCTGGCGCACGTCGCGGAGCGGGTCGAGCCGGGCGTGACGACGGCGGAGCTGGACCGGGACGCGGAGGCGTTCATCCGGGCGCACCCGGGCGCGGAGCCCGCGTTCAAGGGGCTCTACGGCTTCCCGGCGACGCTGTGCACGAGCCTGAACGGCGAGGTCGTGCACGGGATCCCGTCCGCCGCGCGATCCCTGCGTGAGGGGGACATCCTGAGCGTGGACGTCGGCGTGCGGCTGGACGGTCTGTACGCGGACGGGGCCCGCACGGTGTGCGTGGGCGAGACGGGCCCGGAGGCGCAGCGACTGCTCGAGGTCACGGAGCGCTCGCTGCACGACGGGATTGCGGTCGCCACGGCCGGGAACCGGATCGGCGATGTGGGCGCGGCGATCCAGGCGACGGTTGAAGGGGCGGGCTTCAGCGTCGTGCGCGAGCTCGTGGGTCACGGCGTGGGCCGCCAGCCGCACGAGGAGCCCCAGGTGCCGAACTTCGGCTCCCGGGGACGGGGCGTCCGCCTGGAGGTCGGGCTCGTCATCGCGATCGAGCCCATGGTGAACGCCGGGGGGCGCCACATCGAAATGCTGAAGGACGGGTGGACCTACGTGACGGCGGACGGGTCCCTGTCGGCGCATTTCGAACATACGATCGCAGTGACATCGAACGGGCCGAGGATCCTGACCCGGATCCCGGTCGAGGCCGAGGCGCAGAGGGAGAGCTGAGCGTGGCGAAGGAAGAGCCGATTCAGATGGCGGGTGAGGTCGTCGAGGCGCTGCCGAACGCGATGTTCCGCGTCAAGCTCGAGAACGGCCACGAGATCACGTGCCACGTCTCGGGGAAGATCCGGCTGCACTACATCCGGATCCTGCCCGGCGACAAGGTGACGGTCGAGATGTCGCCCTACGATCTCACGAAGGGCCGCATCACCTACCGGTACAAGTAGGGCCGACCGGAAAAGGGCGGAGATACATTGATCTTCGCGGAGCAACTGGCTATCTTTTCCAGCTATCTCTCGAACGATTGAAGGGCGCAGAGTCGAATGAAAGTGCGGTCCAGCGTCAAGAAGATGTGCGAGCACTGCAAGATCGTGAAACGGCGGGGCGTCGTGCGCGTGATCTGCAGCCGGAATCCGAAGCACAAGCAGCGGCAGGGCTGAGCGAATGGCGAGAATAGCCGGGGTGGACCTTCCGCGCGAGAAGCGCATCGAAGTCGCGCTCACCTACATCTTCGGCATCGGCCGTGCCACGGCGCACGCGATCCTGGCGGAGACGGCGGTGGATCCGGACACGCGCGTGCACGCGCTGTCGGACGAGGATGTGAACAAGCTGCGGCGGGTCATCGAGAACCGCTACAAGGTCGAGGGGGCGCTCCGCACCGAGGTCTCGATGAACATCAAGCGGCTCATGGACATCGGGTGCTACCGGGGGCTCCGGCATCGCCGCGGCCTCCCCGTGCGCGGCCAGAGGACGCACACGAACGCCCGGACCCGCAAGGGGCCGCGGCGCGCGGTCGCGGGGAAGAAGAGGCCGCCCCCGAAGAAGTAGGAGAGGTCGGTTCCGGCCGGACGCGAGTCCCGGCCGTTCGCAAGCGACGAGAGCGGAGAGTTCATGGCAAGGCCGAGAAGCAGCGGCAGGAAGAAGCGCCAGGTAGAGGCGGAAGGCGTGGCCCACATCAAGGCCACGTTCAACAACACGATCATTACGATCACGGACATCCAGGGCGGCACCGTGGCCTGGGCGAGCGCCGGGAAGGCCGGCTTCAAGGGGTCGAAGAAGTCCACCCCGTTCGCGGCCACCATCGCCGCGGAGGCGGCAGGGCGGGAGGCCGTCTCGCTGGGCATGAAGCGGGTGCACGTTCGCGTGCAGGGCCCCGGCTCGGGCCGGGAGTCGGCGATCCAGGCGCTCCAGAGCGCGGGGCTGACGATCCGCTCGATCCGCGACGTGACGCCGATCCCGCACAACGGCTGCCGGCCTCCGAAGAAGCGCAGGGTATAGCGCATGTCGAGATACACGGGACCCGTCTGCCGGCTGTGCCGGCGCGAGGGAGAGAAGCTGTTCCTGAAGGGAAAGCGCTGCTTCAGCGAGAAGTGCGCCATCGAGCGGAGGGCCTACCCGCCCGGCGAGCACGGCACCGGCCGCCGACGCCGCCGCTCGTCCGAGTACGCGCTCCAGCTCCGCGAGAAGCAGAAGGTCAAGCGGATCTACGGGGTGGGCGAAAAGCAGTTCCGGCACCTGTTCCGCGAGGCGGCGCGCGTACGCGGGATCACGGGCGAGAATCTGCTCGTGTCGCTGGAGGCGCGCCTGGACAACATCGTCTATCGGCTCGGCTTCGCGGCGTCGCGAAAATCCGCACGCCAGCTCGTCCGGCACCGCCACGTGAAGGTGGACGGCGCCACCGTGGACGTCCCGAGCTACCGGGTGGCGCCGGGGCAGGAGATCTCGTTCGCGTCGGATGCGAGGGAGATGCCGCTCGTCCGGGAGGCCGTCGTGGATCGCCGGAGCAAGGACCAGCTCTCGTGGCTCGGCGTGGACTTCGACACGCTGAAGGGACGGATGCTGGAGAAGCCGACGCGCGCGGACATCCCGCTCGCGGTTCAGGAGCAGCTGATCGTCGAGCTGTACAGCAAATAGGCAAGGCACAGGCAATATGATGGCAGCGGGTGTGGATCTGAGCGGGTTCGTCCTGCCGAGCACGGTCGAGGAGACCGGCCGGTCGGACGACGGCCGTCGAGCGGAGTACATCCTTCAGCCGCTCGAGCGCGGCTTCGGGCATACCGTCGGGAACTCGATCCGGCGCGTCCTCCTGTCGGCCCTGCCGGGCTCGGCGATCTGGGCGATCCGTATCGATGGCGTGCAGCACGAGCACCAGACGATCTCCGGTGTCGCCGAAGACATCCACCAGATCATCCAGCGGCTCAAGCGACTCGTTCTCGTGCTCGATCCCGATGTGGAAGAGGCGAAGCTGCAGATGTCCGTCCACGCGGCCGGCGTCGTGAAGGCCTCCCACATCGAGAAGAACCCTTCCGTCGAGGTCGTGAACGCGGATCTCGAGCTGTTCACGCTCCAGGAGGATCTGCCGGAGAACCGGCCTCTGAACGTGGAGTTCTGGGTGAACCGGGGGCGGGGGTTCGTGCCGGCCGAGCATCACGAGAAGCCGGAGGACGCGCCGGTCGACCTCATCCGGATCGACTCCGTGTACAACCCGGTCGTGCGGGCGAACTTCCGGGTCCAGGAAACCCGGGTGGGCCAGCGGACGGACTTCGACCGGCTCACGTTCGAGATCGAGACGGACGGGTCCGTGGACCCCTCCGACGCGATCGCCGATGCGGCTGAGATCGGGCGGCTGCACCTCGACTACCTCGTCTCGTTCCGCAAGCGCGAGAACGGGGGGCCCGTGGGGGAGGCCGGGCCGGCCGAGGAGAGCCGCACGGCCGTGGACGGAAGCCTGAAATCCGTGCTGGAGGCTCCGCTCGACTCGTTCGACGCGATCTCGGTCCGTTCGCGCAACAACCTCGAGAAGGCGGACATCCGCACGCTCGGCGACGTGGCCGTGATGACGCGGGACGAGATGCTCAACGTGCCCAGCTTCGGGGAGAAGTCGCTCGAGGAGGTCGCCGAGGTGCTGGCGCTGAACGGGCTCCGGTTCGGGATGCGGATCGAGCGCGACGCGGACGGCAACCTGTTCATCGCCGAGCCGGCCGCCGGGGGCGACGGGGGGAGCCATGAGGCATAGGCGGAAGGGCCGCCAGCTCAGCCGCACGGCGAGCCACCGGTCGGCCCTCATGCGGAATCTCGCCACGAGCCTTCTCGAGCACGAGCGGATCAAGACGACGGAGGCGAAGGCCCGCGAGCTCCGACCCTTCGTCGAGAAGCTCATCACGCTCGGCGGGACGGACGACGTGCACAGCCGCCGGCAGGCGCGCAAGGCCATCGCGAACCGCACGGTCCTGCAGAAGCTGTTCGACGACATCGGACCCCGCTTTCGTGAGCGGCCCGGAGGCTACACGCGGATCACGAAGCTCGGGGCCCGCAAGGGCGACGGGGCCGAGCTCGCGATCATCGAGCTGACGGAATAGCGCCGGCCCTGGGGCCGGGGAAGGGGACGGAGACATGGCGCGCACCGGAGCGCGTGGAGGCACCGCGGGCCTGCTGGCCCTGACCGTGATCGTGGTCGGCGGCTTCCTGTTCTGGCTGAACAACGCGGCCAGCAACGCGGAGACGACGGTCGCGCCCGAGCTGAGCTCGGAGGGGGACGCGGAGCCGGCCGTGTTCACGGTCACGCAGCTGCGAGACGCTCCCGGATCCGTCATCGGCCTGGTCGGCGAGCTGGAGACGGTCGCCGTGGAGCAGCGACTCGGCCGCGGCGCGTTCTCCGTCTGGCTGGACAGCACGAGCCGGTACCCGGTCTTCCTGTCGAACGACCTCATCGCCCGCGGCACGGAGGTCTACGGTCAGGATCGGGTGAGCCTGTACGGGCATTTCTTCACGCTGAACGATTCGATCCGGGCGGAGTGGGTCGCACAGCAGGCGGTCGATGAGGCAAACGCGGCGGCGATCCCGCAGACGCGGAGCTTCCTGCTGGCCGACTCCCTCTCGTTCGTGCAGCAATAAGGTCACGGGACATGGCGAACTTCTGCTACGTGTGCAACAAGGGCCCCGCGACGGGGAACCGAGTGAGCAACGCGAACAACCGGACGAAGCGCCGCTTCATGCCGAACCTCCAGCGCGTACGCATCCTGGAGAACGGCCGGCGCATGCGCGTCCGGGTCTGCACCCGCTGCCTGAAGGCGGGAAAGGTCCGGAAGGCGCCCTAGGGCGGCGCGCGACCCCGGCCCCGGTCCCGAGACGAGAGCAGGAGGACGAAGGCTTCGCCGGGCGGCGAGGCCTTTCGTGCTTCCGGCCCTCTACCCGTCGGACCGCACCACCGCGTAGTTTTTCACCCCGGCCGCGGCGACACGCTCGATCGCGCGGGCCGAACCTCCGCCCGGGAGACGGCCGCCGCGCGACCGACAGGGAGGTTGAGGCATGAAAGTCCTGGTGACGGGGGCGGACGGCTTCGTCGGGGAGCATCTCGTCGCGAACCTCCTCGAGGCGGGGTACGAGGTGTGCGCCTCGACCCTGAACCTCCCGCCCACGCGCTCCACCCTGGAGCCGGCCCAGATGGCCTCCGTGGACTGGAAGGCGGCGGACGTGCGCGACCACGACGCCCTGTACCGGCTCGTGGCGGCCCTGCAGCCCGATCAGATCTACCACCTCGCGGGCTTCTCGTCCGGCGCGCTGGCCCGCGAGCAGGCCGCCCTGGCCCTCGAGGTGAACGCGGGCGGGACCGTGAATCTGTGTGAGGCGGTCCTCGCGGCGAAGGAGGACTTCCCGGACTTCGACCCCCGCATCCTCGTCATGGGCTCGGGCGACGCGTACGGGGACGCGGCGCGGTCGGATCGACCCCTGACCGAGGACATGCACCTGCGGCCCGTGTCGCCGTACGGCCTGTCGAAGGCCTGCGAGGAGATCGCGGCCCACACGTACCGGCGGGCCCGCTCGCTGCGCATCCTCGTCGTCCGCGGCTTCAACCTCGTGGGCGTCGGCCAACAGAGGCCGTTCGTCGTGCCCGAGTTCTGCGAACAGGTCGCGTGCATCGCGGCCGGGCGGAAGGAGCCCGTCGTGCACGTGGGCAATCTGGATGTCGAGCGGGACTTCACGGACGTGCGCGACGGCGTGGAGGCCTTCCGGCTCCTGATGGAGCTCGAGCGCCCCGACGCGGCGTACAACGTGGCGTCGGGCCGGGCGATCCCGATCCGGACGATCCTGGAGTGGATCATCGACGAGGCCGGCATCGCGGTCGAGGTGCAGGTGGATCCCGCCCGCGTGCGCGAGGAGGAGGTGTCGCGGATCACGGGCTGTGCGGATCGGCTGCGCGAGCAGACGGGCTGGGAGCCGCGCCGCTCCATCGAGGCGGCGGTGCGCGAAACCTATGCATGGACGGCCGGACGATGAACGTCACCGTCGTGGGCACCGGGTACGTCGGGCTCGTCGTCGGAGCCTGTCTCGCGGAGACGGGAAACGACGTGGTGTGCGCCGACATCGACTCGGAGAAGATCGACCGCCTCCGGGAGGGCCAGGTTCCGATCTACGAACCCGGCCTGGAGCGCCTCATCTCCCGAAACCTGGCCGAGGGCCGCCTCGCCTTCACGACGGACGTCGGCCCCGCGATCCAGCGCGGCCGGATCGTCTTCATCGCGGTCGGAACGCCACCCGACGAGGACGGCTCGGCCGACCTCAAGCACGTCCTGGACGTGGCCGGGCTCATCGGTGAGAACATGACCGACGGGAAGATCATCATCACGAAGAGCACGGTGCCCGTGGGGACGGCGGCGCGCGTGCGCGAGGAGATCGAGGCCCGTACGGACGCGACCTTCCACGTGTGCTCGAACCCGGAGTTCCTCAAGGAGGGGGCGGCGGTGGAGGACTTCATGCGCCCGGACCGGGTCGTGTGCGGGATCGAGAGCGAGGAGGCCCGCCCCATCATTGAGGAGCTGTACGAGCCGTTCGTGCGGAGCGGCAACCCGCTCATCTTCATGGACATCGCGTCCGCCGAGCTCACGAAGTACGCGGCGAACGCGATGCTCGCGTCCCGGATCTCGTTCATGAACCAGATCGCGCTCCTGTGCGAGCGCACGGGCGCCGACGTCCACCGCGTGCGCAAGGGCATCGGGTCGGATCCGCGCATCGGGTCCTCGTTCCTGTTCGCCGGCGCGGGCTACGGTGGCAGCTGCTTTCCCAAGGACGTGAAGGCGCTCATCCGCACGGGCGAGGAGATGGGGCTCGACCTCTCGATCCTGCGCGCCGTGCACGAGGCGAACGAGCGCCAGAAGACGCTTCTCGCGGAGAAGGTCGTCGAACGCTTCGGCGCGGACCTCTCGGGCCGCCGGCTCGCCGTCTGGGGGTTGGCGTTCAAGCCGGAGACGGACGACATGCGGGAGGCGCCCTCCGTCGTCGTGATCCGCGCCCTCCTCGAGGCCGGCGCCGAGGTCGTGGCCCACGATCCGGCGGCCGTCGAGGTCGCGCGCCGCTGGCACCTCGGCGACTCGGTGGCGTACGCCGAGGACCAGTACGAGGCGTGCCGCGGCGCCGACGCCCTGATCCTGGTCACGGAGTGGCTGCAGTACCGCCGCCCGGACTGGGAGCGGCTGGGTGAGGCGCTCGCCGACCGGATCCTGTTCGACGGACGCAACCTGTTCCGGCCGGGGCGCATGCGCGCGCTGGGATTCGAATACTACCCCATCGGCAAGAAGGTGCCCGAATGAGGGTCCTCATCACGGGCGCGTCCGGGTTCCTGGGCTCTCATCTCGCCGACCGCTTCCTGGCCGACGGCCATTCCGTCGTCGGGATGGACAACCTCATCACGGGGAACCGGGACAACCTGGCGCACCTGGCATCGGAGCCGCGCTTCGAGTTCGTCGAGCAGGACGTGACCCGGTTCATCGACGTGGACGGCCCCCTGGACGGCGTGCTGCACTTCGCGTCTCCGGCGAGCCCGGTGGACTACCTCGATCTGCCGATCCAGACGCTGAAGGTCGGGAGCCTCGGGACGCACAAGGTCCTGGGCCTCGCGAAGGCCCGAGACAGTCGCTTCCTCCTCGCCTCCACGTCGGAAGTGTACGGAGACCCGCTCATCCACCCCCAGCCGGAGACGTACTGGGGGAACGTGAACCCGATCGGCCCGCGGGGCGTGTACGACGAGGCGAAGCGGTTCGCGGAGGCGATGACGATGGCCTATCACCGCTTCCACGGCATCGACACCCGCATCGTCCGGATCTTCAACACGTACGGACCGAGGATGCGCCCCGGTGACGGGCGCGTGGTCTCGAACTTCATCGTGCAGGCGCTGAACGGGGAGCCCCTGACCGTGTACGGAGACGGGTCCCAGTCGCGCAGCTTCTGCTACATCACGGACCTCATCGAGGGGATCTACCTCCTGTTCCAGAGCGGCGAGACGGATCCCGTGAATCTGGGGAATCCGCGGGAATTCACGATCGGCGAGCTCGCGGCCCTCGTGCTGGAGGCCACGGGCTCGGCGTCCGAGATTCGGCACCTGCCGCTTCCCACGGACGACCCGAAGGTGCGCCAGCCGGACATCACGAAGGCCAGGGCCGTCCTCGGGTGGGAGCCCGAGGTCGGGCTGCGGGACGGTCTCGCCCGCACGATCGAGCACTTCCGGGCCCTGCGCGACGCGGGCCGGCTGTGCAGCCCGCCCGTGGTCGGCGAGAGGGCGGACTGAGCCGATGAGCGGAGTGGGGGGTCCCACGGTCTCCGTCGTGATGCCGATCTACAACGAACGGGAGACGCTCGAGCAGATCGTGAGCTGCGTCGCCGACGCGCCCGTGGAGGTCGAGCTCGTCGCCGTGGACGACGGCTCCACGGACGGATCGCGGGACATCCTCCAGCGTCTCCACGAAGAGGGCCTCGTCGCGCAGGTCATCCTGCACGAGAAGAACCGGGGCAAGGGCGGCGCTCTCGCGACCGGCTTCGAGGCGGCGACGGGCGACATCCTCATCATCCAGGACGCCGACCTCGAGTACGACCCGGCCGAGTACGGGAAGCTCCTGGCCCCGATCCTGGACGACAAGGCGGACGTCGTGTTCGGCTCCCGGTTCCTCGGCGGCGGGCCGCACCGCGTCCTGTACTACTGGCACTACGTGGGAAACCGGTTCCTCACCCTGTTCTCGAACATGGTGACGAACCTGAACCTCACGGACATGGAGACGTGCTACAAGTGCTTCCGCCGCGAGGTGGTCCGGGGGCTGACGATCGAGGAGCGCGGGTTCGGGATCGAGCCCGAGCTCACGGCGAAGGTCGCCTTGGGGAACTGGCGGGTGTACGAAGTGGGGATCTCCTACAGCGGCCGAACGTACGCGGAGGGCAAGAAGATCGGCTGGCGGGACGGCGTCCGGGCCCTGTGGTGCATCTGGAAGTATGGCCTCGTGCGCCGCTGGACGGGAAAGGGGCGCGCCGGGCGGGCGTCGCCCCGGGACTGAGGCCGTGGTCGTGCGCGCGTTGCAGACGATCGTCGCCGTCCTGCTGCTCGGGGCGGGCGCCTGCCGGCGCCCCCGCGCGGCGCTGGATCGGGGAGACGAGCTGTACGGCGCGGGCGAGGCGGAGGCGGCGGTGGCGGAGTACAAGCTGGCGCTCCGCCGGCGCGGAGAGGATCCGCAGGTCCTCCTCCGCCTGGGCGCCGCGTACGCGGCCCGAGGAGACGTGGAGGCGAGCCGCCGCTACCTTACGCGGTTGATGGAGCGCGACTCGTCGTACCGCTTCCAGGTCGCGTCGGAGCTGGCGGAGGCGGCCCGGTCGGCGAGAAAGCGCGGGGCGCTCGACAACATGGCCCGGGCCCTGGAGCCGGTGGAGGCGCTGGGGCTCGGTGCCGTGCCGAGGGACCTGCGGCTGCCCCTGGCCCGCTACTATGCAGAGCTCGGGAACGACGAGCGGGCGCTTCCGCTGTACCTGGCCGTCGTGCAGGCGGGCGCCGAGCCGGAGCCCGAGGCCCTGTTCGAGACGGCGAGAACGCTGCGCAACCTGGGGGGTTGCCGGGAGGCGATCGGGTACTTCGAGCGCTACATGGCCGCGGACCGGAGGGATCCGGCGAACCTGACGAGCGCCCGCTGGCAGGCCGGAAGCTGCCTGTTCGAGGTTGCCGAGGCCGAGAGGCGGGCGGGAGCTGGAGACGACGCCCTCGAGCGGCTGGATCGCCTCATCGAGATCGGCGTGCCGCTGCCGCTGATGGACCGCGCGCACTTCGCGCGGGCGGAGCTGCGCATCGCCCGCGGCGACACCGTCGCGGCCGAGCGGGACCTCGAGACGGTGCTGGACCTGAACCCGGCCCGCAGCGGCCCGCTCGTGGCGCAGGCGGAAGAGATGATTCGAGAGATCAGGTACGGAAAGCCATAAGGCGGACATGACAGAAGAACCAGACGCCCGCGGCGGCCGGGGCCGGGACGGCTCCCTGCGGCGGCTCGCGCTCCTCGCGACGCTCATCGCCGTGGGCTGCGCCCCCGCGATGCCGCCGGAGGATGCGACGCCGCGCGGACGCTTCGGCTGGGCCGTGGAGCGGTTCCAGAAGGGCGAGTACCACACGGCCATCCGTGGCCTTCGGGACTTCCTGTTTCGCGAGCCCCTGCATCCGGCGGGCGACAGCGCGCGCTTCCTCCTGGGCGAGGCCTACCTGGAGACCGGGCAGGAGCTGCTGGCGGCGAACGAGTTCTCGCAGCTCGCGGCCTCCCGGCCGAACAGTCCCCTGGCCGACGACGCCCAGCTCGGGGCCTGCCGCTCCTACTGGGCCCTGTCGCCGGACCTGCCGCGAGACCAGGAGTTCACGGAGAAGACGATCGAGGAGTGTACCCGCCTGCTGGAGTTCTTTCCGCGGAGCCCGCTGACGCGCGACGCGAGCCGGCTCCTGACGGAGGCGCGCAACAAGATAGCGGCCAAGAAGCTGCGGACCGCGACCTGGTACTACAAGCGGGGCCTCCTGGAATCGGCGATCATCTACCTCGAGACGGTCCAGCAGGATTATCCGAGCGCGCCCGTGATGCCGGCCGTCCTGTATACCCTGTGGGACTCGTACCGGCGCGTCGGCTTTCAGGCGGAGGCCGACGCGGTGCGCGACCGGCTCCGCCGCGACTTTCCGGATGCGCCGGAGACCGCCAGACTGGGGCCGGCGGGGGACGACGGGGACGGCTGAGCCAGTGGACGAACGGCTCGGCGTGCTCGGAGGCACCTTCGACCCGCCCCACATCGGACATCTCGTCGTCGCGCAGGACGCGCTGGAGGGGCTCGCGCTCGATCGGCTCATCGTCGTGCCGTCCGCCCGCCCGCCGCACCGCCGCGCGCACTTCGGGGCGGAGGTCCGCCTCGCGTGGGCCCGCGCCGCGTTCGCGGCACACGCGGCGATCGAGGTGAGCGACGAGGAGCTGCGGCGGCCGGGTCCGTCCTACACGGTGGACACCCTGCGCCGGCTGCGGGAGGCGAACGGCTCGGCCGAGCTCGTGCTCCTGCTCGGGGCGGACCAGCTCCGGGACCTCGGGACGTGGCGCGAGCCCGAACAGATCGTCCGGCTCGCGCGGATCGCGGCGATGGCGCGCGGAGGCGAGCCGGCCGAGAACGGCGACTATCCGCACGATACCGTCGACGTGACGAGAGTGGACGTGTCGAGCACGCAGATCCGCGAGCGCCTCGCCGCGGGACGCTCGATCCGCTACCTGGTCCCGGAGTCGATCCGCGAGGACGTGGAGCGGGCCTGGGCCGAGGCGCGCGGGCACGACAGGAAAGAGGAGTCGGAATGAAGGCGGTGGCATGCTGAAGACGATGTTCAGCCGGGTCGTCGGGACCCGCTTCCAGCGGGAGATGAAGAAGATCCGGCCGATCGTGGAGGAGATCAAGCGGCACGAGGAAGGCCTCGCGTCGGTGGACGACGAGACCCTGCGCGGCCAGACGGACCGGTTCCGGGAGCGCATTCGCGCGGAGACCCAAGAGCTCGAGCAGAAGATCGAGGCCCTGCGCGAGGAGCGGCGCCATACGGATGATTCGGGCGATCGGGAGGACTTGACGGCGCGGATCGCGGCCGCCGAGGACGCCCTGCGCGAGCGCACGGGCGAGTGCCTGGACGAGCTTCTGCCGGAGGCCTTCGCCACGGTGCGGGAGGCGTGCCGCCGGCTGCTCGGGAAGGAGATCCAAGTCACGGGCCGCACGACGACCTGGGACATGGTCCCGTACGACGTGCAGCTCATCGGCGGGATCGTGCTCCACCAGGGGAGCATCGCGGAGATGGCGACGGGGGAGGGGAAGACGCTCGTCGCCACGCTGCCCCTGTACCTGAACGCCCTGCCCGGCAAGGGCGCCCACCTCATCACCGTCAACGACTACCTGGCTCGGCGGGACGCGCAGTGGATGGGCACGGTCTTCGAGTATCTGGGCCTGAGCGTCGGCTGCCTGGACGACACGGACCCCGGGACCGAGGAGAGGCGGGAGATCTACCGCCGGGACATCACCTACGGCACGAACAACGAGTTCGGCTTCGACTACCTGCGCGACAACATGGTCGTGCGGCTCGAGGACCGGGTCCAGCGCGGCCACAACTACGCCATCATCGACGAGGTGGACTCCGTCCTCGTGGACGAGGCCCGCACGCCGCTCATCATCAGCGGGCCCGTGGGGCGGGGCGAGGACCAGCAGATCTACAAGCGCTTCAACACGCAGGTCGCCGATCTCGCGCGCCGCCAGGGCCGCATCGTGGCCGAGCTCGTCGCGGACGGCGAGCGCCTCCTGCGCGAGGCCCGCGAGGAGGAAGACGACGGCAAGGAGTTCGAGGCGGGCCGCAAGCTGCTCGCGGCGCGCCGCGGCGGGCCGAAGAACCGGCGCCTCATGAAGCTCCTGAGCGAGACCGGCGTGAAGCAGCTCGTCCAGCGGACGGAGGCGCTGCTCATGCGGGACAAGGTCCTGCACGAGGTGGACGAGCTCCTCCTGTTCTCGACGGACGAGAAAGGTCACACGATCCAGCTCAGCGACCGGGGGCTGGACGTCCTGAGTCCCGGCGATCCCGAGGCCTTCGTCGTCCCCGACATCTCCGAGGCCGTGAAGAAGATCGAGGACGCCGAGGAGATGGGGGCCGAGGAGAAGCGGGAGCGCATCCGGGCGCTGGAGCGCGAGTATGCGGAGAAGTCCGAGAAGATTCACGTGATCCACCAGCTCGTGAAGGCGCACGCGCTGTACGAGAAGGACGTGGAGTACGTGGTCGAGAACGGCGAGATCCTCATCGTCGACGAGTTCACGGGCCGCAAGATGTCGGGCCGCCGCTGGAGCGATGGGCTCCACCAGGCCGTCGAGGCGAAGGAAGGGGTCACGGTGCGCGGCGAGACGCAGACGCTCGCCACGATCACGATCCAGAACTACTTCCGCATGTACGACAAGCTCGCCGGGATGACGGGGACAGCAGAGACGGAGGAGACCGAGTTCCACCAGATCTACGGGCTCGACGTCGTCGTGATCCCGACGAACCGGCCCGTGCGGCGCATCGACCACGAGGACCTCCTCTACCTGACCCAGCGCGAGAAGTACGCGGCCCTGCTGGACGAGATCCAGCGCCTGCACGAGCGCGGCCTCCCGATCCTCGTCGGCACGACGAGCGTGGACGTGTCGGAGAAGGTGTCCCGCATGCTGAAGCGGCGCGGGCTCGCGCACGAGGTGCTGAACGCGAAGCAGCACGCGCGGGAGGCGGAGATCGTGGCCCAGGCAGGCCAGCCGGGGGCGATCACGATCGCGACGAACATGGCCGGTCGCGGGACCGACATCAAGCTCGGCCCCGGCGTCGTGCAATGCGGCGTGTGCGGGATCAAGTCGAGCATCCCCGCGTTCGCGCAGCTCGACGAGACGCCGGACCTCGAGCAGGACGAGGTGAAAGCCCGGGGGTGCTACGACGACCCGCCCTGCGGGCTTCAGATCCTGGGCACCGAGCGGCACGAGTCGCGGCGGATCGACCGCCAGCTGCGCGGGCGGTCCGGTCGGCAGGGAGACCCGGGCTCGAGCCTGTTCTTCCTGTCGCTCGAGGACGATCTCATGCGCCTGTTCGCGCCCGACCGGATCGCGAAGATGATGGACCGCCTCGGGGCGGAGGAGGGCGAGGTCATCACGCACCCGTGGATGACGAAGTCCATCGAGCGCGCGCAGCGGCGCGTCGAGCTCCAGAACTTCGAGGCCCGGAAGAAGCTTCTCGAGTACGACGACGTGATGAACCAGCAGCGCGAGGTCATCTACGACCTCCGCCTGTTCGCGCTCGAGGGGGGCGAGGACCTGAAGGGCGAGGCGTGGGACGCGATCCGGCGCTCGCTGGAGGACGTGGTGGAGGACTTCGTCCCACCGGGCTCGCACGCGGACGGGTGGGACCTGGACGGCCTGCGCGAGCGGCTGCTCGTGGCCTACTTCCTCGTGGCCGGCTTCCTGCCGTCGGGCGGCGACGGCGCCGACCTTCCGTGGGAGGAGCCCGAGGAGGTCCGGCAGGCGGTCATCGACTTCGCGTACGAGGCGTACACGCACAAGCTGGAGAGCTTCGGCGAGTACTGGGAGCGGGTCCTGAGCTGGATCATGCTCTCCGTCATCGACGAGAAGTGGAAGGATCACCTGTACGAGCTGGACCACCTGCGCGACTCGATCCGCTACCGGGCGTACGGGCAGCGGGATCCGCTCATCGAGTACAAGAAGGAAGCGTTCCAGGAGTTCGTGGCCATGATGGGCGAGCTCCGGCGCGAGGTCGCGAACCGTCTGTTCCGGGCCCAGCTCGAGCCACGGCCCGCCCTGCGGACGCCGGATGTGAGCGGCCTGAGCGGCCCGTCGGACGTGACCGGGACGGGCGTCCGCGGCGGGCCCCCGCCGGCCCCCGAGCCGGAGTACGCGGCGACCGGCGTCTCGGCGTCGGCGCTCCAGGGCGCCGCGCCGGCTCCGACGCCGGGGGTGCAGAGGCCCTCGCGGCCCGCGGAGGCCGCCGAGGGGCCGGGCCGGAACGATCCGTGCCCGTGCGGGAGCGGGAAGAAGTACAAGAAGTGCCACGGGCGGGTGGGGTAACTCATGCAGGGATAACGGCTTCTCACTGCATCATCCCCGGATTGTGCCGTGATTGTGCCATAGCAGGATCAATCCGCCACTGTCTTCCTGGCCAGCGGCACCACTTTCCGCTCCCTAGGTCCGGTCGCGTGGAATCGGGCGAGCTTGTCCACGCCCTCGGAGAGGGCCACGCTGTCCACGATGGCGTAGCGCCTATAGATGGCCTCCGTCTTGTGGCCGGTCAGCTTCATGGCCACGCTGCGGGACACCCCCGCCCGCTCTAGGTTGCGGACGGCCGTGCGCCGAAGGTCGTGGAACCAGGCGCCTTCGAGTCCGGCCCTCTTGCACGCTCCGATCCAGGCCCGGCGGAAGCTACGGATGGGCTCGCCGTCCCGGTGGAACACCCAGGGAACGATCGTGCCACGCTCCCGCTCCACCTCG
>JBHHZD010000037.1:0-23550 GCA_046757885.1 Gemmatimonadota bacterium
ACGAATCGGCGGACGTCATCCCCAGGCACTCGACGCCTTCATCCGGGAGCGCCGAGTCGCGTTCGGCGCGAAAGAACTTCCGGCCTGATGCACCGAGTCACGACTGGCTGAGCGGGTGGCGCGGGCTGCTGTCGGCTACGGGCGGGATCGTGAGGCGCTTCAGCAAGCAGGCATCTGAGGATCCGGGCCAGCGTCCCGACGATCCCTGTCGGCGGCGCGGTCGCACGCATCCGGCCTCAGGCGGCCGAACAGAGCCTGCCAGTCCTCCCGGCGCCCGCCCCTGCCCTGCACGACGTCGAACGTGGTCCTCGAGGTGGCGGGATGCTCGAGGGCCTGCACGAGCGTCTCGGCCACATCGGCCCGGGCGATCCGGTACTGGGCCGCGAGCGGGTAGTCCTCCTGGCCCAGGAGGAGCGCGCGCCGTCCGCCGGGACCGTTCGTGAGCATGCCCGCGCGCACGACGGTGTACGCCAGCCCGCTCGCCCGGATCTCCTCCTCCGCGCGCCTCCGCCAGTGCAGCGTGTTCCGCTTCACGAGGTTGAGCAGGCTTCCGGCGATCGACCGCCGGTTCACGCCGATGGACGTCATGTAGACGAAGCGGCCCCGGAATCCGACGTCCGCGGCCGCGGCCAGGGTGGACCGCATTCCCTCGTACACGGTGGCGATGATCAGATCTTCGCCCGCGGGGCGCCCGGTGACGCCCGCCGTGAAGAGGACGTGATCGACGTTCCGCATCGCGCCCGGTAGAGTCTCACGCCGCGTGAGGTCTCCCTCGCGGATCTCGACGTCCGGGCCCAGGACCTCCCTCGCCCGACCCGGGTCGCGCGCCAGAGCCCGGACACCGTACCCGTGTCGCCGGAGAAGCCCGACGGCGAGGCGTCCGGTTCCTCGGGTGCCGCCGACGACGAGCACCCGCTCCGACGGGCTCAGGGCTCGTCTTCCCCGCGCTGCTTCACCTCGATGAGGATGACGTTCTGCCGGTGATCGGTCAGGTTCTCGGGAAGGTGAGTGGCCGCCTCGGCCCAGATGGCCTGTCCCAGCGATCCTTCCACTTCCTGCGTTTCGCCGCTCTCGTCCGTCATCTTCCACACCTGATCGTCACTCAGGATCACGGCGGCGTGGGCCGGATGCTCGTGCATGACGGATTCTTCACCGGGCCCATACGAGACGCGTACGATCCGAACCTGATCGTTCTCGAACTCGACCGTGTAATGGTCCGGGTCGGCAACGGTCGCGTCCTGCGCCCGAACCGCAGGGGCCGCGAAGAGAACGGCGATTCCGGCGAGCGGGAGTGAGAGATGTCTGCGCATGCCAGGCCTCCTTGCGGGCGGGACGCGGTAGGAGCGGACACTCCAGTCTACTCAAACGGCGAGGCGGCTAGAAGGTGAAGGAGCCCCGCCGGGCCCGATGTCGGCTGCGGCGCCAGCGATCATGAAGACGCCCAGCGCTATGCCGGCAGCAAACAGGATCGTAGCCCCCGGTCTCGTCTCCCTAACGCTCACCTCCCGGACCTGATCCAGAGAGACGGCGGCGTCTGATCTCGCCCCGGGGCGCAACTCGTGCGAGCTCCGTCGGCCCACGAGACTGTCAGCCGCGATGCGCGGCGTGTGCAACAGGATGCGATCGCCCTCGGCCAGCGTGACCCTGACGGTTGCGGGTTTCTCCTCCGCGATGGCCCGTGCCACAGGCGGCTCGAGAGGAACCCACTTGTGGCAGGCTGGGAGGAGGGTCAAGCGGTCGGGACCGCCCCGACCGACATGGAGCCGAGGGGAATCGAACCCCTGACCTCCTGCTTGCAAAGCAGGCGCTCTCCCGACTGAGCTACGGCCCCGCGGGCGGGTCGATTTGCCGACGCCACACCGCGTGAGAGTTAGCGTGCTCGCCCTGCATCCGCTACGGTCGCCGATCCCCCGCGGAATCGCTTCCGCTTGGGACCCGCGGCGGGGAGCGGACCCCTATCTCCCGAACAGCGCCGCGTGCGGCAGGGCCGGGCCCGTGGGTCCGTGTGGCCACTCCGCCCGCGTCATCGAGAACCCCGGACCGAGTCCATCCGCCCGCCCGAACGCCTCGTCGGGCGTGAGGGCGCCGGTCTCCATGTCGACCCGGTACATCCGGACGAGGCCGGCCTCCGGGCCGATCCCGGTCACGACCACGCGGTTCGTCCCGGGGTCCACCTGCGCCCAGTGCGGCATGTAGTCCCGCTCGAGCGTCAGGCGGGCGACCTCCACCGGCACAGCGGGATCCGAGACGTCGAGCGTCACGATGTCGCCCGTGAGCATGTTCGGCAGGACCTCGAAGCGGCCCACCACCGTCGGAACCGCGCACCCGGCCGTCCGTGGCCAGTTCAAGATCACATCGATGCCGGGCTCGTCCGTATCCATCCCGTGGATCCGGTAGAAACCGCAGCCGATCGTGTTCAGGATCGCGGATCCGTCGGGCAGCCTGCGGATCTCGAACGGGCGGTCGTGCCCGGGGACGCGATCCGGCGTGCAGTCCCCTCCGGTGAAGATCTCATCCACGTAGCACTCGGGCCCTGCGGCGGCCGGCAGCTCCGGGAGCGGGAGGGTGGCGAGCAGCGTGAGATCGGAGAGCCGCCACAGCTGGACCACGTTGTCCGACGGCTCGAGCGTCATGGACATGTTCGTCGTCAGGACCCGGTCGATGTCCGCGAAGATCTCCGCCGAATAGGGGCGGATGATGCGGCCCTCGTAGGCCGGATCGGCGGCGGAGCCCACCCGCACCAGGCCACCCTCCGCGTCGAGCTCGGCCAGCCCGCCGGGGCCATCGGGGTCGGCCTCGTCGCCCCGCTGGAACGTCGCGATCACGTGGCCGTCCTCGAGGCGGTAGAGGCTGTGCAGGTAGGCGTAGCCCGGGATCCGCTCGAGCTCCTTCGCGAACGCCGGCCCGTCCGGCGACGAGAGGTCGAAGAGGAACGTCCGATCTCCGTGGAAGCCGTTCGCGAACAGCAGCGCCCCGGCCGGCGCGACCTGCTCGGCGTGATGCGGGTCGTTGCCGACCGACCCCACGGGCGCCGTCGCCAGGACGGAGCCGTACGTGGGGCTCTCCGGATCGGCGTCCACCGCGGCCAGGAAGTCCGTGTCGCCCTCCCCCGCGTCGGCGTCGCCCGCCCACACGTAGAGGTAGGGGCTCGGGGACGCCGGGGCGGCCGCGCCGGCGGTCGAGGTCGCGTCGGCCGGCGCATCGCACGATGCGAGGCTGACCGCGAGGGTGAGCGGGATGAGCAGGCGCGCGCGGACCTTGAGCCTCATGGTCTCGCCTCCGGTCGAGGGTGAGCAAGCCGCCGGAACGTATCGCCCGGGAAGTCCGGGGCGCAAAGCGGGGCGGGACGCGGATCCCGTCGCCGGGCGCTGGCGCATGAGCCGGGTCAGGCCGGGTCGGCCCGTCGGGAGCCTTCCAGCATCTCCAGGAGCAGGCCGTCCCGGATCCCGCCCCCGTTCACCCGGATCTCGCGCGCTCCGAGGTGGGCCGTGAGCCGCGCGGCGATCTCGAGCCCGGCCACGATGATGTCCGCCCGCTCGGGCTCGAGACCGGGGTGCTCCCGGCGGGCGGCGAGCGGAAGCCCGGCCAGGCCTTCGAGCACGGCCTCCAGCTCCGCTGGCGACACGGGAGCGGCACGGTCCGGCTCGCCTCGGGCGGCCCGCCCCGCGGCGGCGAGGGACGCCAGCGCCGTGAACGTCCCGCCACTTCCGACGAGCGGGGAGCGAGGCCGCCCAGTCTGGCCCCCCACCCCCCCGGAGGCAGGCGGTACGCCGCCCAGCGCTTCGTCGACGTGCTCGCGGAGCGCCCTCCGCTCCTCCGCGGTCGGCGGATCGGAGGCCAGGAAGCGCTCCGTGAGCCGCACCGCCCCGACGGGCAGGGAACCGGCCCACGCGAGGGTCCCGTGCGTCGCGAGGACGACCTCCGTGCTGCCGCCGCCGATGTCGGCGATGGCCGAGCGCTCGCCGAGCTCGAAGCGCCGGGCCGCGCTGCGCAGGGCGAGCCGTGCCTCCTCGGCCGCGCTCAGGACGTCGATCTCCATGCCCTGCCGCTCGCGCACCTCCCGCAGCAGCGCCGACGCGTTGAGCGCCTCCCGGAGGGCGGCCGTTGCGACGACCCGCAGATCCGTGGCGCCGAGCTCGGCCGCCCGGGCCCGCAGGCGGTCCAGCGCGTCGAGCGAGTTCTCGAACGCGACGGGGTCGATCCGGCCCGTGCGCTCCAGGCCGCGGCCGGGGCGCGTCTGCTCGCGCCCGGTCCCGAGGACCCGGTAGTCTCCGTCCTCCTTCGCCTCGGCCACGAGGAGCCGGATCGCGTTCGTGCCGATGTCGATGACGGCGGGACGGGCGCCGACCGGACGGGCGCTGGACCGGGGGGTGCTCATGGCGCGAACATAGGACAGTCCTCGCTCCGGAAGCGAGCGGGCCGGCTTGGCGCGGAGCAGCCCGTCCCACCCCCGCCGGGAGGTTGTCGATGTCGGAGGTCATCAGCTACGACGCGATCGTCCTCGGCGCCGGCCAGGCCGGCGGCCCGCTGTCCACCACGCTCGCGCGGGCGGGCCGGAAGACCGCCCTCGTCGAGCGCGCCCACGTGGGCGGAACCTGCGTGAACGAGGGCTGCACGCCCACGAAGACGATGGTCGCGAGCGCCCGCGTCGCCCATCTCGCGCGGCGCGCGGCAGCGTACGGGGTTCGGGTGGGCGACGTGAGCGTGGATCTGGCGGTCGTGCGGAGGCGGAAGCGGGACATCGTCGAGAGCTTCCGCGGTGGCAGCGAGCGCGGGATCGAGAGCACGGACGGCCTGGATCTCTACACCGGGGAGGGTCGCTTCACGGCCGCCCACGAGATGGCCGTGCGGACCTCGGACGGGGCCGAGAAGCGGCTGTCGGCCGACCTCATCTTCATCAACGCCGGGGCGAGACCCTCCATCCCGGATCTGCCGGGACTGGACCGCGTCCCGTACCTGGACTCCACGTCCGTCATGGAGCTTGGAGAGGTCCCGGAGCACCTCGTGGTCATCGGAGGCGGCTACATCGGCCTCGAGTTCGGGCAGATGTTCCGGCGCTTCGGGAGTCGGGTGACGATCGTGCAGCGGGCCGAGCGCCTGCTTCCCCGGGAGGACGCGGACGTGTCCGATGCGGTGGCGGACATCCTCCGTGACGAAGGGATCGACGTGCGTCTCGGGACGGAGCCGACCGGCGTCGCGGCGTCCGGCGAGGGAGACGACCTGCGGATCGACCTCCGCGCCTCCGGCGGACTCGACGGATCCGGAGGAGCGATCGAGGGCTCGCATCTTCTCGTGGCGGCGGGCCGGGTCCCGAACTCGGACCGTCTGGATCTTGCCGCCGCGGGGATCCGGGCGAGCGATCGCGGCTTCGTGGTCGTGAACGAGCGCCTCGAGACGAGCGTGCCCGGCGTGTTCGCGCTCGGCGACATCAAGGGCGGACCCGCGTTCACGCACATCGCCTACGACGACTTCCGGATCCTCCGGACGAACCTGCTCGAGGGGGGCTCCGCCTCCACGGCAGGCCGGCTCGTGCCCTACACCGTGTTCATCGATCCGCAGCTCGGCCGTGTGGGGATGGGTGAGGAGGAGGCGCGGGCCGCGGGTCGGGAGGTCCGGGTGGCGAAGCTCCCGATGACCCGCGTGGCGCGAGCCCTGGAGACGGACGAGACCCGGGGCTTCATGAAGGCGGTGCTCGACGCGGAGACGGACGAGATCCTCGGGTGCGCCGTGCTCGGGGTCGAGGGAGGGGAGGTGATGACGGTCGTCCAGATGGCGATGATGGGCGGCGTTCGGTGGCCCGCGATCCGCGACGGCGTGTTCGCGCACCCGACCCTTGCGGAGTCTCTCAACAACCTGTTCATGACCCTGGGTCGCTGACTCAGCGCCGGATCGCCACTCCGAGGCCCGTGAAGTAGTTCGGCCCCGGGTCGTCGAGCCCGATGCCGGCGCGCCAGTCGATCTGAAGGTCGGGCCCGAGCCCGAGCGTGAGGCCGGCGTCGAGGAAGCTCGTGTCCGGACCCCCGGCCGCCTCGGGGAAGATCCGGAACGCCTCGAAGAACGCGCCGAGCCGATCCGTGAGCGCGACGCCGAGGGCGACGCTCGCCGAGCCCTCCGCGACGCGCCCCGCCCCGCCGTGGACCGACGTGACCCCGGCGTTGGCGCCGAGGCCCACCCGGTCCGACAGATCCCAGGCGAGGGCGACGAGCCCCGAGGGCTGCGCCTCCGCCGCTCCGATCGCGTCGTCCCCCGTCGGGAGCGACACGGAGCCGAGGAGGGCTACGCGCGGCACGCCGCGGCTTGCCCCCGTGCCGGGGCGCACGAGCACGAGCTTCGCTCCGAGCGTCAGGTCCTCGAGTCCGCTCGGGCCGCTCCCCGGTCCGCCGTCCACGACCGCGAACGAATTCAGGCCGACGCGCCCCTCGAGCCGGTCCGCGATCCCGATCCGGATGAGCAGCTCCCCGATCGCGTGCCGCTCCTCGTCGCCGGTTCGCGAGAACGTGTACCCGAGCTCGGCCTGGAGGCGTCCGGGCACGACCGCGGTGGCGCTCTCGGTGAAGTCGGGGCGGTCGGTCACGAGAGGCGGCGGCCCGGTCATCTCCTGCGCCCGGGCGAGACGCACCGCACCCCGGGGGAAAAGCCCCACCGTGAGGAGCGCGAGCGGGAAGAGGGGTCGGAGTCGCGGCATCGGTCGCCTCATTTTTAGTGTACCCTAAATATCAGGGTACGCGACCCGCTACCGCCCCGTCAAGGGCCCGTCCACCGCGTCCCCCCCCGGCCCGGAGCGGCTCACCCGGCGCCCTGCCGTGTAGTCAGTTCGGAGGCGATGGGCTATCTTTTGCGGCCCGTTGTCGCCGGGCCGTACGCCCGGCTCCCGTGCGGCCCGGAACCTGCGGCGACGCGCATCCCCGGGCACCCGGGCCCCGGACCACCGAAGGGAACAGATGTCGACGCCACTCGAACAGATGAACGCGCGGGTCGGTCGGACCCAGGGACACTCGGCGGACGTGCGGCTGAGCGCCGAGGATCTCCTCTCTCTGTACCGCACGATGCTCCTGTCGCGCGCGATCGACGACCGCGAGCTGCTGATGAAGCGTCAGCAGAAGATCTTCTTCCAGATCAGCGGCGCCGGCCACGAGGCGGTGCTCGCGGCGGCCGGATTCGCCCTCCGCCCGGGGTACGACTGGTTCTACACCTACTACCGGGACCGCGCCCTCTGCCTGCAGCTCGGGGTGACGCCGTACGAGATGTTCCTGCAGGCCGTCGGCGCGGCGGAGGACCCCGCGAGCGGCGGACGGCAGATGCCGTCGCACTGGAGCCACGCGAAGCACCACATCGTGAGCGCCTCGAGTCCGACCGGGACCCAGTTCCTGCAGGCCGTGGGCTGCGCCGAGGCCGGCGTGAAGGCCGAGCGGCTCGGGCTGTCCGACGCCGTCGCGTTCGAGGGCAACGAGGTCGTGCTCGTGTGCACCGGGGACGGCACGACGTCGGAAGGCGAGTTCTGGGAATCCCTGAACACGGCCTCGAACCTGAAGCTTCCGGTTCTTTACCTCGTCGAGGACAACGGCTACGCGATCTCGGTCCCGGTGGAGGTGAACACGGCGGGCGGGAGCATCTCGCGCCTCGTCGCGGACTTTCCGGACCTGCTTGTCCGCGAGGTGGACGGAACGGACCCCGTCGCCTCGTACGGGGTCGTCCGGGAGGCGGTCGAGCACTGCCGGGCCCGGCGCGGGCCGGCCTTCGTGCACGCGCACGTGATCCGGCCCTACAGCCACTCGATGTCCGATGACGAGCGGATGTACCGGCCGGAGGCGGAGCGGGAGGAGGAGGAGCGCCGGGACCCGATCCGGACCTTCGGAGCCCGCCTCGTGCGGGACGGCGTCGCGAGCGAGGAGGACCTGGAGACGCTCCGGACCGAGGTCGAAGCGGAGGTCGTCGAGGCGTCGGAGAGGGCGGCGGAGCAGCCGCAGCCCGGGGCCGACACGGTGTACCGGCACGTGTACTCCGAGGACCTGGATCCCCGCTCGGAGGCGTTCCACAGCGAGCCGCGATTCGAGGGGGACGAGAAGACCGTCGTGGACCTGCTGAACGCCTGCCTGCGCGACGAGATGGCCCGGGATCCGCGGATCGTCGTGTTCGGCGAGGACGTGGCGGACTGCAGCCGAGAGGAGTACCTCGACGAGGTCAAGGGCAAGGGCGGCGTGTTCAAGGTCACGGCCGGGCTGCAGCGCGAGTTCGGGTCGGAGCGTGTCTACAACTCGCCGCTCGCCGAGGCGAACATCGTCGGTCGGGCGATCGGGATGGCGACGCGGGGGCTGCGCCCGGTCGTCGAGGTCCAGTTCTTCGACTACATCTGGCCCGCCTTCCACCAGCTCCGGAACGAGATCACCACGATGCGCTGGCGCTCGAACGGGGCCTGGTCCTGTCCGGTCGTCGTGCGGACGACGTACGGCGGCTACCTCGCGGGGGGATCGTTGTACCACTCGCAGACCGGCGCGGCCCTGTTCACGCACACGCCGGGCCTGCGCGTGATCTGTCCCTCGAACGCCGAGGATGCGAACGGGCTCCTGCGCACCGCCATCCGATGCGACGACCCGGTCCTGTTCCTCGAGCACAAGCACCTCTACCGCCAGACGTACAACAAAGGGCGGTATCCCGGCCCGGACTACATGATCCCGTTCGGGAAGGCGAGGACGGTCCGCGAGGGCGCGGCCATCACGGTCGTGACGTACGGGGCCCTCGTGGAGCGGACCCTGAAGGCCGTGCGGCAGCTCGAGAAGGAGGGCCGGCCCATCGACGCCGAGGTCATCGACCTCCGGTCGCTCTCGCCCCTGGACATGGACGCCGTCGCCGCCTCCGTGCGAAAGACGAATCGGGCGCTCGTGGCCACCGAGGACTCGCGGTCGTGGGGGTTCGGAGCCGAGATCTCCGCCAGGATCGCGGACGAGGTCTTCGAGTGGCTGGACGCGCCCGTCCGGCGCGTGGCGGCGACGGACACGTTCGTGGGCTACGCCCCGCAGCTGGAGAACGCCATCCTCCCGCAGGTCGAGGACCTCGCGGAGGCGATGACGGAGCTCGCCGAGCACTGACCGGCGCCCTCTCGCCCGACAGCCCTCCGGCCGCGTGTTTTTTGCGCACCGGACCCGGAAGCCCCAGTATTCGAAGCCCCGGGCGCCCCCCCGGCGCCCGGCCTGCAAGTGCTGGGGATCCTGAGGCGCGAGGGAGGGGAACGTGAGCCGACCGATGCACGAGCGCCGTGGCCTGTCGGCCGAGGCGGCGCGCGAGCTCTCCGAACGAATCCTCTCGCTCACCCGCGCAGACGAGGCCCGGGTGAGCCTGAGCAGTGGCTGGCGCGGGAACACCCGCTACGCCGTGAACCGGATCACGACGGCCGGCGAGGTCGAGCAGACGCAGGCCACGATCTCGGTCCGCTACGGCAAGCGTCAGGCGTCGATCACGACGAATCGTCTCGACGACGAGGCACTCGGCGAGGCGGTGGCCAGCGCCCAGGCGCAGGCCCGGCTCGCGCCGGAGAACCCGGAGCTCATGCCCGAGCTCGGGCCGCAGGAATACGCGGCTTCGCACGGCTACTTCGATGCGACGGCCGGGCTGGGGCCGGAGGAGCGCGGCAACGTGGCCGCTACCGCGATCGAGACCGCGCGGCGCGAGGACGGGATCGACGTGGCCGGCTTTCTCGACGTCTCGGCCGGTTCCCGTGCCGTCGCGAACACGCGCGGGCTGTTCGGCTACCACGCGAGCACGTCCGCCACCTACAGCCTCACAGCCCGTACGCGGGACGGGACGGGCTCGGGTTGGGCGGGAACGGGCGCCCGCGAGTGGAGCGGAAGCGACGCGGAAGAGGCGCACGCGAGGGCCGTCCGCAAGGCGATCGGATCCCGGAACCCGCAGCCCCTGGAGCCCGGCGCCTACGTCGCGGTGCTCGAGCCGCAGGCCGTGTCCGACCTCGTCAGCCTCCTCGCGTTCTCGCTCGACGCGAGACGAGCCGACGAGGGTCGCAGCGCGTTCAGCGCGGAGGGCGGCACGAAGCTGGGCGAGCGCATCGTGGACGAGCGGGTCACGCTTCGCAGCGATCCGGAAGGGCTGGGCTCCAGCCCGTTCGCGGGCGACGGGATGCCGCTGTCGGCCACGACCTGGGTCGAGGACGGGGTCCTGAAGAACCTCTCGTACTCCCGCTTCTGGGCCGACAAGCAGGGCGTGCGGCCGACGGGATTCCCCGGGTCGCTCCGGATGAGCGGGGGCGAGGGGTCCGTCGAGGACCTGATCCGGGGGACGAAGCGAGGGGTCCTCGTGACGCGATTCTGGTACATCCGCCAGGTCGATCCGCGCACGATCCTCTACACCGGGCTGACGCGCGACGGGACCTTCCTCATCGAGGACGGAGAGATCCGGCACCCGGTGAACAACTTCCGCTGGAACGACTCGCCGCTGTTCGCGCTCGGCAGGCTCGAGGCCATGAGCCGGCCCGTGCGGGTGAGCGCCTCGAGGGAGGTTCCGGGCCTCCGCGTGGGCGAGTTCGAGTTCTCCAGCGTCTCGGAGGCGGTGTGATGATGGAGCGACGAGACTTCGTGAAGAGCACGGCGATCGCGGCCGGCGGCCTCGCCATCGCGCCGGGGCTCGTGCGCGGCGCGGCTTCCGGGGACCTGGCGCCGCCGCCCCCGGTCGATCCGGCGATCAGGGACCTGCTGCTCGAGGCGCTGGACGCCGCGCGCTCCGCGGGCGCCGCGTACGCCGATGCGCGGGTCGAGCTCGTCCGCCGGCAGTCCGTCTCCACTCGCGAGCGGCAGATCACGGGCGTGAGCGAGAGCAGCACCCGTGGCGTGGGCGTCCGCGCGTTCGTGGACGGGAGCTGGGGCTTCGCGGCCACCCAGACGCTGGAGCGGGAGGCCGTGGCGCGCGTGGGACGGGGCGCCGCCTCGATCGCGCGGGCGAACGCGAAGGTGCAGAAGGCCGCCATCCGACTCGCGCCCGTCGAGGGCTATGGCGATGTGAGCTGGACGAGCGCGCTCGAGATCGATCCGTGGGACGTTCCGCTCGAGGACAAGGTCGAGCTGTTTCTCTCGCTGAACGACGCGGCTCTCGGGGCCGAGGCGGTCCGCTTCGTGTCGAGCGGCCTGCAGGCCGTGAAGATCGACAAGACGCTCGCGACGACCGAGGGTACGGTGGCGGCCCAGCGGATCGTCCGCGTGAGCCCGTTCATGAACATCACGGCCGTGTCCGCGGATCGGACGGACTTCCAGAGCCGCGGCTCGGTGGTCGAGCCGGCGGGACGAGGCTGGGAGTACGTGCGGGCGAACATGACGCCGTCCAACGTCGAGCGCTGGGCCGCGGAGGCCTCGGAGAAGCTGGGCGCGGCGAGCGTGGAGCCGGGAGCGTGGGATCTCGTCGTGCACCCGGCGAACCTCTGGCTCACGATCCACGAGTCCATCGGCCACCCCACGGAGCTCGACCGCGCCCTGGGGTACGAGGCGAACTACGCCGGCACGAGCTTCCTCGCTCCGCCCGAGGCCGTCATCGGCAAGCTGCGCTACGGACCGGACTTCATGACCGTCGAGGCGGAGCGGACGTCCGCCGGAGGGCTCGCCTCCGTCGGTTGGGACGACGAGGGGGTGCCGGCGGAGCGCTGGCTCCTCATCCGGGACGGCGTGTTCGTGGACTACCAGACGACGCGCGAGCAGGTGGACTGGATCCGGGACCTCACGGGCATCGATCACAGCCACGGCTGCTCGTTCGCCGACAGCTGGTCCAGCATCCCGTTCCAGCGGATGCCGAACATCAACCTGCTGCCCGGCGATGAGGATCTGACGGAAGAGGACGTCATCGGGTCCACGGACCGGGGGATCTACGTCGAGGGCCGCGGCTCGTACTCCATCGACCAGCAGCGCTACAACTTCCAGTTCGGAGGGCAGGTGTTCTGGGAGATCCGTGGAGGGCGCAAGGTCCGGATGCTGAGGGACGTGGCCTACCAGGCCCGGACGACGGACTTCTGGAACTCACTCACCCTGCTGGGCGGACCGTCCACGTACTTCGTCGGCGGGACGTTCAACGACGGCAAGGGACAGCCGGGACAGGTGAACGCGGTGTCGCACGGCTGTCCGATCGCGATGTTCCGCGGCGTGAACATCCTGAACACGGGTCGCTCCGGCTGACGCCGTGACGCGCGCGCGCGCCGGGCTCGTCGCGCCCGCCCTGCTCGTCGCCGTCGGCCTGCTGCTCGGGCTCGTGGCCCTGCGTCCGCCGGGCTGGGTCGTTCTCGGCCTCATCGTCCTCGCGTTCGTGCCGGGACGCTGGTGGCGCTGGCGCACCCGTCGCTTCCGGAGGGGCCTGCGCGCCCTGCGAGGCGGCCGGCTCGAGCGCGCGCGCGCCGAGCTCGAGGCGTTTCTGCGCGACATCGAGGCGGATCCCCGGTTCCTCCGCGTCCAGCCGTGGTTCAACCTGGGGCGCCCGTATCCGTACGAGGTGGCCGCGCGCGCGAACCTGGGGGTCGTGGACCTGCGGCGGGGACACCCGCGCCGCGCGCTGGAGCACTTCCGGACGGCTCTCGAGACGGAGCCGGGGTGGCTGCCGGCCCGCCATGGCGAAGCCGCGGCCCTCCGGCTGGTCGGCGACGGATCGGGTGCGGAGGCCGCGGCGCGGGCGGTGCTGGAGGCCCGCCCGTCCTACCTGCCGGCGCGGCTCCTGCTGGCGGTCCTGCTTCGGGAGAGGGGCGCCACGGAGGCGGCGGAGCGGACGCTGACCCCGCTCCGCGAGAAGGGGAAGGATCCGGAGGTGCTCATCGGGCGCCTCCTCCGCCAGTGGGAGGAGACACCCGCCTCCTGAGGGCGCGCCCCGGCAGGATCAGCGGCCGCTGCGGTCCCCGTGCGTGTGGCTGCCGGGCGCCCCGCCCTCCGGCTTCTTCTCCATGTCCATGCCGGGCATCCCGTGCTCCCCGTGACCGTGCCCCTTGAGGCGCTCGGGGGCGGTGAGCGTGGCTCTCAGGTCGGCGACGTAGTCCGGGTTCGCGCGATCGAACGTCGGCCACTCCACGCCCTTCGCGGCCCACAGCACCCCGCCGATCGCTCCCATGCCGCCGTCGGGCGCGGCGCGATCCATGGGGTTGTCGTACACGACGACGATGCGATAGCGATGGTCCGGGTGGATCTTCACGCCGCCCCGCCACCACAGCTTGCCCGTCGGGACGCCCACGACCCGGCCGGTCTCGTCGTGCTCGGGCTCCGCCCTCCACAGCACCCTGTCCTCGGTCGCGTCCTCGAACCGGAGCTCCGTGGCGTAGTCGTGCAGGTGACCGCCGATCCCGAGGATCCGGCCCTCGATGGCCGGGCTCCCCTCCCAGGCCATCTCCGTGCGGCCCGGCGGAACGGGAAAGTCCTTCACGCCCAGGGGGCCCATCACGTCGAGGTAGAACGGATACACGTCCCGCGGCGCGATGATGCCCTCGTCCTCCCGGCTGTAGCTCAGCCGCACGTGCAGGTACGCCTCCGGGTAGTCTTGCCCCGTCGGGTTCGCGAACATCGCGCTGATCAGCATCCGATCGCTGGACGTGAGGGGAATGCCGAGCAGCCGCGGAAGCTCCTGCTTGTGCGTCTCGCGCCCGGCCGCGATCACGCGGCGCGCGATGGGGGAGAAGAGCTCGCGGTGGTCCGGATCGATGAAGTTCACGTGATGGAGCAGCTCGGACGGCAGCGCGTTCCCGTCCGCGTCCTCGATGACCGCCTCGAAGGCGTGCAGCCACCCGTCCACCGGCATGTGTGCGAGCTGAATGGGGGCCCGCAGGTGCGGCATCCCCGCCATGAGCTGGAAGGGGCCCAGCACGACGTCCACGACGTGGGCGGCCGAGTCGTGCTCGACCCGCACGAGGTCCGAGCGCGCCGGGAGGTCCGGCGCCCTCGTGACGGATTCCTGCGCGGCCGCGAGAGAAGGAAGAAACAGCGCCGCGAGGGCGAGCGGGAGCGTACGGCTATGCGACGGCCTGGGCATCGAACGGTCTCCGGTCCTGGTCTCGAGCTAGGGGGCGGGAACGTCGAAGTGGACGTAGTTCTTCGCGATGAACTCCAGCCACTGCTCGGGGACCTCGTCATCGGGGAAGATCGCCTCGACCGGACATTCCGGGACGCAGGCGCCGCAGTCGATGCATTCCTCGGGGTGGATGTAGAACTGATCGTCCCCTTCGTAGATGCAATCGACCGGACAGACGTCCACGCAGGAGCCGTCCTTCGTCCCGATGCACGGTTGCGCGATGATGTACGTCATGGTCCCTCGGCAGATCGGTTCGCTTCCGCCCGGGGTCCGGGAGCCGCGCGCCCCGTTTCCCCGTTCTTCGGTTTTGCGGCTGGAAGAATACAGTCCGCCGACACGCCCGGCAACGTCGGTGGGACCGCGCTCAACCGCTTCCGGCAAGCCCTTTCGTCGAGTAGACGGACGCTCGGGCACCGGGTAACTTTGGCCTCCCGCCCCGCCGGAAAGGGGCGGTGTCCGAAGACGAAGAGGCGGGAACGCATATGCGGCGGCTCACGGTCATACAGGGAAACGGCGCTCCATCGGACACGGAGGGCGCGATCGGGCTCGTGGAGCGGTGGCCCGAGCGGAAGCCGAGGTGGCTCAAGGTCCGGGCCCCGGGTGGCGAGAACTACCGCGCCCTGAAGGCGCGGATGCGCCACCTGGGCCTGAACTCCGTGTGCGAGGAAGCGCGCTGCCCGAACATCGGCGAATGCTGGGAATCGGGGACGGCGACCTTCCTCATCCTCGGCGACACGTGCACGCGAAACTGTCCGTACTGCGCGATCGCCCACGGGCGTCCGGAAGAGCTGGATGAGGACGAGCCGAGCCGCGTGGCCGAGATGATCGAGCACCTCCGGCTTCGGCACGTCGTGATCACGAGCGTGGACCGGGACGATCTTCCGGACGGAGGCGCCCGGATCTTCGCGAGCCTGATCCGGGAGATCCGACACCGGCTCCCGGCGTGCTCGATCGAGGTGCTCACACCGGACTTCCGCGGCGAGCCGAGCTCGATCGCGACCGTCGTGGATGCCGGGCCGGACATCTTCAACCACAACATGGAGACGGTCCGGCGGCTCCACCCCACGGCGCGGCCGGGCGGACGGTACGAGCGCTCCCTGGACGTCCTGCGCTTCGGCCGGGAGCGCGACCCCGACCTCCTGATCAAGACGGGCATCATGCTGGGCCTCGGGGAACGCTCGGACGACGTACGAGCGTTCATGGACGACGCGCTGGCGGCCGGCGTGCAGATCCTGACGGTGGGACAGTACCTGCGGCCGTCGCCGGACCACCTGCCCATCGACCGCTACGTGCCGCCCGACGAGTTCGCGGCGTGGAAGACGCTGGGCGAGCAGCTCGGATTCCTGCACGTGGAGAGCGGCCCGCTCGTGCGGAGCAGCTACCACGCGCGGGAGCAGGTCGAGGAGCTGCGCGTCCGAGCCGGCCCGGCGCCGAGGCAGGACCGGGCACCCGAGGCGGGCGTCTGAGGCCGCCGCGGGAGACGGAAGGAGAAACGGTGGCCACAACCGAGACGCGAGCCGCGAGCCCCGGCCTGGGCGACCTGCCGGCCGACGAGCTGCGGGACATGCTGCGCGGCATGCTGCTGGCGCGACGGTTCGAGGAGAAGGCGGGCGAGTCCTACCAGATGGGACGCATCGGGGGCTTCTGTCATCTGTACATCGGACAGGAAGCGGTCGCCACGGGCGCGATGCGGGCCCTGCGCGAGGATGACTACGTGATCACCGCCTACCGCGATCACGCGCAGGCGCTGGCCCGAGGCGTGTCGCCCGAGGCCGTGATGGCCGAGCTGTACGGGCGTGTGGACGGGTGCTCGCGCGGGCAGGGCGGATCGATGCACCTGTTCGACCGCAGCGTGAACTTTCTCGGCGGGCACGGGATCGTGGGGACGCACCTGCCCATCGCGGCCGGCGTCGGATACGCGATCCGCTACCGCGGGGGAGACCAGGTCTGCCTCTGCTTCTTCGGTGACTCGGTCGTCAACGGCGGGCCGTTCCACGAGGCGTTCAACATGGTCGCGAAGTGGGAGCTTCCCGTCGTCTACATCGTCGAGAACAACGCGTACGGCATGGGCACGGACATCGGCCGCGTCGCCGCGATCGAGGACCTCTCGGCCCGGGCCTGCGCGTACCAGGGCAAGGCGGCCGAGCAGGTGAACGGGATGGACGTCCTGGCCGTCTACGAAGCGACGCGCCGGGCCGTCGTGAGGGCGCGCGAGGAAAACCGCCCCACGTTCATCGAGGCCCGCACCTACCGGTACCGGGGCCACTCGATGTCGGACCCGTCGCACGGCACGTACCGGACCCTGGAGGAGGTGCAGGCGGAACGGGAGAACGACCCCATCCACACGTTCTGCCACCGGCTGGTCGAGGCGGGCATCCTGACGGACGCCGAGTTTCACGCCATGGATGACGAGGTCATCGCGGAGGCGGAGCGAGCGGCGGAGTTCGCGGAGGCGAGCCCGGTGCCCGACCGTGGCAGCATCTATCGCCACGTGTACTCCGACGAGTTCCCCGGGGGGATGGACCGGAGGGACGCGTGGCGGTGATCACGGTGCGTGAGGCCCTGAACCGGGCCCTGCGCGAGGAGATGGAGAGGGACGACCGCGTCTTCCTGCTCGGCGAGGAGGTCGGCCAGTACGATGGGGCCTACAAGGTGTCGAAGGGTCTCCTCGACCGGTTCGGCGAGTGGCGCGTGCGGGACACGCCGATCGCGGAGAACGGGTTCGCCGGTCTCGGGGTCGGGGCCGCGCTCGCGGGCCTCCGCCCCATCGTGGAGTTCATGACCTGGAACTTCGCGCTTCTCGCGTTCGACGCGATCGTGAACTCCGCCGCGAAGATGTTTCACATGTCCGGCGGGCAGTACAACGTGCCCATCGTATTCCGGGGGCCGGGCGGGGCCGCGCTGCAGCTCGCCGCCCAGCACTCCCAGGTCCCCGATCCGTGGTACGCGAACGTGCCCGGCCTGAAGGTGTGCGCGCCCTCGACGCCCGCGGACGCGCTCGGCCTCCTGAAGGCCTCGATCCGGGACGACGATCCGGTCGTGTTCATCGAGGGGGAGCTCCTGTACAACGTGAAGGGGGACGTCCCGGAGGGCGAGCATCTGGTGCCCATCGGAGCGGCGGACGTGAAGCGCGAGGGGGATGACGTGACCGTCATCTGCCACTCGAGGATGGTCCACGCCGCCCTCAAGGCGGCCGCGGATCTGGGCGGGACCGGCGAGGCGGACGTGGAGGTCATCGACCTCCGCACGTTGCGGCCGCTGGACGTCGACACGATCGTCGCGAGCGTCCGCAAGACCGGCCGGGCCGTCGTGGTCGAGGAGGGATGGCCCGTGTGCGGGATCGGAGCGCAGGTCGCGGACGACATCCAGCGGGAGGCGTTCGATTACCTCGACGCACCGATCGCCCGGGTGTCGGGGTTCGACGTCCCCATGCACTACGCCCGCGCTCTCGAGAGCTTGATCGTGCCCGACGCCGGGGCCGTGACGTCCGCGATCCGGCACGTCTGCTACCGCGACTGAGCGCGTCCGCCGACCGTACGACTCGAGAAAGGACTCCATGGCCACGAAGGTCGTGATGGCCCAGCTCAGCCCCACGATGGAAGAGGGCAAGCTGGTCGAATGGAAGCGCGCCGAGGGTGACGTCGTCGAGGCGGGCGAGATCCTGGCCGAGATCGAGACGGACAAGGCGAACATGGACGTGGAGGCCCTCGGCGCCGGCGTCCTGCGGCGGATCCTGGTCGAGGCCGGCGACACGGTCCCCGTCGGGACCCTCATCGCCGTCATCGCGGGGCCGGACGAGGACATATCGGACCTGCTCGCCGGGGCCGCGGCCGAGGTCGCCCCGTCCGGGGCGTCGGCGGCCGCGCCGGAGCCCGCCGACATCGCGCAGCCGCCGGAACGGGAGGAGATCTCCGCGCCGGGCGAGGCGCCGCCGGCCCCGGCCGGGAGCCCGGCCGCCGCCGCGCCGGATCGCCTGAAGGCGTCTCCCCTCGCCCGGCGGATGGCGCGCGAGGCGGGGGTGCCGCTGTCCGGCGTCGTGGGATCCGGGCCCGGCGGCCGCATCGTGAAGCGTGACGTCGAGGCCGCCCTCGCGGCGCCTCGCGAGCCCGCGGCCCGGCGCCCGGCGGGCACGCCGCGGCCCCCGGGCCCCGCCCGGCTGGCGGAGGAGCGCCTCGAGCTGAGCCAGATGCGCAAGTCGATCGCGGCCCGGCTCGTCCAGTCCATCGGCCCCGTCCCGCACTTCTTCCTCACGACGGAAGTGGACATGGGCCGCGCTCTCGAGATGCGGGCGCGGCTGAACGAGCGGCTCGCGTCGGGCAAGGTCGGGGTGAACGACCTTCTCGTGAAGGTCGCGGCGGAGGCGCTCGCCCGTCATCCGGAGATCAACGCTTCCTGGGACGGAGACGGGATCCGGCGCCACGGAAGCGCGGACATCGGGATCGCGGTCGCGCTGGAGGACGGGCTCATCACGCCGGTCGTGCGGGGAGCGGACCGGAAGGGACTCGTCCAGATCTCGGAGGAGGCCCGCGCGCTCATCGAGCGGGCGCGCGCCCGGCGGCTGCTCCCGGAGGAGTACACGGGCGCCACGTTCTCGATCAGCAACCTGGGCATGTTCGAGATCGATGAGTTCACGGCGATCATCAACCCGCCGGAGTCGGCGATCCTGGCGGTCGGGGCGACGATTCAGAAGCCCGTCGTGGCGGACGGGGAGGTCGTCGTCCGCCGGCGAATGCGGGTCACGATGTCCTGCGATCACCGCGTGATCGACGGCGCGATGGGCGCCGCGTTCCTGGGAACGTTCAAGGCGATGCTCGAGAATCCCCTCGAGCTCGTGGTGTGAGGAATCTCCGGGCGTCGCTCATGGCGCGACGCTGAAACGGAAAACGAGGCGATTCGATGGCCGAACATTGCGATGTCGTCGTCATCGGCGCGGGGCCGGCCGGCTACGTGTGCGCGATCCGCGCGGCGCAGCTCGGTCTGCGGGTCGCGTGCGTGGAGAGCTTCTCCTACGAGGGGGGACTCGGCGGAACGTGCCTGAACTGGGGATGCATCCCGGCCAAGGCCCTGCTCGAGAGCGCCGGCCTCGCCCGCACGCTCGCCGAGCACGGAGAGGAGATGGGCATCCGGACGTCCGGCATGGAGACCGACATCGTGGCCGCCGTGGACCGGAGCCGGTGGATCAGCGAGAAGCTCACCGGGGGCATCGGCTACCTGTTCAAGAAGAACGGGATCGAGTCGCTGAGCGGGAGGGGCCGCCTGGCGGGCCCGGGTCGGGTCCGGGTGACCCCGGAGGAGGGCGAAGCCCTGGAGGTGGAGGCGAAGCACGTGGTCATCGCGACGGGCGCCGTGATGAAGACCTTCCCCGGCTTCGAGATGGACGGCGAGAAGGTCATCGGAAGCCGCGAGGCGCTCGGTCTCCGCTCCCTCCCGCAGCGCCTGGTCGTCGTGGGGGCGGGCTACGTCGGCGTCGAGTTCGCGGACGTGTTCGACGCGTTCGGCGTGGACGTGACCCTCGTCGAGGCGCTCGACACGCTCGTCCCGCTCGCGGATCCCGACATCGGCAAGGCCCTCGCGCGGTCGTTCAAGAAGCGCGGCATGGCGATCCGGACCGGGACGGCCTGTCGCTCCCTGGACCGTGAGGCGGATCCGATGGTCCTCACGGTGGAGTCGGCGAAAGGCGAGGAGAAGATCGAGACCGACCTCGTCCTGATGGCCGTGGGGCGGCGTCCCGTAAGCGAGGATCTGGGTCTCGAGGAGGCGGGCGTCGAGCTGGATCGGGGGTTCGTGAAGACGGACGAATGGGGCGCCACGAACGTCCCGGGGATCTACGCGATCGGGGACGTCGCCGGCGAGCCGATGCTGGCCCACGTCGGATCGCACGAGGGGATCGTGGCGGCCGAGCACATCGCCGGCGTCGCCGCGCACCCGATGCGCTACGACAACATTCCGAGCGTGGGGTACTGCCATCCCGAGGTCGCGGGCATCGGGCTCACGGAGCCGCAGGCGAAGGAGGCCGGGTACGACGTGAAGGTTGGGAAGTATCCGCTCACCGCGCACGGTCGGGCGCTCACGGCCGCGAACAACGACGGGTTCGTGAAGATCGTGGCGGACGCCAGGTACGGCGAGGTCCTGGGGGTGCACATGATCGGCCACAACGTGAGCGAGCTCATCGCCGAGGCCGGGATCGCGCGCGCCCTCGAGTCCACGCTGGAGGAGATCGCGGCGCACGCGCACGCGCATCCGAGCATGGCGGAGGCCGTGATGGAAGCCGCGCTGGCGGCCATGGACCGGGCGATCCACATCTGATGACGCGTTCCCGGCGGGAGATTCGCCTCGTTCCGGTGGCCGGCCGCGTGCCGTACGCCGACGGCCTCGCCTGGCAGCGGCGCCTGGCGCGCGACCGCATCGAGGGTCGCCTGGCCCGGGACATCGTTCTCCTCCTCGAGCACGAGCCCGTCCTCACCGTGGGCCGCGGAGGGGGCGCGTCCCACGTGCTCGCGGCCCCCCGGGCGCTCGCGGCGGCGGGGATCGACCTCGTGGAGGTCGAGCGGGGCGGGGACGTGACCTATCACGGGCCCGGCCAGCTCGTGGGCTACCCGCTCATCGACCTCGGCGGTTACCGGAAGGACCTGCACTGGTACGTGCGCCGGCTCGAGGAGGCGCTGATCCGGGCGCTGGGCGAGCTCGGACTCGCGGCGTTTCGGGTCCCGGACTACACGGGCGTGTGGGTGGGGGAGGAAGGGCGAACGGCCCCCGCGGACCGGGCCGCGGGCCGGATCCGGAAGATCGCCTCCATCGGGGTGCACGTGAGCCGCTGGGTGACGTGGCACGGATTCGCGCTGAACCTCACCGAGGAGCCGCTCCGACGCTTCGATCTCATCGTCCCGTGCGGCATCCCGGACGTCCACATGACGTGCCTTCGCCGCGAAGGCGTCCGGCCGGACCCGGCGCGCGTGACCGACGCCCTGCGGACGGGCTTCGGAGACGCGTTCGGCGCCGCCGTGGAGGTTGGGGCTCCGATCCAGCCCGGCGCGGGCCCGGCGGCGGTCGCATCCGGCGGCCCGCCGGGGGGCATCGCCGCAGCGCCCGCCGGAGCGGCGGCGACGTGACGACCCTGTTCGACATCCTGGGGCCGACGATGGTCGGCCCATCGAGCTCGCACACGGCTGGCGCGTGCCGCCTGGGCTACGTCGTCCAGTCCATCCTCGGTGGGGTCCCGGAGGAGGCCGAGGTCGGCCTCCACGGAAGCTTCGCGATGACCGGCGAGGGCCACGGCACCAAGCGGGCCATCGTGGGCGGACTCACGGGTCTCCTGCCCGACGACCCGCGGCTTCGCGACGGCTTCGCGCGGGCGGAAGAGACCGGTCTCCGTTGCGTCTTCGAGGACGTGGACCTGGGCGAGGAGGCCCACCCGAACACGGCCCGCTTCGTCGTGCGCCGGGGGGAGGACCGGATCGAGGTGACGGGCTGCTCGATCGGCGGGGGGCGCATCCGGGTGCGGGAGATCGACGGATTCGAGGTCGACCTCTCGGGCTCGCTGCCGACGCTGGTCGTGGTGGCGGACGACGTCCCGGGCACCGTGGCCGAGATCACGGGGCTCCTCTCGGACCGGGGCCTGAACCTGGCGACCGTGCGCGTGGACAGGACCGGAAGGGGCGGCAAGGCCCTGATGACGATCGAGACGGACTCCGATGTGCCGGTCGGAGTCGTCGAAGCCCTGGCCGGCCAGCCGTGGATCCACTGGATCCGGAACGTCCACCAGCTGAACGCCTGAGGCCGTCGTGTTCGGATCCATCCAGGAGTGGCTGGAGGTCGCGGAGCGGGACGGCACGGACCCCGCCGGCGCGATCCTCGCCTGGGAGGCGCTCGAGACGGGCGTGGCTGCCGAGTCGATCCGTGAGCGGATCGCGCGGGGGCTGGACGTGATGCGCGCGGCCGTGGCTGACGGGCTCTCCTCGGACGAGCCGAGCCCATCGGGCATGACGGGAGGACGGGCGCGGCGGCTGGCGGAGCGAGGTCCGAAGCTTCTGGGAGAGCCGTTCGTCGGCATTCTGTCTCGCGCGATCGCGACGCTGGAGTCGAACGCGCGCATGGGCCTCATCGTGGCGGCCCCCACGGCCGGGGCGGCCGGCGTCGTGCCCGGCGTCCTCCTCACCCTGGCCGAGGAGAGGGGCTGGACGACGGAGCGCCTCGTGGACGGGATGCTCGTGGCCGGGGGCGTCGGGGCCGTGATCGCGGACCGGGCGTCCATCGCGGGGGCCGGCGGCGGATGTCAGGCGGAGACGGGGAGCGCGGCCGCCATGGCCGCCGCCGCGGTCACGTACCTCGAAGGCGGGACGCCGGAGCAGCTGAGCCACGCGATCGCGCTGACGCTCCAGGGAGTGCTCGGGCTCATCTGCGATCCGGTCGCGGGCCTGGTCGAGATCCCGTGCGCCTACCGGAACGCGACGGCGGCCGTGCACGCGGTGGCCGCCGCGGAGATGGCGCTCGCGGACCTGGACTTTCCGATCCCGGCGGACCAGGTCATCGACGTGATGGGCGAGGTCGGCGGTCGGCTGGATGTACGCTATCGCGAGACGGCGCTCGGCGGCCTGGCGGCCACGCCGGCCGGCCGGGAGATCGCGCGGGAGGCCGGGATGTCCGCGCTCGTGCAGCTGCAGCGAAAGGGCGGCACCCGTGGGGAGAGGTCGGCCCGCTTCGGGCCGTCGTGAGGACTCGAGAGAACGGAGTGGAGGGGATTCGATGGTGCTCGTGATTCTGCTGATCGTGACGATCGTGGTCGGAGCGGGCCTCGGCCTGCTCGCCCGTATGCCGGCGCGCCAGATCGCGGCGCAGTGCGCGGCCATGGCCGCCGCCGTCCTCGTCTTCTACGGGCTCGTTGCCCTGCTCTGACGCTCGGCTCTACCCTTCCGTCCTTCGCCGCGCGCGCCGCCGGGGTCGCCTCCGCGGGCTCCTTTCGCTCGTGGACGATCTTTCCGCCCCGGAAGGCGGCGAGTCCGGTGAGAAGCGCCGTCAGGGCCCCCAGTACGAGGACGAACCGCCTGAGGGCCCGATCGGTGGCCTGGGCCATCGAGAAGCCCGCGAAGATCCCGCTCGTCACGAGGCCGATGGACGCCCAGGTGGCCCACGTCCGGTGCACCTGCACGATGGATGGCTGCACGAAGGTGCGCTGTCCGACGACGTCGGCCGCCGCGATGCCCGTGAGGTAGCTCGGGATGGCGAAGGCGCCCGCCAGGAGCAGCGACAGGATGCCGTAACGCTCCAGATCGTCCCGGCCCGAGACCCAGCCCACGAGTCCGACGCCGGCGCCCGCGATCGAGAGGACGATCGAGAAGGGATGCGTCACGAGGTGCAGGTATTCCCAGTTCATCGCGCTCCGACCCCGCCGGGGCGTGCGGTCGGCCCGGGGCGGCCCTCCTTGACACGAACGGACCCGCGTGTAGTATTCACGGCCCTCGTGCCGGGCCCCCTTCGTCTAGTGGCCCAGGATACCTGGTTCTCAGCCAGGAGACAGGGGTT
>JBHHZD010000038.1:0-22898 GCA_046757885.1 Gemmatimonadota bacterium
TGGAGTTGCAGCACGCGCCCGGAGGGATTCGAACCCCCAGCCTCCTGATCCGTAGTCAGGTGCTCTATCCAGTTGAGCTACGGGCGCCCGTGGAAGGACCGCCTCGCCTCGCCGGAGGCGGGATGACGCGGCACATGCCCAGGAGAGGATTCGAACCTCCACGACCTTGCGGCCACCAGCCCCTCAAGCTGGCGCGTCTGCCAATTCCGCCACCTGGGCCCGTCGGGCCTCCCGCTCGCCGCGGGCCGCCCTCTGAGTGCTCGGGGGGGGAGTCGAACCCCCACGGGATGTAACTCCCACAGGATCCTGAATCCTGCGCGTCTGCCAATTCCGCCACCCGAGCCAGGTCCGGCGCCCGTCCGCGCACCGCGTTGAGGACGTCCCCAGAAAACTGCGCCCCGCCGCGGGGCGGGGTGCGGTTCCGGCTCGCGGCCGGCTTCGGACCTGGACTCCCGCCTGCTGCGGGGCGGTCTAATCTAAGGGCGCCCGCCCGTGGCGCAACCGCCCTCCATGGCCGTGCGCGGCCCGCTCCGCGACCCGGTGCGTGAGGCCCAGAACGAGGTCCAGGCCCACGAAGATCGCGCCGAGCGCGATGGCCAGATAGCCCGTGAACATCCGCCACAGAGCCGCGTAGCTCAGCATGAGGCCGGCGGGCACGACCCCCGCCATGAAGCCGAGCGCGCTGAGCTCCGCGACGCCGCTTCCGCCGGGGCTGGGGCTCACGTAGATGACCGCGAACTGGAGGGCCTGTCGGGCCAGCGCGGACAGGGTCCCGGCCGGGATGCCGAGGGCCGCCAGGACGGCCACGCCCTCGAGGCTCTTCGTGAGGAGCATCGTCCAGCTCACGGCCGCGTTCGCGGCCCAGGCGCGCTTCCCTCGCCGGCCGTAGTCACGCACGGACCGCCGGTAGCGCCCGACGGCGAGCAGGAGGCGCCGGCCCCGGTGGGTCCGGCGCACGCGGGGCCGCGCGAGCAGGACCCTCTCGAGCCGGTGAGGGAAGAAGACGATCGTCACGGCGGCGCCTGCCGTCACGAGCGCGCTCACGAGCAGGGCTTCGAGCAGGCCCGACAGCTCGATCTCGCCCTGTCGTGCCAGGTAGGTCAGGCCCGCCCCGCCGAAGATGACGAAGCCCGCCAGCACGCCGATCCAGTTCAGGGTCAGCACGGCCATGGCCTCTGCGGGGCGCAGGTGCTTGCGCCGCAGGATCCAGTACTGCGCGGGCCCGGCGCCCGCCTGTGCGGGAGTCACGCCTGACGCGAACGCGTTGTAGAGGTGCGTGTGCAGGCCGTCACGCCACCGGAAGTCGCGCCGGGCGTGATGGGCCAGGATCCACAGGCGCGTCCCCCCGAGGGCCACCTCCAGGAGAGCCAGGAGCGTCGCCGCCACGAGCGGGCCCGCGCGGGCGCCCGCGAGCATCTCCGGCACGGTCGCCTGGTCGGAGCCGCCGAGCCAGGCCAAGAGCGCGTAGCCGCCGCCCGTGAACAGGACGAACAGGAGGGCGCCGAGGGCGAGCCGACGGGGGGAGAGGGGCGAGCCTCGTGGGGAAGATGTCACGGACCGGCGTCCCGTTGGCGGACCGGGCGCCGGGGCGAGCGGGGGGCGGGGTGCCCCCCGGCTCCCCGCGTCCGAGCTAGTGGCAGCCGCAGCTCGAGCCGACCTGCACCGTTCCCGGGTGCGGCGGCGCGCTCTCCTTCTTCACGACGGGCAGCGCCCGGCTCCCGGGCTTCAGGTCCATCGGGCGGTTGCCGGCGTAGATCTGGTGCCGGCTCTTGTCCTTGAACCAGTCCCGGGTCTCGGCGACCATGTGCATGTTCTCTACGATCTTCCGCCATCCGGCACCCGTGTTGTAGGCGCAGAAGGAGATCTCACCCTCCTGCGTGGCGTAAGGAATAACGCACATCTCCGTGCGCCGGAAGTCGTAGGTCCACAGGTCCTGGAACCACATCCCGCCGATCCACATCAGGTTCCACTCGCCCGAGTCCGTGTCGTCGCCCAGCGCCCCGCCCATCTTCCGCCGCAGGAGCGTCAGGAAGCCCTTCAGGTCGAGCCCCGGCGGCATCTTGCTCTCGTCGAGGTTCTTCACGACGGCCAGCAGGACCTGCGCCTTGCTCAGGGCCAGACCGCGGGAGCTGTCCGTGATCACGTTGATGTCCTCGATGAACTGCTCGATGTCGAAGAAGGCCGTGAGCGGCTCCCATTCCTTCGTGCGCTCGTTCACCGCGAGCATGACGCTCGCCCCGCAGTTCGGGTGGCAGGAGCACGAGACGCCGCCGAAGTCCACGTTCGGTCCTCGCAGGTGGTCGGCCAGCCACGTGAAGGCCCCCATCGCCCCCAGCGGGTACCAGTCGCGGTACGGGTCGATCTTGCCGTCGAAATACTCGCCGAAGGCGTGGGCCAGGTGCGAGATCGTGTAGCGCTGACGGCGCCGATCCTCGTCGCTGATGTCCTCGTCCCGGCCCGTGAACGAGACCGGCTGGAAGCACATCGCGCCCATCTTGTCCGAGTTCTGGATCACGAAGTCCAGGATCGGGCCGACCTGATCGTCGTTGATCGTGTTCACGACCGTCGTGACGGGCGTGATGTCGATCCCCGCCGCGTGCAGCCGCTCGATCGCGAGCCACTTCGCGTCGAACAGGTTCGTGATGTGGCGGTGCTGGTTCGCCTCGTTCGTCACGCCGTCGAACTGGAGGTAGGCCATGTTCAGCCCGGCCTCCTTCGCCTGATAGGCGAACTCCGGCTCGAGCGCGAACCGCAGGCCGTTCGTCGCCGCCTGCACGTTGTAGTAGCCGACGTCCTTCGCGTACTTGCACGCCTCCAGGAAGTGGGGGGACATCGTGGGCTCGCCGCCCGAGAACTGAACCGACATCTGCCGCCGCGGCTTGAACGAGATCGAGTCGTCCAGGATGTCCTTGATCTCGTCGAGTGTGAGCTCGTGGACGTACCCCACCTGGTTCGCGTCCATGAAGCACGGGTTGCACATCATGTTGCAGCGGTTCGTGAGGTCGATCGTGAGCACGGCCCCGCGCCCGTAGCGGATCGTGGAGCTCCCGTGCCGGTGTACGTGGTCGTCGCTCGAGGCCCGGAAGTCGCGTCCGAAGAAACGCCGCTCCATGAGCTCGCTGATCTTCGGGTCGATCGAGAGGATATCCTCGTAGTCGCCGTGCTTCTCGCAGTGCTTGCGGATCAGGAGGCGGCCGTCCTCCTCCACGATCTGGGCCCGGATCTCTCCCGTCTTCCGGTCCAGGAACTCCGACAGGTCCCGCTCGCCGGCGATGATCGCCTCCCGGACCTCGATGACGCAGTCCGGACACAGCGAGTCCGTCTCCCGCGGCCAGCCGAGAGGGGGCTTCGTGCGCTCGTAGCTCTTCGGCATCGGCGCAGGCGCCCACTCCGGATGAACGGGCTTGCCCTCCGGGAGCCGAGTGTTCACGGCCTGGAACGCGTTCCAGGCCAGTCCCGCCGCCGTCTTCGCGGCTTTCGAGAGCAACTCAGTCATGGCCACCCCCCTTGAAGGCGTTCCCGGCGCCGTTGGACCGGGACGCATGGATTCGCAGCCTCTCGGTGTCCAGGATCAGGACCCCGTTTCCGCCCGCCGTCGCGGTCGCGACCTCCGGCTCGCCGGCGCTCTCGGGGCCCGGCAGGGCCTCCAGATGCTTCTGCGCCTCTGGCGACCCGGCGAAGACCGTCGTCGTGATCCCGTCGCCCCAGCCGGCGTAGATGAGGGCGCGGGCCTCTCTGGTCGGCGCGCCGTCCATGAGCACGCGCAGGCCGGACGTCCGCGGCGGATACGCCGCTGAGATCCGGTTCATCTCCGCCACGAGCCCCCGCTGGTCCAGGCGCGCGGGCTCCAGGTCGCCGGGGCGTTCCGTGTACTCGAGCGCGATGAGCCGCTCGGGCGGCGCCGCGTCGGCCGTCGTGCGCCACATCGAGGCCCGCTCGGGCGTGTCGAGCACGCCCCCGTAGTCCAGGAACGACGCGAACGAGAGCGTCTCCTCGTCGGCCTCTTCCAGTCCCCGGGCGACGACGGTGGCGCGAACGGAGTCCGGGAGCCCCCCGATCGTGCGCAGGGCGTCCACCCACTCACGCTCGCCGGCGAACAGCACGGCCGGCCGCACGTGAGCCAGGACCTCCGCCACCCGCGCCAGTTCCCACGCCGGGTCGATCGGCACGGACACGGCCCCGACGGACCACGCGCCGCGCTCCAGCACGGCCAGGTCCACGCCCGGCGCGAGGGCGATCGCCACGGGGTCGCCCTCCCCGAGGCCGAGGCGCTGGCTCAGCACCAGGCCGGCCCGGATCGAGTGGCGGTCGGCTCGCCAGTCCGGCGTGTCCGCCCACTGCCAGCCGCCGCTGCGCACCCGCTCCCAGCTCAGGAACACCGCCCTCCGGTCGTGGTGGCGGGCGCCGTGAAGCAGGCGTCCGTTCGCGGTCTCCGGGTTTCCCACCCGGTCGGCGGTGGCCTCGGGCGCCTTGTTCGACGCGATCGGGAACACTAGGTCCTCCTCCGGCTCGATCCGGCGAGGGCAGTCAGCATCGGACGTCCTCCCAGATCTCCTCTATGAACGGGTCCTCGATGCCCCACAGCTCCAGCGCGTGCACGAGCGTCCGGATGTACTCGGGGCCGGTCCCGACGGATCCGCGCGCCCGCCGGATCGCCTCGAGGAGCTCGCCGCGGTCCGCCCAACGCCCTTCCGCGGGGGGCACGAACGCGTCGGCCGAGAGCCGCTCCCCCTGACGGAGTACGGGGACCTTGCGCGGCCGCGCCCTCTCCCGCCGCGAAAGACTGCGATACAGCTTGCCACGCCGGAAGCGCGGCACGTGGAACAGGACCGCGGAGCAGCCTTCTCCGGGCACGAGGCCGATCTGCGGGCACGGATGCGACGGATCCCCCCAGCGGGTCGTCGAGCGTCCCACGAAGTCTCGGCGGAAGCCGTCCACCCGCACGGGCTCGCCCTCGTGGGTCGCGAGGACGTTGTCCCACATCAGGGACCCGTATGCGAGCAGGTTGGCCATCGGCGGACTCCCGTTTCCGTTGTAACCGGAATCCCGGATGTCAAGTTCCCACAGCGACTACGGGCGCCGGCACCACGGACGGCGCGGTCATCCGGGGCGCGAGCGGCTTCGCTCCCGGCGGCATCGGCTCCATCGGCAGCTGGAGGTAAGCCTCCGGGTCCCGCATGTCCTTCAGGGCGCGGAGGAGCCGCCAGAACACGAAGCCCTTCCCCCGCAGCGTGAGCGTGAGAGCGTGCTGGATGGCGGTCCAGCCCAGCCGCTCGTGGCGGGCCGTCCGGGCGTACAGGCGCGAGAACCGCTCGTAGAACCGCTCGAGCGGGAGTCGCGTGGGCAGGACGGCGTGCACGACGTCGAACATCAGGTAGTTGTTCGTCACGAGATCCTTCTTGTACTGCTCGTAGAGCTCGGTCCCGGGCAGCGGCGTGAGGATCGTGAACACGGGCTGGACGAGATCCATCTCGTCCAGGTAGGCCTCCAGGCGGTCGAAGTCCTCCTCTCCCCACTGCGGATCCACGATGAACGAGGGCATCGGCTTGATCCCCTTGTCCTGGAGAATCCGGATGGCGAGCGCGTTCTTCTCGTGGTCGGTCCGCTTGCGCACGGACTCGAGCCCGGCATCATCGATCTTCTCGACCCCCAGGAAGACGGCGTTCAGGCCCACGGACTCCCAAAGGTCGAACATGTCCTGGTACTTCACGACGAGGTCGGACCGGGTCTCGGCGGAGAAGTTGCGGTAGACCCCGGCCGCCTTCATGCGCTCCCCGAGCTCCTCGTACGTGGGCCGGTGCAGGAAGGCGATGTCGTCGGTGAAGAAGACGCTCTTCTCCGGCACCCGCTCCAGATCGAGCATGATCATCGCGGGGCTCCGGCGCCGCGAGCGCCGTTCGTAGAACACCCACACGCTGCAGAAATTGCAGTCGAACGGGCATCCGCGGGACGTCTCGATGCAGGCGGACGGCACGGACGAGCCGTGGTGGTACTTCCCCCGGTAGCGCGTCGTCAGGTGCCGTGCCGGGAGCGCCATCGAGTCGAGATTGGGGGTGCGCGGCCGCGGACGGAACCCGCCCGCCCGGTTCTCCGTCGTCATCACGCCCTCGACGTCGCGGATCGGCTTGCCGGCCTCGAGCGCGTTCACGAGGGCAGCCGCCGTGAGCTCGCCCTCGCCCACCACGAGGGCGTCGAACGGCGTCCCGGGAAACATGAAGTCGTGCGTCTGGAGGCTGGCGTGGTGCCCGCCGACGAAGAGCGTGACCTCCGGGTCCAGCTCACGCAGGTATCCGCCGATGTGGAGGGCAGGGTAGACGTCCGTCATGAACTGGCTCGCGACGCCGACCGCCGCGGGACCGAACCGGCGGTAGTGGGACTTCAGCTTGCCCCAGCCGTCGATCCGCATGTCGATGATCTCGACTTCGTGCCCCGCGTCCTCCAGCGCCCCTCCCACGCACTCCACGCCGAGCGGCTCGATCCGGAGGATGTTACTGAAGCCGAACTGCGTGCCCTGGGGCGGCTGGACGAGGAGAACCTTCATGGCGGCACCCTTGCTCGAGTCCGAATGCGTCTCCGATTCGAGCCTCTTCTTCCAAACGGCAACATCCGGCGGTGGGTTCCGTCCGTCGCCGGAGCCGCCGTGACAGGCGCAGCGGGGCGTGTGATACTAGTTTAATGGCTGGAGGGCCGATCTCCAAGTTTCGGCCCCCGAACCCTTTCGAGGCGCTCGTCCATGCCCGAGGTCCGGTTCACGCTGAACGGCCGTCCCACGGCGGCTCCGTACGAGGAGGGGATGCACCTCCTGGAGGTCCTCCGGGAGGCCTGCGGCGTCACGTCTCCGAAGGACGGGTGCGCACCGCAGGGCTACTGCGGCTGCTGCGCCGTCCTCGTGGACGGAAGACCCGCCCTCTCGTGCCTGCGCAAGCCCGAGTCGGCGGAGGGTCGGGAGATCACGACCCTGGAGGGCGTGCCCGAGGAGAAGCGGCGGCTTCTGGCCCGGGCCTTCGTGCGCGACGGCGGCTTCCAGTGCGGGTACTGCACGCCGGGCATCGTCGTGCGGGCCGCCTCCCTGCTCGACCGCGGGAAGACGGCGGACCGGGACGAGGTCGCGCGGGCCCTCTCCGGGCATCTCTGCCGCTGCACGGGCTACACGCGCATCGTGGACGCGATCCAGACGGCGGGCGAGGCGTGGGCGGGCGGCCAGGCGTGCGAGGGCCTGGCCCCGAGGCGCCCGATCCAGTTCGCCGACCGGGAGGACGGCGAGAGCTGGCTGGGGGATGGGATCGGCCGCTCGAGTCCGCGCTACGACGGCGTCGACCACGCGCTCGGCGACCGTCCCTACATCGCGGACATGACGGTGGAGGGGATGCTCCACGGCGTCGTCGTGCTGAGCCGCCATCCGCGGGCGCGCGTGCTGGAGATCGACGCCGGCACCGGCCTCTCGCTGCCGGGGGTCGAGCGCGTCCTCACGGCCGCCGACGTGCCGGGCGAGCGCCACGTGGGCCTCATCGTCCCCGACTGGCCGGTGTTCGTGGCGGAGGGCGAGATCACCCGCTGCGTGGGCGACGTGCTCGCGCTCGTGGTCGCGGACACCCGCTTTCACGCCCGGCGCGCCGCCGAGGCGCTCGAGGCCGCGGTCCGGTACGAGGTGCTCGAGCCCGTCACGGACCCCGAGCGGGCGCTGGATCCGGACAGCCCGGCCGTGCACGAGTCCGGTAACCTGCTCGAGACGTGCGCTTTCGGGCGCGGCGACGTCGACGAGGCGCTCGCGGAGGCCGCGCACGTCGTGGAGGCCGCCTTCACGACCCAGCGCATCGAGCACGCCTTTCTGGAGCCGGAGGCCTGCCTGGCCGCGCCGCGGCCCGGCGGCGGGCTCGACATCTACACGCAGGGCCAGGGCGTGCACGACGACCAGGCGCAGATCGCGGCCGTGCTCGGCGTGGATCCGGCGGACCTCGAGGTGGAGCTCGTCGCGAACGGCGGCGCCTTCGGCGGAAAGGAGGATCTGTCCATCCAGGCCCAAACGGCCCTGGCGGCCCGCATCCTGGGCCGCCCCGTGCGCACGATCCTCAGCCGCGAGCAGTCGCTTCGCCTCCACCCGAAGCGCCACCCCATCGCCTTCCGCTACACGGTGGGGGCGGACGAGGACGGGCGACTCACGGGCGCCCGCGTGCGCATCATCGGCGACACAGGGGCCTACGCCTCGGTCGGGATGAAGGTGCTCGAGCGCGCGGCCGGCCACTCCTGCGGCCCGTACCACGTCCCCGCGGTGGACATCGAGGCGAAGACCGTCTACACGAACAACCCACCGTGCGGCGCGATGCGGGGCTTCGGGGCGAACCAGGCCGCCTTCGCGATCGAGGGCGTGATGGACCTCCTGGCCGAGCGTGTCGGCGTGGACGGCTACGACATCCGCGAGCGGAACCTGCTGGGCCCCGGGGACCCGTTCGCGACGGGCCAGCGCATGACCGCGAGCTGCGGCGTGCGGCGCACCCTGGAGGCCGTGCGCGAGGCGTACAAGGGCGCGCGCTGCGCGGGCATCGCCTGCGGGATCAAGAACACGGGCATCGGGAACGGGATGGACGACAGCGGGCGCCTCCTCCTGCGCGTGCTGGAGGGCGGCGGGCTCGAGATCCTGACCGGCTACACGGAGATGGGCCAGGGCCTGTACACGGTCCTGTGCCAGGTCGTGCATGAGGAGACGGGGCTGCCGCCGGAGATCATGCGCGCGCGGACGACCAGCGACCCGCGCGTGCTGTGCGGCATGACGACGGCGTCGCGCGCCACGGCCCTCCTCACGGCCGCCGGACAGATCGCGGCGCGGAAGCTGGGGGCCGATCTCGGCGCCGGCCCGGATCGGGGCGCGGCCGGCGCCACCTCCGCAGCTGACGCTCGGGCCCTCCTCGCCCCGCTCGCGGGCCGCGAGTACCCGGGCGAGTACGTGTGCGACTTCACGACGAAGCCCAGCGAGCAGGCGGAGGATCCGGTCACCCACGTGACCTTCAGCTACGCGACGCAGGTCGTGATCCTGGACGAGGACGGGGCGATCGAGCGCGTCGTGGCGGCGCACGATGTCGGCCGGGCCATCAATCCGCTCCAGTGCGCCGCGCAGATCGAGGGGGCGGTGCACATGGGGCTGGGCTACGCCCTCTCGGAGGACTTCCCGTGCACGGACGGGGTCCCCGACTCCCTGCTCCTGCGAGATCTGGGGATCCTGAAGGCCAAGGACACGCCGGAGATCGACGTCATCCTCGTCGAGGTGCCGGACGAGGTCGGCGGATACGGCTCGAAGGGCGTGGGCGAGATCGGCCTCGTGCCGACCGCGGGCGCCGTGGCGGGAGCCCTGCACGCCTTCGACGGGAAGCGGCGGTTCGCACTCCCGATGACGGACGCGCCGGCGGCCCGCCCCTCCGTGCCGAAGTCACGCCGCGTCGGGACGTGATGGACACAAGCGCGCGCGATGTCTGAACTTTACCCTCTTCCTTTACCCTCTCTCGTCCGGCGCCTGCGGGCGGAGATCCAGACCCGTGGCGCCGCGTTCGACCTGCCGGTCCGGAAGTGGCACATCCCGGATCCGGAGCTCGATCTGTCCGCCGTTCACTTCTCGCGTCCGGCCTCCACGCCCGTCGGGCCCGCGGCGGGCCCGCATACGCAGCTGGCGCAGAACATCGTCCTCGCGTGGCTCGGGGGCGGGCGCATCATCGAGATCAAGACGGTGCAGATCGACGACCGGCTCCGGATCCCGCGCCCCTGCATCCACGTGCCGAACATCGGCTACAACGTGGAGTGGTCCCAGGAGCTGAGGATCGAAGAGTCGCTGCGGGAATACGCGAAGGCCGCCTACCTCATCGAGATCCTGAAGTCCACCCGGGCCTTCGGCCGCTTCCCGGAGGAGGCGGCGGGCGGCTTCGACACGGTGTTCGACATCAGCGTCGGCTACGACCTCGCGGGGATCCGGAGCGACCGGGTCACCGGGTTCATCGAGGCGTTGAAGGCCCCGGCGGCGGTGTTCGACGAGCTGCGGGCCGACATGACGGACGATCTGGCGGCCTTCCGCGACCTGCCGCTTCCGGAGAAGATCTCCGACACGGTCACGCTCTCGACCTTTCACGGGTGCCCCGCGGACCAGATCGAGTCCATCGCGCGCTACCTGCTCGAGGACCTGGGACTGCACACGATCATCAAGCTGAATCCGACGCTGCTCGGATTCGAGAGGGTCCGCGAGCTCCTGGTGGAGCGGCTGGGCTACGAGCATCTGCGCCTGCGGCGGGAGGCCTTCGAGGTGGACCTCCAGTACGAGGATGGGCTCGAGATCCTGCGTCGCCTGCGGGGCGTGGCCGCGGGCCTCGGGTCCATCGTGGGGGCGAAGTTCACGAACACGCTCGTCGTCGAGAACGATCCGGCGATCTTCCCGACGCAGGAGGACCCGTACATGTACGTATCGGGTCCGCCCCTGCACGTGATCTCGATGACGCTCATGCAGCGCTTCCGCGAGGACCTGGGCTTCGAGTTCCCCGTCTCCTTCTCCGCCGGCATCGACGTGCGCAACTTCCCGGCCGCCGTGGCCTGCGGGATGGTCCCGGTCACGACGTGCACGGACCTGCTGCGGCAGGGGGGATACGGGAGGCTCCCCGGATACCTGCGGGCGCTGGGCAGCGAGATGCGGAAGGCGGGCGTGCGGAGCCGAGAGGCGTACGTCCTCGCGGCGCGGGGCCACGGGGCGGAGGCCGTGCTGGAGACGCTGGCCACCGTCTCCGGCGCGGAAGGGATCGGTGGGAAAGGGGCGGAGCGGTTGGCGGCCCTGGCCGACGCGGATCCGGACGGGCTGCCACTGGCGCTCCGGGCGGCCGCGGCGGCGGCCGGCCTCGACGGCGACGCGCTCGTGCTCCACGCGACCCGCGTGGCCGGCCGGCTGAACGGGCGCGACATCGTGCCGCCGCTCGTCGACGAGAGGCGTTATCAGGCGGCGGCGAACGCGAAGACGCCCCGCCGTATCGAGAGCACACTCGCCCTCTACGACTGCATCAACTGCGATCTCTGCATCTCCGCCTGTCCGAACGACGCGATCTTCGCTTACGAGGCGGAGCCGGTGGCCGTCGAGACGGAGGTCCTGACGTACGGCGCGGACGGCCGTCTGCGCCGCTCTCCCGGGGCGGGCTTCGAGATCGAGGCCTCCCATCAGCTCGCGGTCGTGGAGGGCGGCTGCAACGAGTGCTCGAACTGCGAGGTCTACTGCCCGGAGGAGGGCGCCCCGTTCCGGGTCAAGGAGCGGCTGTTCCTCTCCCGCGAGGCCTTCGACGCGTCCGGAGAGGACGGGTTCCTCCGCGAGGAGAGAGTTCTCCACGGTCGCTTCGGAGGCCGGCTTCTGCGGTTCGAGCCCCAAGCGGACGGCCACGGCGGAAGGGTCCGCGTCGACGGGCTCACCCTGTCGCTGGCGTGGGATCCGTTCACGGTCTCCGCGGTGGAGGACGGCGACGTGCCGCCCGGCGGCGCGCGCGGGGTCGGGACGGACGGGGCCACGCGGGAGGACCCGGAGCCGCTCGCGCTGGACACGGCGCTCCTGTGGCGCCTGCGCACGGCCTGGGAGTCGATCTACGTGAACGGGCCGCCGAGCTTCCTCGCGCCGGAGCCGGCGGACGGGAGGGCTTCGTGAGGACCCGGTTCGTGAACCTGCGGGTGCCGGCGGGGGGCGACACGGTCCGGCCGGCGCAGATCCTGGTCGAGCACGGACGGATCGCGGAGATCCGGCCCGTTGCCGGGCCCGGGGAGCCGCCGGGCAGCGGAGAGGGAGACCGCGCCCGGCGCGCAGCGGCCGGCGGGAGCGAGGTGCTCGTCGATCTCGAGGGCGGCCTCGTCCTGCCGGGCGTCATCGACGGGCACGTCCACTTCGACGACCCGGGCTTCACGCATCGCGAGACCTTCGAGAGCGGGACGCGGGCGGCGGCCGCGGGCGGCGTCACGTGCGTCGTGGACATGCCGTGCACGACGCTCCCGCCCGTCACCAGCGCCGCGAACCTGGCAAACAAGCTCGCCGTCGTGGGTCCGAAAGCGCACATCGACTTCATGCTCTGGGGCGGCGCCTCGGACAACGCGCTCGAGGACCCGGCGTGGCGCGAGAACCTGGCCGACGTCGTCGCGGGCGGCGTGGCCTCGATCAAGGTCTACATGCTCTCGGGCATGGACACCTTCCGGGACCTGTCCCGCGACCAGCTCGCCCGGATCCTGGAGGAGACGGCGCGCCACGGCATCCCGGTCGGCGTCCACGCGGAGGACCGGGATCTCGTGCGCCGGCTCACCGCGCGGCTGATGGAGGAGGGGCGTGGCGGTCCGCTGGACTATGCGGCCTCGCGGCCTCGCGAGGCGGAGATCTCGGCCGTCGGGACGATGCGCGACCTGTGCCGGGAGACCGGGGCGCGCGTGCACATCGTCCACCTCGCGACGGGCGCGGCCCTCGACCTCGTGGCGGAGGCCCGCGACGAGGGCCTGCCGCTGTCCGCGGAGACGTGCCCGCATTTCCTCGCGTTCACGGACGAGGACCTGGCCTCGCAGGGAGCCCTCCTGAAGACGGCTCCGGTCGTCAAGGGAGAGGAGGACCGGGAACGGCTGTGGGACGGGCTCGCCTCGGGAGAGATCGCATTCGTCGCGACAGACCACGCGGCCGGCCAGTGGCCGGAGGAGAAGGAGACCGGCTCGATCTGGACGGACTACGGGGGCGTGCCGGGCGTCGAGCTGTCCCTTCCGTACCTCTACTCCGAGGGCGTGCGGGCGGGCCGGATCACGCTCGAGCGCCTCACCGAGCTCACGGCGGCCGCCCCGGCCGCGTTCTTCGGGGCGGACGGGCGCAAGGGCCGCCTCGCGTCGGGGCTGGACGCGGACTTCGCCGTGCTGGACGACGGGGAAAGCTGGACGGTCCGGGCCGCGGACCTCCACAACCTGAACCCGTACACGCCGCTCGAGGGCCGGACGCTGACCGGGCGGGTGTGGGCCACGTACGTCCGGGGCCGGCTCGCGTACCGGCGGGAGGCCGACGGCGCCGAGACCTTCGGTCCGGCGGGCCTCGGCCGCCACGTGCGGCGGGGGGAGACCGCGTGACGAACCCGGCCGGGCCCGCCGGGCCCGCGTCGGGCGCGGAGCGCACCGACCTCCGGGACGTCACGGTCCTGGCGGGCGGGACGGTCCTCACGAATCTCGAGGACCCGCGGGTCCTGTCCGGGGGCGCCGTGGCCTGGGCGGACGGCCGGATCGTGGGCGTCGGGCCGGAGGAGGCGGTCGGGCGGGCGTATCCCGGGGCGGCCCGCCTCGACGCCCGGGGCGGTCTCATCCTTCCGGGCCTCGTGAACCTTCACCACCACTTCTACTCCGCGCTCGCGCGCGGGCTGGATCCCGGGACGCGCTTCGCGGATTTCGGCGAAGTGCTGGACCGGCTGTGGTGGCGGCTCGACCGCGCGCTGGATCCGGAATCGGTGCGGATCTCTGCCCTGCTGTCCGTCGCGGAGTGCGTGCGCTGGGGCTGCACGACCGTGTTCGACCACCACGCCTCCCCCTCGTGCATCGGGGGGAGCCTGGACGTCATCGCGGAGGCCGTGGAGGCGGCCGGCCTCTCCGCCATCCTGTGCTACGAGGTCACGGACCGCAACGGGCCGGAGGGGGCGCGCGCGGGACTCGAGGAGAACCTGCGCTTCCTGGCGGAGCGCCGTAAGGACGAGAGGATCCGGGGCGTCATCGGCCTCCACGCGAGCTTCACCCTGCGAGACGAGACGCTCGCCGCCGTGGCGGAGCGTCGTCCGGCCGGGACGGGCTGCCACGTCCACGCGGCGGAGGATCCGATCGACGTCGAGGCGTCGGAGCGGAGCTTCGGCGCGGGCCCGATCCGGCGCCTGGCGGACCGCGGCCTGCTGGACGGCCGCTGCCTCCTCGCCCACGGCATCCACCTGGGTCCGGCCGACTACGACGCGATCGCGGAAGCCGGGAGCGTCCTCATCCACAACCCGGAGTCGAACGCGAACAACGGCGTGGGGCGGCTGGACGTGCCGGAGGCGGCGGGCAGCGGGTGCCTGGTGGGGCTCGGGACGGACGGGATGTCCTCCGCGGTCCTCCGCGCCCTCCGCTTCGCCTTCCTCGGCCTGCGCGACGCCCGGCGGGACCCGAACGCCGGCTTCGAGGCGCTCCCGGGCGTCCTGGCCGCGAACGCGCGGGTCGCGGGGCGCTTCCTGGGCGAGGCCCGGCTCGGCACCCTCGAGCCCGGGGCGCCGGCCGACGTGATCGTGGTGGACGCGCCGCCGCCGACTCCGATCGGACCCGAGAACTGGTTCGGGCATCTCGTCTACGGCGCCAGCGAGGCGCCCGTCCGCCACACGGTGGCCCGGGGCCGCGTCCTGCTCGAGGACTTCCGGCCCCTCACGCTGGATCCGGGGGACCTTGCGGAGCGCGCGCGGGCGCTGTCTCCTCCGCTGTGGCGCCGCTTCCGGGACCTCGCCTGGGGCACGCCGCACCTCGGAGAAGGAGGAGGAGCTTGACGCGTCCGACGCCCGGCGACCCCGGGGCGAGGGAGCGCGCGCTGGCGCGATGCCGCGAGCGCGGGGTCGTGATCCCGACGCTCGCGGAGATGCGGGATCCGGGCCGCGTGGACCCCGCGATCCGCGAGGCCCTGTCCGGGGTGGACATGCAGGCGGTCGACCCGCTGAACCTGTTCCGGATCACGTGGCGCAACGACCCCGCGACCGGAGGATTCGGAGAGGTGAACGCGCTCGAGCTGCCGCCGGAGCTCACGGGGGTTCCGGCCCGGATCGTGGGGCTCGTCGGGCAGCACTTCCCGACCGGCGCCCACAAGGTCGGCGCGGCGTTCGGCTGCCTCGTCCCCCGCCTGGTGAGCGGGGCGTTCGACCCCACGCGCCAGCGCGCCGTGTGGCCCTCGACCGGCAACTACTGCCGGGGCGGCGCGTTCGACAGCGCCCTCCTCGGCTGCCGCGCGGTGGCCATCCTCCCGGAGGAGATGAGCCGCGAGCGCTTCGAGTGGCTGGAGGGGATCGGGGCGGAGATCATCGCGACCCCGGGCAGCGAGAGCAACGTGAAGGAGATCTTCGACGCCTGCGCGGAGATCCGCCGCACGCGGCCCGAGGACGTGATCTTCAACCAGTTCGAGGAGTTCGGGAACTACCTGTGGCACTACGGCGTGACGGGGCCCGCCGCGGAGTCGGCGTTCGACCGCCTCGCCCGTCGCGGTGACCGGCTCGCGGCCTGGGTCGGGGCCACGGGCTCCGCCGGCACGCTCGCGGCGGGCGACTACCTGAAGAGCCGGGTCTCCGGCGTCCGGATCACGGCCGCCGAGGCGCTCCAGTGCCCGACCCTCCTCATGACCGGCTTCGGCGCCCACCGCATCGAGGGGATCGGCGACAAGCACGTGCCCTGGATCCACAACGTCCGGAACACGGACCTCGTGACGGCCATCGACGACGAGGCGACGCTCCGCCTCCTGCGGCTGTTCAACGAGGACGCGGGCCGCGAGGAGCTGGCCCGCCGCGGCGTGCCCGACGACACGATCGCCCGGCTTCCCCTGCTCGGGATCTCGAGCATCTGCAACCTGCTCGCGGCGGTCAAGACCGCCCGCTACTACGAGCTGGACGGGCGCGACGTCCTGCTCACGAGCCTCACGGACTCGGTCGAGCTCTACCGCACGCGGCTCGCGGAGATGGAGGCCGAGCGGGGCGCCTACGACGGGCGGGCGGCTACCGGCGACGCGGAGCGCTTCCTCGCGGGCGCCACCACGGACCACCTGCGGGAGCTGCGGCACACGGACCGCAGGGCCCTGCACAACCTGAAGTACTTCACCTGGGTCGAGCAGCAGGGAAAGACGGCCGAAGAGCTGGACGCACTGTGGAGCCCGGCCTTCTGGTCGGACCTGGCCGGCACCCTGCCCGCGCTGGACGAGAGCATCGAGGCCTTCAACCGGGAATCGGGCGCGCTCGACGCGCCCACGGGAGCGTGAGGCATGGCGGATACCGATGGAGGGACCGCGGCCCTGGAGGCGGCGCGCGGTCACGAGGAGGACATCGTCCGCTTCCTGCGGGAGATGATCGCGATCCCCGCGGAGAGCCGGCACGAGGAGGAGCGTTGCCGGCGCGTACTCGCCGAATACGAGCGCCTGGGCTTCGACGAGGCGTTCTTCGACGGGCTCGGCAACGTCGTGGCCCGCATCGGCGACGGACCGCTGAAGATCCTCATGGACGGCCACATCGACTGCGTGGGCGTGGGGGATCCGGCCGCCTGGGACTTCGACCCGTTCCGGGGGAAGCTGGAGGACGGAAAGGTCTGGGGCCGGGGCGCGGTGGACGAGCTCCCGGCCATCGCCTGCATGGCGTACGGAGCCAAGATCCTGCGGGATCGCGGCCTGCCGCCGGGCGTCACCATCTACCTGTCGGCCACCGTCATGGAGGAGGACTGCGACGGCTATTGCCTCCTCCACCTCATCGAGAAGGAGGGGATCCGCCCGGACGTGGTCGTCGTGGGCGAGCCGACGGACCTCAAGGTCTACCGCGGCCACCGGGGACGGATGGAGGTGACGATCACGACGCGCGGCGTCTCCGTGCACGGAGCCCACTGCGAGCGGGGGGTGAACGCGCTCTACGCGATGGCGCCCATCATCTCCGACATCGAGGCGCTGAACGGCCGCCTGCGCGACCACGACTTCCTGGGCAAGGGGACCGTGACGGTCTCCTTCATCGAGTGCACCTCCCCATCGCTGAACGCCGTGCCGGACAGCGCGCGGATCTACCTCGACCGGCGGCTCACGGTCGGCGAGACCGTAGAGAGAGCGCTCGAGGAGCTGCGGTCCCTGCCCCACATCGGCGAGGCGGAAGTCGAGCTCCTGGCCTACGACGCGACGAGCTGGCGGGGCGAGCGGGCCCGACAGGACAAGTACTTCCCGACGTGGATTCTCCCGGAGGAGCATCCGCTCGTGGCCGGCGTGTCGGAGGCGGCCGCGGCCGTGCTCGGCGCGCCGCCCGAGGTCTTCCGCTGGGTGTTCTCGACGAACGGCGTCGCGAGCATGGGCCGGCTGGGGATCCCGACGGTCGGGTTCGCGCCCGGCCTGGAGGAGCTCTCGCACTCGACGGACGAGTGGGTCGCCGTCGACGATCTGGTGCGCGCGGCCGCCGTGTACAGCCTCATCCCCGAAACCCTCGCATCCCGCGCAGGAGACCTTTCATGACCGACAGCCTCAAGGGGCGGAGCTTCATCACCACCCAGGACTGGAGCCTGGAGGAGCTCGAGCGCCTGTTCGCGCTCGCGGCCGAGCTCAAGGAGGCGAAGCGGGCCGGGAAGCCCACGCCGCTCCTGGCCGCGAAGACCCTGTATATGATCTTCTTCGACGCCTCGACGCGGACGCGCAACTCGTTCGAGACCGGGATGACCCAGCTCGGAGGGCACGCGATCTACCTCTCGCCGGATCGCATGCAGATCAGCCACGGCGAGAACGCGCGGGACACGGCCAGGGTCCTCTCCCGCTACGGAGAAGGGATCGCGATCCGGCACTGCGAGATCGACGAGGGGAACGCCTACCTCCGCGCGGTCGCCGAACACGCCGACATCCCCGTGCTGAACATGCAGTGCGACATCTACCACCCGTGCCAGATCCTGGCCGACTATCTCACGATCCGGGAGCGGTTCGGGGACACGCGGGGCTTGAAGCTCGGCGTGGCCTGGACGAGTGCGCCGAACTACGTGCGGCCGATGTCGGTGCCCCAGAGCCTCATCCTCATGATGCCCCGGTTCGGGATGGACGTGACGCTCGCCTGCCCGCCGGAGTTCCGGCTCATGCCGGACATCGAGGAGCAGGCCCGGGCGAACGCGGAGGAGGCGGGCGTCCGGTTCGAGATCTCCGAGCGCTTCGAGGATGCGTTCCTGGACGCCGACGTCGTGATCCCGAAGTCGTGGGGCGCCCTGATGACGACGCGGGACGCGGAGGAGGGCCTGCGGCTCATCGAGGCGTATCCGGGCTGGCGCTGCGACGAGGAGAAGATGGCCCTCGGCAAGGAGCACTGCACGTACATGCACCCCCTGCCCGCCGATCGCGGGTCGGAGGTGACGGACGAGGTCATCGACGGTCCGAGGTCCGCCGTGTACGACGAGGCCGAAAACCGGCTCCACGTCCAGAAGGCCCTGATGGCCCTCACGATGTGAGCGGGGCGGTGAATCGCTGGACCTTCCGGTGCGGCGAGTGCGGGACGAGCTACGCGGAGGCCGAGGTCCGCCTCACCTGCCCCGCGTGCTCCGCGCTCCAGGAGGCGGGCGGCGCGACGCGCGGCGTCCTGGACGTCGAGTGGTTCGAGCTCCCCGGAGCGTGGCCGGCCGGGCCGGCCACCGGACCCGAGTTCCTGTCGGCGTTCCTCCCGATCGCCTCGACGGCCAGTCTGCCCCCGCTCCCCGTGGGCGGGACGCCGCTCCTCCCGGCGCCCGAGCTGAGGCGCGAGCTCGGCCTGCCGCATCTGTGGGTGAAGGACGACACCCGGAATCCGAGCGGCTCCACCAAGGACCGCGCCTCCCTGCTCGTGGCGGCGAAGGCGCGAGAGTATCGCATCGAGACCGTGGCGGCGGCCTCGACGGGAAACGCGGCCACGGCCCTCGCCGCCGTGGCCGCCTCCTGCGGCCTGCGCGCGGTCGTGTTCGTGCCCGCCTCCGCCCCGCGCGCGAAGCTCGTCCAGATGATGAGCTACGGCGCCGAGGTTCTGGCGGTCGATGGGACGTACGACGACGCGTTCGAGCTCTGCCGGGAGGCCTGTGACGCCTTCGGCTGGTACAACCGCAACACGGCCCTGAACCCGTTCACGATCGAGGGCAAGAAGACGGCCGCGCTGGAGATCGCGGCGGACCTGGCGCCCGAGAGTCCGGATGTCGTGCTCGTGCCCACGGGAGACGGCGTGATCGCGGCCGGCGTCGCGAAGGGATTCGCAGAGGCCGCCCGGGCCGGGCTGCTGTCCGGCGCGCCCCGCCTCGTAGTCGTCCAGCCCGAAGGATCGGCGGCCATCTCGACCGCGCTTCGAACCGGCGCGGATGCGGTGTCTCCGCTCCCGGGAGCGCGGAGCGTCGCGGACAGCCTCGTCGTCGAGATCCCGCGCAATGCCATCGGATGCCTGCGGCGGGTCAGGGAGTCCGGCGGAACCGGCGTCGTGGTTCCGGACGAGGCGATCCTGGCCGCGATCCCGACGCTCGCGAGCGCGACCGGAGTGTTCCCCGAGCCCGCCGCGGCGGCCGCCCTGGCCGGCCTGGAGACGGCCCTCGACGAGGGCATCGTGGATCGGGACGAGCGCGTGGTGCTCCTCGTCACCGGGACCGGCCTCAAGGACGTCCCGGCGGCCGCGCGGGCCCTGCCGCCGATCGAGCCGGTTCCGCCCGATCTCGAGGCGGTTCGGGAACGGCTCGCGGCCGGGGGCCTATAGAGTCGGGCGCACGGGTCCCGAAGGCGGGGTCCGGACGGCCCGCCACGCGGATAGATCGGAGCCCGGTACATGTACTCCACCTGCATCTTCTGCAACAAGCAACTCGGATCGAACGAGGTCATCGAGACCTTCCCCGTCGGGCGGCGCCTCGCGTTCGACGGCGTGAAGGGGCGCCTGTGGGTCGTCTGCCGGCACTGCGAGCGCTGGAACCTCTCCCCGCTCGAGATCCGCTGGGAGGCCATCGAGGAATGCGAGCGCAGGTTTCGCGACACGCGCCTGCGGGTCTCGACGGACAACATCGGCCTGGCGCGGCTCGCGGAAGGTCTCGAGCTCGTGCGCCTCGGTTCGCCTCTGCGGCCGGAGTTCGCGGCCTGGCGCTACGGGGACCAGTTCGGCCGCAGGCGCCGCCGGGCCATCGCGTACGGCGTCGCGGGAGGCACGGCCCTCGGCCTCGTCGTCGTGGGCGGCGCGATCGCGGGCATCTCGATCGGCGGCTTCGGCGGCGGCTTCAACGGCATCGTGCAGGCGATCATCAACGAGCGGATCGTGGCGCGCCTCCACGGCCCGGACGGGGAGAGGATCAAGGTGCAGGGCAAGCACCTCCAGGATTCGCGCCTCCACCCCGCCGAAGGCGGCCCGGGCTGGGAGCTGGAGCTGCGCCACGCGCCGGGCTGGTCCCGTCTGGAGCGGGGCTCGGGAACGATCGTCGTGTCCGGCGACGAGGCCGTGCAGGTCGTCGGCCGGCTGATGTCCCGCGTGAACCGCTCGGGGGGCTCGAAGAAGACGATCCAGCGGGCCGTGGGCCGGATCGAGGAAGCGGGGGACCCGGCGCGGTATCTCCGGGAGGCCTCACGGGAGTCGGAGCAGCTCCGCATCGTGAAGGCAGCCAGCAGGCGCAAGAAGATCGAGAAGGTCAAGGCCGGGTCCCTGCGGGCCCTTCCGTCCGACGTCCGCCTCGCCATCGAGATGGCCACCCAGGAGCAGGCCGAGAGGGAGGCGCTGGAGGGTGAGCTCGCCGTCCTCGAGGCGGCCTGGCGCGAGGCCGAGGAGATCGCGAGGATCGCCGACGACCTCCTCGCCCCCGCGTCGGCCGATGAGTTCATCCGGCGCGAGCGGGAAAGGGCCGGCGAGGCGGCCGGCGCCGCAGGGGAGGAAGTTTCCGGGGTGGGGAGGGAGGCGTAGATTCGCGTTCCCGCTCGTCCGGGCTGTCACGGGTGAGGCGGGAGGGACACCGAGAAGGAGGAGCGCGATGAAGCGGGTGATGATGGGTGCCGGGTGTGCGCTGCTGGTCGCGGCCTGCGCCGGCTCCGAGACCGAGACCGACCGCGGGCTCGGCGTCGATGTGGCGAGCTTCGACACGTCGGTGCGGCCCCAGGACGATTTCTTCCGGTACGTGAACGGCACGTGGATCGAGAACACGAAGATCCCGCCGGATCGGTCGAACTACGGGTCGTTCACCCAGCTGTTCGATTGGGCGGAAGCGGACCTGAAGGAGATCATCGAGGAAGCCGCGGCGGCGGACGCGGCCGAGGGGACGGACGAGCAGAAGCTCGGCGACGTGTACCGGAGCTTCATGAACACGGACGAGGTGGAGCGGCGGGGTCTGACCCCGCTGGCCGGAGAGCTCGAGCACATCGACGGTCTTGCGACCCCGGCGGACGTGGTCGAGTACTTCGGGTACGCGCAGACGGCGGGCGTGCAGTCGCCCATCGGGCTGTTCGTGAACCAGGACGCGAAGAACGCGACCGCCTACATCACCTACCTCAGCCAGTCCGGCCTCGGGCTCCCGGATCGGGACTACTACTTCAACGAGGACGCGCGGTTCGCCGAGATCCGCGATAAGTACCTCGAGCACATCCAGCGCATGTTCGAGATGGCGGGCTTCGAGGATCCGGCCGGCTCGGCGCGCGCCATCATGGATCTCGAGACCGCGATCGCCCGCAGCCACTGGACGCGGGTGCAGAATCGCGACCGCGACTCGACCTACAACAAGGTGGACCTCGCGGGCGCGGCGAAGCTGGCGCCGGGATTCGACTGGCAGACCATGCTGACGGCCGCCGAGCTGCCCGGGGTGGAGGCGCTCATCGTCCGGCAGCCGAGCTACCTCGAGGCGCTGGACGGGATCGTCCGAACGACGCCGGTCGCTCGGTGGCGCACCTACCTGCGGTGGAAGCTGCTCGACGCCTGGGCCGCGGATCTGCCCCAGCGGTTCGTGGACGCGGACTTCGACTTCTACGGCCGCACCCTGCGCGGAACGGAGGAGAACCGGCCCCGGTGGAAGCGGGCCGTGAGCGCCGTCCGGGGGACGATGGGGGAGCTCCTGGGCCAGGCCTACGTGGCGCGGCACTTCCAGGCCGAGAAAAAGGCCCGCATGGACGAGCTGGTCGCGAACCTCCGGGAGGCCTTCCGCCAGGCCATCGACGAGCTCGAGTGGATGGGCGAGGAGACGAAGGTACAGGCGCACCTGAAGCTGGAGAAGTTCGTCGCGAAGATCGGGTATCCGGACGAGTGGAAGGACTACTCGGCCCTCGAGGTGCGCGACGACGATCTCGTCGGCAACCTCATGCGCTCGAACGCGGTCGAGTACCACCGCATGATCGACAAGCTCGGCAAGCCGGTCGACCGGGGCGAGTGGTTCATGACCCCGCAGACCGTGAACGCGTACTACAACCCTCCCATGAACGAGATCGTGTTCCCGGCCGCCATCCTCCAGCCGCCGTTCTTCAACGTGGAGGCGGATGACGCCACGAACTACGGCGCCATCGGCGCGGTCATCGGGCACGAGTTCAGCCACGGCTTCGACGATCAGGGCCGCAAGTCGGACGGCGATGGGAACCTGCGCGACTGGTGGACAGAGCAGGACGCGGCCGAGTTCAAGCGGCGCGCCGACGGGCTCGTGGCCCAGTACTCCGCGTTCAACCCGATCGACGACATGCGCGTGAACGGCGAGCTCACGCTTGGCGAGAACATCGGCGACCTGGCGGGCCTCACCATGGCCTACCGTGCCTACCGGCTGTCGCTCGGAGGGAAGGAGCCGCCCGTCATCGACGGCTTCACGGGCGATCAGCGCTTCTTCATGGGCTGGGCGCAGGTGTGGCGCCGGAAGTATCGGGATGACGAGCTCCGCAGGCGCCTGGTCACGGATCCGCACTCGCCGAGCCAGTACCGCACGAACGGGATCGTCTCCAACATGCCCGCCTTCTACCGGGCGTTCGACGTGCAGGAAGGGGACGGGATGTACCGCGCCTCGGAAGACCGCGTGAAGATCTGGTAGCGGCCGGGACACGATGCCCCGGGGCGAAGGGGGGACGGCGCAGCCGCCCCCTCTTCGCTTTCGGGCCGCCCCTCGCGTCCCGATTCGGGACACGGCGTCCCGTCCCCCCACGCCCGCCCGGAGCGCGGCGGGCTAATTCCGCCTCCATGTGTCACATACGGCATACCTGCGGTGGCACTTTTCCTGCAGCC
>JBHHZD010000039.1:0-19885 GCA_046757885.1 Gemmatimonadota bacterium
CGGTCCTTCACGACAGCGCTCGACCGCTCGCTCTCCGGCCGCATGTCACTGCGGCTCGGACAGGAGCTCGTCGATCTTCTCGCGGAGAAGTTCGTCCGTGACGGGACCGATCTGCTTGAAGCGGATCCTTCCGTCCCGGTCGATGAAGAACGTCTCCGGCACGCCGTACACCCCGAACTCGATGGCCGTGTGGGAGTTCGGATCCAGGAGCGTAGGGTAGGACTGCCCGCCCATCTCGCGGATGAAGCGGCGCGCGTTGGCCGGTGTGTCCTGGTAGAGGACGCCGAAGAACCGCACGCCTCGATCCCGGTAGCGATCGGCCGCCCGCGAGAGGGCGGGATGCTCTTCCCGGCAGGCCAGACACCAGGAGGCCCAGTAGTTGATGACGACGACTTCGCCTCGCAGGTCTGACAGGCGCACCCTTTCGGACTCGGCGCGCTCCTCCCCGCCGGCTGGAGCCCGCGGCGGCATGACGCCCAGCTCGAGGTCCGGGGCCGGGAGGTCGATCAGGGGCGACGGCAGCACGTACGGGTCCCGCGTCAGCCCGAACGCCAGCAGGCCGAGCAGCCCCAACGCGATGAGCCCGAGGATCGCTACGAGCGCGCGCGGGCCGACACCCCCTTCCTGACCGCGTGCTCGAGCGCCGCAGAGCCGGAGTCCGGCCGCCACGGGAGGGCCGCCCCGTCCTCGGATTCGACGACGCTCGTCTCTCCCCGGATCTCCGGGTGGTGAATCCGGCCTCCGCGGTTCGCTGTCGCCGCCATCAGAGCGGCGGGGACGAAGGCGAGCAGGAAGGCGGCCGTGCCCGTCCAACCCGGGAGCTCCGCGTTCCGGAAGCGGAAGAGGAGCCCGAGCGCGCCGGCGCCAACCAGTCCGAGCACGATGGTCGCCAGGAGCGCCATCTCCTCGTGCTCCTCGATCAGGTCCTTGGAGATGCCGGCCAGATCCTCGACGATCTCCTCCGCCGCCTCGCCGGTCAGATAGACGACGATGCCGAAGGCCGCGACGAGCACGAGCAGCCAGAGTCCGATCCGCGTGAGCTCCTCGCTGTTCCGGGCGCGGGCGATGCCGAGCAGCAGGAGACAGCCGATCGAGCCGATGACGGGCACGTGATTCAGGATGAGATGAAGGTGAGCGCCGTTCATGTGCGGTCCCCCCGGCCCGTGTGCGGGCCCTGGATGGTGATGAGACCGGGTGCGGAGCGGCCGCTACGGACCGCATCCGCGAGGCGCCGGCAACATAGCGATCGGCGCTCTCCACGCGCACGGGTCGAGCCGGCGGCCGGCTCACCCCGCGATGAGCTTGCCTCGAATCATCCCCATCTGGCATGAGAAGTCGTACTCCCCCGGGGCCTCGGGCGTCAGCTCGATCGTGACCGTCTCGCCCGCCGGCAGCTGCCGCGAGATGTCGAAGTCGGGAAACACGACCATCTCGCTGCACGCGGCCGTCTCCTGGCGGTCGAAGTGCAGCCGCACGGGCCGTCCCGCATCGACCACGATCACGTCCGGGTCGTAGCCGCCCCGGACCACGATTCGCACCTCCTGCGATCCTCCGCTCTCCGCCGCGCGAACCGCCTTCTTCTCCGACAGCCAGAAGTACCAGACGACCCAGGCCATCGCCGCGACGACGAGGAGATCCACGATCACGATGCTGGCCATGTCACACCCCCTTCGGCTCGTAGCTCCGGAGCCGGTTCGCGTTCGTGACGACGGTGACGGAGCTGAACGCCATGGCGGCGCCCGCGATGAGCGGCGAGAGGAGGACGCCGAAGGCCGGGTACAGCGCGCCGGCCGCGATGGGCACGCCCAGCGTGTTGTAGCCGAACGCCCCGGCCAGGTTCTGCTTGATGTTCCGGAACGTCTGCTTCGAGATCTCGATCGCGAGGACGACGCCGCGCAGGCTTCCTCCCACGAGCGTGATCTCCGCCGCCTCGATCGCCACGTCCGTGCCGGTTCCGATCGCGATCCCGACGTCGGCCTGCGCGAGCGCCGGGGCGTCGTTGATCCCGTCGCCCACCATCGCGACCTTCCGGCCCTCCGCCTGGAGCTTCCGGACCTCCGCCGCCTTGTCCTCGGGCAGGACTTCCGCGAGGACGCGCTCGATGCCCGCCTGGGCGGCGATGGCCGCGGCCGTTCGGCGATTGTCGCCGGTGATCATCACGACCTCCAGCCCGAGGCGTCCGAGCGCCTTCACGGCCGCGACCGAGTCTTCCTTCAGCGTGTCCGCGACGGCCACGAGTCCTCCCGCCCGGCCATCGACGGCCACGAACATCGGCGTCTTTCCCCCGTCGGCGAGCCGCACCGCCTCATCGCCCAGGGACCCGAAATCGATCCCCCGATCCGTCATCAGCTTGAGGTTGCCGAGCAGGACCTGCCGCCCCGCGACGGAGGCCTCGAGCCCGTGCCCCGGGATCGCCTCGAACCCCTCCGGATCCACGAGACCGAGGGATCGCTCTTCGGCTCCCCGGACGATCGCCTCGCCGAGGGGATGCTCGGAGCGCCTCTCGGCGGAGGCCGCGAATCGGAGGATCTCCGTCTCGTCCAGGCCCGGCGCGGGGAGCACGTCGGTGAGCTCGGGACGGCCTTTCGTGACCGTCCCCGTCTTGTCGAGCACGATCGTGTCGAGCGACCTCGCGGCCTGGAGCGCCTCGCCGTTGCGTATGAGGACGCCCTTCTCGGCCGCCTTGCCGACGCCGACCATCAGAGACATCGGCGTCGCGAGACCCAGCGCGCAGGGACAGGCGATGATGAGGACCGTCACGAGCGCGACGATCGCGTACGTGATCCGCGGGTCGGGGCCCAGCGTGTACCAGGCGCCGAACGCGAACAGGCCCACGAGCATCACGGCCGGCACGAAGTAGCTCGCGACGACGTCCACCGTGCGGGCGATCGGCGCCTTCGAGCCCTGGGCCTGGCGGACCATCTTCACGATCTGGGCGAGCGCCGTGTCCTTCCCGACCCGCGTCGCCCGCAGGGTCAGGCTCCCGGTCCGGTTGATCGTGGCCCCGATGACGGCGTCCTCGGGCCCCTTCTCGACGGGGATGCTCTCGCCGGTCACCATCGCCTCGTCCACGGCGCTCCGTCCGTCGACGACGACGCCGTCCACGGGGATCTTCTCGCCCGGCCGGACGATGACGAGATCGTCCACCTCGACCTCCTCGACCGGGATGTCGATCTCGACGCCGTCACGCACGACACGCGCGGTCTTGGCCTGGAGGTCGAGCAGCTTGCGGATCGCGTCCGACGTCCGCCCCTTCGCGCGGACCTCGAGCGCCTGTCCGAGAACCACGAGGGCGATGACGACCGCGACGACGTCGAAGAACGGCTCGGCCGTGCCCGCGGGGAACAGGCCGGGGGCCGAGATCGCGACGACCGAGAAGATCCAGGCGGCGCTCGTGCCGATCGCGATGAGCGTGTTCATGTCCGCCGACCGGTGCCGGAACGCCGCCACCGCGCCCGTCAGGAAGCTCCGGCCGGAGTAGAGAAGGACCGAGAGGGCGAGGAGCGCGTCCAGGGCCCAGATCCAGCGGACGGCCGTGCGCGACAATCCCGACAGCCCCGGCACCCACTCCGGGTACGCCGTCACGAGGACGGGGACGGAGATGATCGCGGCGAACCTGAACTTGCGAATCAGCGAGCGGTACTCCGCCCGGCGGTCGTCGGACGCCTCCGCGGGAGCCGCCTCGCCGAGCCGCTCCGCCCCGTACCCGCTCGCCTCGATCGCGCCCTTCACGGCCTCGAAGTCCACCAGGGAGGGGAAGTACTCCACGGTCGCCGAATCCGTGGCCGGGCTCACGTCCGCGCCGAGGACGCCCGGCACGTCGCGCAGCGCGTCCTCGACGGTCCGGACGCAGCTCGCGCAGTGCATGCCGCGGACGCCGACCTCGAGGGTCTCGCGGCCGACGGTGTATCCCATCCCCTCCACCGTCTCCACGACCTCCGCCATGCGCAGGCGGGAGGGCTCGAAGGCGAGAAGCAGCTCTCCCGTCCGCTCGTTCACCCGGGCGTCGCGGAGCCCCTCCACGCTCGCGAGCGCGCCTTCGATCGCGTCCGCCTCCGCTCTTCCGGCCAGGCCGGTGAGCGAGAGGGAGGCGTTGGCGGCGTCCTGAGCCGGCTGTCGCGTGATCGTCATTCCAGTGCCTCCAGGCCCGTGGCCCCGCTGTGGATCTTCGTGACCGCCATGACCGGGTGGACGGACACGATCCCGTCCCCCTTTCGGCCCGTATGGGCGGCCTTCGCGATGATCTCGGTGTACATGTCGCAGCGCTCGGCGTCGCAGATGAACTGGACCTGGGCCTTGTCCTGGTAGGCCGAGGCCTCGCGGAACGAGAACTTCGTCGTCGCCGGGTCCACGCCGGCGCCGATCGCGTGCACCCGGGTCACGTTGAAGCGCGGAACGCCGCACTCCTTCAGCCGGTGCACGATGCGGTCCAGCATCTCGTCCCTCACGATCGCCCGGATCTCCACCAGCGAGCTCATCGTCGCCTCCGTTCGTGCCTCATTCCATGCTTCCGAGGGCCATCTCGTCCCTCAAAGCCTCTCGTACCGGCGCCTCCGGGCGTCGCCGCACCTGGCGGCCCCGCCACAGGAGATAGATGGCGGGAATCACCGCGAGCGTGAGCCCCGTTGCCGTCAGCATCCCGCCCACCATGGGGGCCGCGATGCGCTTCATCACATCGGCCCCGGTTCCCGTGCTCCACAGGATCGGCGCCAGGCCCGCGATGATCGCGGTCACCGTCATCACGACGGGCCGAAGCCGCTCCAGGGCGCCCTCCATCACGGCCGCGGCAACGTCCGCGCGATCGCCCAACCGGCCCTCGAGACTCCGGCGGTGGAACGCCTCGTCCAGGTAGATGAGCATCACGACCCCCGTCTCCGCCGCGACGCCGGCGAGCGCGATGAAGCCCACGGACACGGCGACGCTCGTATTGTATCCCAGGAGCCACAGGAACCAGATGCCGCCCACCAGCGAGAACGGGAGAGCGAGCATCACGATGAGCGACTCCGACACGCTGCGGAAGTTCAGGTACAGGAGCAGGAAGATGATGCCGAGCGTGACCGGCACGACGAGGCGCATCTTCTCCTTCACCCGCTGCATGAACTCGTACTGTCCGCTCCACTGGAGCGTGTAGCCGGCGGGCAGGACGAGCTCGTCGGACACGACCTTCTGGGCCTCCGCCACGTAGCTGCCGACGTCGCGGTCCGCGATGTCCACGAAGATCGTCGTCACCGGGAAGGCCTGCTCCGTCTTCACGGCCATCGGGCCCTGGAGGACTTTCACGCTCGCGACCTGCCCGAGCGGGATCTGCGCCCCGTTCGAGGCCGGCACCAGGACCTCCTTGATCTTCTCGACGTCGTCGCGGAGCTCACGCGGATAGCGCACGTTCACGGCGTAGCGCTCCCGCCCCTCGACCGTGACGGCCGCCGTGAGTCCGCCCACGGTGCCCATGATCGCGTGGTGCACGTCGCCCGAGTTCAGGCCGTAGCGGGCCGCCTCCGCGCGGTCGATGTCGATGTCCACGTAGTAGCCGGACACCCCGCGCTCGGCGAAGGCGCTCCGGGTGCCCGGAACCTTCTGCATGATCCTCTCGACCCGCTCTCCCAGGGCCTGGAGGGTGTCCAGGTCGGGGCCGAAGATCTTGATCCCGACCGCCGTCCGGATCCCCGTAGCGAGCATGTCGATGCGTCCCTTGATCGGCATCGTCCACGCGTTCGTCACGCCCGGCATCTTGACCACGCGGTCCATCTCCCGGATGAGGTCGGCCTGCGACACGCCGGGACGCCACTCGTCCTCGGGCTTCAGCGTGATCGTCGTCTCGAACATGTCCAGCGGCGCCGGATCCGTGGCCGTGCGCGCGCGCCCCGCCTTTCCGAGCACCGTCTCGACCTCGGGGAACGAGGCGAGGACGCTGTCCTGGTAGCGCATGATCTCGCGTGACTGCGCGATGGACACGCCGGGCACGACCGTCGGCATGAACAGGATCGAGCCCTCCTGGAGCGGAGGCATGAACTCGCTGCCGAGCTGGCGCCACGGGATCACGGTCGCGCCGAGGACGCCCGCCGCCGCGGCGACCACGATCCAGGGCCGCCGCGTCACGAAGCCGATGACGGGGCGGTAGAGGCGCCGCAGGATCCGGTTCACCGGGTTCCGACCCTCCGGGCGGATCTTCCCCCGCACGAGGTAGCCCATGAGGACGGGCACGAGCGTGATGGAGAGGAGCGCCGAGCCCGCCATCGCGAACGTCTTCGTGAACGCGAGCGGCTTGAACAGCCGGCCCTCCTGCTGCTCGAGGGCGAACACCGGAAGGAAGCTGAACGTGATGATGAGGAGCGAGAAGAAGAGCGGGGGTCCGACCTGCTTCGCGCTCTCGAGCACGATCTCCCACCGCGAGGCCTGTCCCTCCGAGCGCTCGAGGTGCTTGTGCATGTTCTCGATCATCACGATCGCCGCGTCCACCATGGCGCCGATGGCGATCGCGATCCCGCCGAGACTCATGATGTTCGCGTTCACCCCGATCGCGCGCATCACGATGAAGGAGATGAGGATCCCCAGCGGAAGCGTGATGATCGCCACGAGGGCGGAGCGGAAGTGGAGGAGGAAGAGGATCGCGACCCCGGCCACGATGAGCGACTCCTCGACGAGCTTCTCCTGAAGCGTCTCGATGGCCCGGTGGATGAGGTCGCTCCGGTCGTAGGCCGTGCGGATCCGCACGCCGGGCGGAAGTCCGGCCTCGATCTCCTTCACGCGCTCCTTCACCGCCTGGATCGTCTTGTAGGCGTCCGAGCCGAAGCGCATCACGACGATGCCCGCCACGACCTCACCCCGGCCGTCCAGGTCGGCGGCGCCGCGCCGCGGGGCCGGACCGATCTGCACGGTGGCCACGTCGGCGACCCGGATCGGGGTCCCGTTGGGCGTGGCGCCGACGGCCACGTTGCGGATGTCCTCGACGTCATCCAGGTAGCCCAGCCCGCGGATCATGTACTCGCGGCCACCCATCTCGAGCACCCGGGCCCCGATGTCGATGTTGTGGGTACCGATCGCCTGCGCGACCCGCGTGACGGGGATTCCGAAGGCCCGCAGGCGCTCGGGATCGACCTCGACCTGGTACTGCTTCTCGAACCCGCCCACGCTCGCGACCTCGGAGACCCCGGGCACGGCCGTGAGCTGGTAGCGGATGTACCAGTCCTGGAGCGTGCGAAGCTCGGCCAGGTCCAGGCTGTCCGACTCGAGCACGTACTCGAACACCCAGCCCACGCCGGTCGCGTCCGGGCCCAGCGTGGGCTCGACGCCGGCCGGGAGCGCCTGGCGGATGCCGTTCAGGTACTCGAGCACGCGGGAGCGGGCCCAGTAGATGTCCGTCCCGTCCTCGAAGATCACGTACACGAGGCTCAGGCCGAAGAACGAGTAGCCGCGCACGACGCGCGCCCCCGGCACCTTCAGCATCTCCGTCGTGATCGGATACGTGACCTGGTCCTCGACGATGTCGGGGGACTGCTCGCGGTAGTCCGTCTGCACGATGACCTGCACGTCCGAGAGGTCCGGGATCGCGTCGAGCGGCGTCGTGCGCATCGACAGGATCCCGGCCCCGACGATGGCGGCCGTCCCGAGGAGGACGAGGAACCGGTTCCGGAGGGACCAGGCGATGATGCCGCTAATCATGCTCTTGTCCTCCGGCCTCCCCGGGGGGCGGCGCCACGGCCGGCCCCGCTTCGGGCTCGGGCTCGATCGCCGCGCCGTGGCCCTGGTGCTGCATGCCGGGCATGCCTCCACCCGTGCCCGCGAGCCGCGACTCCGAGTCCACGAGGAAGTTCGCGGACCCGACGACCCGCTCGCCCTCGGCGAGACCCGACAGGATCTGCACGCGATTCCCGGCTCGCGGGCCGAGCACGACCTCGCGCGGCGCGAGCATGCCGTCGTCGCCGCGCACGAACACCAGGTTCCGCTCGCCCGTCACGAGCACGGCCTCGAAGGGCAGGGTGAGCAGGTCGTCGCCGACCTTCGTGTCGAAGAAGATCGTCGCGAACATGCCCGGCTTCAGGCGGAGATCCGGGTTCGGGACCGTGACGCGCATCCGGTTCGTGCGGCTGCGCTCGTCCACCGTCGGGTACACGAAGCTCACGCGGCCCATGATGTGCTCGCCCGGATAGGCCTCCACCTCGATGTGGGCCTGCGCGCCCTCATCGATGAACTGGAGGTCCTGCTCAAACACCTCGCCCTCGACCCACACCTCCGTCAAGTCGGCGAGGCGGTAGAGCTGCTGGCCCGGGACGATGCCCTGGCCCTCGAAGACCTCCTTCTCGAGGACGATCCCGTTCACCGGCGACACGAGCGTGAGCGTCTTCGTGACCTCCCGGGTCCGCTCGATCCGGTCGATCTGCTCCTTCGTGATGTCCCAGTAGGAGAGGCGCCGCCGAGCGGCCTCCAGCGTCTCCTGCGCGTTCCGCCACGCCTCCTCGGCCGACGGATCCACCCGCGACACGAGCCGCCGGGCCGTCAGGAGCTCCTCCTGCGCGGCGACCATCACCGGGCTGTAGATCGTGAGCAGCGGCTGTCCGCGGCGCACCGCCTCGCCCGTCGTGCTCACGTAGAGCTTCTCGACGAAGCCGTCGATCTTGGGCGTGACGTCCACGATCCGCGGCTCGGCGGCCTCGATGCGGCCGACCGTGCGGATCGTGCGCTCGAGCGTCTCGCGCCGCGCGGTCGTGTACACGATCCCGAGCGCCGTCTCCTGCTCGGCCGTGAGATGGACGGCCTGGCGGACCGCGGCGCCCGTGCTGTCCATGGCGCCCTGCGTTCCACCCGCCTGCATGCGGGCGTGCTCCTCCGGCGTCATGCCGGCCATGCCGCCCTCCGCCTCCGCCTCCGTGGAATGGCAGGCCGCGAGCACGACGCCGGCGAGGGCCACGGCTCCGAGCAGCGTCAGCTTCCGTCGCGCGCGCCTCATCGGTCACCTCCCGCCCCGGTCTGCATGCGCGGATCCTCCAGTCGCGTTCCGAGCAGCGCCTCCACGCCGGCCAGGGCTCCCTGGTACTCGGCCACGAGGCGCACGCTCTCGATCTCGTATCGGTTCACCGTCATCTCGTTCTCCACCAGCGTCATGTAGTCCACCCGGCCGACCCGGTAGGCCGAGAGCGCCGACTCGACGGCGGCGCGCGCCTGCGGGAGCACCGACGTGGCGTACAGCTCGGCCAGGCTCCGGGCGCGCTCGGCGTCCGCGCGCAGCTCCGTGAGCCGCGCGAAGGTCTCGTTGTACAGGTCCAGCTCCTTCGCCTCCTCCATGGCGCGCATGGCGGCCATCTCGCGGCGCATGGGGAGCTGGCGCGCGCCCGCCCACAAGGGGACGCTGATCCCGACCTCCAGGGTCGCGAGGTCGTCGAACTGCGGCCGCTGGCCGTAGCCCACGCCGACCGTGAAGTCCGGATAGAGGGCCCGCCGGGCCGCCCGATATCCCGCCTCGGCGGCCTTCACGCGCGCCCGCGCCGCCCGGAGCGCCGGCCGGCGGCTCGCGGCCCTCTCCATGAGAGAGTCGGCCGACGGCAGGGGGCCGGTCGGCCCGGGAAGCTCGAGCGCGCCGATCGGCGTGGTCGCGGCCCGGCCGAGCAGGGCGTTGAGCCGGGAGGCCATCGCGACCCGGTCCTGCTCGACCACCGTGATGTCTTCGGTCATGCTGGCGACCGCGACCTGAGCCTGAAGGACGTCCTGCTGGAGTCCCGTGCCCACGCTGTACATGGCGGAGGTCACGTCCAGGAAGTCGCGCAGCAGGTCCCGCGTCTCCTCCATGATGGCCAGCGCCCGGTCCATGTACGCGATCCGGTAGTAGACGGAGGCCACCCGCGCGAGCAGGGCGACCTCCGTCTCCGCGGCGTCCAGCACGCCCGCTTCCGCCAGATGCCTCGCCCGCTCCTCCCCGAAGCCCAGCTTGCCGGGCCACGGAAACCGCTGGGCGAACATGACGCGGTTCAGCGTCATCATCTGGTCCGTGCGCGTGAAATCGCGAACGGGCCGGTTCACGAACCCCAGCGAGAGCTGAGGATCCGGGAGCGCCCCGGCCTGGGGCACCCGCTCGCGGTCCGCGTCCGCCTTCAGGCGCGAGGCCCTGAGCAGGGGGTTCGTGGCCCGGGCCTCCGCGAGAACCGTGGCGAGCCGGAGGGTGTCGGCCTCCTGCTGCATGCCGGCGGCCGGGGTCCTCGCCTCCAGAGCCCCGGTCGTGCCGACCGCCACGAGGAGTCCGGCCAGGGCCAGGATTCGGGCCTTCATGTGTCCACCACGCTCGTGCGCATCGATCTCTCGTCCTCCTGCGGTTCCGGCGGCTTGCGATTCACGTCGGTGGCAGGACAGGCAGAAGTCGGACCACAGCTGTCCAGACGGTATCGCGTTGTGATGCAATCACTTGGGTATGAGGTCAGGACCGGGTGGGTGAAAAGGCGCGGGCCAGCCGGCGCGACGATCGGGGCATTTCCCCCGCTCTCGGCCCGGGGGAGCTCAGCGGCCCGGGGGAGCTCAGCGCCCCGCGGCGCCGGCCGGCCCGATGCGACCGGTGAAGGCCGCGGCGCTACTCGGACCCGGCGGGCGGCGCCGGCTCCTCGATCTGCGACGCGTATCTCTGCGGCTCGGCCGCGAACTGTCGCTGGCACGCTTCCGTGCAGAAGTGCACCGTGCGGCCCTCGTGTTCCGCCGTCGCCGCCGCCTTCTCCGGCTCGAACCACATCCCGCACACGGGATCCTTGACCTTCATGGCTCTGCTCCTTCCTGAACCTCCGACACGGACCTCACGAGCTGGCCCAGGGCCCGCAGGTCGGTCCGCCTTGCCACGAACTCGACCGTCAGGTTGCCCGTGGTCCGATTCACCCGCGCCGCGTGAATCCCCGGCGTGGCTTCGATCCTTCTCTCCACCTCCTCGGTGCACGCGCCGCACGCGAGCTCGGGCACGCGCGCGTGCCAGCGCGCGAAGCCCCGGCCCGGCTCGGCCCCGGTCTCGCCGAGGACCCGGACGACGATGTCGGCCCGCGTGCGGGTGCCGTCGAACAGAACGGCGACCCGGCCCGCGATCGCGTTGACGACGACCCCGTGGACGCCGAAGATCTCCTGGAGCCGGGCCGCGATGCGGTCGGCATGCAGATCGTCCGGCGTCCCGCGCAGGGGCAGATCGAGCCGCTCGAGGCGGGCCGCGCCGGCCGCGACCGCCGGGGGCTCCATCACGAACGCCCCGCCAGCGCGCGCCGCGGCTCCCGCCGCGCCTCGCGCCGGGACAGCGCGATGGGGGACGCGCGACCCGAGTCACAGTCGCAGACCGCCGGGGCGTGCAGCCACCCGGGCTTCGGGCCCAGGCTGCGGCCGATCGCCTCCCGGAGCGGGCCGTGCTCGTTCACGGCGTCCACGAGGGCCGCCAACAGCATCGAGAGCCGGTCCGATCCGTAGGCGCGGCTCACGAGTCCGTCCGCGAGCCGCGGGTGGTAAAGCCAGTGGCGAACGGTCAGCGACCGCCGGAACTCCTCCGCAAAGGCCTCCTGCGCGGCGGCCGGATACGCGTCGAACCCGTCATCTTCGCCGAACGTGTCGGCCGCGAGGGCCGCCGACCGGAGGGCGTAATCGATGCCTTCCCCCGTGGCGGGATCCGCCAGGCCGGCCGCGTCGCCGACGAGCGCGTAGTCCAGCCCCCCGAGGTCTTCGAAGTGGCCGGATCTCCAGTCGGAGGTCGCGATGACGGCCCCGCGGACATCCAGGGAAGGCGCCTCGCCGACTTCGGCCAGCCGGTAATGCTCGATCGCCTCATCGAGGTCACGCCGCGAGAACGAGCGAGGCGCGACCCCGATGCCCACCGACCGGTGGCCGTTCCTCGGGAAATCCCACAGGTAGCCCTCCGCCCTGCGGAGGAAGAAGAACGCCGCACGCCCGTCCTTCGGCCGCCCGGTGGCGTACGCCACGCGGGTCGGTGCCAGCTCCGGCCGGAGCCCGGGAGCCAGCCGCGACCGGATCGGGCTCGTGGCCCCGTCCGCCCCGATGAGCCAGCGTGCCCTGTGCAGCCTGCCCGCGCTGTCCGTGACGAACCAGAAGCCGGCGGCACGGCGGATCGCGCGCGCCGCGACCGGATGGAAGCGGACGCCGGCTGCGAGCGCCCGGTCCAGTCCCCAGCGCGACAGCTCCAGCCGGCTCACGACCTCGTACGGCCGTCGAAGCGGGACGATGAGGCTCGAGCCGTTGGAGGCGACGACCTGGAGCTCGCGGATCGTGACGCTCTCGCTCGAGAGCTCCCGCAGCTCGGGCGTGTGCCGCAGGGCGGCGGCCGTGAGACCGCCGCCGCACGGCTTCTCCCACGGGGCGCGCGGGTCCAGGAGCGCCACGCGCAGGCCCCGCTCCGCCAGGAGCTCGGCCGCGCGGGCCCCTCCGGGCCCGGCTCCCACGACGAGGAGGTCGGACAGGAATCCGCCCATTTTCGCCTTTCCGCTCAGGGCGCGTCCGCGCCACCGAGGGCGGCGTCGAGCTGCTCGGGAGTCAGGATGTCGCGGACTTCCTTCGTCTCCTTCTCGTTCCTGCGCTTCACCAGCTCCTCGAGCTTGCCCACCTGGTCAGGCGTGAGGTCGAGCGCTTTCGCGCTCCCGAGGATGCGGTCGGGGGACAGGGGGGGAAGCCGATTCATGGCTCCGTGCATCCCCATCATCCCCATGTTCATACCGCCTCCTCCCATCATGCCTCGACCGGACTGCATGCCCATGCCCCGGCCGGACTGCATGCCCATGCCCCGACCGGGCTTCATGGGCATGTTTCCGCCGTCGGAGCCCATCATCTTCATCATCTGGCCGCACGGCATCGACGGAGCCGCCGCCTGGGCGTCGGTGGCCGCCGCCCCATGCTGCTGGTCGTGCTGCTGTGCCGAGAGCGTCCCGGCGGAGGCCAGAACCGCCAGGCCGACGAGCATCGCTTTCTTCATCGAGCGCCTCTCTTTCCGTCACGTCCCGTCGCCGGAGGCCTCCATGGCCCCGCGCGCGACCGAGACTTGCGTACCTGCATGAGCGGCCAGCAACTTTCACTCCTCAGGGAAGGTGTATTCAAATCGTTATGAAACTGTCAGATAGCGTCGGAGTGACCGCTCGCTGCGGGGCCGATTGATGGAGGGTTTGCCCCAGCGAACGGGGGATCTCCCCCGCCGGAGCCCGGAAGGCCGCCGACGCGTCGGTCGTCCCGAGAGCATCCGCAGCCGGCTCCTCTTCCTGCTGCTCGCGTTCGGCGTGCTTCCCCTCCTGGCGGCCATCGGCTTCGGGTACCCGATCAGCCGGGCCATCATCACGAGCCAGGCGGAACAGGCCCTGGAGGAGCTCGGGCGCCGGCAGGTCGTCCACCTCTCCACCGAGCTGGCGAGGGAACGTCTGCTCCTGCGGACGATCACGGGACAGCTGCCGGTGGACCCGGGACCGGACGCGCTGGCCTCCCCGGACCTGGCGAAGCTCCTGGCGCAGAGCCTGCCGGAGGACGGCGTGTTCGACGGGCTGCGCATCGTCCGGGCGGATGGAGGCATCGTCGAGAGCGTGGCTCTCGGCCATTCCACGCCTCACTGGCCGGCGGCCGCCCCGGCCGGCGATTGGGTGCGCCACTCCGTCATCGTGCACCGGGAAGGGTCCCGGGTCCTCGCATACCTGCTGGCCGTCCCCCTGCGCGGCCCCTCCGCCGATGCGTGGCTCGAGGGCCACGTGCGGGCGGAGGACTTCGCGCGGCTTCTGTCGCTGCCGTCGCACCTGATGGGCGACGTGGAGTCCGCGATCGTGGAGCGCGGCGGCGGCCCCGTGCTGTTCAGCCACGAGCACGCCTCGCGGGATCTCACCTCCATCGCGGCGGACCTGGAGGCCGCCGGGCACACGCGCGGCCGGGTCACGGTGGACGGGGCCCCGTCCATCGCGATGGTCCTGCCGGTGGCGGACACGGACTGGATCTTCGTCACGACCCTGCCCACGGAGGTCGCCCTGGCGCCTCTGGCCCGCCTGCGAGCGAACGCGCTCGTGATCCTGGCCCTGTTCGTCGTGCTCATCATCGTGACGGGCGTCATCGCGGCGCGCTCCGTCACGACGCCCCTGCACGAGCTGGCGGAGGCGGCGCTCGACTACGGCCGGGCCGGCGTCTACCGCCCGGTCGCGAAGCGCGGCAACGACGAGATCGCCCGGCTCATCGAGGCCTTCGGCCGGATGGCGAACGACCTGAGCGAATCGCGCGACGAGATCGAGCGGCTCCACACCCGGGAGATGGCGCGCGCGCAGCAGCTCGCGACCGTCGGCGAGCTGGCCAGCGGCGTGGCCCACGAGATCCGCAATCCGCTGACCGGAGTGAAAGGGGCCCTGGAGCTGGCCGTGCGCCGGCTTCCGCCCGGGGACGGGCACCGGCCCCTGCTGGACGAGGCGAATCAGCAGCTGGGCCGGATCGACGCCACGATCAAGCAGCTCCTCCGGTACGCGCGCCCCCCGGAGCTCAAGGAGCTCCCGCTCGACGCCCGCCTCCTGGTGGAGCGGGCCGTGCGCGTCGTGCAGACGAACGCGACGGCGCGACAGATGGAGATTCGGGTCGAGGCAGCCGAGCGGCCCGTGCCCGTCGAGGCGGATCCCGAGCTCATGGTCCAGGTCCTGGTGAACCTGATGCTGAACGGCATCGACGCCATGGACAGCGGCGGCACGCTGACCGTGCGCGTGGCCCCCGAGGGGACGGAGGCGCGCATCGAGGTGAGCGATACGGGACCCGGGATCGCTCCCGAGCGCCGGTCGGAGGTGTTCCGGCCCTTCTTCAGCACGAAGAGCGAGGGGACCGGCCTCGGGCTGCCGATCTCCGAGCAGATCGTCAGCCGCCACGGCGGCAGTCTCAGGCTGGAAGATCGTGAGGGCGGGGGCGCGACCTTCGTCATCCTGCTTCCCCTGACGGAATCGGAAGGAGCGAGTCATGGCTGATCGGAGCGTGCTCGTCGTCGATGACGAGAGCCTGATCCGCGTCTGGCTGGAGGCCCATCTCACGGAGGCCGGCTATCGGGTCGCGGTCGCCGAGAGCGCCGCGGCCGGCCGGGCGGCCTTCAAGGATTCCCCGCCGGACGGAGCCATCCTGGACCTCAAGCTGCCCGACGGAAGCGGGATGGACCTGCTCCGCGAGTTCATGGATGCGGACCCCGATCTCACCGCCCTCATCCTGAGCGCCCACGGAGACATCGGGATCGCGGTCGAGGCCGTGAAGCTCGGGGCCTTTCACTTCCTCGAGAAGCCGCCCGGCCTCGAGCTCCTCCTGAACACGCTCGAGAAGGGCCTCGAGACGAGGTCCCTGAGACGCACCGTCTCGGGCCTGCGGCGCCAGGCGGGATGGCAGATCGCCGACGTCGAGATCGTGGGGCGATCCGCCGCGATGCGCAGGGTCGTCGAGCTCGTCGGCAAGGTGGCCGCGAGCGAGAGCACGACCGTGCTCGTGCGGGGAGAGAGCGGCGTCGGGAAGGAGATCGTGGGACGGGCCATCCACGCGCAGAGCGCGAGGGCGGAGTTTCCCTTCCTGGAGATCAACTGCACGGCCCTCCCCGAGACCCTGCTCGAATCCGAGCTGTTCGGGCACGAGAAGGGGGCCTTCACCGACGCCAGGGAGCGGAAGCTGGGCCTGCTGGAGATGGCCGACCGGGGGACCGTCCTGCTCGACGAGATCGGGGACCTCCCGCCCGGAGCCCAGGCCAAGCTCCTTCGGTTCCTGGAGACGCGGAGCTTCAAGCGCGTGGGCGGCGTGCGGGACATCGAAGTGGACGTCCGGATCGTCGCCTCCACGAACCGGGACCTGGAGGCCGCCGTGCGGACGGGGTCCTTCCGCCGGGACCTCTTCTTCCGCATCAACGTCATCCCGCTCGTCATCTCGCCGCTCCGCGAGCGGCCCGAGGACATCGAGCCCCTGGCCCGCTATTTCGTGGAGCGGCTCACGGCCTCCCTGCGCCGGGCACCCCGGACGATCGCGCGCGAGGCGATGACGATGCTCGAGCGCTACGCCTGGCCCGGCAACGTGCGGGAGCTCAAGAACGTGATCGAGCGCGCCGTGATCCTGGAGGAAGGGCCGGAGATCCTTCCGTCGCACCTTCCCGACGAGCTGAAGCCCGGCCGGCGCGCCCTGGACCTGGAGCCGGAGTTCCGGCTTCCGGCCGGAGGCATCGACCTCGAGGACCTGGAGAAGGATCTCATCCGCCAGGCCCTCGCGCAGACCCGGGGGAACAAGACGCGAGCCGCGGAGCTTCTCGGACTGACGCGGGACACCCTGCGGTACCGGATCGAGAAGTACGAGCTCGCGGCAGAGAACGCCGAATGAGAAGGGAGGCGCAGTGGCGAACGGAGAGAGCGTGACGGCTGGGGAGGGAGTCGCGACCCCGGAAGGATCGGACGTGGGGCCCGTGCGGGAGCGCCTGGCCCTGGAGGCCCTCGAGTATCCCGTCCCCCGCGAGGTGGGGCGGATGGGGTACATGTTGGGCGGAGTCACGGCGTTTCTCATCCTCCTCCTCCTCCTGACGGGCGTGTACCTGGCCCAGTTCTACGACCCGAGCCCGGCCGGAGCGCACGACAGCGTTCTCTACCTCATCACGAGGGCGCCCCTCGGGGACTGGATCCGCAGCGTTCACTACTGGTCGGCCGCGGGCGCCGCGCTCACGATCACGCTCCACCTCGCCTACGTCTTCTGGCGCCGCGCCTATCGACGTCCGCGGGAGGTCACGTGGTGGGCGGGCGTCGGCCTCGCGGGCCTGCTCTTCCTCCTCATCGTGACGGGCACGGCCCTGCGCTACGACCAGGAGGGATACGAGGCGCTGGCCCATTTCGTGGCCGGAGGGCAGATGACCGGGTCGTTCGGCGCCTTCTTCACGGACGCCTTCACCCGGAGCACGTCGCTCCTGTCCCGCATCTTCAGCATGCACACGAGCCTGCTCCCGCTCACGCTCCTCGCGCTCATCGGGCTGCATTTCTGGCTCATCCGTCACCTCGGGCTCAGCCCTCGCGGACCCAAGGACGCCGTGTTCCGGGACCACGCGATCCGGCTCGCCGGCATCGCGCTCCTCGCGGCCGCCGTCGTGGGCCTTCTCGCGGTGCTGCTGCCCGAGAACCTCGGGTACCCGGCCGTTCCCGGCGCCGAGGTGACGAAGCCGTTCTGGCCCGTGCTCTGGGTCTACGGGCTCGAGAATCTCCTGGGAGGGTGGGGAATGGTCCTGGGCCCGGCCGTCGTCTTCGGCTTCCTGCTCGCCGTTCCTCTGCTGGATCGCGGTCCGGCGACGGGGCCCTCGTCCCGCGGCGGGAGGTGGGTGCGCGGGCTGGGGCTGACCGTGGGGCTGGCCGTCCTCGCGCTGTGGATGTACGGGGTCTTCGGAGCCGCCCGGCAACACATCGGCATGTGACGATACTCGAAAGGCCAAGCATGAAGAAGATGATCTCGACCCTCGTTCTCATCCCGTTCCTCGTCGCGGCGGGGCGGGCCGTGCGACCCGCGGCGCCCGTCCACGGAGAAGCGGTGCTGAAGAGTGCCCTGTCTTCCGTCGAGGCGGGGGGCACGCTGCCGGTGACCGGTCGCGAGTTTCCGAAAGGCGAGACCGTGACGCTCCGACTCCTGGGGGTATTCGACGAGTTCGATCTCCCCCCGGCGCGCCCCGATTCGAGCGGAGCCTTCGAGCTCTCGCTGGAGATCCCCGCCGACGTGCCGCCGGGCCGCTATCAGCTCGCGGCCTTTGCCCCCGACGGCGACGAGCTGGCCCGTCTCGCCGTGACGGTCGAGGCGGCCACCGGCTCGTCGGGCGCCGCCGACCACGGGGCCGCCGAAGCGCCCCCGGATGAAATGGGCCGGATGCACGAGGACGCCTCGGCCCGGGCGGACGACATGCCCATCGAGCGATCCCGCAGCGGCCTGGAGTGGGGCATCATCGGCCTGCTCATCGGATTGAGCGGGGGCGCGGGCGCCGTTCTTCTCCTGCGTTCCTGACGCGGCGCCGGCCCCGCTCCGATTCCTCAGGGTTGGGGCCAGTGGTGCCGGACGCTGACGCGGAACGCGACGTCCTCCTCCCGGTCGGACCCGAAGAAGATCTGCGCGCCGGCCGCGATGTCGAAGGCGGCGCCCGCCTCCTCGGTGAGCGACACGACGACCCCGGGCGTGATCGCGTACACCTCGTGCGTCGCCGCCTCGTTCAGGCCCTCGAACGCCGCGTTGAATTCCACCAGCGGGACGATCCGGTGGGATCCGAAGTAGGACAGGGCCGTGTTCCACTCGATGGCGACGAGTTCGCCCCCGCCGCCCGCGCGGGGGAACGCGATCTCCCCCTCGCCCTGGCTCTGGAGCTTGAACAGGCCGGGCCCGATGGCCCAGTCCGCCGCCACGACGGGCGCGACCACGTACTCGTCGCCGCCGCCCACGTCCTCCTCGCCGCTCGGAAGGACGGTCTCGAGCCCCGCCGCGAGGATGAGCCCGCCCGTGTCCTCGGCCCGCGTGAGCTGGGCCTTGGCCCCGATCTTCAGGTCACCGAGCCCCGAGGTCGAGGCCCCGCCCGGCGGGTCGTCGATGAGGATCGGCTGCACGACCTCGAGCGAGAACCACTTCGTGAACGCCCACTCGAAGATGAGGTCGTTCTGGTAGAACTGCCCCTCCGCGTCGTCCCGCAGGAGGTGGGCGGAGAAGTCGGACCGGACCTTCCGGTCCACGAACGCGTGCTCCGTGACGAGCGGATCGATGAACCGCCCGCGCGTCGTGAGGTGCCACAGGAGGTTGCCGGACCCGAGCGAGGGCACCGCCGGAGCCCCCGCGTCGGGCCCGACCGCCGGCCCGCGAGCGGGAACCGTCTCCTGGGCCCCGACCCGCGCCGGCGCGTCGAGCGCGCCGAGCAGGACGCCCAGGACCACAGCGGCGCGCGCCGCCCGCGATGGAATCTTCTTCGTCATCATCCTCTCCCGACCTGATGTGATGCCACGGGTCGAGCCGGGCCCCGGCGCCGCGCGCGCCGCGCGCCCGGCGGATCGACCGCCGAGTGAATCAGCTTTGGATCAGGTCAGGAGAGGGGAGGTCTGTCCGGAGGGGGTTCCGCGAAGGAGCGCCACGATCCGGCGTCGCGGGACGCCGCGGCGGCCACGAGCCGGCCCGCCGGAACCGCGATCCGCTCGAGGACCGGGACGCCGACGCCGCTCAGGACGCTGTGCGTGAGCCCGTCCGGCACGGGCACGCCCGTCGAGGGGCAGTTGCAGTCGTCGCCCGTCACGGGCGGCGTCACGTCGCCGGAGGGGTTGGCGGGAACCATGTGTCCCGCGCCGCCGCCGGCCGCGGCGTGCATCGCGTGGCTCCCGGGGGTGCCGTGGCCGCCGTGACCGCCCGCCGCGTGGTGGGGGCAGTTGAACGAGAGCAGGCTCTCGTGCGAGAGCCCGGCGCAGAAGAGGCTCGAGGCCTCGAAGGTCTGCAGGAGCGTGAGCGGGAGGACGAGGAGGACGGAGGATCCCCTCGCCGCCTTCGCGGCGATGCGTCCGATCCGTCGGAAAAATCCGCGCACCGTCGTGTCCGCCTCCTCGAGAGTCGCTGCGATACGGCCCGGAGCGTGCGCCGTCCTGCGTCCGGCGCCGCGTCCCGCCTCCGGAACGCCGCGATCCGCGACCCGGTTCCGGGATCCGGGCTCACGGCCCGCGGACGGCCAAAAAAGAGCGGGCGGCCCCGCTGAGAGGCCGCCCGCATGATCCTGCCGTTGCGGGCTCGAGTCAAGCCGCCGGGCTCAGACCTCGTCGTCCTCCGTCTCGATGGCTGCCTGGCGGCGCTTGCGCGCCTTCGCGCCGGCCCAGCTCAGGAGGCCGAGGCCCATGAGCGTCGTGGAGACGGGCTCGGGCGTCTGCGTGATGCGCGGGTTACCGCCGCCGCCGCCGTTACCGCCGCCGCCGTTACCGCC
>JBHHZD010000040.1:0-19702 GCA_046757885.1 Gemmatimonadota bacterium
CGTAGCGAGCCTCCGCATCCCCTTTTCCATAGACCGTTGGCCCGCCTCTCTGTTCCACGACGCGCACGATCGTCGCCTCGAACTCCTCGAGCGTGACCGGCGTGTCGTCGAGAAAGATCCGCCCATCCCGGTCGATGGACACGACGAGCCCCTCGCTCACCTGGAGGGGCGCGGCCGGGGCCCGGGGAACGGCGATCTCGACGCCGCCCTGGAGGATGGGGGCCGTGATCATGAAGATGACGAGCAGGGTGAAGGCGACGTCTACGAGGCTCGTGACATTGATCTCCGCCCGCACGGGGATCCCGCCGGCACCGAGTCCGGATCCGCCGGTCCGGCGCATCAGATCCGGCCCTCCCGCGCCAGCGTGCCGACGAGCTCGCTCGCGAAGCCCTCCAGCTCGCTCGTGAACAGGCCGAGCTTCGCCGCGTAGTGGTTGTAGGCGATGACGGCCGGGATCGCGACCGCGAGCCCGACCACCGTGGTCACGAGGGCCTCGGCGATGCCCGGCGCCACCGCGGCGATGTTCGCCGTGCCGTGGCTCGTGATCCCGAGGAAGGAGTTCATCACGCCCACGACGGTGCCCATGAGCCCGAGCAGGGGGCTCACGGAGCCGATGATCGCGAGCCAGGGGAGGCCATGCGCGAGATCGTCCCGCTCCTCGGCCAGCTCTTTCTCGAGCACGAGAAGCAGCGTGTCCAGCTGAGCGGACGACAGGCCCGGATCGTTCCCTCCTGCGTCGTCCCGGAGGGCGGAAGGTCGGAGCTCCGTGAAGAAGTTCACGCCCTGCCGGAAGACTCGCGTGTACGGCGACTCCTCCAGCCCCGCAAGGCCGCGGTACACGTCGCGAAACGAGGTCGCGCTCTCCATCTCTCCCACGAAGGCGTCCCCGCTCCTGCGAACCCGGCGGAACTCGGAGCCCTTCCAGAAGATGAACACCCAGGACACGACGGAGAACGCAGCGAGGACGAGGAGGATGATCTTCGTGACGACCGTCGCGTCGAGCACGAGGTCCCACGGTTTCGCGATGAGCGGCTGTCCGGCGGCCTGGAGCGCGGCCGTGAGTCCCGCCCCATGCAAGATCCCCGTCGCTCCCATCAGCGACGCTGGTCCGCGATGTGGGCGTACGTCGCGGCGAGACCCTCCTCCAGCGTGCGGTCCGGCTCCCAGCCCGCGGCCGCGAACCGGTCCACCGCGAGCGCGCTTCGCTCCAGCTCGCCCGGCCGCGCGGGGGCGTGGACGACCTCGACCGTCCGGCCCGCGGCCCGCATGAGCGTCTGCGCGAGCTCGTTCACGGTCGTCTCCCGGCTCGTCCCCACGTTGAACGCGACGTCGTCGATGCACTCGGGGACGGCGAGCTCCACCTGCGAGGCCGCGAGGTTCGCGCGCGCGACGTCGCCGACGTACACGTAGTCGCGGGTCTGCCGTCCGTCGCCGAACACGGTCAGGGGCTCTCCGTCCAGGATCCGCTGGCAGAAGATGGCCACCACGCCGGCTTCGCCGTGCGGGTCCTGTCGGGGCCCGTAGACGTTCGAATACCGCAGGGCCACGGACTCGAGCCCGCGGATGTGCCGGTAGAAGAACAGGTAGTGCTCGCCCGTGAGCTTGCTGACGCCGTACGGGGACAGGGGGAGCTTGGGCGCCGTTTCCGGCACGGGCAGGTCTTCGGGCTCTCCGTACACGACGCCCCCGGAAGAGACGTAGACGAAGCGTCCCACGTCGCTCGCGCACGCGACCTCGAGCAGGTTCAGCAGCCCGTCGATGTTGATCGAGGCGTCGTGGCGCGGCCGCTCGACGGACACCCGCACGTCGATCTGCGCCGCATGGTGGTTCACGAGGTCGAACCGTCCGTTCGCGAAGAGATTCGCCAGATTCTCCGACCGAACGTCCATTTCCACGAGCTCGACCCCGTCCGGAACGTTCTCCGGCCGCCCGCTCGACAGGTCATCCAGCGCCGTGACCGCCCAGCCCGCATCGCGATACGCCTCGCACACGTGGGAGCCGATGAAGCCGGCCCCACCGGTCACGAGCACTCTTTTCGTTGAGCTCACCCTCGGCCCTACCTCCGCCCGGAGGATTCGTTCCGGATCTCGATTCGTGGGGATGATAGGGAGTCGGTGGGCACGGTGACAGAGGCCGGCGACCGGGGCGCGGGTCGCTTCCCGCGGCGATCGCCGGCCGGTGGGGAGCCCGCCGGGCTCAGCCGGGCATCCGCCGGATCCGGCGGACCGGCGCACCCGGCTTGGCGCCGGGATCCCGGACGCCCACGACGAGGGCCGTCGCGCTCCGTGGCGTGACCCGGGTCACCCGGACGACGTTGAGTCGATCCTCCAGCCTCGCGCCGCGTGCGCTCGGCTCCGAGCTCGCGAACAGCGCGAACTCGTCGCCCACCCGGACGCCGTCACCCGCACCGACGCTCAGGAACACGGCGTCGCCGACGCTCAGGAGCGGCTGCCGAACCTCGAAGTCCAGCACCCGGCCCGTGAGGCCAGCCGGGTCCGGATCCGGTCGTCCCGCGGCGGCCTCGAACGGCTCGGCCGGGATGAGCGGGTCGCCGATCTGGAAGTCCGCGAACACGTCCGTGACCGTCGCGCGCGCCGAATCGCCCATCACGTCATCGATCCTGACCAGGCCCATCGACAGCGCCACGTCCCCATCCAGCCCCAGGCTTCGCACCCAGCGGATCGCCTGGAACACGTCTCCCGGCTCGGCCCGCGCTCCCCCGAGGCTCAGCACGATCCGGTCGTGAAGCCGCACGCTCGCCGGCAACCTGAGATTCAGGGGATTTTCCTCGATGACCCGGAGCGCGTGCCCCGCCGACGCGTAGCGGCTCGCGTCTGCCACGAAGCCGTTCCGGTAGAAATCGCTTCGCGAGACCACCGGTGCGTCCTCGAGGCTCTCGATCTCGAATCCGCCCAGCGTCGGAAAATCCTTCCGTTGCTGGCTAAAAAGGGACGCACCGAGGGAGGCCCGCGGCGCGACCTGTCCTTCGGCCGGTCGTTGGGCTTCCGACACGGGCGCCGCCGGGGCCGCGGGCGCGGCCGGCGCCGCCTCGCCCACCACGACGCGGCGCCCGCCCGGCAGACGCAGCGCCTCGCCGGGGAAGATCCAGTGCGGGTCCTCGACGACGTCCGTGTTCAGCTCGAAGATCTCCGGCCAGCGGAACGGATCGGCCAGGTACCGGGCCGCCAGATCCCAGAGCGTGTCCCCCCTCTCGACCGTGTGATCCGGCGGCGTCTCCTGCGCCCGCGCCAGCGGCGCGAGCACGAGCAGCGCGGCGGCGGCGAGAGCGCAACCGGCGATTCGGCGGTCTGGCACACCCATCGGTCCCTCCTCAGAAGGGAAGATCGTCTTCGCCCGCGAGCGCGTCGTTGGAAAAGTCGGCCTCGAGACCGGCCGCCTGGGACGCGGCCTCTCCCCGACCCCGCGGCGGGGCGCCCTCGCCCCGGCCACCCAGCATGATCATCTCGCGCGCGCGGATCTCCGTCGTGTACCGCGTCTGCCCGTCCTGTCCTTCCCACTGGCGGTACTCGATGGAGCCCTCCACGTACACCCGGTCCCCTCGCTTCAAGAATCGTTCACAAATGTCCGCCAGGCGGTCCCAGGCCACGACCCGGTGCCATTCGGTCTTCTCCTGCTGCTGGCCACTTCGGTCGTTCCAGCGGCGGCTCGTGGCGACGGAGAGAGTCGCGACCCGGGTGCCGGAGGGGGTGCTCCGGATCTCCGGATCGGCCCCGAGATTGCCGATGATCATCGCTTTGTTCAGGGAGCGGGACATGGTCTGTTCTTCCGGTTCTCGTTGGCGTTCGCGCGCGGGAGAGGGCCGAGAATGGCCTGATTCATCCAGTATAGACGGCGGGTTCCGAAGCTGTCAACGAAGAACCTCGTCCAGCTCGAGACGCATGATGAGGGCGTCCTCCCGGGGAGACGCATAATACCCTTCGCGCACCCCGACGACCTCGAAACCGTAGGCGTCGTACAGGCCCCGCGCCGCCTCGTTGCTCTCCCGCACCTCGAGAAACAGGGCGGAGATGTTCGTCTGCCGGGCCCTCTCCAGGACCGTCCCCAGGAGCGCCCTCCCGACGCCGTGTCGCCGGAACTCCGGCTCCACGGCCAGGTTGCCGAGCTCCGCCTCGGCCCCGGCCTGCCACAGGACCGAGTAGCCGACGACCCGGCCCCGGATCTCCGCCGCCGTGACGACCGTGCTCGGCCGCCGCAGGAGGCCGCGGAACGTCCGCTCCGCCCACGGCGTGCTGAAGCACCGCCGCTCGATCCGCGCCATCCCCTCGAGGTCGGCCTCCCGGGCGGGACGCAAGACGAGGTCGCGGAACGCCGCCCGAGCCCTCCTCACCACCCCTCCTCCCGCTCTGCCGCGGGCGCCGCCACATAAGCGGGCTCCCAGTCGCGCGGATGCGGGACCCGTCCCGCCTCCGGTGCCGCGTCCACGAGGGCCAGCAGCGCCGCCGCCCGCGAGCGGTCCGCCGGCGCCCGGGCGATGGAGCCGCCCGCGGCCCGGATTTCCGCCACGAATGGGCCGACATCGCCGGCGAAGCTCCAGCGCTCGACGGGCTCCAGCCGGGCCAGGAGACGCTCCAGCGCCACGACCTCCGGCTCGAAGCGGGCGGTGAGCCGGCCGGCCGTCGCGTAGCCGGCGGCGTACACGCGTCCGCCGCGGGCGTCCAGAAGCGCGCACACGCGCGGAGCGGGCGGCGCGAGCGAGGCGACGGCGGCGAGGGTCGAGTAGGCGAAGAGATCCGCGCCCGTGGCGAAGCAGAGCCCCTTGGCGACGGCGGCGCCCACGCGGACGCCCGTGAACGAGCCCGGTCCGGAGGCGACCACGACCGCGTCGAGGTCCGCGGCCGATGCCCCGGCGGCCCCGAGCGCCCGGTCGATCCCGGGCAGAACACCCTCCGAGCGGCTCGTCCGCACGTCGAGGCGGACGTCCGCGATCACGGCGCCGGCGCGGCCGAGGGCGAGGCTCCCGCTCCGCGTGCTCGTGTCCAGCCCGAGGATCAGCACGAGGCCCCGGCGGCGTCCGCTCCCTGGAGCGCCGGCAGCAGCGCGGAGTCGCCCACGGCCCGCGCTTCCAGGCCACGCAGGCCCGGCTCGTCCACGAACCGGAGCCGGATTTCCCATCGGTCCGGGGGCAGCCGCCCAGCCGCCCGGTCCGCCCACTCGACGAACACCGGATCCGAGCCACCGACGAGCTCGTCCCAGCCCAGATCGGCGAGGTCCCCGGGCCCATCTAGCCGATACAGGTCCGCGTGCAGCACCCGTCCGCGCCCTTCGCGGGGATACTCGTGAAGGAGCGAGAACGTCGGGCTCCGGACGAAAACCTCGACCCCCGCGCCGCGGCAGGCGGCCCGCACGACGGTCGACTTCCCCGCCCCGAGCTCGCCGAACAGGCACACGAATCCTCCCCGCACGGCCACGATCCGGCCGGCGGCGACGGACCAGCGGACGAGCTCCGACTCCGACAGCGTGGCGCTCACCCGCCGCACGGCGCCCGCCCGGGCCCGTCCGTCAGCCACGACGCCCCGGCCGCCCCGAGCCCGCCGAGGGGCGCGCGCCACGGCGATCCGGCCGGGCCCGGTCGTCCATGGCCGCCCGCACCTCGAACAGCTCGTCGCGGAGGCGGGCCGCCCGCTCGAAGTCGAGGGCCTCGGCGGCCTCGAGCATCTCCCGCTCCAGCGCCTCCACGAGCTTCCCGGGCTCCTTCCGGCCGTAGGCGGCCTCCGGCTCGCGCGCGGCGACGCCGGGCTCGCCCCTCGCGTCGGCGACCGAGGTCGTGAACCGGATCTGCTCCACCGACTTTCGGATCGACCTCGGCACGATCCCCCGGGCCTCGTTGTAGCGCGCCTGCACCTCGCGGCGACGGTCCGTCTCGTCGATCGCGCGCCGCATGGAGCCCGTCACACGATCCGCGTACAGGACGGCCGTCCCGTTCACGTTCCGGGCCGCCCGGCCGATGGTCTGAATGAGCGACGTCTCCGAGCGCAGGAATCCCTCCTTGTCCGCGTCCAGGATCGCGACCAGGGAGACCTCGGGCAGGTCGAGGCCCTCGCGCAGGAGGTTGATCCCGACGAGGACGTCGAACGTGCCCAGGCGGAGCTCGCGCAGGATCTCCACGCGCTCGATCGAATCGATGTCGGAGTGCATGTAGCGCACGCGCACGCCCCGGGCGGCCAGGAAGTCCGACAGGTCCTCCGCCATGCGCTTGGTGAGCGTCGTGACGAGGACGCGCTCCCGGCGCGCCGTGCGGATCCGGATCTCCTCGAGCAGATCGTCCACCTGGTCCCGCACGGGACGGACCTCGACGACCGGATCCAGCAGGCCCGTCGGGCGCACGAGCTGCTCGACGACGACCCCGCCCGTCTTCTCGAGCTCCCACGGCCCCGGCGTGGCGCTGATGCACAGCCCGTACGGGACGATCTCCTCCCATTCCTGGAAGCTGAGCGGCCGGTTGTCGAGCGCGGACGGGAGGCGGAATCCATGCTCCACGAGCGTGAGCTTCCGGCTCCGGTCGCCGGCGTGCATGCCGCCGATCTGGGGCACGGTCACGTGCGACTCGTCCACGAACACGAGGAACTCGTCCGGGAAGTAGTCCAGGAGGCAGAAGGGTCGCTCCCCCGGCTCCCGCCCGTCCAGGTATCGGGAGTAGTTCTCGATCCCCGGGCAGAACCCCAGCTCCCGCAGCATCTCCACATCGAACCGGGTCCGGGTCTCGAGACGCTGGGCCTCGAGCAGCCGCCCGTCCCGGCGCAGTTCCAGGAGCCGGGCCTCGAGCTCGACGAGGATCGCGTCCGTCGCCGCAGCCAGGCGATCCACGTCGATCGCGTAGTGCGTGGCCGGGAAGATCGCGGTGCCCGGCAACGTCGCGATGACCCGGCCCGTGAGCGGGTCGATGCGCGAGATGCGCTCGACCGTGTCCCCGAACAACTCGATCCGGACCGCCTGCTCTTCGTACGCGGGGAAGATCTCCACGACGTCGCCGCGCACCCGGAACGTACCGCGGTGGAAGTCAATGTCGTTGCGGGCGTAGAAGATGCGCACCAGGCCCGCGAGGAGTTCCCGGCGGGTCAGGGTCTGTCCGACCCGGGCCTCCAGCATCTGCGCCCGGTAGAGGCCCGGATCGCCGAGCCCGTAGATCGCGGACACGGACGCAACGACCATCACGTCCCGCCGCTCCATGAGGGCCGACGTGGCCCGCAGCCGGAGGCGGTCGATGTCCTCGTTGATCGAGGCATCCTTCTCGATGAACGTGTCCGTGCTCGGGACGTAGGCCTCCGGCTGATAGTAGTCGTAGTAGGAGATGAAGTACTCGACCGCGTTGCGCGGGAAGAACTGCCGCAGCTCGCCGTAGAGCTGCGCGGCGAGGGTCTTGTTGTGGCTCATGACGAGGGCCGGAAGTCCGGTCTCCGCGATGACCCCGGCCATCGTCACGGTCTTGCCGCTCCCCGTGACCCCGAGGAGCGTCTGCCACCGCTCACCGGCGCGCACCCCCGCCGCCAGCGCCTCGATGGCCTCCGGCTGGTCGCCCGTCGGCTCGAACGGGAGCTCGAGTTCGAAGGAAGTGTCCCGCACGTCGTGGCTTCTCGTGAGTCCCGGCCCGACCCGCCGCGTCCGCTTGACGGGGCCGGATCGCCGGGCGCAGGTTTGTCGCCCCTAATGGTTTCCGAAACGAGCGAGAAGATGCAACCAGGTTCCAGGAAGGTCGCCTTCGCCCTTTGCCTCGCAGCGGTCGGCGCGTGCGGGGGGTCCGGGCCCGACGCCGCGGCGGACGACGCGGCCGCCCTGCGGACGCACCGGCAGGAGCTCCTCCTCCAGCACGCCTCGCTCCAGAACCAGCTCAGGCTCATCCAGGGGCAGGCCCTCGACTCTCCGCAGGTGCGGGCGGCACAGGCCGCCTTCCGCGACGCGCTCACACGGCGCATGGTCGAGATCGACCCCCGCGCGGCTTCGTGGCTCGAGCGGGCGAAACAGGTCGGGCACGACCTCGCGGCGGCCACCGGCGAGGTTCCCGTCGCCCACCAGGAGAAGGTCCGCGTCGCGGCGGAGCTGCGGACGGTGGAGAAGCTGCTCGCGCCCGTCCAGGACAGCGCGTTCCGCGACCCCACCGTCGCGGCCCGCTTCTCCGAGCTTCAGGACAGCCTGGTGGCCGTCATCGTCCGGATCGACCCCGCCGCGCGCGCTCTCATCGATCGGTCGCGCGAGCTGGAGTCGGAGATGCTGGACATCGATCGGCGCATCGGGCCGCCGGGTACGATCGACTCGGCCGGGTCGGGCGCACCAGCCCCAGAGGCGTCCGGGGCGGAGGGCGGGGCGCCGGACGGCTGATCCGTACGGCGCGGCTCAGACTTCCAGCGTGAGGTCGCTGTCGCCGAAGCTCTCCTTGCGCTCGACGGACAGCACGCCCTTCACCCGCCGGATGTGCTTCATCACCTTCTTCAGGTGGGCCAGGTTCTCGACCTCCACGACGAACTGCCCCGTCATCCCGCCCTCGACCGCGTTGATGTCGGCGGACTGGATGTTCGTGCCCGTGTCCGAGATCGACTTCGCGATGTCCGCGAACAGACCGTGCCGGTCCGTCCCTTCCATCACGATGCGCACGAGGAAGCGCTGCGAGCCGTCCACGTCCCAGTCGATGAGGATCCGGCGCTCCGGATGGTCCGCCAGGTTCAGGATGTTCGGGCAGTCGCGGCGGTGAATCGAGATCCCGCGGCCGCGCGTGATGTACCCCGTCACGTCGTCGCCGGGCACGGGCTGACAGCACTGAGAGTAGCGGACCATCAGGTTGTCCATCCCATGGATCCGCACGCCCTTCGGGCTGCTCCACACCCGCTCGACGAACTTGGACAGCGGCTTCGGGACGCGGTCGCGGCTCTCGGGCTCCACGTCCTCCGGGAACACGGCGCGGACGACCCGGGTGAGGCCCACGTCCCCGCGGGCGACCGCCGCGACGAGGCCGCGCTCGCCGCCGTCGATCCCGAGCTCGCGCGCGGCGGCCACGAGCCGCGCCTCGTCGGGCTTCGCATGCCGCCGCTTCCACTCCCGGGCCAGGATCTCGCGGCCAAGACGCACGGCGGAGTCCTCCTCTTCCCCGCGGATCCACTGGCGGATCTTGTGGCGGGCGCGGCTCGTCTGCACGAACCCCAGCCAGTCCCGGCTCGGGGACTGGGAGTCCGAGGTGAGGATCTCCACCGTGTCGCCGTTGCGCAGCGCCCGCGAGAGGGGCGCGATCCGCCCGTTCACCTTCGCCCCGGCACAGCGGTAGCCGATCTCCGTGTGCACGGCGAACGCGAAGTCGATCGGGGTCGCGCCGCGCGGCAGCTGCTTCACGTCTCCGGCGGGCGTGAACACGAAGATCTCGTCCTGGAACAGGTCGATGCGCAGGAATTCGAGGAACTCCTCGGGCTCGCGCGTCTCCTGCTGCCACTCCAGGACCTGCCGGAACCACGTGAGCTTCTCATCGACCTCGTCCGCGTCGCGTCCGCTCTCCTTGTAGCGCCAGTGGGCCGCGATCCCGAGCTCCGCCGTCCGGTGCATCTCGTGCGTGCGGAGCTGGATCTCGTACAGCCGTCCCCCGGGTCCGAAGATCGTCGTGTGCAGGCTCTGGTACAGGTTCGACTTCGGGGTCGCGATGTAGTCGTGGAAGCGCTCCGTGAGCGGCGTCCACTTGTTGTGGATGACCCCGAGCGCGTGATAGCAGTCCCGCACGGAAGGCAGGAGCACTCGGACCGCGAGGACGTCGTAGATCTCCTCGTAGGGCTTGTCGCGGCGCTTCATCTTCTGATAGATGGACCACAGATGCTTGGCACGCCCCGAGACCTCGCACTCCAGTCCCGCCTCCCGCAGCTCCGCGCGAAGGGGCTCCTCCATCCGGCCGATGAGGCTCTCCCGCTCGCTCCGCTTGGCCGCGACCAACTTGGACAGCCGGCGGTACTCTTCCGGCTCGAGGAACTTGAACGCGAGGTCCTCCAGCTCGAACCGCACCCGGGCCATCCCGAGCCGGTGCGCGAGCGGGGCGTAGATCTCCCGCGTCTCGAGCGCGATCCGCCGCCGCCGGTCCGGATCCAGGTGCTCGAGCGTGCGCATGTTGTGAAGGCGGTCCGCGAGCTTGACGATGATGACGCGCGCGTCCTTCGCCATGGAGAGGAGAAGCTTCCGATAGGTCTCGACCTGGCGCTCCGCCAGGCTTCCGAACTCGACGCGGGAGATCTTCGTCAGGCCCTCGACGATCGTCGCGATCTCTGACCCGAACTCCTGCTCGATCTCCTTGATGGGCGTGCCCGTGTCCTCGACCACGTCGTGCAGGAGCGAGGCGGCGATGCTCACCGTGTCGCGGTGGATCTCCCCCAGGATCGCCGCGACCGCGATACAGTGGGTGATGTAGTCCTCGCCCGAGCTCCGCTTCTGGCCCGCGTGCTTCTCGCTGCTGTAGTGGAAGGCGAGCGCGAGGAGATCGAGGTCCAGCCGGTCCTCGCTGCCTTCCACCGCCCGGAGGAAGTCGGCGGGCAGGAAGGCGGTCGCCGACGCCGAAGGGCGGCGGGAAGCGGACTCCGTCTTTCTCGCGACGTCGGGCATGGGTCTCTCGATCGTTCGTGCCGGGCCTCCACGACTGCGGGCCGGCCATCTCTCTCGCATACCCGCGAGGGGGGCGAAACGTGGCGGGACCGGCAGGCGTACTTCTCGGAGGCAGCAGGAAACATACCACGCCTACGCCGCGCGGGGCAAAGCGGGACGGGACCTTAGGCGCGGGGCACGGCTCCGGCTCCGCCCAACAGACCGCGCTCGAGTAGGCTCACGAAGGCCCCGTCCCCGAGCACGATGTGGTCGCGCACCGGGATGCCGAGAAGGCGCCCGCTCTCGACGAGCTGGAGCGTGATCTCGAGATCCTCCGGCGAGGGCTCGGGATCGCCGCTCGGATGGTTGTGCGCGAGGATGAGGCTCGCCGCGGTCCGCGAGATCGCCGGCGCGAAGACCTCCCGCGGGTGGACGAGGGAAGAGTTCAGGAGGCCTACGGTGAGCCGTCGCTCGTGCAGGACCCGGTTCTGGGTGTCCAGGTAGAGGACCCAGAACTCCTCCTGTCGGCGGTCGCGCAGCAGCGGGCCGAGCCGGCGGAAGACGTCTCTCGGCCCCCGGATCCTCGGGTCCAGGCGCGCCGGCTCGGCGGAGACCCGGCGCCCGAGCTCGAACGCGGCCGCGATCGTCGCCGCGCGGGCCGGGCCGATCCCGGGCACACCCACCAGCTCCCCCATCTCCGCGCGCCCGAGCCGCCGCAGGGAGCCGCCGTGGCGCACGAGGAGGTCCGAAGCGAGGTCGAGCGCCGAGCGGCCCGAAGCCCCGGAGCCGAGAAGGATCGCGAGCAGCTCCCGGGTCGCCAGGGCCCGCGCGAGGTTCGCGGCAAGGCGCTCGCGCGGCCGCTCATCGGCCGGCCATTCCCGGATCGTGACAGACATGGCCGGACGCTGCCCGGGCGGCTCACCCGAGCGTCAACATCCGGCCATCACCGCTGCAGATGCCGCTGGCAGCCCACGTCGTAGGCCTCGCGGATGAGGGCCACGAGGGCGTCGTCCACATCCTCCGGCCGCTCCAGCTTGAAGCGGACGCCGAAGGAGCGGGGCCCGAACGTCTCGATCCGGGTGATCCGCAGGTGCTCCGGCCGGCGCGTGAGCCACAGGGCCGCGTTGAGCCACTTCTTGCGTGTCACGCCGCCCGCGAACCGGACCCGCGCCTGGATCGCGATCCGCGTCTTCTGGGGGATGACCGTCACCGGCCCGCAGGCCTGGATGGCCTCGAGAAAGCGGTCGAACGTCGCGCGAACGACCGGATCCTTGCCCTCGAAGTGAAACTCGAGCGGGTATCGGGAGCAGGAATGCCAGAGGTTGCGGGTCACGAAGCTGTGCCCGCACTTCGGGCACGTCCACAGGGGACGGAGCGGCTTTCCGCCCCCGTCCCCGCTCATCGAACAGCCACCGACACGGCGACGACGAACCCGACGACGAACATCCCGGTTGTCGCCGCGCTTCCCCGCACCCAGAGCGAGTCGATCGCGGCCGCGTCGAGGGGCGTCGGGGCGTCCTCGAGCCACAGGAGGGCCCGGTCCCGCTCGACCGTCCGCACGCGCGATTCGAGCCTCGCGACGTCGGCCGTGCGGATGCGGACCCTCTGGCCTGCCGTGAGCGCATCGAGCCGAGTGGGGGTCGCGCCGGCCTCCTGGGCCGGCGCGGATGAGAAAACGCCGCCGAGCGCGAGCCCGGACAGCACGAGAACCCTACGGAAGCCTCTCATGGTCCCTCCGGGAGGCCGCGGACCTCACGGGCCCGGGAAAGATACCCGGACGCGCATCGGCCTGACAGGACCGCCGCAGCGAGCGATGGATCCCGGGGTCTCATAGCCCGACCGACAGCCGCGCCTCGACGGAGCGGAACCCCCCGCCGCCGCAGAACAGGAACAGAGCGTCTCGTGCCGGGAGGAACGAGCCCCTCGCAAGCCGATCGCCGGCTGGTCCCGCCGTCCGTCCGGCGGCGATAGGCGAGGAGGAATCCCAGCGGTCCGCTCCCGGACAGCTCGACGACCAGCCCCGCCGGGCTCGGCAGGCCGTCCACGTCCGACCAGCTCCGGAGGACGCCCGCCGCGACGCGCTGGGCCGCCCCCGCCGAGGGTAGTAGGAGGACGAGCGCGAGGGCGCCGGCAGCGGAGGACCGCTTCGGCATCAGGACGCGTCCACGGCGGCAACGTTCAGGGCTCATGGCAACTCCTCGACTCAGAATACAAGCCTGACCTTCGTCGGTCGCAGAGAGAAACTCACGTGGGCCCAGACTCCTTCCGTCCAGAGACGCGTCGCGATCATTCCGCGACGACCTCGTAGACGGCGACGTGCTCGACATCCAGCTCGTCGGTCTCCACGCTCAAGAAGCGGCTTGAGTCGATGAACGCGTCGGGGAACGGCATCGACGCCGGCAACGTGCCCGCGTACGTCCCGTCGGGCCGGAACACGTCGATCGGACCCGGATCGTCGCCCGGCCGCGTGCGCCGGGCCCAGAGGTATCCGTCCGGGGCCAGGGCGAGCGCCTCGATCGGCTGGAGGAGGGGATAGAAGCCCCGCTCCTTCACGAGCTCGGCGGGATCCCAGACGCAGAGCCGATCGGGGGGGAAGTTGAATCCGGGCGTCGGACCGAGCTCCCGCAGGGCATCGTCACGCGTGGTCCGCCGGGGCGCGATGTCGCGCCGGATGCTCCTGACCGGGGCTCCGTCGTGCCCGTACAGGTCGATCCGGTACGAGTAGTCCGAGAGCACGGCCACGTGCCCGGCGTTCGCATCCCAGATCAGCTCGGGCTCGAAGATCGGACCGAACTGGACCGTAAGCCGGCAGGTGGGATGCCTGATCGTCTTGGTCGGCCTCAGCTCCCATCGCGCGAGGGTGGTCGTGTCCGCTCCCCTGGCGATGCGGACTTCCTCGATGAGAAGCGTGTCGGAACGAAGCCCGACGCTCCACGAATGGACGAGGCCCGCCGGCGTCTCCTCCATGTGCATCCCGAGGCCGATGACTCCTTGCTCGGGCACCTCCTGGGCGAGAAGGGTACCCTCGGAATCGAACGTGAGGATTCCGGCCATGAAGTCCAGGACGCGGATCGCTCCCGAAGGCGAGAGCCAGATGGACACGGGATTCCGCAGCTGGCCCGGCCCGGCGCCCTGCCGGCCGAATGCGCGTAGCACGATGCCGTCTCGAGAGAAGACCACGACGCGGTAGTTCCCCCGATTCAGAACGAGGATCGTTCCGCCCGGACCCGCTCCGACGGAGTAGGGATTCAGCTTGAAGAAGCTCGTCTCCGGAGGGCCCATCGCATCGCCCAGGCGCAGGACCTTGCGGATTCTCCAGTCGAGCGGCGTGTCCGTGCCGGGATTCGACACGATCTCGATGCCGGCGGAGTCGCGGGCGGCCTGTGCCGGACACGCCGAAAGGGGGCGAGGATCGATGACGGACAGGGCGACGAACGGGAGGATGAACCCAACGTTGACTGCCGACAGCCAAGGGCGGCGGATCATGCTCCGCGCTCCTGTCGATCGTGGTCTGTTGCCGTGCGGGGATGCGGCCCCCGCTGGGAGGGATCACCGGTCGGTCGTGCTGCGGGGGCTGAAGGCAAGCTACGGCGCGGGGATTCGGGCCGCCAGCGGGGTGGACCTCAGTCCGGGCTGAGCTGGAGCGCGTAGGCGACGACCCAGGTCTCGTCGAGTTCTCCGATCTCGTAGGCCCACACCGTGTCGCCCGCGGCCGCCTGAAGACGCGCCTGCGGAGGCGCCTCGATCTGTCCGAGATATCCGCCGTCCGCGCCGAAGACGTCGTACGACGCGCCCGCCACCCCCAGCAGGCGCTCACCGCGCCACAGGGGCGATGACCGCTCTCGCTGCACCCACAGACGACCGCGCGCGCCGAGCACGAGGCGGCCGAAGGGGGCCAGCGAGTTCGGTTTCGGCGCCCGTCCCATCTCCGCTCTCCAGCCGCCGGTGCCGGCGAATTCGGGTGAGGCCCGCGACTCGTGCTCGGTCAAGGGGGGCGGCAGCGAGTCCCTGCAGATGACGCGGAACGGCCGGGCGTGCTCGTCGAGAAACAGAACGCGGTATCGCGAATCCATTCCGCCGAGCGCGATGACCCCGTCCGTTCCGATCGCAGCAACGAGCTGCGGCCAGCCCGGAGCCGCGAACGAGGCGAACGGTGGCGCGCGGCCGAGCGGCGGACTCCGGTTCACGGCCAGCGTGTCCGCTCCCCCGGCTCCGGGGGCCAGGAAAAGGATCACGGACCGGAACCAACCGGGGTCCACCGGCTCGACGACCGGGGCCGGCTGCAACAGGACCCCGCCAGACGGCTGGACGCCGGCCCACGACATAGCGCCCGAGGCGAGAATGGGCGCGAGTGGCGCCGGATCGAGCGCGACGTCCTCCCGCGCGGATTCTCCGTCCCGCAGGAAGACGACGTGCGCCCTGGCGAAGTCGAACACCGCTAGCGTCCCGTCGCGACGGTCCCAATTCGCCGCGACAGGCGTGGCCACTTCGCCCGGACCCTGGCCGGGTGTCCCCCACGCTCCGAGCCAGGATCCGTCGGGTTCGAGCACGAGCGCCTCGCTGAGCTGGAAGTCGGCGATCGCGAGTCGCCCCTGCGGCGAGACGACGGCCCCCACCGGGTATGCCAGTTCCTCTCCCTCCCGCAAGCCTCCCGCTCGCCACAGCTCCCGCAGCTCCGCTGAGAGTCCTCGTCGTTCCCAGGCTCCCGGTCCCCTGGAAGCGATGACTTCGATTCCTCCGGCCTCGACGTCGCACCCGTCAAGGTTCGCCCGAGGCGAGCAGCCCGGAAACGGCAGGACGGCGAGCACGACCAGCGCGAGGACGGCATCAGAGCCCTTCACCATCTCAGCCCGATTCTTCCTCGAGCACGATCGTCGAAGATCACGACGGGCCCACGGGTGGCTCGACAGCCGCCTCCGAACCGGACAGACTCGCCCCCCACAGATCGATGCGCCTGAAGCCGAGATCGGTCTCCCGAACAGTTGCGAGCGCCCCGGAGCCGAGCAGGAAGAACAGCGGTCGGGGAAGCCGCCGGCTGTGAAGCACGGGCGGCTCGGCCTCGGGATCCAGGACCTCGATGACCGCGTCGTAGACTCGTTCGGGGTCCTCGACCGGATAGACCTCTCGACCCTCGATCGTCGTCCCGGGCCCGAGCCCGCCGCGCCACTCCGGATCCGCCGTCTGGCCCACCGTCCACAGCAGGCCGGACTCGTCCTCCCATAGGCCGAACAGCCACCCCTCCGGCGGATCGCTCGGTGAGGGCGACGGAAACACGTCATACGGCTGGAACCAGTCGGCCTCGACCTCCAGCTGGCCGAGCCCAGATGTCCGATGAACCGCCCGGCAGAGTCGAACACGAACGGCCGAACCTCACCACCAAACCGCACGACCACGAAGTAGCGGCCGGAAGGTCCCGGGCGATCGAGTTGGGCCATCCAGGCAGCGCGCCGGGTCCATCGCCTTCATCACCCAGCGTCACCACGCGCTTCAGACGGATCGCGCACCCGTCACAGCCGAGATCCGGCTCGCGCTCGCCGCAGCCGGACGCGGTGCCCGGAAGCCACAGGCAGAGGACGACCGGAAGCCCTGCCGATCCGCGGCTCCAGGCCCTCAAGCCGCCGGCGTCCTTCCCACGTTGCGGTCCGGCCCGACTTCCCCCGGTGTGGACACCCCGTGAAGGACGCACCGCTCGGGCAGGATGAACTCGGGCCCAGGCAGGATCACGACGCTGAATCCGAGCGTCCAGGCCGTCGTGACCGGCGAGCACGCTCGGCCTACCGCCATCTGTCACGGTTCCGGCCTCCGCCCCGGGCCGGATTCGTCGCAGAAACCTACGCCCGCGAGCAGCAGCCGGTATCCATCGTACCGCCAACCGGCCCTGGTTCGAGTGAAGTCGTAGGCCACTACGTGACCATCCAGATTCGGTCGATGCCCGCGCCGGCAGGAGTTCACGTGGACGGTCGCCTGTGCCGTATCGCCGCTGACCTCGAGGTCAGATGACACCAGTTGAAGCCACAGGAACCCCGAATCGGCCTTGGGGAGATCGGCGTCATCGAGTTTCTCCAGCAGCAGCAGCTCCCACCGACCCGGTGCCTGTGGTGGCAGTGGCCGCGCCGTCACCTGATCGGTCATCGGGACCCGGGCGACAGCCGTGGCTAGGGCGGAGGTGTCGGCAGCCGTCTGAGCCGCGGCACATCGCGGCGTGACGATCGCCGCGGCCATGCCCAGACCATAGGCCAAGCAGTGGACTTGCCTCACGCTCCGCAGATCTCGCGAAAGGCCTTCTTCCAGGTCTTGAGGTCCGTGGCGCGGTCCTCCCGCACGAGGATCCATTCCGTCTCGGACTCGTCGATTCCCGCCTCGCTGGAGGTCACGACGCGGTGCGACGGGCCCAACCACGAGGCGACCCGAAGGTGGTCCATCGCCGGCGACCAGTGGGCCCGCGGACACGCCTCGTCCCACGTTTCACCGAGGCGCCGGACGAAGGCGGAGTCCCCGGCCACGGGACCGAGCTCTCGGATCGGAGTCGCGTCGAGCGGACTCGCCGCCACGGCCATGCCATCGGCGGCAGCGTCACCGTTCGCGCCGCACGCCCATGCGGCCACGACGAGGACAGGGAGCAACCGAGCAGATCGCATGGTATCCTTCTTCGAGTCGGGGCGGCTGGACAGACTCCGGGTCCGTCACGTACCGGGCTGCCGCCCCCGCCGGGAGGGATCACCGGACGGTCGTGCTGCGGGGGCTGCGACCCAAGCTAGGGGGCGGAGATCCGGGCCGCCAGCGGGGGAGATGGTGTGGAGAGCCGGCCTCCGGCCTCACCGCGCGACGGTCACGCTCCCGTGCCCGGCTCCTGCGGCCGCCGCGTGCCCAGCGTGCTCCACGCCCCGATCACGAGGGCGCAGTACACGAGCGCGAAACCGATGCCAAGGATGCGGGCCAGGCCGCCGAACTCCGACACCATCAGGCCCGTGAGGAGGGCGAGGATCATCGTGAGCCAGGCGCCCCACCGGCGGCCGCGCTCGAGGGCGCGCGCGCCCAGGATAAGGCCGAGCGCGGGGACGGCGAACCCCGAGAAGGCGAGCGGGCCCGCCCACACGGAGGTCGTGATCGTCGCCGCGACGGCGCTCAGGACGCCCGCGCCCAGCAGGACGGCGCCGAAGACCACGCCGCACACGACGGCCGCGTGCCGGCAACGGAGGAGCACGGCCGCATGGGCGTCCGGAGGGGGCGCCGGCGGGTTCGTCGGCTCGTTCATCCTGAAGCGCCTCCCGCGAGGAGAGGCCGGCCCGGCGGGACGGCCTCGGGGCACGAACGGGGCCGGAAGGAAAGCTACGCCATGGCCTGCTCCCGAGACAGGGGTGATCCGACGCCTACGCCGCGGGCCAGGCGAAGAGCGCGAGACTACATCTTGGCCTTCAGCAGCAAATTGCTTGTCAGGTGGCGTCTGATTCGGCGTCTGATGCTTGAATGCCTCGAGTGGTGAAGATGAGATGGCGCCACTCTTCGAGCATCGTTGCTTAGGTAAGTGAACGAAGCACTTCGCTCCCGGCATCGGAGAGTGCTGTCAGCGCGTACGTGACAGCTACACGCGTTACGGACGGACCTTCAGCCGTGCACCGCACGTTCACCGTGCCAAGCCGCGACCCGGGGGTGAAGCGTCCGGAGGTGGCGCTCCCTTCCTCGGGCGAGTAGCGGAGCACGATCCACGGCGTCTCCTCGCCGCCATGGTCGGTCCGGAAGACGGTTCCTTCGTCGTTCGACGGATGATCGGGATGCAGGTACTCGGGTGCCCACCCCGGCACCCACGCCCGCTCGTCCTCTGCCGTAAAACCGCCGGCTCGCTAACGGATAGCGGCTCCGGCAACGTCGCCGCGCGATGATGAGTGCGTCAGCACCGGCCTCTGCCGGCTTGATACTTGGCCGTTCATGGACCGAAGCAGGGTATGCTCGATGAGTTGCAGCAACTCCTGCCTTCGAATCTCTTGCCGCCCAACGTCTTGCCGAGCAGCGGCGGCCCGAAGGGCCGTCCGTCTGCATCGCCTTGGCCAATGGATTCCTTGCCCGTCGCCGAGGAGTTCCCGATTCTCCCGCTCAGATGGGGCGAGCCGGCAGCTTCAGCGGCTTGTTAGTTGGCTGCTCGGGATTCTGCCGATAACACGGCGGATCGGACTAGGAAGTCCCGGATCACCAAGACGTAATCGGCCCAGTTAGGCGGGCAGTCGTTGTGTCCGCAATCCAGGCTCACCAACTGCACCTGCTCGGAGGCGCGCGCGAGACGCTCGCTGTGCGTATGCGGGATGATCCTATCTCGAGTGCCGTGTATCAGCAGGACCGGACCTGGGAAACTGCCCAGCGCGGCGAGGTTGTTGAACCGATCCCGGACTAGAAACCCAGGGAGCAGATGGCGGCGCGCGAAATGTCCTGCCGAGATGAATGGGGATTGCAGCACAAGTGCCTTCAGCGGACGATGCCCGGCGAGATCGGTAATGGCACCACTACCGAGCGAGCGCCCAAATCCTACGATCTTCGCTTTGTCGACATCCGGGTGGACGGCTAGCCAATCGTAGGCTGCGAGGAAGACCTCGCCGATGGATCTCCGCGAGGGATCTCCGTCCGAGCGACCATAGCCTGGATACTCGACCAGAAGCACAGACACTCCTAGGTCAGTGAGGCTCCGCGCATCCCTTAGCCCGTCGCCAATCAACTCGGCGTTTCCGTGAGCGAACACAACGGCTGGTGAAGCTTGGTTCTCCCGTGCCCCTATGAACCACGCTTCGGCGGAGCCCTCGAAAAACGGCAGCCGGATTGACTCCACTCCACCGGGCAGCTGGCTCGCAGACAGGGCTGGGAGGTCGAGGTTCTTGCCAGGAAACATCATGCTACGCTGCATGATGAACAGGAGCGTCGCCCACCCCAAGTAGACGAAGAGTCCGATCGCGAGGATCGACATGAGAAGAGGGCGCCCCTTTCTAGCCAACGGCCTGCTTAGATGCCCTGTCATGGAACGTCCCAGCTCCAGCTAACGGTTGGTGTTTCAGCTGCGGCCCGCGGTGCCGGTCAACTACGATGGACATTGGCCGGTAGTCTTTGCCTGAGCAACCTAGCCCGATGCCGCCAGCTGCTAACGCTTGTCGGGACTATG
>JBHHZD010000041.1:0-18921 GCA_046757885.1 Gemmatimonadota bacterium
CAGCGGCCTCGGGATTAGGAATCCCGCGCTCTATCCGCCTGAGCTACGGGGCCACGCGATATCGGTGGGACGCAGCTCTGTAATCTAGGCGGCCTCGCCGATCCGGCGCCACTACTACGGCTTGTGCGGTCCACTTCGGGGCGCTCCCTCCTCGCGTAGCGCTCAAGGACCCGGGTGCGGGTCAACCCTCTCATTCTGTGCCAGATTGGCAGATCCGTGCCGATCCGATCAATCTCGAAGGCTCAATCCTGCGCGGCTGGCAGGAAAACGGGCCGGAAGTCCGGCACGGGGGTTGCATTTCAACGCGTTGCCGGGCAGCCGGTTACGCTCCCGGATCCTGGGATCCGGCGCGAGCGCAACGCGGGCCCGAACCCATAGATGTTGTTGGAGCAACTACATAGCGGCAACGAGCAGAACGCTACCACAAGGAGGAGACGATGATGCTTCCCACGCGCAGGGGGCGCACGCCCACGGTGCTCCGCACCCGCCCGGAGTTCGGGTGGGACCTGGACCGCTGGTTCGACGACTTCTTCCGCCGCCCGACCCTCGCGTTCGCGCCGGGTGGGCCGGAGGCGGACCTGCGGGAGACGGAGGACGAGTTCATCCTCGACCTGGACCTGCCGGGATACGACAGGGACGACATCGAGGTGACGGTCGAGAAGGGCGTCCTCTCGGTTTCCGGCGAGCGGTCCTCGGAGTCGGAGGAGGAGTCCGGCACCTACCACATCCGCGAGCGCGGCTACGGCCGGTTCACGCGGAGCTTCTCGGTGCCGCAGACGGTCGACCCGAAGAAGGTCGAGGCGGATTTCCGCCGCGGCGTCCTGCACGTCCGTCTGCCGAAGGCGCCCGAGGCGAAGGCGCGCCGGATCGAGGTGAAGGCGGACTGAGCCGCGCCGGCGGCAAGGCGCCGTTCGCGGCGCTCGGCCGCGGCATCACCTGAAGCGGCAACCGAAGGGCCGGCCCCGCGCCGGCCCTTCTTCTTTTTCCCCGTTCGCCTATCTTGGAAGGGTCCCCTCACGTCCCATCCGCACGTCAAGGAGAGGCTACCATGCGGAAACTCCACTCGGCGCTCGGCGCGCTGGCCGCCGCGGCGCTCATCCTCCCGTCTCCGTCGCTCGCGCAGGACGAAGGATCGGGGGAGGACGCAGGCCTCGCGTACATCGTGAGCATCGAAGTCGCGCCCGGCGATCGCGACGCGTACGAAACCGCGGTCGGCCAGCTGGTCGACGCCGCGAAGCTCGCCGATCTCGATGCGGCCGCCTGGGGCTGGTTCTTCTGGTCCAGCCCGTCGGGCTACACGCTCGTCTACCCGTTCGCGAACATGGCCTACTGGGACGATGAGGGGCTGTGGCAGCGCCAGTTCGCCGGCACGCCGGGCGAGGCGGCGATGGCCGAGGCCTTCCAGGCGTTCGGGACCGTTCCGCACCAGGCCACGAGCGAGATCCTCGAGTTCGTGCCCGAGTGGATGTACATGCCGGGCGGCGAGAGCGCGGGCGAAGGGGCGGAGCCCGAGCTCAAGGTGGCGCACGTGCACGACGAGTGGGTGCGCAGCGGCCAGGAGGAGGCCTACGACGCCCTGTCGAAGGACTTTATCGCCTTCCTGAAGGACATCGAGTACCCGTACATGGTGCACGGACACCGGACCCGGATCGGTCCGCAGCGTATGGTGTGGGTGGTCTTCGCGGACGAGCTGGCGGGCTACTACTCGGACGACAACTGGATGGGGCTCATCGAGGAGCACGGGGCGTCGGAGCGCTGGCAGGAGCTCGACGCGCGCTTCAACGATCTCGTGGCCCGCTGGGACCACAGCGACTACACCTACAAGGCGGACATGAGCTACCGGCCGTAGCGGCGCGGTCGGCGCGGGTGCGGCCCGGTCCCGGGCCGACCCGTCCGGCGCTCCGCCCTTCGACGGCCCTCAGAGGTGGAGGCTCCGGCCGCGGCTCATGCCGCGCACCGGAGCCTCGCCTCGTTCAGTCCCGCCCGTCAGTCGTCGTCTTCGTCCGACGTGCGGGGTCCGAGGACGTAGAAGGCGTCCTTGTGGCCGCCGCAGTACCTGTTGAGGGCGCTCTCGAACTCCTCTCCCACGCTGGCCGCGATCCGCTCGTTTCCTTCCTGCCAGGCCGCGAGGAACGACGGGATGTCCGTCGCCACGGAGTAGAAGTTCACGTTGTACTCGTCCGCCCATGCGTGGATGTAGGTGCCCCAGCTCAGGAGCTTCCCTTCGTCCACGAGCGCCTGGTAGACGGGCTTGGAGATCGAGTCCAGCTCGGCCACGATCTCGCCGACGCCGGCCCAGTCGCACTGGAAGTTCGTGAGGACGAGGGTCGGGTTCGCGACCTCTTCGTCCTCGTCCTCCTGGGCGAGGGCCCCCACGGGCAGCGCGATGAGCCCGGCGAGGGCCAGCGCGAGGACTTTCCGAAGCATGCAAGCCTCCTTCCGATGAATGGCGGCGCGGCGGCCTCGTGCGGCCGCGCCCTGATGGACACCCGCAGGCAGTCCACCGCAGGCGCCACGACGGCGCCTTTCTCTATCCCCTGTGTCGTGAAGCTCGAGCGAAGTGGACCCGCGGGTCCAGGAATCGTCGGAAGAAGGAACCACCCGAAGACACGGAAGCCGCGATCCCCGCGATCGCGGCCGACGCTCCAGATTACCCAAACTGGCGGACGGGAGTCAACGCCGGCGGCGCCTCGGCCGCCCGGGTCAGGAGGCGGCGACCGCCCCGTCCCCTGTGGCCGGCGCCTCGGAGATCCGGACGGCGCAGACCTTGAACTCGGGGATCTTCCCGAACGGATCGAGGGCGTCCGTGGTGAGGACGTTGGCGGCCGCCTCCCGGAAGTGGAACGGGATGAACACCGAGCCCGGGCTCACGCGCTCCGAGGCCTCCGCCGCGAGCGCGATCGCGCCGCGCCGTGACTCCACCAGCACCCTCTCGCCATCGCCGATCCCGAGCCGCGCGAGGTCGTCGGGGTGGATCTCGACGGAGGCGGCGGGCCGGATCGCGTGCAGGGCCCGGGCGCGACGGGTCATCGTCCCGGTGTGCCAGTGCTCCAGCAGGCGGCCCGTGTTCAGGATGAACGGGTACGCCTCGTCCGGCGGCTCGGACTCGGGGGCGTACGGGCAGGGCACGAAGCGCCCGCGGCCGTCCGCGGTCGGGAAGTCCTCCCCGAACAGCACCTGGATCCCGTCGTCCTCGAGGTCCGGGCAGGGCCACAGCTTTCCCGTCAGGCCCAGGTTCTCGTACGTGAGCCCCGCGTAGGAGGGCGCGAGGGAGGTGAACTCCGCGAACACGTCCGCCGGCGACTCGTAGGCCATGGGGTAGCCGAAGGCCGCCGAGAGGTCGCACACGATCCGCCAGTCCTCGCGCGCCTCGCCGGGCGGCTCCAGCGCCTTGCGCCCCACCTGCACGCGGCGGTCCGTGTTCGTGTACGTGCCGGTCTTCTCGAAGAAGCTCGAGGCCGGGAGGATGACGTCGGCGAACTCCGCCGTCTCGGTGAGGAAGATGTCCTGCACGACCAGGAACTCGAGGCTCGCCAGCGCCCGCCGCACCTTGTTCGTGTTCGGGTCGGAGACGAACGGGTTCTCGCCCATCATGTACATGCCCCGGATCTTCCCGGCGAGCGCGCCGTGCATGATCTCGACCACGGTGAGCCCGGTCTCCGGGTCCAGCTCGACCCCCCAGGCGTCCTCGAACTTCCGCCGCACGTCGGGATCCGTCACGCTCTGGTAGGCGGGGTAGACGATGGGGATGAGCCCCGCGTCGGAGGCGCCCTGCACGTTGTTCTGCCCCCGCAGGGGATGGAGGCCGGTGCCCGGGCGCCCCACGTTGCCGGTCATGAGCATGAGCGAGATGAGGCAGCGCGCGTTGTCCGTCCCGTGCGTGTGCTGGGAGATCCCCATCCCCCAGAAGACCATCGCCGCGCCGGCGGACCCGAACAGGCGAGCCGCCCGCCGGATGTCGTCCGCCCGGACGCCGCAGATCTCCGCCGCGGCCTCGGGCGGCGTCTCCGCGACGAGCGCCTTCAGGGCCTCGAACCCCTCCGTGCGGCTCTCGATGAACGCGTGGTCCAGGAGGTCCTCCTCGATGAGGACGTGCATCCACGCGTTGTAGAGCGCGACGTCCGTGCCGCCCCGGATCTGGAGGAAGATCTCCGCGTGGTCGGCGATCTCGATGCGGCGCGAGTCGACGACGATGAGCTTCGTGCGGCCCGCGCGGACGGCCTGCTTGATGAACGTGGCGGCCACGGGGTGGTTCGCGGTCGTGTTCGAGCCCGTGATGAGGGCGAGGTCCGCCCGCGCCACGTCGGCGAACACGTTCGTCACGGCGCCCGAGCCGATGGTCTCCAGGAGGGCGGCCACCGAGGAGGCGTGGCAGAGCCGCGTGCAGTGGTCCACGTTGTTCGTCCCGAACCCGGCCCGCACGAGCTTCTGGAACAGGTACGCCTCCTCGTTGCTGCACTTCGCGCTCCCGAAGCCGGCCAGGGCGGAGGGCCCGTGCTCGTCCCTGATCCCGCGCAGGCGGGAGCCGGCGAGGGCGATGGCCTCGTCCCAGGTGGCCTCGCGGAAATGGGGGAGGACGTCGTCGTAGTTCACGAGCCCGCCGGGCTTTCGCTTCGTGCCGTCGGATTCGCGCACCTCCGGCGAGAGCGGCCCCTTCGGGTAGGCCTCGTCGCGGCGGATGAGCGGCACCGTGAGGCGCTGGGGGTGGGAGGCGTAGTCGAAGCCGTAGCGGCCCTTCACGCACAGCCGCTGGTGGTTCACGGGGCTGTCGCGGCCGTCCGCGTAGGCGATGCGGTTGCGCCCCTCGTCCACGTGGTAGGTGATCGCGCAACCGACGCCGCAGTACGGGCAGACGGAGTCCACGGCGCGAAGGCCGGACTTCGGCGTCGCGCCGGCTCCGGAGGCCGGGGCGGTCAGCGCTTCGGCGAGGCCGACGAGGCTCAGGGCGCCCGTCGGGCAGACCTTCTCGCACTCGCCGCACGCGACGCACGAGCTGGCGCCCATCGCGTCGTCGAGGTCGAACCCGATCCGGGTGCCGTAGCCCTTGCCCGTGCGCCCGATGACGGCGTTCACCTGCACGTCGTCGCAGGCCCGGATGCATCGGTCGCACAGGATGCAGGACTGGTGATCCACGCGGATGACGGGCGAGGATTCGTCGATCGGGCGACCGTTTCCGGCCGGGATCCCTCCCACCGGCGCCGTACGGGCGGCCGCCCCGGTCCCGTCGCTCCGCTCGACCGCGGCCGCCCCCGCCGGCGGCCACTCGACTCCGTACTCGCGCGCGAGCGCGAGCAGCTCGTCGTCTCCCGTCTTCGCCCCGGCCGCCTCCACCGCGTCCGCCGGGTAGTCGGCCAGGAGCAGCTCGACCAGGCCCTTCCGGCAGGCCTCGATCTTCTCCGAGCCCGTGACGACGGTCATCCCCTCCTCGGCCCGGCGCACGCAGGAGGCCGTGAGGCGCGTCTCGCCCACGTCCACCAGGCACACGCGGCACACGCCGACGGGCGGGAGGCGCGGGTCGTGGCAGAGGACGGGGATCTCGATCCCGGCCAGGCGGGCGGCTTCCCACAGGGTCGAGCCCGCGGGCGCCTCGACCTCGCGGCCGTCGATCGTGAGCCGCACGGTCGCCTCCGCCGCGGGGGCGGCGGCGCGGGCGGCGGCCGGGGAGGTCGGGCCGGCGGGCGTCGCGTCAGGCATGGGTCACCTCGCGGAACGGAACCTCCTCGGGCCAGTGCTCGGCCACGGAGAGGAGGGGGTTCAGGGCCACGTAGCCCAGCCCGCAGATCGAGGTCTCCGTGAGCAGGAGGTTCAGCTTGTCGATCGTCTCGCGGTCCAGCGGCTCGCCGGCGAGCGCGGCCTCCACCATGGCGACCGCCTTCTCGGTCCCGTCGCGGCACGGCACGCACTTCCCGCACGACTCGTCCCGGAAGAAGCGGACGACGTTCGCGGCCACGGGCAGGAGCGGTGTCCCCTCGGCCACGACGACGAGCGCGCCCGAGCCCATCATCGAGCCGGCCTCGGCCAGGGTGTGGAAGTCGATCGGGGTGTCGGCCGCCCCGGGCGGCAGGAAGCGCGACGAGGCGCCGCCGGGCGCGAACGCCTTGAGCGCCCGCCCGCCGGAGACGCCGCCTGCGAGGTCGATGAGAGCGGCCACGGTCGTGCCGGTCGGGATCTCGTACACGCCGGGCCGCTCGACGTGGCCGGACACCGCGATGCACTTCAGGCCCGCGTGCCCGTCCGCGCCCTGCGCGCGCCACCAGTCCGCCCCCCGGCGGGCGATGGCCGGGACGTAGGCGAACGTCTCGACGTTGTTGATGAGCGTGGGTTTGCCGTGCAGGCCGTGCTGGCCCGGGAAGGGCGGCTTGTTGCGGGGTTCCCCGCGGCGGTCCTCCAAAGCCTCGAGGAGCGCGGTCTCCTCGCCCAGGATGTAGCCGCCGGGCGACAGGAAGACCTCGAGCTCGAACGCGCGGCCCGCGCCGCCCACGTCCTCCCCGACCCACCCCGCCTCTCGGGCGCGGCGGATCTCCGCCTCCAGCGCCTCCCGGGCCGCCCCGTACTCGTGCCGGAGGTACACGATCCCGCGCTCCGCGCCCACCGCGAGCCCGCCCAGGATCATCCCCTCCACGACGAGGTGGGGGAGGCGCTCGAGCACGACACGGTCCTTGAACGTGCCCGGCTCGCTCTCGTCCGCGTTGCACACGACGTACTTCGGCGCCGCGGGCTCCGCGCGCACGAGGCGCCACTTGCGGCCGGTCGGGAAGCCCGCCCCGCCCATGCCCCGCAGGCCGCTCTCCTCCAGCGCCGCGAGGAGCGCCTCCAGGCCGGCGTCGAGGGCTGCGGCGCCCCCGGTGCCGCCCGGCCCACCGTTCGGGCCGACCGCCACGAGCAGCTCGCGAAGGGCTCCGTAGCGCGCCTCCGGCTCCTCGCCATAGGGATCGCAGCGGAACTCCTCCGGTCCCGCGGTCGGCAGAGCTTCGGCTTCGGGCCGGCCCCCGGCCCCGGGCTCCTCCCCGGCCCGCGCGGCGGCCTCCGCGGCCTCGGCGGGATCCGCCCCGCCCGCCAGCGCGGCCGCGAGCGCCTCCGGATCCGCGAGCCGGCAGGGAAGGCCGTTCACGCGGCCCGCCGGGGCCCGCTCGCAGCACCCCAGGCAGGACGCCGATTCCACCCGCACGCGGCCGTCGCCGTCCAGGACCGCCTCGAGGCGCTCCTTCAGGCCGTCCGCGCCGGCCAGATGGCAGCTCACGTCCCGGCACACGGAGACCGTGACGTCGGCGGGCGGCTCGGTGCGAAAATGGGGGTAGAAGGAGACGAGCTCCTGGAGCCGGTAGAGGGGGGCGCGAAGCGTCGCGGCGAGCTCGCGGAGCGAGTCCGGGCTCAGGTGGCCGCGCTCCGTCTGGAGCCGCTCGAGCGCCTGGATGAGGCTCATGGGCCGGCCCTCCGGTGGTGGCGTCGGACCTCGATACGGAGATCGGAAACTAGGAGCGGGGCTCGCCTCCCGCGAGTGCCGGCGCGAGCTTCGGCACGTGGCGCCGTCCCCGCCCGCGGGGCCGGGCGCAACCCTTTCCCGGCGGGTCGTGTCCGACGGATCGAGAGAGCATGGGCCCCCAGCGACGGAGTCGCGTGGAAGATCTTCAGCTGGTCCGGCGCGTGCGCGCGGGCGATCCCGCGGCGGAGCGCGCCCTGTACGAGGCGCACGTGGATCGCGTGTTCCGGCTCGCGTACCGGATGTCCGGCGACGAGCGGGCCCTGGACTACCTGGAGGCCGTGCTCACGGACTCGCCCTGAGCCCGGCCGCGCGGGGCACGGATCGACGCGCCCCGTCCGCCCCGCCCGGTCCCGGCGCTCAGTGCGGGAGAGCGACCCGCACGGGCCGCGATCGGCACTCGATGAGCGGGGCCTTCTCCGGCGCCGTCTCCGTGCCGCCCTCGATGTAGGCCGAGTAGCAGCGGCCGCGCCCGAAGGCGTCGTTGTACCGGGTCGCCCCGTCGCCCAGCTGCCCGAACTCGTTCGAGCCCCAGCAGTAGATGTCGCCGCCGCTCAGCAGGGCGCACGTGTGGTTTCCGCCCGCCGTGATCTGGAGGACGGCCCGCTTCGCCTGCGCGTCGGCCGCCGCCGCGGGCGCCGCCGCGGGCGGGGCCGGCAGGATCGCCCGCGGTGCGGCGCCCAGCCCCACCGCGCCGGCCAGGCCGACGGCCAGCGCGGCCACGAGGCCCCTCAGCCGGCGATTCGCCCGGCGCAAGCGCTCCAGCTCCTCATGCGCGGCCCGCGGGCCGGCCTCCGGTCCGCGATCGCTTCGCGTCGTCGGCATCGCCCACCTCCCTCGTTCGGGTTCGTCAGGGCGAGTTCCGGAACTCGCCTCTCAGGTTCAGGCCCAGGAAGTCCTCGTCCACGGTCCGCAGCTGCCCCAGGGCGGACGGACCGGTGTGCGCCCGGAGGTCCAGCCGGAACCGCACGTCCGACACGCGCATCGACAGGCCGGCGGCCCCGGTGCTCGCGACCCGGTCCGTGAGCGACGTGATCTCGAAGTTCACGGCCGCGAAGGGCTGGATGGCGGGTTCCCCGGCCTCCGAGCCCGGGTCCCACTCCAGGCCGGCGCGCCCCGCCGTGCGCTCCACCGTGCGCGCGACCGAGAAGTTGTAGTCCGCGCCGATGTACGCACGGACCCCCCGGCCCAGGCGCCGCGCGAGGAGGGCCTCCAGGCCGTTCCGGAACACCTGCCGCACGCGGCGCGGAAACCTGGAGAGGAAGTCGTCGCCCAGGTGGGAGCTCACGTGCAGGATCTCGAGCCGGGCGTCCCACGCGCCGCGCCGCAGGGAGAGGGGGGCTCCGACCCGGAAGTCGCTGTCGATGAGGTCCTTCTGGCCGGCCTCCATGAAGAAGCGCGAGAACACGCCGACCTCGAACCCGAGCACGACCTCGGGGCGGCCGTTCTCCTCGCGCTGAAAGCGGGCCACGGGCAGGCGATGCCCGATCGCGACGCGGGCCTCCAGGTTCGTGCCTGTAAAGCCGACGGAGTCTTCGCGATTCGCGAACACGAGCCCCGCGCCGAGGTTCACCTCCCGCGGCGCCGCGATGAGGGGCGCGATCGCGAGGGCGTCGGGGAACCACTCCGTCGCGTGGCGGTCCGTTCCCCCGGACGCGGCGGATTCCTGGGCCGCGAGCCGGGGAGCCGGGGCCGCGGCTCCGAGCGCCGCGATCAGGATGGGCGCCGCGGCGCGGCGCGGGGAGAAACCGGTTCGAGATCGGTGCATTCCCGCCTTCCGGGATCGGGTGTCCGGCGGCCCGGAGGCGGGAGTCGCCGCCGCGCCGTGACTTGTGCGAAGCGCGAAATCTGGGAAGAGTACCGGATCGGCACAAACGCGCGCGCCCGCCGGGACCCGGGCGCACGGGGGGAGGAGCATGACGGCACGGCGCGAAGGCCGGGAGAAGGATCGGGCGGCGAGCTCTCTCGTCGACTGGCTGCTCGGCCGCGGGCTTCTCCGCGGGCCGTTCCTCTTCGTGGACTACTGGGGCAACGTCCTGCGGCTCCGCGGGGCCGTGCCCGACGCTCAGATTCGGAGCGGGCTCGTGGACCCCACCCTGTTCCGGGCGGGGCTCGACCGGCCGGATCTGGAGATCCCGCGCCTGCGCACGTACCTGCTCCTGTTCCTCGCGGGGCCCGTCCTCCTCCCGTTCCGCTTCTTCCGGCGCATCGGGCGCTATCGTACACGCTTCCGCCGCGAGGTCGGCGAGGAGGTCCTCGAGGCGCTGGAGCCGTTCCGACTCGAGCTGTCGCCCGCCGGCGACGGCAGGGTGGACGTATCGGGCGCCGGCGTCCGCCTGGCGGAGGGCGTCCTGGATCCCCGCCTCATCTCGGGCTTCTCGAGCCTGTTCTACGCCGCCTACAAGCTGCCGCTCGCCGCGACGTCGGCCATCCTCCTCGTCGCCCTCCTCGCGCCGGCCCTCGACGCGGCGGGACTCCTGGACACGTTCGCGAACCACCTCGTCCTGGCCGGCTTTCCGGCCCTCACCGTCCTGCTGTGGATCGTGTACCGGGACTGGGTCACGGCCATCCTCGGTGCCCTGCCCGTCCTCATCGGGGCCTCGCTCGTGCGGATCCTCCGCGTCCAGGCGACCCAGGACTGGACGCCCCTGTTCCTGGCGCTCGGCGGCCTGTTCGTCCTCTACCTGTTCATCGACTGGTTCTTCATGCCCCGGCCGGTGCCGCCCGTCCTCATGCTGTACCGGGCGGACGGCCCGGGGCATCCGTACCGCCGCGACGGCGACGTGCCGTACTGGCTCGAGGGGCGCGCGTACTGGGTGTGGCGCTACCTGATGCTCTCGCCGGCCGAGATCAACAAGTTCTGGGAGCGGGACTGGGAGCGGGTGGAGCTGTGGATCCGGGCGGACGGGCCCGGGGCCGGGGGGCTCGAGTGGGTCGTGACGGACGGCCACTACCGGGAGCTGTGGATCCCGTACGAGTCGCTCGCCGCGGGCCCGAGCCTGGACCGGTGCGCGGAGGAGGCCCGGCGGCTCGCGCGGGAGGGCGAGCCGGGCACCTGGCTGCTGGAGGTGGATGCGGACCGGATCTTCCACACGCCGTACTTCCGCGCCGTATCGTTCCTTCCGGAGGAGGGATCCGTGCCCGTGCGCCGGGTATGGCACGTCGTGCGCGGCCTGTGGCGGCGGGCCCGGGACCGGGACGTGGACGGGCTCATGCGGACGCTGGAGCGCATGGAGATCCACGAGGGAGTGGACGTGCTCGAGGATGTCCCGGAGGTGTTCGCGAAGGCGGCGGCTCGACACCTTCTGGCCCAGCCGTGGCGGTACTGGCGATATCCGCTCGGCGCGACGCGCCGCCGCGAGCGGCGCGCGTACGAGCCGGACGTGCCGGAGGAGCCGCCGCTCGCGGCCGATCCGGCGCTCCAGATCAAGGGAGAGGGATCGTGACGTATCGGGACTTGGACGTTCGCCTCATCCGCGCCCTGCAGGAGGACGCGCGCCAGTCCAACCGCCAGCTGGCGGCGAAGCTCGGCGTGGCCACGAGCACGGTCGGGAGCCGCCTGCGCGACCTCGTCGGGCGGGGCGTGATCCGGGGCTTCCGGCCCATCGTCGACTACGGCGAGCTCGGGTACGGACTCGTGGCCGTGACCCGGATCAAGGCCCGGGGCGGAGCCCTCCCCGCCATCGTCGCCTCCCTGACGGCCCATCCCAATCTCACGCACGTGTACGAGATCACGGGCGACTTCGACGTGATGGTCATCGGCCGCTTCCGGGACGAGGTCGAGATGAACCGGGAGATCAAGAGCATGCTGAGCCTGCCCGGGATCGAGGGGACGAACACCTCGGTCGTGCTCTCCACGCCCAAGGAGCAGCTGGACGTGGACCCGGACCCGGATGGCTGAGCCGCGGCGCGAGGCGGGGGCCGCGCGGGACGCCGGGGCTCGCGACGGAGCTGGCGCTCGGGGCGGGGCCGATGTCGGCGGCGCGCTCGCGGCCGTCGCGCGGGACGTCGTCGCCTGCCGGCGCTGTCCGCGGCTCGTGGCCTGGCGGGAAGAGGTCGCGCGCACGAAGCGGCCGGCTTACGCGGGCGAGGCGTACTGGGGCCGCGCCGTGCCCGGATTCGGCGATCCGGCGGCGCGCATCCTCATCGTCGGCCTCGCCCCGGGCGCGCACGGCGCGAACCGCACGGGCCGGATGTTCACGGGCGACCGCTCGGGAGACTGGCTCTACGGGGCCCTGCACCGGGCCGGGCTCGCGAGCCGCGCCGAGTCCCGGGCGCGGGACGACGGGCTCGAGCTGACCGGAGCGTACGTGACCGCGGCCGTGCGCTGCGCGCCGCCCGCGAACCGCCCCACGGCGGCCGAGCGCGACGCCTGCCGTCCGTTCCTGGAGCGGGAGCTGGACGCGCTCGACCACCTGCGAGTCATCGTGGCCCTGGGCGGGTTCGCGTTCGGGGCCGTGCTAGACGTCCTGCGCCGGCGCGGGCTGCGGATTCCGTCCCCGCGCCCGAAGTTCGGGCACGGGACCGAGGTCGCGGTCGGGGGCCTGCGCATCGTCGCGTCCTATCACCCCAGCCAGCAGAACACGTTCACGGGGAGGCTCACGGAACCGATGTTCGACGGCGTGTGGCGGCGCGCGGTGGAGCTCGCCCGGGGAGGGTCGGCCGCCCAAGCGGCCGAGGGATCGATCCCGGATGGATCCTGGCGGGATCCGGCATGAACCGCGAGCAGGCGGGAAAGAGAGCCGAGGAGCTGCGCGCCGAGATCCGGCGGCACGAGCACCTCTACTTCGTCGAGGACGCGCCCGAGATCTCGGACGCGGAGTTCGACCGGCTGTTCCGGGAGCTCCGGGACCTGGAGGAGACCTTCCCGGACCTGCGCACGCCCGATTCGCCCACGGTCCGCGTGGGGGGCGAGCCGCTGGAGAGCTTCCCCACGGTCGAGCACGCGGCCCCGATGCTGAGCCTCGACTCCGACCAGGAGGAGGACGCGCTCCGGCGCTTCGTCGAGCGGGTCGAGAGGGGCCTCGGCGGCGAGGACGCCCCCTCGTGGGTGCTGGAGCCGAAGCTGGACGGGCTGTCGCTAGAGCTCGTGTACGAGGGCGGCATCCTCGTCCGGGCCTCGACGCGCGGGGACGGCGTGCGCGGCGAGGGGGTGACCGAGAACGCGCGCACGATCGCGGCGATCCCGCTGCGCCTGAGGGACGCGGGCCGGCCGCCCCCGGCCGTCCTCGCGATCCGCGGCGAGGCGATCCTGCGCATCGGCGCGTTCGAGGCCCTGAACGAGAGCCTCCTCGCGGAGGGGCGGGAGCCGTTCGCGAACCCGCGCAACGCGGCCGCCGGCTCTCTGCGGCAGCTGGATCCCGCCGTCACGGCCGGCCGGCCGCTGGACTTCTTCGCCTACGACGTCCTCGCCTCCGCGGGCCTCGCGGCGACGACCCAGTGGGACGTCCTCGGGGCCCTGATCGACTGGGGGTTCCGGGTGAACGACCTGGCGGCGCGGGCGTCGTCGGTCCAGGAGATCCTGGCCTATCACGCCGACCTCGCGGCCCGCCGGGACGAGCTGGACTTCGAGATCGACGGCGTGGTGATCAAGCTCGACGATCTCGCGGCGCGCGAGGTCCTCGGCGCGACATCGCGCCATCCCCGCTGGGCGTTTGCGTTCAAGTTCCCGCCGCGGGCCGAGCGCACGCGGATCGAGCGCATCGCGTGGAGCGTCGGGCGCACGGGCGTCGTGACGCCGGTCGCGCTCCTCCGGCCCGTGGAGATCGGGGGCGTCACCGTGAGCCGCGCCTCGCTGCACAACCGCGAGGAGCTGGCGCGCAAGGACGTGCGGGTCGGCGACCTGGTGAGGATCCAGCGCGCGGGGGACGTGATCCCGCAGGTCGTCGAGCGGATCGAGGAATCGGGCCGGGAGCGCGGGGAGGCGCCCGCCGTCCCGTCTACCTGCCCGTCCTGCGGGTCGGCCCTCGAGGAGCGCGGCCCTTTCGCCGCGTGCCCGAACGGGCTCGCGTGTCCGGCCCAGCTCGCCGGGCGCCTCCAGCACTTCGGCTCCCGGGGCGCCCTGGACATCGAGGGGCTCGGGGAGGAGACGGCGCGCCTGCTCATGGAGCAGGGCCTCGTGCGCCGGGTCCCGGACCTGTTCGAGCTCCGGGCCGAGGACCTGACGTCCCTGGAGGGATTCGCGGAGACCTCGGCCGCGAACCTGGTCGGCGCCATCGCGGCCGCGGCCCGGGTCGAGCTGCCCCGGTTCCTCATCGCCCTCGGGATCCCGGAGGTCGGCGGGGCGGGCGCGAGAGACCTCGCCCGGCGTTTCGGGACGCTGGAGGCGGTGATGGCGGCGGACGAGGAGACGCTCCAGGAGGTGGACGGCGTGGGCCCCGTGATGGCGGCCCACATCGCGGGCTTCTTCGCCGATCCGCACAACCGCCAGATCGTGGAGCGCCTCCGCGAGCACATGGAGATCCTGCCCGTCCCGGTCGAATCCGGGGCGGAGGCGGCGAAGGCCCCGCTGGCCGGGAAGAGGTTCGTGTTCACCGGCACGCTCGAGAGCATGGCCCGCCCGGAGGCGAAGGAGGCGGTCGAGGCGCTCGGGGCGCGGGTCACGGGCGCCGTGAGCGCCCGCACGGACTACGTGGTGGCCGGCGCCGACGCGCGCTCGAAGCTGGAGAAGGCCCGGACGCTGGGCGTCGAGGTCCTGGACGAGGAGGGATTCCGCGCCCTGCTCGAGAAGTCGGGAGCGGGTGGCGAAGCGGCAGCCGGCACGACGGACGCCGACGGGGCCGCCACCGGTCCGCGGGACGCCCGGGACGAGAGCTGACCGTGGAGAACGTCGAGATCGCCCGCATCCTCACGGAGGTTGCGGACCTGCTCGAGATCCGCGGCGGCACGAATCCGTTCCGCATCCGCGCCTACCGGAACGCCGTCCACACGGTCGAGGACCAGGCCGCGCCGCTGCGCAAGCTCGTGGAGGAGGGCGGCGACCTCACCGAGCTGCCGGGGATCGGCAAGGACATGGCGAGCCACATCACCGAGCTCGCCACGACGGGGAGGCTGCGCCTGCTGGAGACCCTGTCGGCAGAAGTCCCGCGGTCGCTCGTCGCCCTCAAGCGCCTGCCCGGGCTGGGGCCGAAGAAGATCCACCGGCTCTGGAAGGAGCTCGGCGTCACGACGGTCGAGGACCTCGCGGCCGCGGCGGAGGCGGGCGAGGTCGCGCGCCTGGAGGGATTCGGCGAGAAGACGCAGGCCCGGATCCTGGAGGCGATCGCGCGGGCCCGGGAGCGGCAGGACCGTACCCTGCTCGCGGAGGCGGACGAGATCGTCGCGGCCCTGCTCGAGCACCTGCGCGGAGCGCCGGAGACCGGGCAAATGGAGACCGCGGGCAGCTACCGGCGCCGCCGGGAGACGGTGGGCGACATCGACATCCTCGTCGCCGCGACCGACCCGGGGCCGGTGATGGAGCGGTTCACCACGCATCCGTCGGTCCGTGAGGTCGAGCGCGCCGGAGACACGCGCGCCACCGTCCACCTCGCCTCCGGGCTCCAGGTGGACCTCAGGGTCGTGCCGCCGGAGAGCTACGGCGCCGCGCTCGTCTACTTCACGGGCTCGAAGGAGCACAACATCACGCTCCGCAAGCGCGCCCTGGAGCGCGGGCTCAGCATCTCCGAGTACGGGGTGTTCGAGCTCGCGGAGGGGGACGAGACCGGGCCGCGAGTGGCGGGCGAGACCGAGGAGGGGGTGTACGCGTCGGTCGGCCTGCCGTGGATCCCGCCGGAGCTGCGCGAGGAACGGGGAGAGATCGAGGCGGCGGCCGCCGGGTCGCTGCCGCGGCTCGTGACGCTCGAGGACCTGCGGGGTGACCTCCAGATGCACTCCACCTGGTCGGACGGGAAGAACTCGATCGAGGAGATGCTGGAGGCCTGCGCCGAGCGGGGCTACGCCTACCTCGCCCTCACCGACCACAGCCAGGCGCTCGCGATGACGGGCGGCCTGGACGCGGCGAAGCTCCGCGAGCAGTGGGTCGAGATCGAGGAGGTCGCCGCGCGGCACCCGGAGATCCGCCTCCTGCGCAGTCTCGAGGTGGACATCCTGGCGGACGGATCGCTGGATCTGGAAGACGAGATGCTGGAGGGCCTGGACGTCGTGGTCGCGAGCGTGCACTCCCGCTTCGACCTTCCGGCCGCCGAGCAGACCGCGCGGATCGTGCGGGCCCTCGCGCATCCGGCGGTGGACATCCTCGCCCACCCCACGGGCCGGCTCATCAACCGGAGGGATCCGTTCGACTTCGACCTCGACGCCGTGCTGGAGTGCGCGGCGGAGCGCGGCGTCGCCATGGAGCTGAACGCCCACCCAAACCGGCTGGACCTGCGGGACACCCACCTCATGCTCGCCAAGCGGCGCGGCGTGAGGATCGCGATCAGCACGGATGCGCACCGGATCGCGGATCTGGATCTCATGCGGTACGGGGTGGAGCAGGCGCGCCGCGCGTGGCTCGAGCCCGCCGACGTCCTGAACGCCCTTCCGCTGGACGAGCTGCTGATGACGCTGGGCGCCCGCCGCGCCCGCCCTCAGACGTAGCCGACGTCCGGCCCGAGCGGGATCTCGCTTCGCATGTAGGTGCCGGACCCGTGGGCGAGCAGCTTGCCCGCCTCGCTCCGCAGCTCCGACTCCGCCACGAGCACCCGGCGGGACGCGTTCAGGAGCCGGCCCGCCGCGGTGATGCGGCCCTCCGCCACGGGGCGGGTGAGGACGATGTGGAAGGAGGCGGTGAGCACGAAGACGTCCGGCACGACGGAGTTCGCCGCGAAGAAGGCCGCGTCGTCCAGGAGCTTGAAGTACACGGAGCCGTGCACGGCGTGCGCCGCGTGGAAGAGCTCGGGCCGGGCGTCGATCGAGATCTCGGCCCGCTCGCGCTCGATCCGGATGGACGGCCGGTAGTACTCGTTGTTCGGGGCGCCGACGTAGAGGCGCTCGAGCTTCCGGTAGTGGCTCTCCGCCGCCGCGCCCCCGCTCCCGGTCGGTTCCGCCATCTGCGTCAGATCTTCCTCTCCGAGTACCGAACGTTGACCCCGCGCTCGGCGAGGGCGGCGAGGAACGGCTCGGCCGCGATCCCCTCGTCGGCCGGCATCACGCCGGCCGCGTCGATGACATCGCGCCCCATGAGGAGACCCACGATGCTGAGCGTGAAGCCTGTCGTGCGCTCCATGGCCGTGATCCCCGTCGCCTCGTTCTCCCGGTCCAGGAGGTCCCACGTGAGCGCGAGGTGCTCCCCGTCGCGCGTCCCCTCGGCCGTGACCCGGAGAGCGACGAGGTCGGGCTCGCCGGGCCGCGTGAGGTGCGGGGTCACGGCCGCGATGAACACGTCGCGGGGGACGACCGTTTTCCCTGCCGCCTGGATCGGCTCATCGGACAGGAGCCCGAGCTCCCGGATCGAGCGCATGATGTGCGCGTGTCCGGGATACCGGAGCGTCTTGTACTCCAACCGGCTCACCCGGCCCTCGTAGCGCCAGGGCATCGTGGACGCCCCACCCCCCGTGTGGAAGGCCTCCAGCGTACCGAGCTCCGGAAACTCGATCTCCTCGACCTCGGACAGGGCTTCGATCTGCGTCGGCGCGCCGTCGCGCATGATCCAGGACGGAGTCGTGTAGTAGTCCAGTGCGCCGCGCAGCGAGTACACGATCTGGTAGCCGAGGGGCGGCACGGGATTCTGCGGGAGTCCGCCCACGTACATGCGCACGGTCTCCGCCTCGTCCAGCCGGCGTATGCCCTCGGCGGCGAGGACGTTGACGAGCCCGGGCGCGAGGCCGACGTCCGGGATCAGCGTGCAACCGGCCTTCTTCGCCTCCTCGTCCATCTCCATCTGCGCGAACACGATCTCCGTGTTTCCGCCCAGGTCGCTGTAATCGCAGCCGGCCTCGAGGGCGAGGCGGGCGAGCGTCCCGTTGAGGAAGTAGGGCGCTGCCGAGAGGACGACGTCGTGCGCCGCCATGCGGTCGGCCACCGCGGCCTCGTCCGCGAAGTCCAGCGTCTCCCGGAGAAGCCTCTCGTAGTCGCGCAGGAAGGGAGCGCCGGCGTCCGGCCGTGCGTCGGCGAGCGTCACGCGCTCGACGTCGTCCTGCGTGAGCAGATCGTAGGCACAGGCGGAGCCCTGAAGGCCTCCGCCGAGAACCAGAAATTTCATTCCGTCGCCCTTGTTGAGATGTCGTTGAGAACGGCGGGGAATATACAGGCGGGACGGGAGGAGGACAGGTCGGACACGGGCGGAGCCGGCTCGCGGCGGGCGCGGCTCCGGGACGACCCTCGCGCGGGAGTTCGATCGGACCTCGATGACCGAAGTGTTTCGCGTCTCGCGCGCGAGTCGCGTCCCCATCCGCCGGCAGATCGGCCTCGAGCTCGAAGCGAACGAGGGTACGCCTGCAGATCGCGGGCTGCGTGGAGGTTGCGATCTCGGACGGCGCGCTGCTCGCGGGCGCGCGGCTCCCGAGCGTCCGCAGCCTGGCGCGCCATCTGCGCGTACATCCGAACACGGTCGCCGCCGCCTACCGCGACCTCGGCCGGCTGGGGCTCGTCCGCAGCGTCGCGCGCAGCGGCGTGTGGGTCCGAAGGCCGGGCCTCGGTGACCCCGGGATCCCTGCGGAGTCTGGCTTCCGCCGCTTCCTGGCCGTACAGCGCGCCGGCGGACGGAGCGTGGCCGAGGTGGCGCGCGGGCTGCGCCGCTGGGAGCGCGCCGTGAGCCGGCGGCACCTGTTCTTCGTGGAAGAGGAGCCGGAGCTGCGGTCGCTCGTCGTCGCCGAGCTCCGGAAGGCCCTGCGCGACTACCGGGTGCACGGGATGGGGCTACGCGCCGTCTTGCGGCGGCCGGCGGCGATCGATGGCGGCATCGTGCTCGCCCGCCCGGCGCCAGCGGCCCGACTCGAGCCGGCGCTTTCCCCGTGGACGGAGCTCCTGCCCGTCGGCGTGGGACTCGGCCGCCGCGAGCGAGCGCGGATCCTCGGGCTCCCGACTCCGTCCGTAGTGGGCGTGATCTCCGCCAGCCGGATCGTTCGGGAGAGCGTCCGTCACCTGGCCGCCAGCCGGCCCGGCGGAGGGCTCGGCTGCGTCGCCGCCTCACCCGATGACGCCCGGAGCCGGGAACGCGCGGCCCGGATCTCCGATCTGCTCCTCGTCGATCTCGAATGCGATCTTGCGCGGTGGGCCCGGCGGCCTCGCCAGACCCGGCTCGAGGTCCGACTCATCGAGGCGGACGCGCTCGCCGCCATCGCCCGCTACCTGGGCGCCCGTCCGCGTCGAAGCGCCCTCGGGAGCGCCACCGCACAGAGGCTTCCGCCTTGATCCGAACTTCGAATCGCCCTATTATCGCTGCCCCATCGGACGGATGGTGGGGCTCCGGTGGCCCGTGGTGTAATTGGCAACACGCTTGGCTCTGGACCAAGAGAGTCCAGGTT
>JBHHZD010000042.1:0-18037 GCA_046757885.1 Gemmatimonadota bacterium
CGGTCCGGCCCGCGGCGCTCGCGAGCAGCAGGGGGACGAGTGCGACCAGCCACGGACGCTTCTTCACGCAGACCTCCCTCGCATCTGGGCTCCGGCGTGCGCCGGGGGAACGTCCCCAGTACCGGCCGCGGAGCGCGATCGTTCCGATCCCGCGAGCGGGCGCCCCCGGATCCGTCCTAGGGACCGGCTGCGGACTCGAGCCGGGCCAGTCGGTCGGCCGCGTCGGCCATGAGGGTGATCTCCCGCGCTCCGTCCCCGATTCGCCCGAGAAGGTCGGCGTAGACACGGCGGGCCGCGGCCGCGTCTCCGGACGCCTCGTGGGCGCGGCCGCGGAGATAGGCGGTGACGTGAAGCACGGCCGGGTCCAGGCGGGAGGAATGGCCGACGGCCCTCAGGCTCCCCTCCACGGTGTCCAGCATCGGGAACACCGCTTCCGGACGACCGACTCGGATGAGGGCATCCATCTCCTGGATGAACAGAAGGAACTGCCCCTGCGGCCCGCCGACGAGGCGCGCCTTCGTCAGCTCATCGATGCAGCCTTCGAGGTCGCCCCGATAATAGGCGAGAAATCCACCGGCGACGTGCGGGAGGGCACGGGTGACCTGCCGGACGACGGCCGGGGCCGAGACCGGCGCTTCCCGCGAGACCTGCTGCCGGAGCTCCTCGATCTCCTCGAGGCGGCCCTGGTCTCCCAGGAGCCCGAGCCGGACGATGAAGGCGCTCACGTTGTACGGATCCAGAACATGGAGGCTGTCGAGGGCCCGCTCCGCCTCCTCGTACCGGCGGGCGGGGGCCGCGAGCGCCGCAAGCTCGATCAGCGACTTGATCCTCAGGTCCGTGCGGCCCGCCTTCGCCGCCTGGCGGACGGCCCGGCGGTAGTAGCCGAGAGCCAGCACGTACTCGCCTTCTTCCGCGTACGTGTCACCCGCAAGCAGCCGGACCTCGACCGCGGCATCGGGATCGTCGCTCTCGAGGTAGGGGAGCAACGCGTTCCGGGCGCCGGCCGGGTCGCCCGCGTTCAGGTAGGTCCGCGTGAGGTGATCGAGGGACTGGAAGAACCCCGGGTCGATCTCGAGCGCCTCCCGGTAGGACTCCCGCGCCTCCTCGAGACGGCCGGCCATCTCCAGGATCTCCCCCCTCGAATCGAGGGGGTTCGGCTCGTCGGGCTCGAGCGCCACGTAGCGCCGGACGAGCGAGTCCGCGCGGGCGGTCTCGCCCTGCCCGGCCGCCAGGTACGCCAGCTGGTTGTACGCCGGCGCGTAGAACGGATCGAGGCGGATCGTCTCCTCGAGCACTCGTCTCTGCTCGTTCGGCTTCTGGAGTCGAGCGTACAGGATCGAGAGCCAGATCCGCCCGTCCTTCTCATCGGGGTAGCGGGCCGCGAGCCGGGCAAGGCGGGCTTCCGCGGTCTCGAGATCGAGCGCGAAGAAGGCGAACAGGCCCTCCATGAGCAGGCGATCGCGCTCCGAGGCGCTCTCCATGTGCCGCTGAGCGAGCCCGAACGCGTCCGACGCCGCCCGCTGATTCCCGGCCTGGCCGTGCTGAAGTCCCAGACGAAAGGCGGCGAGCGCGAACGTGGAGTCCATGGCCACGGCCGCGGCGTAGTGGCCCCGCGCCTCGTCGAGCTGGAACCGCCGCTCGGCCCGCAGTCCTTGCTGGTATTCCCGGTAGGCGTCGAGGTTGCCCGTCACGAGGCGGGCGACCGGCGTGAGCTCGGTGGGCTCGACGGGGGAGGCGACGAGGCGCCCCGAGAGCTCGGTGGACACCGAGTCGATGAGGTTGAAGATGTCCACACCGCGGGCCCTCGCGGCGCCCGCGACCGTCCCATCCGCCAGATCGATGAGCTGCACGTCGATCCGCACGTCGCGGCCCGATCGCGCGATGGACCCGCGCACGAGCAAGTGGGCGCCGGATCGCGCCGCGACATCGAGCGCGAGTCGCTCCGGAATCCGGTCGGTCTCCTCCCGGCCCGCCTGTCGCAGGAGATCCAGCAGACGCTGGACGCTCACGACGCGGAGCGCCGGAAGCTGGGCCAGGTGTGTCGTCATCATGTCCGCGAGCCCGGGGCCCAGCCAGTCCAGGCTGTCCGCCTCCGTGTTGTTCGCGAACGGAAGGATGGCGACGGACCCGGGGCCGAGGTCGGCCTCCCCGATCGGGGCCACCGCGAGCTCCCGTCCCGGCAGCGGGGCGCGCTCCGCGACCCGGTACAGTCCAGCGGCCCCGAGCACGGCGAGGACCGACAGCAGGAGGATCTCCGAGCGCGGGGCCCGCTGCAGTCCCTTCTCCCCGTGGTACCAGGAGAGGATGAGCGCCGCGGGGAAACCCAGGACGAGAAGTACGATGGTCGCATCCAGCAGCTTCCTCGAGACGTCGTAGTTCTGGACGAGAAACTCGACGACCTGGGCGAACGCCCAGCCCGCGCCGAGATACACGATGGCCGTGCGGACGAGCTTCCGGCGCTGCAGTTTCTCGATGAACTCTCTCACGGGTCGGCATCCGGCTGCAGATGGAAGAGACGAGCTCCGCAACCTGTGGTCGTCCGGGGTCCCTGTCCAGCGGCGCGGATCCGCCGTGCCGGCCGTTCGCCGAACGCCAGGGGAAGGGTGCGATGCTCAACGAGAATCAGGCCCGGAGGCTCGAGGTCCGGTTCGGACGACTGCTGGCGGAGGCGGCGGACCTCCGGTCTGAGCTCGAGGAGCGGCGGCACGGCGCGGGAGGCGCCGAGTCCCAGATCGCGGCGGAGCTCGCCGCTCTCATCGACGAAGTCAACGCGGGCGGACGGATGGCGGGCATTCAGATCGCGCCGCGCGAGACCGACCTGGAGCGGCGCATCGGGGCCTGGGCGGCGGCCTGGTGGTCGCGCATCCTGGACTGCGGGCCGGAGCACCTGACCGGCCTCGGCCCCGTGCGGCCCGAGGCGGCGGAGCTGCTGGCGCCCGCGATTCAGGCCATGGCCGCCCGTCTCGCGCGGATCCGGTCACTGGCCTCTGGAGGCGACGGCTCCTAGCCCACCCTCCAGGTCCGGCCCGCGTGCAGGAGCTCGCGGAGCGTGCGCCTTTCCCGGTCCGGCTCGAGCTGGCTGTAGACCTCCTCCTCGTACACGGGCGCCGGGTCGCGGTACAGGACGCCGAGCACCATCGGGAAGTCCGGCGGCTCGAGCTCCGCGAGCATGGAAGCGAGGGGACGGCTCGTCTCGTCGTGCACGAGGAGCTCGGCCTCGGGCACGCCCGCATCGCCCACCTCCACGATCTCCAGCTCCAGGGAGCCGGGGCGAAGGCGGAGGCCCTTCGCACCCTCGACCCCGTAGCGCAGGGGCTCGCCGTGCCGGGCCACCACGCGCGACTCCGCCGCCTTCCGGTCCGCGAAGGCGGAGAACGCGCCGTCGTTGAACACGACGCAGTTCTGGAAGATCTCGACGAACGAAGTGCCCCGGTGCTCCCGCGCGCTCTTGAGCACGTCGGTGAGGTGAGCCTGGTCGATGTCGATGGCGCGGGCCACGAACCGGGCCCCGGCTCCCAGCGCCATGGCGGCCGGGTTCACGGGCCGCGAGATCGAGCCCCGGGGGGTGGAGGGGGAGCGGGTGCCGACCCGGGAGGTCGGTGAGACCTGGCCCTTCGTGAGCCCGTAGACCTGGTTGTTGAACAGGACGATCTGCAGGTCCACGTTCCGCCGGAGGACGTGGAGCATGTGATTCCCGCCGATGCTGAGCCCGTCCCCGTCCCCCGTGATGACCCACACGTCCAGGTCCGGATTCGCGAGCTTCGCCCCCGTGGCGAGCGCGGGCGCGCGGCCGTGGATCGTGTGGAAGCCGTACGTGTCCATGTAGTACGGGAAGCGGGCCGCGCAGCCGATGCCCGAGATGAACACGGTGTTCTCCCGCCGGGCCCCGACCTCCGCGAGCGTCTTCTGGATCGCCTTCAGGATCGCGTAGTCCCCGCAGCCCGGACACCAGCGAACCTCCTGATCGGACGCGAAGTCCTTCGCCGCGAGCGGGGTCGGAGACGATGTGGATCGTGCGGTCGTCATTCGGAATCCTCCAGGGATGCGTCGATCGCGGCCGAGATCTCCGCGATCTTGAACGGTTTCCCCTCGATCTTCGAGAGCCCGCGGGCCGGGAGCACGTACATGCTCCGGATGAGCGTGAGGAACTGGCCCGCGTTCATCTCCGGCACCAGGATCCGGTCATAGCTCGCGAGCAGGTCCCCGAGGTTGCGCGGCAGGGGCCACACGTAGCGGACATGGACGTGCGAGACGTCCTTGCCGTCCGCGCGCGCCCACTCGACGGCCTTCGCGATCGGGCCGAACGTGGACCCCCATCCCACGACCGCGAGCCGGCCGCCCGCCTCGCCGCACGAGACCCCCTGCTCGGGCACGTCCCCCGCGATCCCGTCGATCTTGCGGAGGCGGAGGGACGTCATCTCCGCGTGGTTCTCCGGATCGTAAGAGATGTGGCCGCTTCCGGAGCGCTTCTCCAGTCCCCCGATCCGGTGCTCGAGGCCCGGCGTCCCCGGCACGGCCCAGGGCCGCGCGAGCGTCTGCGGGTCCCGCGCGAACGGCTCGAAGCCGCCGGGAGCCGGGGGGGCGGGGACGGGGAAGTCGGGCAGGCCGTCCACATCCGGGATGAGCCACGGCTCGGCCGCGTTCGCCAGGTAGCCGTCCGTGAGCAGCATCACCGGCGTCATGTACTTCGTGGCGAGCCGCACCGCCTCCCGGGCGACCTCGAAGCAGTCCGACGGCGTGGAGGCGGCGATGACGGGCACGGGCGTGTCCCCCGCCCGCCCGTACAGGGCCTGGAAGAGGTCCGACTGCTCGGTCTTCGTCGGCATGCCCGTCGACGGGCCCGCGCGCTGGGAGTTCACCACGACGAGCGGCAGCTCGGCGCTCACCGCGAGCGCGATGGCCTCCGTCTTCAGCGCGATCCCCGGACCCGAGCTCGAGGTGACGCCGAGCGCGCCGGCGTAGCTCGCCCCGATCGCCGAGCAGACCGCGGCGATCTCGTCCTCGGCCTGGAAGGTGACGACCCCGAGCTCGCGCAGATCCGCGAGCGAGTGGAGAAGCGGCGAGGCCGGCGTGATCGGGTAGGATCCGAACACGAGCCGGTCCAGCCCCGATGACCTCAGGCCGGACACGAGACCCCAGGCGAGGGCCTCCGTCCCGCTCGCGGTCCGGTACGCTCCGGGCGCGAGGTGGGTCGCTTTCGACACCGTGTACCCGGCCACGTGGCCGGGCATCTCGACCGTCTCCCCGAAGGCGTGGCCCGCGTTGAGGGCGGCGATGTTCGCGTCCGCCACGGCCCCCTTGCCGGCGAACTTGCGCGCGAGCCAGTCCACGGTGGCGCTCTTGTCCCGGTCGTACATCCAGAGCATGAGGCCCAGCGCCCACATGTTCCGGCAGCGGAGCGACTCCTTCTTGGACAGCTCGAAGTTCTCGACGGCGCCCAGCGTGAGCCGGGTGATGTCGAGCGCCAGCAACTGGTACGGGGCGAGGATGGCCTCGTCCTCGAGGGGATTCGTCTCGAATCCGGCCCGCGCGAGGTTGCGCTCTGTGAAGGCCCCCGCGTCGAGCAGGATCGTGCCCCCGATCCGGAGACTCTTGAGGTTCACCTTGAGGGCCGCGGGGTTCATCGCGATGAGCACGTCCAGCTCGTCGCCGGCCGTCTTGATGTCGCGGGATCCGAAGCAGACCTGGAAGGCGGAGACGCCGAACGTCGTCCCCGCGGGCGCGCGAATCTCCGCCGGATAGTCCGGGAAGGTGGCCAGATCGCTGCCCTCGAGGGCGGTCGCGATCGTGAACTGCGTCCCGGTGATCTGCATGCCGTCGCCGGAATCGCCGGCGAAGCGGATCACGACGACGTCGCGAACCTCCCGCGCCTCCGCCCCGTCCGTCCCGGGATGGTCCGTCGAGACCGCCCCTTCACTCATTCCCACCCCTTCGTTGCATCCGGCCCTCCGCCGGAAGAGAGCCCCGCCGCGCGCCGGCGAGGCGAGAGCGCCGGAAAGGATTCCAGCTTCTGGAGAACTCCCCCGGCTGTCAAGGAGCCGTGCCGTCCTCCCCGAACGCGGCCGTCACCTCGAGTCCCGCGGCGATGAGCGCCCACTGCAGGGCCATCTGGTCCGCGACGGGCATGGGGCGGAGACCCGAATCGGCCGCCTCGGCGCGCACGACCTGCGGGTCCTCCCCGGCCTCCAGCCGCGCCCGCCAGTCGGCGATCCGCCGCTTCCAGGTCTCCGCCACGGGATCGGGAGGTCCCGATGCGGTACGCCCGGCCGGGCCGCCCGTCACGTCTCCGGCGAAGCTGGACCCGGGGACGAGCCCCGTCTAGTTTCGGGCGCGTACGAGCGAGTCCGGCCTCAACGGGTGGGGGTGACGATGATGCGACCGAAGCGCCTTCCGTTTCTCGTGCCTCTCCTCTTCCTGTTCGCGAGCCCCGCCGGCGCCCAGGAGACGTCCCTTCGCGTGCCCTACACGCAGTTCAAGCTCCCGAACGGCCTGAACGTGATCCTGCACGAGGACCACTCGACGCCGTTCGTGAGCGTGAACCTGTGGTACCACGTGGGCTCGGGCCGCGAGAAGCCCGGAAGAACGGGCTTCGCGCACCTGTTCGAGCACATCATGTTCGAGGGATCCGGGCACGTGCCGGAGGGAAAGTTCGACGAGTGGCTCGAGGGCGCCGGCGGCAGCAACAACGGCTCCACGACGCCCGACCGCACGAACTACTACGAGGACGTTCCGAGCAACGCGCTGGAGCTCGCGCTGTTCGTCGAGTCCGACCGCATGGGATGGCTGCTGGACGCGATGACGCCCGGCAAGGTGGACGGGCAGCGCGACGTCGTGAAGAACGAGCGGCGTCAGTCCTACGAGAACCGGCCGTACGGGATGGCCTTTCCGACGATCGGCGAGGCGCTGGCGCCCGAGGATCACCCCTATCACTGGCCCACGATCGGGTACATGGACGACCTCACGGCCGCGGGCTACGACGACGTCGTGGGCTTCTTCCGGCGCTATTACGGGCCGAACAACGCGAGCCTCTCGATCGCGGGCGACATCGACCCCGAGCGGACGCGCGGTCTGGTGGAGAAGTGGTTCGGCGAGATCCCGAGCGGACCGCCCGTGCCCCCGCTCGGCGCGCCCCCGATGTGGCTGGACCACGAGAAGCGGGTCGTGCTCGAGGATCGGGTCCAGCTGCCGCGGCTGTACCTCGCGTGGCCGAGTCCGGCGTACTACGCGCCCGGGGACGCGGAGATGGACGTCCTCGCCAGCATCCTCACCAGCGGCAAGACGTCGCGGCTCTACAAGCGGCTCGTGTACGACATGCAGATCGCGCAGGACGTGTCGGCCTTCCAGTTCAGCCGCCAGCTCGCCTCGTCGTTCATCGTCATCGCGACGGCGCGGCCGGGCCACTCGCTGGGCGAGCTCGAGGCCGTGATCCGCGAGGAGATCGACCGGCTGAAGGCGGAGCCGCCGGCGGAGCGGGAGGTGCAGCGGGCGGTCAACCAGTTCGAGGCCGGTTTCCTGGACCAGCTGGAGCGCGTGGGAGGATTCGGCGGCAAGGCGAACCAGCTCAACCACTACTACTTCCACACGGGCGACCCGGACTACTTCAACGAGGATCTCTCCCGCTACCGGGCGCTCGGCCCGGACGACATCCAGGCGATGACGAGGCGCTACCTGCGCGATGACGGCCGGCTCGTCCTCAGCATCGTGCCGGAAGGACAGCCCGGCATGGCGGTGCCCGAGCGGGAGCTGACGCCGTGAGCGCGCCGCGAGCCGTGCGAGAGTTCCTCGAACCGAGCGACAGCCAGATGATGAACGCGAGCCCCTTCCCCGGAGCGCGCCTCGCCGCCGCGCTCGCGGGCCTGCTCCTGGCGGCGCCGGGCGCCGCCGCACAGGTCGTGCACGTGGACCGGAGCGCGCCGCCGGAGATCGGACCGCCTCCCGCGCTACGCCTGCCGGCGATCCAGAGGCTGCATCTGTCGAACGGCGTACCCGTCGTCCTCATGGAGAAGCACGAGGTGCCCCTCGTGCAGGTGGACCTGCTCGTGCGGGAGGGGAGCGTGAACGACCCGGCGGATCGCCGCGGCCTCGCCGACCTCACGCTCGCGATGCTGCGGGAGGGCGCGGGAGACCGGGACGCGCTCGAGCTCGCCGACGCCATAGGCTTCCTGGGCGTCTCCCTCTCCACGACGGCCGGGTACCACACGTCTTCCGTCTCGCTGCACACGCCGCTCTCGAAGCTGGACGAGGCGCTCGGCCTGATGGCGGACGTCGTCCTCCGGCCCACGTTTCCGCCGCCGGAGCTGGACCGCATGCGCCTGGAGCGCCTCACGGAGCTCGTGCAGGCCCACGACAACCCGCGCGCGATCGCGCCCGTCCTCTTCGACCGCCTCCTGTACGGCAACGAGCATCCCTACGGACCGCCCGCCGACCCCGAGGCCGCGCTCCGGTCGGTCGGCGTCGAGGACCTGCGCGCCTTCTACGGAGAGGCGTTCCGGCCCGGAAACGCGATGCTCGTCGTCGTCGGCGACGTCACGCCGGAGTCCCTCCGGCCAAGGCTGGAGGAAGCGTTCGGTTCCTGGTCGGGGGGCGAGACGGAGCGGCGGACCGTACCGAGCGCCGCCCAGGTCCGGGGCCGCAAGATCTACCTCGTGGACAAGCCCGGAGCCGCCCAGTCCGTCATCCGCATCGGCCGCATCGGAGCCCCCCGTCTCACGGACGACTACTTCGCGATCACGGTGATGAACACGATTCTCGGGGGGTCGTTCACCTCCCGGCTGAATCAGAACCTGCGCGAGGACAAGGGCTACACCTACGGAGCCGGCTCCTTCTTCGCCTTCCGACCCGCCCCCGGGCCGTTCGTCGCGTCGGCCGATGTGCAGACGGACGTCACGGGCCCGGCCCTGGCGGAGTTCATGAAGGAGCTCGAGGGGATCCGGTCGCCCGTGCCGGACGATGAGCTGGACCGGGCCCGCAACTACGTCGCGCTGCGGTACCCGAGGAGCTTCCAGACCGTGCGCCAGGTGGCGGGACAGCTCGAGAACCTGCTCACGTACGGCCTGCCGGACACCTACTTCGGAGACTTCACCCGGCACATCCTGGACGTGACGAAGGACGACGTCCTGCGCGCGGCCCGCCGCTACGTGGACCCGGACAATCTCGTCATCGTCGTCGTGGGCGACCGCGCCGCGATCGAGGACCAGGTGCGCGCGCTGGACCTCGGCCCCATCGAGCTCCTGTCCGTGACCGACGTCCTCGGTCCCGTGCCGAGCCTGGACTGAGGTCTCCGCCGCGGGGATCTACTCCGCGGCGAGGACGAGGAGCGGGTTCACCCGCGTCACCCGGTTCGCGGGCACGAAGCTCGCCAGCACGCCCGACGAGGCGAGGGCGAGCACGACGATGCCGAACACGAACGGGTCGCGGGCGCTCACCTCGAACAGGATGATCTGGAGCGGACCCGCGGCCGCGATCGCGAGGCCGAGCCCGATGAGGAGGCCGACCGCAAGCTGCACCATGCCCCTTCGCATGACGAGGCGCACGAGTCCCATCCCGTGCGCGCCCAGCGCCATCCGGATCCCCATCTCGCGCGTGCGGCGGTTCACGGCGAAGGACATCACGCCGTACAGGCCGACGGAGGCCAGGAAGAGCGCCACGAAGCCGAAGATCATGAACAGCGTCCCGAACACCCGGAAGAACCACGTGTTGTTCGCCACGACCTCGTTCATCGACATCACGTTGAAGATCGGCAGGTCCGGGTCCAGCGACGCCACGGCCTGGCGGACGGCCGCGGTCATGAACATGGGGTCGCCGGCCGTGCGCATCCCCATGCTCACGAAGCCGCTCACCCCACTCTGGGCGATCGGGATGTAGAAGCCCGCGGGGCTCGCGTTGTTGTTTCCGATGCCCTCCATGCGCAGGTCCGGGACGACGCCCACGACCGTGAGCCAGCTCGCCGTGGTGTCGGCCGCCCCGCTCGGAAGCCGCATGCGGATCCGCCGGCCCAGGGGATCCCCGTCCGGGAGGAACGTGGCCAGGAACGTCTCGTTGACCACGGCCACGCGCAGGTTCTCCATCCGGTCCGAGGCTCGGAACGCCCTTCCCCGAAGCAGGCCGGTCTCGAACGTGTCGAAATACCCCGGGGTCACGATCCCCTCGCGGGCCCGCGGGTAGTCGTCGTCGGTGGCGTACGTCTGCCCCTCGACTTCGATGACCCGCGTGCCGTTCCCCGAAGCGGGCAGACCGTCCGACAGGGTGACGGCCTCGGCCCCGGGAAGCGCCTGCAGGCGGGGGAGAAGCTGCTCGTAGAACCCGACCCGGCTCACGGTGTCCGGATAGTCGATCTGCGGCAGGCTGATTCGGGCCGTGAAGATCCCATCGGTGCGGAACGGCAGGTCCACGGTCGTGAGCCGAACGACGCTCTTGATCATCAGGCCCGCCGCGATGAGGAGCCCGCACGAGACGGCGACCTCCGCGATGACGAGCCCCCCCGTGAACTTGCCCAGGCGGAAGCTCGAGGATCCGCGCCCCTCGTCGCGCAGGGCCCCGCTCACGTTCTGGCCCGATGCGCGCAGCGCCGGCACGAGGCCCGAGAACAGCGCCGCGAACGCCGTGACGCCGACGATGAACAGGACGACGCGGGCGTCCACCCCGAACGTGATCCAGAACGGGGGCGGGTTGTTCACGAGCGTCGCCTCGAACCACCCCACGCCGGCGTAGCCGAGCGCCGTTCCCAGGGCGCCCCCGACGAGGGCGAGCACGATGACCTCCGTCATGAACTGCCGGACCACCTGCCCCCGGCTCGCCCCGAGGGCGGAGCGGATGGCCATCTCCCTCGAGCGGGCCATCGCCCGTGCGAACAGGAGGTTCGCCACGTTCGCGCACGCGATGAGGAGGACGCCGATGACGGCGCCGAGCATCGTGTACAGCATGGCCGCGAGCTGGGGCCCGATGAAGCGGTCCGTGTACGGGTCGATCCGGGCCGTCACGCCCTCGTTGCTCTCGGGGTAGGCCTGCTCGAGCCGCGACGCGATCGTGGCCAGGTCGGCGGCCGCACGGTCCAGGGACACGCCGTCCCGCAGGCGCGCAACCCCCAGGTAATTGGGCCCCTCGCCGCGCTCGGAGGCGAGAGCGTCGATCTCGAGGGGCACCCACAGCTGCTGATTCGCGGGAAACGCGAATCCCTCGGGAGCCACGCCGACGATGGTCCGCGTGACGCCGTTCGCCCGCACGGTTCGTCCGAGAACGTCCGGAGAGCCGCCGAACTGCCGCTGCCACACGTCGTGGCTCAGGACGAGGACGGGCTCCGCCCCCGGCAGGTCCTCGCCCGCGAGGAAGCCGCGGCCGAGGGCCAGCGGCACCCGCAGGATGTCGAACATGTTCGCGGTGACGAAGGCCCCGACGTACCTCTCCGGACGCTCGTCCGGACCCACCAGGTTGATCGTTCCGCCGCTGAACGCCCCGAGCGCCTCGAACGCGGTTTGCTGCTCCCGCCAATCCACGAAGTCGTGGACGCTCACGCCCATGTTCTGGATGTTGCGGTCCAGGTCCGCGCGCCCGAGGGCCACGATCCGGTCCGCCTCCGGAAACGGGAGGCCCTTGAACATGGCCCCGTTCACGATGCTGAAGATGGTCGTCGTCAGTCCGATGCCGAGACCGAACGTGACGACGGCGATGAGCGACAGCGCCGGCGTCTTGACGAACATCCGGAGCCCGTGTCGAAGATCCCGCGCGAGCCGTCCCATGCCCTGAGCCCCCTCTTCGCGATCCACGCGTCCGCCTCGCGGCGGAGATCCGCTGTGGATGAGCCTACGGACGCGGAGCGGGCGGAGTTGCGGCCGTGAGCCGCGCGGCCGCTCAGGGATTCCGGTCCGCGAGGCGCAGGGCGTTCCCCGTCACCGCGAGCGAGGTGCCCATGTCGCCGGCAAGCACGGCGGCGACGAGCGACACGAGGCCGAGGGGGACGCCGACCGCGAGCAGCCCCTTCACGGCGATGGAGGCCGCGATGCTCTGGCGGATGACGCGTCTCCCCCGGCGCGACAGCCGGTACACGTAGGGCAGGCGGGAGAGGTCGTCGCCCATCAGGGCCACGTCCGCCGTCTCGAGCGCCGTGTCGCTGCCGGCCGCGCCCATCGCGATGCCGACCGTCGCCGCCGCGAGCGCCGGTCCGTCGTTCACGCCGTCCCCGACCATGGCGACCCGGCCGGTCGAACTCTCGAGCCGCCGCACGAGCTCCACCTTCTCGTGCGGAAGGAGGCCCGCGTGGATCTCGTCCAGTTCCAGGTCCGCCCCGATCGCCGCCGCCACGCTCGGATCGTCGCCTGTGAGCATCACGACCCGCCGGACGCCGGACGCGCGGAGGGCGGCGATCGCTCCCGCGGCGCCGTCGCGCACCCGATCCCGAAGCCCGATCACGCCGACCGGGGCATCGGTCGGCCCCACGACGACGGGCGTGGCCCCTCCGTCGCGCAGCGCGACGACGTCCGCATCGAGCCGGGCGTCCGAGCGAAAGAGGCGCGGCGAGCCGACCGTCACGCGCTCTCCGTCCACGTCGGCCGCCGCTCCCCGGCCGGCGATCGCCTCGAATCGCGTGACGCCCCCCCGGGCAGGACCGACCTCCCGCTCGAAGGCCGCCCGCACGATGGCCCGCGCGATCGGGTGTTCCGAGAGCGCCTCGACGGCGGCGGCCAGGCCCAGGACCTCCGGCACCGTCCGCCCCGGAGCCGGCAGCACATCGGTGACCTCCGGGTGGCCGTGCGTCAGGGTCCCGGTCTTGTCGAAGGCGACGACGTCGATCGTCCCCATCGCCTCCAGGTGGTCGCCGCCCTTGATGAGCACCCCGTTGCGGGCCGCCGCCGTGATCCCACTCACGACCGCGACGGGCGTGGAGATGACGAGCGCGCAGGGACAGGCGATCACGAGCAGCGTCAGGCCGCGCAGGAACCAGGTCGCGAACGGGGCTCCGAGCGCGAGGGGCGGCAGCGTGGCCAGGAGGACGGCCGCCAGCGTGACGGCCGGCGTGTACACCCTCGCGAACCGCCGGACGAAACGTTCCGAGGGGGCCTTCCGTCCCTCCGCCTCCTCGACGAGGCGGATGATCCCGGCCAGCGTCGTCTCGCGTGAGCTCCGGGACACGCGGGCCCGCAGGAAGCCCTGGGCGTTGATCGTTCCGGCGAACACCTCCGCGCCCGGGAACTTCTCGGCGGGCATCGCCTCACCGGTGATCGGGGACTCGTCCACGGCGGAGGCGCCCTCCTCCACGATGCCGTCGGCCGGGATGCGCTCCCCCGGCCGCACGATCACGAGATCCCCGCGCACGAGCTCGTCCGCTCCGACGGCCACCTCCCGTCCTTCGCGCACGACCGTCGCTCTCGAGGGCGAGAGCTCGAGCAGGGACTCCACCGAGCGGCGCGCCCGGTCCACCGCGAACGTCTCCAGCAGCTCGGCGAGCGAGAACAGGAACGCGATCGCCGCCGCCTCCGGGTACTCCCCGATCCCGACCGCGCCGAGGATCGCGATCGTCATCAGGAAGTTCATGTCCAGGGCGCGGGCGCGGACGGACCGGACCGCCGTGGGGAAGAAGTTCCAGCCACCCACGAGAGCCGCGAGGAGGAACAGGGCGTCGGGGCCCGTCGGGAGCCGCGGCGGCAGCGCCTGGATCGCACCCCCGGAGGCCATGGCCCTCCACAGGAACCCGGCCGCGAACAGCCCCATCGACGCGTACGTGCGGCGCGCGGCCCATCCGCGCCAGGCGCCGGACGGCGCCAGCGCCTCCGCGCCGGATTCCAGGGCCCGGTAGCCCAGCACTCCGATCTCGTGCCGGAGGCGTGCCCGGTCCACCAGCGAGCCGTCGTAGGCCACCCTGAGGCGACGGGACACCGGATTCCCGACCGCCTCCCGTACGCCGGGCAGCTTCTCCAGTCGCTCTTCGATGCGGGTCACGCACTGCGGGCAGTCCATCTCCGGCACCCGCAGATCCAGCGCCGCCTCCGCCGCGCCGGGTCCCTCCGGGCCGCGGACGGGAAGCCCGCTACTCACGGACGTGCTGCAGACCGATGTCGAACATGGCCGAGATGTGCTCGTCGTCGAGCCGGTAGAACGCCATCCGCCCCTGCTTCCGGTAGCGGACGATCTTCATCTGGCGGAGCTGCCGGAGGTGGTGGCTCACGGCCGACGGGCTCGCGCCCACGACCGCGGCCAGATCGCACACGCACAGCTCCCGCCTCGCGAGAGCACCCACGATCTGGAGCCGCGTCGGGCTCGCGAGGACCTGGAACGTATCCGCCAGGTACGTGAGGACCTCGGGATCGGGGCGCTCTTCCCGCGCCGCGCGCACCGCGTCCTCGTGAATGACCTCGACTTCGCAGACTGCGTCCATCATGGGTGGACTCCGGCGAGGAGCTGGGGATATTATATGAATATCTGCTCATATATACATGCACGGACCTCCGTGCGCAACGGCGCGAGCGACCGTCCGGGACGGCCGACGAACCGCACGACCGCGCGGCCGCGGTGGAACCCGCAGCGGGTCGCGGTCCGTTTCCCCTGACAGAGGCAGGAGCGGGCGCGGGTCGGCCGCCGGATCGAGGCCGCGGCTCGCGGGAGCGCATGGAGGGTGAGATGACGAAACCGAAGATCGCCGTGATCGCCGTGCTGTCGGCGGCGGCGCTCGTGACGGGCTCCCTGCTCGTGCGGGCGCGGGAGTCGGCTCCGGCCCGAGAGCGGGCAGCGCTCGACCGCGAACTGAACCTGGCGCTCGGTGCCGACCGCGGTCCCGCCCCCCTGGCGGACATCGCCCGGCCCGAGGCGCCGCCGGAGCCCGAGACGCGGCCCGCGCCGCCACCGGAGGCGAATCCGCCGGCCACCGATCCCGCGACGCCGGTAGCCTCGCGTACGGTCCCGGACGCCCCCGAGGACGTCCCGGCCCCGGAGCCGGTCGCCGAGGAGCGCGCCCCGGAGCCCGGCCGGCCGGAAGCCGAGCCGGAAGCCGATCAGCCGGCGCCCGAGAACGAGCCCGCGAGCGAGGCGCGCGCGGAGACCTTCACAGTTCCGGCCGCGACGGAGCTCAGGGTCCGTCTCGACCAGACCCTGAGCACGCGCTGGAACACTCCGGGCGACCTGTTCACGGCCACGCTCCAGGATCCGGTCGTGGACGGGGATCGCGTGGTCATCCCGGCCGGGACCCGACTCCTCGGCGAGGTCACGGAGGTCCGGGAGCCCCGCGGGGACGAGCCCGGCGTCCTGAAGGTCGCGTTCGACGAGATCACGGTGGACGGAGAGAGCTATCCCCTGGAGGCCACCGTCACGACGACCGAGGCGGCCGCGCCCGCGCCCGACCCCGCTCCGAGACAGCCGCCGGGAGAGAGCGCCGGCAGCCGCATCGGCCGGGGGGCGCTGTCGGGCGCCCTTCTGGGCCGGATCTTCGGGGGCAACACGAAGGGCGCGCTCATAGGAGCCGCGGCCGGAGCCGCCCTCGGAGCCGCGAACGGAGGCGGATCGGGAGGACGGGGGCCGGGCCTCACGGCGCTCGTGCTCGCCGCGGGCTCCAGCGTGTCCTGCACGCTGAACCAGCCCCTCACGATCCAGCGGATCGACCTCTAGGCCGCCTTCCGCCCCCCGCTGCCGCCCATCCAAGCCCCCCTGGAAGGGGTCAGGCGCCGGGCGGCAGACCCGCGTACGCCCGCGCGATGCGCGCGGCAACCCTCGCGTTTCGGGCCAGCAGGGCGAGATTCGCGGCGAGCGTCCGACCTCCGCTGGCCTCCGCCAGGTGGGCGAGCAGGTAGGGCGTGAGCTCCGCGCCGTCGATCCCGGCGTCTCCGGCGTCGGCCAGCGCCCGGGCCACGAGCGCCTCCATCTCCTCCCGCTCGAGCGCCTCAGCGGCGGGCGGCGGCACGGCGACGACGACGCCACCCGGGCCGAGCCCCCACTGGGCGTCCAGCAGGCGCGCAACTTCCTCCGGCGTGTCCGCCCGGTGCGGGACCGCGAGCCCGCTCTCCGTCGCGTAGAAGGCCGGAAGCTCGTCCGTCCCGTAGCCGATGACGGGGACGCCCAGCGTCTCGAGCATCTCCAGCGTCCGCCGCAGATCCAGGATCGCCTTCGCCCCGGCGCAGACGACGGCCACGGACGACCGGGCGAGCTCGACGAGATCCGCGGACACGTCCAGGCTCTCCTCGCCGCCCCGGTGGACGCCGCCGATCCCGCCCGTCGCGAACACGCGAATCCCCGCCCGCGTCGCCACCCTCGCGGTCGCCGCCACGGTCGTGGCCCCCGTCTCCCCCCCGGCGATGACGGAAGCGAGGTCCCGGCAGCTCACCTTGCGCACCTCCCCCCCCGCCAGCGCCCCGATCTCCTCCGGCGTGAGGCCCACGCACACCCGCCCCGCGAGGATCGCGATCGTGGCGGGAAGTGCGCCTTCTTCCCGGACGGCGCTCTCCATCCCGAGGGCCGCCTCGACCCCGCGCGGGTGGGGGAGTCCGTGGGCGATGACGGTGGACTCGAGGGCGACGACGGCCGCCCCCGCCTCGAGCGCCCGCGCGACCTCCGGCCTGACGTCGATCGTCGGGCTCACGACCCCGCCCCGAACGACGCGGAACCGACCGAGGCGAGCCGCTCCCGCAGGCGCCCGACCGTGAGGACGTTCGCCGCGGATCCATCCGTCTCCAGCGCCAGGCTCGCCGCCGCGAGACCGAGGTGCACCGGATCGGCCTCCCCCGTTACGAAGCCGAACGCGTAGCCGGCCACGATAGCGTCGCCGGCCCCCGTCACGTCCACGACGCGCGGGGGAGCGGGCGGGCGGATCGTCTCGCATCGGCCGTCCGCGCACACGTGGACGCCGTCGGCGCCCAGCGAAGCGACGACGGTCCTCGCCCCCGCCTCGCGGAGTTCGCGCGAGGCCGCCTCGACCCCGGATGGGGTCTCCGCGGGCAGGCCGGAGAGGGCGGCGAGCTCACCGCGGTCGGGAAAGAGCACGCTGACCGACCCGAGCACGGGACGCAGCCGCTCCGCCTTCGCGACGGAGACGGGATCCGCGAGGACCCTGACGCCCTCGGGCACCCGGCCGAGGAGGCACGCGAGGCTCTCCGCCGGCAGATTCGCGTCCACGAGCCAGAGATCGAAGTCCCCCAGGCGCGGCGCGACGCTCTCCGCCCACGCGGCATCGAGCTCGTTCAGGATCTCCATGTCGGCGAGCCCGAACGCGAGCCCGCCGTCTGCCCGGAGGACCGCCGTGTAGCGGGCCGTGGGAGCGGAGCCGGACCGCTCGACCCCCGACACGTCCACCCCCGCCCGCCGCAGCGTGTCGAGCAGAGCCTCGGCCTCCGCATCGCGGCCGGCGATCGAGAACAGCGACACCGAGCACCCGAGGCGTCCGAGGGATTCGGCCACGTTCCGGGCGACGCCGCCCGCCGCCGTGGTCCCGCGGACCGGATTCGAGGTCCCCGGCCGCAGGGGCCCTTCCACCCGAACTTTCCGGTCCACGCTCAGGCCGCCGATGGCGGCGACGGTCAGGCGCTTCGCGGATGCGCCGGAAAGCTCCATCAATCGGCGGAGAGCTCCGCCAGGATCCGGTCGGCGTGGTAGACGTGCTCCAGCGCCGCCTGGATCGTGTCGAGGTCGACCCCCCCGACCTGCGCCGGGGCGCTGTGCGGGGCCAGGACGAGGGCAAACGCGAGGAACGCGAGGGACCCCGCCCGGGGGCCGATGGGACGACCCGGGATACGGCGGAGAGATGCGACGCGGGACATGTATCCGACTCCTGCCCGATGGATCTCGCCAGCGGACGCGCCGGCCGGCGCGCCCGCGCTCGCGGCAACGTGAGGGCCCCACGGCCCCCGAGGCAAGGAACGCGGGGTGTGGGTCGGAGGTCAGGGAACGTTCTTCGGCGTCAAGGTGTCCGGGTCGGCGGACTTCGGCCTCCAGCGCAACCAGAGCTTCCAGAAGCACACCGTGTACGCGTCGCTCTTCCAGCCCATGTACACGATCTCCTTCGCCGATGAGGCGATGGCCGTGCCTGAGGACTTCCTGCACCGGGCGGTGACGAACGCCGAGG
>JBHHZD010000043.1:0-17456 GCA_046757885.1 Gemmatimonadota bacterium
CAGCTCGTGTCGTGAGATGTTGGGTTAAGTCCCGCAACGAGCGCAACCCTCGCCCGTAGTTGCCAGCGGATCATGCCGGGGACTCTACGGGGACTGCCGGTGATAAACCGGAGGAAGGTGGGGATGACGTCAAGTCATCATGGCCCTTATGCTCAGGGCGACACACGTGCTACAATGGCCGGAACAGAGGGCAGCGAAGCCGCGAGGTGGAGCGAATCCCAGAAAGCCGGTCTCAGTTCGGATTGCAGTCTGAAACTCGACTGCATGAAGTCGGAATCGCTAGTAATCGTGGGTCAGCCATACCACGGTGAATACGTTCCCGGGCCTTGTACACACCGCCCGTCAAGCGATGGAAGCTGGGGGTACCCGAAGCCGGTGGCCTAACCTTCGGGAGGGAGCCGTCGAAGGTAAACTCAGTGACTGGCGCTAAGTCGTAACAAGGTAGCCGTAGGGGAACCTGCGGCTGGATCACCTCCTTTCTAGGGAGTCATCTCTAGAGTCAACCTGCACGTCACTCACGCTGTCTGTCGATCGAGACCTCCGTGCGCCTCGGCGTGTCGGAGGTTTCGGCTTTCCGGGGGAAGCGTTGAATGCGGCGGGCCGACGTGTCAGGTTTCCTCATGCCCCATGCGGACGACGACTTCCGGGCCGGATTCGTGGCCCTGCTGGGACTCCCGAACGCGGGGAAGTCCACCCTGCTGAACGCGCTCATCGGCGAGCGCCTGAGCATCGTCACGCGAAAGGCGCAGACGACCCGCCAGCGCATCCTCGGCATCCACTCCGACGAGGGCCACCAGGCGATCTTCATCGATACCCCGGGCCTGCTCGAGCCGACATCCCTCTTCCAGCGCTCGATGCGCCAGGAGTCGGAGCGAGCGGTGACGGAGGCCGAGGTCGTCGTTCTCGTGGCGGACGCCACGAATCCGGGAGCGCTCGAGCACGCCGACGGCTGGGTGCCCCCGCGGGGCCCCGACGCCATCCTCTGCCTGAACAAGGTCCGGGGCCTGGCCGCCGGGCGGCGGGCCGTCCTCCGGGCGCGGTTCGGTCGGGCGCGGTCCCGGACCGCGGTGTTCTTCACGGATGCCCTGTCGGGTGAAGGCGTGGAAGAGCTGCGGCGGGCGATCCTCTCACGGCTCCCGGCATCTCCGCCGTACTATCCGCCGGACGACCTGGCCACGGCCCCCGTTCGCTTCTTCGTGGCGGAGCTCATACGGGAAACCTGTCTGGATCGGCTGTCCCAAGAGATACCCTACAGCCTGGCCGTCCGCGTGGAGGCGTTTCGGGAGAACGAGTCTCCCGTGTACATCGGCGCCACCCTGTTCGTCGAGCGAGCGTCGCAGAAGGGCATCGTCATCGGGAAGGGCGGCCGCACGATTCGGGAGATCGGATCCCGGGCGCGCGGAAAGATCGAGCGCCTCCTCGAGTTGCGCGTGTACCTCGACCTTCGGGTCAAGGTCCTCCGGAACTGGCGGCAGGATGCGGCCAAGCTTAAGCTGCTCGGATACTCCACCCCGGAAAACAGGTGATGCATGAGCCTCGACGCGGAACTGCTTGAGATCCTCGTGTGCCCGAAGTGCAAGGGCGAGCTGGAGTACGTGGAAGAGGACGATGCGCTCCTCTGCCACGCCTGCCGGCTTCGCTACCGGATCGAGGACGACATCCCGGTCATGCTGATCGATGAAGCCGAGCCGTTCTGAGACGGGGGCGTGCGGCCTCTCCGCCGCGCTGTTCCTCCTGCTCGCCGCGCGCCCCTCCCACGCCCAGTCCTTCACGGACGTGCGGGAGGCCTCGTCGACGGGCGAGGCCGCTGCCTTTCTCCTCGTCCCCATCGGCGCGCGGTCCGTGGGTCTCGGGGGAGCCGTCACCGCGCGGAGGGCCGATGCCGAGGGGGCCTTGACGAACCCGGCCTCCCTCGCCGGACTCGAGAGGGGCACGCTGTACTACCATCGCTCGAACGACTTCGGCGCCGTGAACCAGGTGTTCGGCGGCGTCTGGATCACGCCGGCCGCCGTCGTCGGAGTCGCCTTCCAGGATTTCGATTTCGGATCCATCCAGGCAACGGACGCCCGGGCACAGCCCCTCGGAACTCTCGACGTGGGCAACCAGGCCCTCGTGCTCACCGCGGCCCGCACGGTGCTCGAGCCGCTCGAAGTGGGTGTCAGCTACAAGCTCATCCGCCTCGCTTCCGATTGCAGCGGAGCGTGCGCCCAATTCGACTTCAGCGGGACGGCGCACGCCTTCGATGTCGGGGCCGTGCTGTCCGTGCCGGGGATCGCCGGGCTCGATGTGGGCGCCGTCGTCCGCAACGCGGGCACGAACCTGTCCGCCGGGGGTGGACCTTCCGATCCCCTCCCCACCCGACTGCGGATCGGTGCCGCCCTCGACCTGCTCCCGCACCTGTCACTCGGCCCGGAGCTCGCCGAGGATCTCGACGTGCGGATCATGGCCGACGTTCAGGAGCCGGTCTCCGAGTTCGATGACCTGGATGCCGCCGTCGGTGCCCAGCTCGGGTATCGCGACACGTTCTACCTGCGGGCAGGCTACGCCTGGCAGGGTGAGGGCCGTACAGGACCCGCGCTGGGCATCGGATTCGCCACGGCCCGCTTCAACCTCGACCTCGGCCGCGCGTTCGATGATTTCGCGTCCTTCGACAGCGACGAATCCTTCCAGCTTTCCCTTGGCGTCCGGCTCTGAGCCGGCCTCACGCCACGCGTCGGACCTGAGGGCGTGATGACCCCGTCGGGGCGACGCGGAGAGATCCTCGCTTACCTGCGCCGAAAGGCCGGCCGGCCGCTGACGGCCGAAGAGCTGGCGACCGAGCTCGGCGTCCGAGAGCCGGAGATTCCCTCCTTCCGGGCGCAGATCCAGGAGATGGAGACAATCGGCCTCCTGTACCGCGGACGGGGGGGTCGCCTCGCGCTCCCGGCGAACCTGAACCTCGTCGTGGGTCGTCTGCAGGTGACGCGAGCCGGGGACGGGTTCGTGCTGCCCGAGAGCGGGGAGGGGGCGGACGTCTTCGTCCCGCAGCGTGACCTCGGCACCGCGGTGGAGGGGGACACGGTCGTCGCCCGCATCGAGAGGCGGCGCCGGGGGAAGAATCCAGCCGGGCGGGTCGTGCGGATCCTTCGCCGGGCCTGGACGACGATCGTCGGGACCTACCGCTCCCGGCGGGGCTACGGATTCGTGACGCCTCGGGAGCCCCCTCTGGCCATCGAGATCTTCATCCCGCCGGACGGCACGGGCGAGGCGGCCGACGGGGAGCTCGTGGCCGTGGAGATCGTGGACTGGGGCGAGTCCGAGCCGAACCCGGTGGGCCGGATCACGAGACGGCTCGGCCGGCCGGGAGAGCCCGGAGTCGATGTCCTGGCCATCATCCTCGGCCACGAGCTGCCTCTCGAGTTTCCGCGGGAGGTGGAGCGGGCAGCCACGCGCATCGCCCGGCGCGGGATTCGGCCGGAGGACCTCGAGGGACGGGAAGACTTTCGGGAGGATCTCGTCCTGACGATCGATCCCGAGGACGCGAGGGACCACGACGACGCCCTGTCCGTCCGACGCGCCCCGGAGGGCGGTCTGCAGATAGGCGTTCACATCGCGGACGTCTCGTTCTACGTGAAGCCGGCCGACGCGCTCGACCGGGAGGCTCGCGAGCGGGGAACGAGCGTGTATCTCGTGGACCGGGTGGTCCCGATGCTTCCGGAGGCCCTTTCCTCCGACCTCTGCTCGCTCGTGCCAGGGGAGGACCGCCTCACCCTGTCCGTGCTGTTCGACGTCGATGATCGGGGCTCTCCCGGCCCGGGCCGCGTCGTGCGAGGGGTCGTGCGCAGCGGTCACCGCCTCTCGTACGAGCGGGCGCAGGCCCTGATGGAAGGGCGGGAGAAGGGGCCGCGGGCCCTCGTGGAGGCCCTGGCGGCGCTCCGGCGGGTCGCGGCCGTTCAGCGCAAGGAACGGCGGGAACGCGGAAGCATCGATTTCGACCTCCCGGAATCGAGGGTCATCCTCAACGCCGCGGGCGAGCCGACCGACGTGCAGCGGATACTCCGTCTGGAGAGCCACCGGATCGTCGAGGACCTGATGATACTCGCGAACGAGACCGTTGCCCGGCTCGCGCTCCGACGGGGGCTCCCGATCCTGTTCCGGGTCCACGAGGAGCCGGATGCGGAGCGCATGGATGCCCTCCGGACGCTCGCAGCGACCTTCGAGTATCGGCTTCCGAGGCGCCGGATTCGGCCGCTGGATCTGGCGAGGCTCGTGGAGGCCATGACGGGAACGCCCCAGGAGGGACTCGTCTCCACCGTCACGCTCCGGAGCATGAAGCAGGCCCGGTACGCCCAGACGAATCTCGGGCACTTCGGCCTCGCCTCGGAGGCCTATGCGCACTTCACGTCGCCCATCCGGCGCTACCCGGACCTCCACCTCCATCGCGCGCTCGTGCGCGGCCTCGGCCGCCGCGGACGCCGCGGCGGAAGCGCCTCGCCCGGAGATCTGGACGGTCTCGCGATCCACGCATCGGCCCGGGAGCGGCGGGCGGTCGCCGCGGAGCGCGAGTCGGTGGCCCTGAAGAAGACTGAATTCATGGAGCGGCATCTGGGCGATGAGTTCCCCGGGACGATCGCGGGGGTCACGGCGTTCGGCTTCTTCGTCCTCCTGTCGGACTACGACATCGAGGGTCTCGTGCGGGTGAGCTCGCTGGGGGACGACTATTACGCCCTGCGCGAGACCGAGCACGCTCTGGTGGGCCGGCGGCGCAAGCGCCGCTTCCGGCTCGGCGACCCCGTCACCGTGCGCGTGGCGCGGGTGGATCGGGAGGCACACGAGGTGGATCTGGCGCTCGTTGATGCCCCGCTTGACCGGCGTTAACGTGGAGAGTAGACTCGGCGCGCCAGTCGGGGTCGCGGGAGGACTCGTGACCCCGTCTGCGCATCGGGCGACCTCCACCGGAGCGTGTGCGTGACGAACGAGACCGAGACCCTGGATCGGCTGGCCGAGCAGCGGCGGCGTCTCGATGAACTCCGGGGGTTCCTTTGAGATCCCGGACAAGCTGACGGAGCTCGAGGACCTCGAGAGCCGCATGGCCAGCCCCGGCTTCTGGGACAACCAGGACCAGGCCCGCGGCATCATCGACCGGTCCCGGAAGCTCAAGGCCTGGACGGAGCCCTGGCTCGATCTCTCCCGCCGGATCGACGAGCTCCTGGAGCTCACGGAGCTCGCGGTCGAGGGCGACGATCCCGACATGCTGGAGGAGATCGCTTCGGAGGCGGCGGACACCGGAGCCCGGCTGGACGCTCTCGAGCTGCGCAACATGCTCCGCGACCCGGAGAGCCGCCGGGATGCGCTGATCACGGTGCATCCGGGGGCCGGCGGCACGGAATCCCAGGACTGGGCGGAGATGCTCATCCGCATGTACACCCGGTACGCGGAGCGGAGCGGGTTCACCGTCGACGTCCTGGATCTGCAGCCCGGGGAGGAGGCCGGGATCAAGTCGGCCACTCTCGAGATCCGAGGCGACTACGCGTATGGGTATCTGCTGGCAGAGCGCGGTGTTCATCGCCTCGTGCGGATCTCCCCGTTCGACGCGCAGGGCCGGCGGCACACGTCCTTCGCCTCCGTGTTCGTGTACCCGGTCGTGGACGACGACATCGAGGTCGAGGTCGACGAGGCCGAGCTTCGGATCGACACGTTCCGCGCCTCGGGCGCGGGGGGACAGCACGTGAACAAGACCGACTCGGCCGTACGGATCACGCACGAGCCGACCGGAATCGTCGTCTCCTGCCAGCAGGAGCGGAGTCAGCACAAGAACAAAGCGAAGGCCATGAAGATGCTCAGGGCCGCCCTGTATCAGCGAGCGATCGAGGAGCGCGAGGCCGAGCGCAGGACGCTCGAGGAGAGCAAGACGGAGATCTCCTGGGGCAACCAGATTCGCTCGTACGTCCTCCAGCCGTACACGATGGTCAAGGATCACCGGACCGGCGTGGAGATCGGAAACGCGACCGCGGTGCTCGACGGGGACATCGCGCCCTTCATCGAGGCCTTTCTCCGCGGAGAAGGCGGGCGGACGTCATGAGTCCGGGGGACGAGCGCGCCGACTGGTACGCATCGCCGGACCGCCCGAAGCCCGTCCGCGATCGGTTCGCGAAGCTGAACCGGCTGCGTGAGCTCGGGATCGAGCCGTACGCCTACGGCTTTCGGCGCACGGGGTCCCTGGCGGAGGCCTTCGAGAGCTTCGACGAGACGAGGGACGCGGAGGGACCGGCCGTGCGCGTCGCCGGTCGCATCCTCTCGATGCGGGACATGGGAGGGAGCGCGTTCGCGCACCTCGGCGACCGCACGGGTCGCCTCCAGGTCTACGTCCGCAAGGAAGATCTCGGCGACTCCACGCGGGAAGTCCTGTCGCTGCTGGATCTGGGCGACTGGGTCGGAGTCGAAGGGCCGCTCTTCCGGACCCGCACGGGAGAGATCACGGTTCGGGTCGCCTCCCTGACTCTTCTCGCGAAGACGCTCCGCCCCCTGCCGCTGGGCAAGGAGGAGCGGGACGAGGAGGGAAGGCGACGCGTGCACGGAGGCTTCTCGAACGTCGAGAGCCGGTACCGCGAGCGCTACGCGGATCTCGCGGTGAACCCGGAGGTGAGGGACGTCTTCCGGACCCGAGCCCGGATCATCTCCCGCCTCCGCGAGGTCCTGGATGCGGGCGGATTCCTCGAGGTCGAGACTCCGGTTCTGCAGCCCCTGTACGGCGGGGCCTACGCACGCCCCTTCACGACCTATCACAACAGATTAGATAGACCGCTCTATCTACGTATAGCAGATGAGCTTTATCTTAAACGGCTCATCGTCGGCGGACTCGAGCGCGTGTACGAGATCGGCAAGAACTTCCGTAACGAGGGCATCGACCGGACGCACAACCCCGAGTTCACGATGCTCGAAGCGTACGAGGCGTTTGCGGATTACGAAGGGATGATGGACCTGGCCGAGCAGCTCGTGACGACGGCCGCGCAGGTCGTCACGGGATCGACGCGCATCGCCTGGGACGGGGGCACGCTGGATCTCTCGGCGCCGTGGAGACGGATCACGTTCTTCGACGCGATTCGGGAGTACGGGGGGTTCGAAGCGCGGACCGCGGAGGACGGAGAGCTGCGCGAGCGGCTGGCGCGGCACGGTCGGGATCCCGAGCACGTGGCCGGGCTCTCCCGCGCCAAGCTGCTGGACGCCGTGTTCGGAGACATCGTCGAGCCCGAGCTCCGGGATCCCGTCGTGGTGCGGGACTTCCCGATCGAAATGAGCCCGCTGGCAAAGCCGCTCCGGGGGGATGCGGAGCTCGCGGAGCGCTTCGAGGTCATCGTGGCGGGCATGGAGATCGTGAACGCCTTCTCGGAGCTCAACGATCCCCTCGACCAGTGGGGTCGACTCTCCGCTCAGGCTCGGCTTCGAGCCGAAGGGGATGAGGAGGCGCAGGCTCTGGACGAGGACTACGTCCGGGCGCTCGAGTACGGCCTCCCGCCGACCGGAGGGCTCGGACTCGGCGTGGATCGTCTCGTGATGCTGCTGACGGATCGCAGGAGCATCCGGGAGGTCATCCTGTATCCCATCCTGCGGGAGGACGAGGGGAGGCCGGCCCGCCCGTGAGCGCGCCGGGGAAGGGAGAGACCCGCCGGCTCTCGTGGTTCGTGGCCCGCCGGTATCTCTCGAGTCGCCGGGGGCGGGGCTTCCTGTCCCTCATCACGCTCATCGCGATCGGCGGCGTCTCCGTGGGGGTGATGGCGCTCATCGTGGTCATCGGGGTGATGAGCGGTCTTCAGAACGACCTGCGAGAGCGGATCCTCGGAGCGAACCCGCACGGATTCGTGCTCGAGCTCGGCGTGCGCATGGAGAGCTGGCGATCCGTGCTCGAGCACGTTCGAGCCGATCCGTCCGTGACCGCGGCGGCCCCGTTCATCTACACGGAGGTCGGACTCAACGTCCCCGGCGAGAGCTACGCCGAGGGCGCCGTGATGCGCGGGATTCAGCGTGATTCTGCGGCGCTCGCGGTGACGAAGATCGATGAGCACCTCATCGCGGGCCGCATGCCCTTCGGCGACACCGAGTCCGGCCGGCCGGGCATCGCCGTCGGCTCGGGCCTGGCCGATCGGCTGGGGCTCTATCCCGGCAAGCTCGTGACGGTCGTCTCGTTTCAGGGCGCCGAACTCACGCCGACGGGCATCCAGCCGCAGATGAAGCTCTTCGAGGTGACCGGGATCTTCGAGACGGGGCTGTACCAGTACGACACGAAGTGGACCTACGTGGACCTGGAGGCTGCCCAGCAGCTCCTGCGGATGGATCGCGACGTGACGGGCGTCGAGTTCAACGTCGTGGATCCCTGGGACTCCGGCGCCGTGGCGGAACGGCTCGCCAGCGAGCTCGGCTTCCCCTACCACGTGGAGGATTGGCAGCGGCAGAACGCGAGCCTGTTCTCGGCCCTGAAGCTCGAGAAGCTCGCGATGGGCGTGATCCTTCTCCTCATCGTGCTCGTGGCGTCGTTCAACATCGTCTCCACGCTGATCATGGTCGTCACGGACAAGATCCGGGAGATCGGAATCCTCCGTGCGATGGGGATGACGGCGGCCGGAGTGACGAGGATCTTCATGCTGCAGGGGCTCGTCATCGGTCTCGTCGGGACCGCGGCGGGAGCGGTTCTCGGCGGCGTGCTCGCGTCGCTCCTCCAGCGGTATCAGTTCATCACGCTGCCCCAGGACGTCTATTTCGTCGATCGGCTTCCCGTGGACCTGAATCCGGCGGATGTGGCCCTCATCCTGTCCGCCTCGCTCGTGATCTCGCTGGTCGCCACGATCTACCCGGCACGCCGGGCCTCCGAGTACACGCCCGTCGAGGCGATCCGCCATGAATGAGGCGATGCGCCGTGGATGAGTCGAGGGGCGCACCGGTCGTGCGGGCGCGCGAGGTCCACCGGGTGTTCCGGGGGGCCGCCGGGAACGAGATCCGGGTCCTGCGTGGCGTGGACCTGGACGTGGCCACGGGCCAGACCGTGGCGATCACCGGGCCGAGCGGGGCCGGCAAGTCCACCCTCCTCCACCTGCTGGGGGCGCTCGACAAGCCCACGCGCGGCACGGTCGCGTTCGACGGGCGGGTCCTCGACGGCCTGGACGACGCCGGCCTGGCCCGTCTTCGGAACCGTCACGTGGGCTTCGTATTCCAGTTCCATCACCTTCTACGGGACTTCAGCGCGATCGAGAACGTGATGATTCCGCAGATCATCACGGGGGTTCCCCGGGGGTCGGCCCGGGAGAGGGCCGGCAGGCTCCTGGCGCAGGTCGGACTCGAGCACCGGATGGATCACAGGCCCGGTAAGCTGTCCGGCGGAGAGCAGCAGCGGGTGGCCGTGGCGAGGGCGCTCGCGAACGAGCCCCCGCTCTTGCTGGCCGATGAGCCCGCAGGTAACCTGGACACGGACACGAGCGCACGGCTGACGGAAGTGCTCTTTCGGCTCGTCCGGGACCACGGCACGGCTCTCGTGCTCGTGACGCACAACCGGGAGCTCGCCGCGTGCACGGACCGAATCCTGCATTTGAGGAACGGTGTCCTGGAGCCGGCGGATCCCATGGGCACGGACGGAGACGGAGACCGAGGATAAGCAGATGCTCTGCGATCATTGTGGGGAGCGAGAGGCGGAGATCCACCACACGCAGATCGTCGACGACGAGATGACGACGGTGCACTACTGCGGCGTGTGCGCGGCCGAGAAGGGCATCGGCATGTCCTTCACGTCTCCCAAGGCCCCCCTGGCCGACTTCCTGGCCCAGCTCGGCAAGGAACGGGACGACCCCCGCGGCGGGGAGCCGTGTCCCTATTGCGGCACTACGGCCCGCGACTTCAAGCAGTCGGGTCGGCTGGGATGCGCGCAATGCTATGCCCATTTCGAGCCCCACCTCCGTGGCCTTCTGCGGCGCCTTCACGGCTCGACGCAACACGTGGGCAAGCTCTACCTGAACGAGGGCTCGGAAGTCGATGATCGGATCGCCCGGCTCGCGGGCATGCGCCGGCGATTGCAGCGCGCCATCGAGACCGAGGACTTCGAGGCCGCGGCCGAGCTTCGGGATCGGATCCATGCGCTGGAGACGGCGGAATGATCCGGTTCGATACGCCCGTTGCGGATCGCGGTATCCAGTGGCTGGAGGAGGATGGACCGGATCGGGACATCGTCCTCTCCACCCGTGTCCGGGTGGCCCGGAACCTTCAGGGAGTCCCGTTCTCCATCCGGGCGTCGGCCGAGGATCGAGCCCAGGTCCGCCACAGGGTCGAGGCGGCGCTCACGGGGAGCGGGGCGCTGGGCGAGGCGGACCTCTGGAACATCGCCGATCTCGAGCCCACGGAACGGAGCCTGCTGGTCGAGCGGCATCTCGTGAGCCGGGAACTCGTGGGCACGGAGGACGGGCCGGCGCCGCCGGGCGCCGCGCTTGCGCTGTCGCGCGCGGCCACGACGGGACTGATGGTGAACGAGGAGGACCACCTGCGCCTGCAGTCCCTCGCCGGAGGCCTTCAGCTGGAGGTGACGTGGCGGCGGGTGGACGGCCTGGACGAGGAGCTCGGGCAGCATCTCCCGTATGCGTTCCACCACGAGTTCGGATTCCTGACTTCCTGCCCGACGAACGCGGGCACGGGTCTCCGGGCGTCCGTTCTCATCCACCTGGCCGGCCTCGTTCTCACGAAGGAGATCGCGCGCGTCCTGCAGGGGATCTCGCAGGTCGGGCTCACGTATCGGGGACTCTACGGCGAGGGGTCCCAGGTCATCGGGAATTTCTTCCAGCTCTCGAACCAGACGACACTCGGGAAGAGCGAGGAGGAGCTCATCGATCACCTGGCCAAGATCGTGCGCCGGGTCATCGAGTACGAACGCAACGCCCGCGCCGTGCTCGTCCGGGAGGCACCGGCCGTGCTGGAGGACAAGGTGTGGCGGGCATACGGCATCCTCCGGCACGCGAGGAGTCTCCCGGCCGACGAGCTCATGAACCTGCTCTCGGGCCTCCGATTGGGCCTGACCCTGAAACTTCTCCAGATGCCCAGGGTAGAGACGCTCAACAGAATCATGGTGTTCGCGCAGCGTGCCCACCTCGAGCGAGCACAGGGCCGGAAACTCGAGGACGCGGAGGCGGATGTGCTCCGCGCCTCGTATGTTCGCAGCATGCTGTCCCGCGATGAATCGGCCGCGGAGGCCGCCTCAGGAGAATCCTGAGCCGACGCGAGGGATCGCCGAAGAGAGAGCCCGATGAACTACAACTTCACGGAGCGCGTGCGAAAAGTCCTCGCCATGGCCCGCGAGGAAGCCATTCGGCTTCAGCACGACTACGTCGGCACCGAGCACATCCTCCTCGGGCTCATCCGCGAGGGCGACGGGGTGGCGGCGGAGGTGCTGCGGAATCTCGCCGCCGATTTCGACGATCTGCTCCGGCTCGTGGAGGAGAACCTCCGCCCGGGCAAGTCCAGCACGCCCATGGGCGAGCTGCCATACACGACCCGCGCCAAGAAGGTGCTGGAATACGCGATGGCCGAGGCCCGGGAGCTGAACCACAGCTACGTCGGAACGGAGCACCTGCTCCTCGGCCTGCTGCGTGAGGAGAAGGGCCTCGCCTCGAAGGTGCTCGGAGAGCTCGGGATCGGACTGGAAGAGTCGAGAGCCGAGATGCTGAAGCTCCTCGGCACCGACATGCCCACGGCCGCGGAGGCCGGCGCGCAGGCTCCTGCGGCGAAGTCCGAGAAGAAGAGCAAGACCCCGGCTCTCGATCACTTCTGCCGGGATCTCACGGAACTCGCCCGGCAGGGGAAGCTCGATCCCACGATCGGACGCGAGATGGAGATCGAGCGCGTGATGGAGGTCCTGTCGCGGCGAAAGAAGAACAACCCCGTGCTCATCGGAGAGCCGGGGGTCGGCAAGACGGCCATCGTCGAGGGACTCGCGCAGGCGATCATGCGGAGCGAGGTGCCCGACAGCCTGAAGGACCATCGCGTGCTCGCGCTCGACATGGCGGCCGTCATCGCGGGCACGAAGTACCGGGGCCAGTTCGAGGAGCGCCTGAAGGCGATCGTGAACGAGATCTCCCAGACGCCGGGGATCATCCTGTTCATCGACGAGCTCCACACCCTCGTCGGCGCCGGAGCCGCGGAAGGGGCGATCGATGCATCGAACATGCTGAAGCCGGCCCTCGCACGGGGCGAGCTCCAGTGCGTGGGCGCCTCGACCCTCAACGAGTATCGCAAGCACATCGAGAAGGACGGGGCGCTCGAGCGGCGCTTCCAGACCCTCATCGTCGAGGCGCCGACGGTCGACGAGACGATCGAGATCCTGAAGGGGCTCCGGAAGCACTATGAGGAGCACCATCGCGTCGTGGTGCCCGACGAGTCTCTCGTCGCCGCGGCCAAGCTCGCCGATCGCTACATCACCGATCGCTTCCTCCCAGACAAGGCGATCGACGTCGTCGATGAAGCCGGCGCCCGCTCGCGCCTCGGGGCCCAGGTCCCGCCGCCGGAAGTCCAGGAGCTCCGGGATCAGCTCGAGGAGCTGGGGGGCTTCAAGGACGAGGCGATTCGAAACCAGGACTTCGAGAGGGCTGCTTTCCTGCGGGATCGGGAGAAAGAGCTTCAGGGAGAGATCCGACAGCGCCAGGAGGACTGGGAGAAGCAGCGCAAGGAGTTCAAGCCGCTCGTGGACGAAGAGGCGATCGCCTTCATCGTCTCCCGTTGGACGGGGATTCCCGTCAGACGGCTCCAGGAAGGCGAGACCGAGCGGCTCCTCCGCATGGAGGACGAGCTACACGAGAGCATCGTCGGGCAGGACGAGGCGATCGAGGCGATCAGCCGCGCGATCCGTCGGACGCGGGCGGGCCTGAAGGACCCGGACCGACCCATCGGAAGCTTCGTGTTCTGCGGCCCCACGGGGGTGGGCAAGACGGAGCTGGCACGTTCGCTCGCCCGCTTCCTGTTCGCGGACGACCAGGCGCTCATCCGGGTGGACATGTCGGAGTACATGGAGAAGTTCTCCGTGAGCCGGCTCATCGGCGCGCCGCCGGGCTATGTCGGGTACGAGGACAGCGGCGCCCTCACGAAGGCCGTCCGGCGTCGGCCCTACAGCGTGATCCTGCTCGACGAGATCGAGAAGGCCCACCCGGACGTGTTCAACATCCTCCTCCAGGTGCTGGACGAGGGTCGGCTCACGGACAATTACGGGCGCGTGGTGGACTTCAAGAACACGGTTCTCATCATGACGTCGAACGTCGGGGCGCGGGACATCGCCTCGAGCTCGTCGCTCGGCTTCTCCACCGGGGAGGTGGCCAGCCAGTACGAGAAGATGGCCGAGCGCGTGCGGGACGCGGTCGAGCGCACGTTCACGCCGGAGTTCCTGAACCGGCTGGATGAGGTCATCGTGTTCCATCCGCTGTCCCGGGAACAGATCGGGGAGATCGTCCACATCATGCTGCGGGACGTGGAGGCAAGGCTCGCCGAGGGCGAGCTGACCCTCAGCATCAGCGACGAAGCCATAGCGTTCCTGGTGGAGCACGGATATGACGATAAGTTTGGGGCTCGGCCGCTGAAGCGCACGATTCAGCGGTACGTCGAGGACGCGCTTTCGGAGAAGATCCTCATGGCGGAATTCGCGCAGGGGGATGAGATCAAGGTCGACGTAGCCAAGGACGACGAGTCCCTCGTCTTCGGGGCGGTGACACCCACGTCCGCGAAGTGAAGCAACGCCGTCACACATGGCTGGGAACGACCCTCGCCATCTCGATCGTGGCGGGGGTCTCTCCATTGTGGGCCCAGGAGACCATCCTTCAGGTTCCGGTGGACAGCATCGTCGTCCGCGGGGCGGACCGCTACGCGCCCGGCGAGATCGCCGCGATCGCGGGGATCCGGGTCGGCGCCGTCGTGAACGGTCCCGACGTCCAGGAAGGGATTCGCAAGCTCTTCGCGACGGGTGATTTCGACGACATCCGGGTCTCGGTGACGGCGCACGAGCCTGCCGTCTTCTTCATCGACGTCGTCGAGCGCCCCCTCGTGAGCCGCTTCGATTTCGCGGGGCTCGAGCACGCGAGCCAGGGCACGATCCGAGACAGCGTCGGATTGTTCGGCGGGACCTCGTACGATCCGGCCCGCATCGCCCGCGCCCGATCGATGATGCGAAAGCTCCTCGCGAACGCCGGCTTTCCCCAGGCCCGGATCGACACGAGTCTCGTGCCCGATCCGAATGCGTCCGGCGAGCTTCAGGTCGTGTTCCGCGTGCACGAAGGCCCGCGGCTCGCGCTCGCCCGGGTTGAGTTCGAGGGCAACGAGGCGTTCCCCCCCTCCGATCTGCAGGGAGCCATGAAGACTGTGGAAGAGGGGTTCCTCTGGTTCAAGCCGGGGGAGCTCCACCGCGAGGACTACCGCCTGGATCTCACGGAGCGCCTCCCCTCGTTCTACGCGGCCCGCGGCTACATCGACTTCGAGGTCCTGAGCGACACGGTCGTGGTGGACACCACGACGGGGAAGGGAAGGGTGTCCATTCGCGTGTCCGAGGGACCCCAGTACCGGCTCGCGGGCTTCACCATCGAGGGAAATCGGAGATTCCCGACCTCGGAGCTGGCCAGGTTCTTCCAGCCCGTCCGGGAGGGCTCGCTCGAGGGGGACCGGGAGCTTCCGCCGTTCGACCAGGCCGCCTTCGATGAGGCGACCGGCAAGGTCGCGGACATGTATCGAGACGCCGGCTACCTGCAGGTTCGGGTCATCCCCGACGTGGAGCGCATTCCGGCGGCCGAGGAGGGAGCCTCGCCGACCGTCGTGGCGCGCTGGCTCATCCAGGAGGGTCAGCCGGCGTACATCCGGCAGGTGTCCATCGTCGGCAACGACTTCACGCACGACCGGATCATCCGTCAGGTGCTCCTCACCCTCCCCGGAGACGTCTACTCGCAGCAACGCCTGATCCAGAGCATACGCAACCTTCAATCGCTGGGCTTCTTCGAGACGCTCCCCCCCGACCAGGCCATCCAGATCAGGCCCAGACCCGACGGCGATGTGGACCTGGTCTACCGCGTGAAGGAGAAGCAGACGGGCAACATCAACTTCGGGATGTCCGCCGCCGCCGCCACCGGCTTTGCCGGCTTCATCGGATACGATCAGCCGAACCTTTTCGGCCAGGCGAAGAACGGACACTTCCGCTGGCTGTTCGGAAGCCGGACGCAGGACATCGAGCTCACGTACTCCGATCCGGAACTGCTGGGCTCGAACAAGTCCGCCACGATCGGCCTTCAGAGCTCCCGCGACCGCTTTCGCACGTTCAGCCTCGGGACCCGCCGTCAGACCGGAGGCTTCGTCGAGATCGGTATGCCGCTGTTTCGGCTCCGGTCGACGCGCTTCTTCGTCGGCTACTCCCTGTTCCGGGACGAGACGAGCGACCTGGACGCGTTCGGGGTCACCCCCGATCAGCGCCAGATCATCACGCAGGGAACGAGGAGCACGTTCAGCCTCCGGGTCGTTCGAGACACGCGGGGAGGGGGCCTGTTTCCGACCTCGGGGAGCCGGAACTCGTTGTCCGCCCGCTTCACGGGAGGCGCTCTCGGCGGAAGCGGGGACTACGGGAAGTACGAGTTCGAGAGCGAGTGGTTCGTGCCGGTCGGCCAGATCGGGAGGGGCTTTCAGAGCGTGCCGATCGATCTGACCTTCGGGCTCTCCTTCAAGGGGGGCCTCATCCTGGGCGACAACCCCTTCTTCCTGGAGCGCTTCTTCGTGGGTGGCACGCAGGTCGGGCAGCAGCTTCGCGGCTACGAGGAGGCGACGGTCACGCCGGAGGGCCACATCCCACGCAACGCGCGCTTCAGCCAGCTGGACAGGGTCGGCGAGTCCTTCTTCACGACCACGGCCCAGTTCGGCGTGAAGCTGAACGACAACGTGTTCACGAGCGCGTTCCTCGATGCCGGGAACACCTGGCGCTCGGCGGGTGACTTCAATCCCACGGACCTGCTCGTCGGCGCCGGTCTCGGGGTCAGTCTCGTGACCCCATTCGGCCCGGTCGGGATCGACTACGCGTACGGCTTCGACCGGCGGGACGTGCTGGGTCGTCCCGACCCGGGATGGAAGCTGCACTTCCGCTTCGGACGGGTGTTCTGATACCTTACCCGAATGCGTTCTTGAACCGAGAGACAACCTGAGGAGCTGTTCGTCATGTCCTTTACCCGAAGGCTCGTCGTCCTTTCCGTCGTCCTGCTCGTCGCCGGCGCCGGTCGCGCCACCGCCCAGCAGGCGCCCCCGACGGGCACCACGTTCGTCTACCTCCGCTCCGCCGAGATTCTCCAGCAGGTGCCCGGCTACGCGGACGCCCAGAGAACGTTCCAGCGGGAGTTCAGTGCCTGGCAGGCGGAACTGTCTCAGCAGTCCGCTGAGGTGGACTCGCTCACCCAGGACTATCAGCGGCAGGAAGTGATGCTCAGCCCCCAGGCCCGGCAGCAGAAACAGCAGGAGCTTCGCGACAAGCAGCAGGCGCTGAGCAAGCGCGTGTCCGAGCTGGACAACCAGGCCAAGGCCAGGCAGCAGGAGCTCGTAAAGCCCATTCTCGAGCGGGCGAGCGCGGTCATCGAGCAGATCCGAACGGAGCAGGGGTACTCGATGATCTTCGACATTTCGACCGAGGGGGTCGTGTCGGCGGACCCGAGCCTGGACATTACCCAGCTCGTCATCGATCGCCTCAAGAGCTCCGCTCCGGCGGCCGCGGCGGATTCGGCCGCGAGTCCGTAGCCGGGGCTCCGGAGGCGATGAGAGGATGAGCGGGAGCGAAGGGGTGCGCGCGGGAGCGTCGGCCGACCGGGCTCCCGGAGACGGATCTCCGGCGATCGACATCAACCGGATCCTCGAGTGCCTGCCGCACCGGTACCCGTTTCTTCTCGTGGACCGCGTCCTCGAGCTCGAGCCCGGGCGACGGGTCGTGGGCCTGAAGAATGTCACGATGAACGAGCCGTTCTTCGCGGGCCACTTCCCGGGCCACCCGATCATGCCCGGAGTTCTCATCGTCGAAGCGATGGCCCAGGCCGGCGGGATTCTCGCCATGAGCGAGGTGGAGGACCCCGCGCGCAAGGTCGTTTACTTCATGTCGCTCGACGGGGTGAAGTTCCGGCGTCCCGTGACGCCGGGGGATCAGCTGCGTCTCGAGGTCGAGGTCATCCGTCTCAAGGGTCCCATTTGCCGGATGAAGGGCCTCGGCAAGGTGGAGGATGAGCTCGTGGCCGAGGCGCAGATGATGGCCCGGATCGTCGATCGCTGAGCTCGCGATCCCGACCACCGGTCCGAATCGAACGCCGAGCCGTCGCCGATGTCGCTGCACCGGATCCGAGAAGAGAGAAAGAAGCTGGGCTTCGGCCGGACCCGGGGGCCGCGCACATCCACGCTGATCCTGCTGCTCATCCTCGTGCTTCTTCTCATCGCCTACCTGGATCGTGTCGGATAGCCGG
>JBHHZD010000044.1:0-17195 GCA_046757885.1 Gemmatimonadota bacterium
GCTTCGAGCTCGTCGCTGCGCCCGACGTCGGACCAGCGGATGCCGAACGACCGGACGTACCAGAGACCCAGCAGGGTGACGGGCAGGAACGTGAGGACGTGGTAGCTCGTGGCGAAGCTCACGATCCGCGCGGAGGGAACGGCGTATGCGGCGAGCCCGAGGCGGGCCGCGGCCTCGAACGGACCGAAGAAGCCCGGGCTCGAGGGCATCGCCACCGCGAAGCCGATGATCGCCTGCAGGAACAGCGCTCCCACGAACCCGGGCGCGCGGATGTCGAACGCGAGCAGCGCGAGCCAGATCGAGGCCGCGATGAACGCCCACACGAACACCGTCCAGGCGAGCGTACGCAGAAAGACCCCGAGCCGGTGCAGAGCCCCGAGCCCGTCGATGAACGAGGCGAGCACGTCCACCGCGCGGTCCGTGAGGCGCGGCGCGAGCACGCGCCCCAGCGTGTGCTCGAACAGCCGGATCGCCGGCGCGGGGTGTCGGGCCACGAGCCAGAGGACGAGGAAGCCGGCCGCAAACACGGCGGCGGCGGCGGCCGCCAGACGGCGGAGCACGATCTCCCCCTCGGCTCCGCCGCCCGGAAACCCGGGCCGCGAGATCGTGGCGAAGAGGAAGAAGGCGAGGACGAGGCCGTCGAACACCCGCTCCGCGACGAGCGAGGCGAGGGCCGGGCTGAGGTCCACGCCCTCGGACCGCTTGAGCGCGTAGGCCCGGGCGAACTCCCCCAGGCGGGCCGGGAGGAGGTTGTTCGCCATGAAGCCGATGCACACGGCCCCGAAGCGGGAGCCGAAGCTCGTTCCGTCGTTCGCCGGCAGCAGGAGCACGCGCCAGCGCATGGCGCGGAGGACGAAGCCCAGCGTCGCGACGGCCACCGCGCCCGCCATGAGCCACGGGTCGGCGCTCCGGAGCTCGGACAGGACTTCGGCGGGGGAGACGTCCCGCAGCACCCACCACAGGAGGATGACGGTGACGGCGAGTCCGAGCCCCGTCTTCCAGCGGTGGCCCCTCACGAGCCCCTCACCGAGCGACGAGCGCCCGCATCTCGGACACCGCTCGCTCCATGCCGACGAGAACGGCACGGCTCACGACCGAGTGGCCGATGTTCAGCTCCTCCAGCTCGGGGATGGACGCGACGGGCCCCACGTTCTCGTACGTGAGGCCGTGGCCCGCATGGACCGCGAGGCCCGATTCGACCGCGCGGTCGGCCGCCTCGCGAAGCCGCTCGAGCCGCTCGGCCCGCGACGCCGGATCCGCCGCGTTCGCGTACTCGCCCGTGTGCAGCTCGACGGCCGACGGGGCCAGGCGCGTCGCGATCTCGATGGCCCCGGGGTCCGGATCGATGAACAGCGAGGTCCGGATCCCCACCCCCGACAGCCGATCGAGCGCCTCCCGGATCCGGTCCTCTCCCGCGCCCAGGTCCAGCCCTCCTTCGGTCGTGAGTTCCTCCCGCCTCTCGGGTACGAGCGTGACCTGATGCGGGCGCCACTCGACGGCCTTCGCGAGCACCTCCTCGGCGGCCGCGGCTTCCAGATTCACGGGCGTCCGGGCCGTCCGGAGAAGGAGGTCCACGTCGCGGTCCTGGATGTGGCGCCGGTCCTCCCGCAGGTGGACGGTGAGGCCGTCCGCCCCACCGAGCTCCGCCAGCACCGCCGCCCGAACCGGATCCGGCTCGTCGGTTCGCCGCGCCTGTCTGACCGTGGCCACGTGATCCAGATTGATGAACAGACGCATGGATCTCCCGTCCTGCGCGGGGCTCACCTACGGCGTCTCGGCGAGCCGATCCTCGAGAGCCGCCGCGGTCGCCGGGTCCAGACCTTCCCGCACGAGGTCCAGCAGCTCTCGTCCCAGGGCACGATACAGCGCCGCGCGCGGAGGGTCGAGAGCCTCGAGGTGGCCATCGATCGTGCTCAGGTCGCCCCGCGACAGCGGCCCCGTCGCGCCGTGTCCCAGCCCGTGGCGCTCGACGTTCCGTAGGGCGGAGCGCGCGAGGGGCGCCAGGTCCGCCTCCCCGACCCTCCCACCGCTCGCCTCCCGAAGGAGGTCGAGCGCGACGCCGAGGCACGCGACGAGGTAGTTCGACGCGAAGACCGCCGCCGCGTGGTACGCGCCCCGACCGCCCGCCGAGAGGCGCAGAGGCCGCCCGCCCACGGACGCCGCGAGCCGCTCGCCGAACCGGAGGCCCGTCTCGTCTCCCTCCAGGCCGATGGAGGCGCCGCGGAAGGCGTCCGGACCCGGCCCGGCCACGGCGACCAGAGGATGCCAGGCGACCACCGCCGTGCCGATTCGCGAGAACGGCGCCAGCACGGAGGCATCTCTCGCCCCGCTCGTGTGGGCGACGACGTCCGGGAGGACCGGGGCGCCCGGGCCGCTCACGAGGCGCGCCCACGCCTCGATGGCCTCCGGAAGGGCGTCGTCGGGTACCGCGAAGAGCAGGAACGGACCCGAAGGTCGTGGCTCCGCGAGCCAGGAGACGCCGGAGAGATGGGAGAGGAACGCGGGCGGCTCCGGGCCCTGCCCCGCGACGGACACGGGGCCGAGGGCCCGGCTCACGGAGAGATCGGCGGCCAGCGACAGGCCCACGCGCCCGGGACCGACGATCGTGACCCCTCCGGTCTCCCGCGGCATCAGGCCGCGTCCTGGCGAACGACCCGGACGCCCGGCAGCGCCCGCCAGCGTCCGATGACCGCCTCCGGGGCGCGGGCCGTGAGCACGATGACCTCGCCCTCGTCGCGCCGGTCCAGCACCTCGGCCTCCCGATAGGCCTCGGCGAGCGTCCGACCATCCGCGGCCGGGAGCTCCACGCGCACCGTCGGCCGGCGGGCCCTCGCCTCCCGGCGCAAAGCTTCGCGCAGGTCCGCGGTCCCGTTCGGCTCCACCACCGAGGTGAGCACGTGCGGCCCGAGAAGGGCCTCGGACCGGCGTCTCAGCGCCCGCTCCTCGGCGTGCGTCAGGCGGTCGATCTTGTTGAACGCCATGAGCACCGGCTTGTCCCGTGCGTTCAGGCCGGCGAGCACGTCGTCCACGGCCTCCACCTGATGCTCCCAGCCGGGCGCCGAGGCGTCCACGACGTGCACGAGCAGGTCCGCCTCCCGCACCTCCTCGAGCGTCGCGCGGAAGGACGCCACGAGATGATGGGGAAGCTTGCGGATGAAGCCCACCGTGTCGGTCACGAGAGCCCGGTATCCGTCGCCGAGCTCGACCGCCCGGGTCGCGGAGTCGAGGGTGGCGAACAGGCGGTCCTCGACGAACAGCTCGCGTCCGGAGAGCGCGACGAGAAGCGAGGATTTCCCCGCGTTCGTGTAGCCCACGAGCGCCAGCCGGAACTCGCCCGTCCGACCCTTCCGTCGCGTGGCGCGAGCCCGCGCGATGTGCTTGAGTTCCCTCCGCAGGCGGGCGATGCGCCGGTCGATGAGGCGGCGATCCGTCTCGAGCTGCTGCTCTCCGGGCCCCCGTGCCCCGATGCCCCCCGCCGTTCGGGAGAGGTGCGTCCACATCCGGCGCAGGCGCGTGCGGAGGTACTGGAGCTGCGCGAGCTCCACCTGAAGGCGCGATTCCGCCGTTCGCGCCCGGAGCGCGAAGATGTCGAGGATGATCTCCGTCCGATCCATGACCCGGACCCCGAGGGCCTTCTCGAGCGCGGCCCCCTGGGCGGGGGACAGGTCCTCGTCGAAGACGACGAGCGTCGCCCCCTCGTGCTCGACGAGCGCCCGCAGCTGTTCGGCCTTTCCCCGTCCGATGTAGAGGGCGGGTTGGGGTGCCGCCAGGCGCTGGACGAGGACGCCTCCGACCCTGCCGCCGGCGGTCTCGACGAGACGCGCGAGCTCCTCGAGATGCTCGTCCACCATGGCCTCCGGCGTGTCCAGGCGTGGCACGCCGACGAGCAGGGCCCGTTCCTCGGCCGGCCGGATCTCGATCGTGTCTCTCTTAACGGTCTCCTCCGTCGCGGGCGCGCCGGGCCCGCTCCATCCGTTCCGCGATCGACGCCTCCATGCCCCGATCCGTCGGCTCGTAGAACCGTCGTCCCTCGAGCTCCGGCGGCAGGTACGTCTGGCGCGCCACACCTCCGGGCTCCTCCGGATCGTATCGATACCCCCGCCCGTACCCCAGGTCGCGCATGAGGTCGGTGGGCGCGTTCCGCAGGTGGAGGGGCACCGGGGCGGCCGGTGTGTCCGCCGCCGCCCGACGGGCGGCTCCGAACGCCGCGTACACCCGGTTCGATTTCGGCGCCGCCGCGAGGTAGGCGCACGCCTCCGCGAGCGCGAGATCGCCTTCCGGCGAGCCCAGGAAGTGGTAGGCATCCCGGGCCGCGATGGCGACGCCCAGCGCCGCCGGATCCGCGAGACCCACATCTTCCGCCGCCATCCGCACGAGGCGCCGCGCGAGATAGAGCGGATCCTCACCGGCCTCCAGCATGCGCGCGAGCCAGTAGAGCGCCCCGTCGGGATCGGAGCCGCGGACGGCCTTGTGGAGCGCCGAGATCAGGTTGTAGTGCTCCTCGCCCGACTTGTCGTACCGGGCGAAGCGCCGCTGCAGGGCGGCCTCCACGTCCTCCTCCGTGATCCGGTCCCGGCCGGCCGCCAGCTCGGCCGCCAGCTCGAGGGCGTTCAGCGCCCGGCGCGCGTCTCCATCCGCCTGGCGGGACAGGCGGCCCAGGGCGGCCGGCTCGAGCGCCAGGCCGGTCCCTCCGAGCCCCCGCTCGGCGTCCGCCATCGCCCGGCGGCAGATCTCCGCGACCTGATCCGGCGACAGGGCCTCGAGGACGAAGACGCGCGTGCGGCTCAGCAGCGGCCCCACGACCTCGAAGCTCGGATTCTCGGTCGTGGCGCCCACGAGCACGATCGTTCCCGACTCCACGTGCGGCAGGAAGGCGTCCTGCTGGGCCCGGTTGAAGCGGTGGATCTCGTCCACGAACAGGATCGTCCCGCCGCCCGTCGCCCTCCGGCGCTCTTCCGCCTGCGCGATGAGCTCCCGAACACGGGGCAGGCCCCCGGTCACGGCGCTGAACGGCTCGAACCGGGCTCCCGTGTGCCGCGCGATGATCGCAGCCAGCGTCGTCTTTCCGCAGCCCGGCGGCCCCCAGAGGATCATGCTCGGCACCCGGTCCCGCTCGATGAGCTCGCGAAGCGCCCCGCCGGCGCCGAGGATCGTCTCCTGGCCGACGAACTCCGCCAGGGTGCGCGGGCGCATGCGGGCGGCCAGCGGAGAGCCCGCATGCACGCCGCCGCCGGGGCCCGCCGGGGGCGGCCGGCCCGCGTCCGGGCCGAACAGGCCGGGGGTCGTGCTCACGCTTCGCCCGGCGGCCCGGCCGGGGCCCCGTCCGGGGCGTCCCCCGGCGCGCCGAGCCCGCCGATCCGGATGAGCTCCCGGGCCCGCGCGAGCAGGGCGGCGCGCTCGTTCAGCCCGGGGTCCTCGAGGACTTCCGCGTGCAGCTCGTCGAGGAGAAGGCCGATCGCGGGGCCCTCCGCCACGCCCAGCTCCAGCAGGTCGGCGCCCGCCACGGCGAGCTCGGACAGGCGGAGAGGCGGGCCCGCGAGCAGCTCGTCGTGAATCCGGCGCCACGTGTGGACGAGCATCCGCTCCGTCTCCCCGGCGCCGCGCGCCCGGGCCATGGCGAACTGCAGGCGGAACAGGTCACGCGCGCTTCGCTCGCCCACCTCCGCCAGCCACGCCCGCAGGCTCGCGGAGGAATCCGTGACGGAGACGAGCGGCGGGGAGTGGCGGACGAGGTGGGTGACGCGCGCCGAGTCCGCGTTCGAGAACTTGAGCCTGGCCAGGGTCTCCTCCGACTCCCGAACGCGGGAGTCCTCGTCCGTGCCGAGGGCCAGGAGCCACTCCGCCACCCGCAGGAGCAGACGGCTGGCGGGTAGCGCGTCCACGGCGGCGAGCCGGACCTCCCAGCCGGGGTCACGGGATGCCCGGTCCATCTCCGGATACCACGCGGCGAGCGCTCCGGCCTCCGCGTAGCCGCGAAGGGCCGCGGAGGGCCGATCCGTCACCATGACCTTCATCAGCTCCTCGCGCACCCGCTCCGCGGACAGGCGCCCGAGGTCGGGCGCGGCGGACCGAAGCGCCCGCCACGTCCCCGGCTCGATCTCGAGCCGCAAGCAGCCCGCGAAACGAAGCGCCCGCAGGACCCGCAGGCGGTCTTCCGCGAAGCGAGCCGCGGGATCGCCCACGGCCCTGAGCACGCCGGCCTCCAGATCCGCCTGCCCCCCGAACGGGTCCCGGAACTCTCCCGTGGCCGGCCGCCAGGCCATCGCGTTCATCGTGAAGTCGCGCCGCGCGAGGTCGTCCTCGATGTCGTCCGCAAACTCCACGACCGCGTGGCGGCCATCGGTCTCGACATCGAGCCGGAAGGTCGTCACCTCGATGAGCGGCCCCCCGGGCAGGAGGACGCCCACGGTTCCGTGCTCGATCCCGATCGGGACCGTCCGGCGGAACAGCGCCCGGACCTGCGCGGGCCGGGCGCTCGTGGCCAGATCCCAGTCCGGTTGCCCGGCGCCGAGCAGGGAGTCGCGCAGGGCGCCTCCCACGGCCCAGGCCTCGAAGCCGTTCTCCTCGAGGAGGTCCGCGATGTGCCGGACGTCGGGCGGAGGCGTGAAGTCCGGGACGCCGGCGCTCACGATCCGGGCCTCAGCCGCACCGGACGCTCCCCCCGTTCACGTTCAGGATCTCTCCCGTGATCTGAGACGCGAGGTCCGAGGCGAGAAAGAGAATCGGGCCGGCCACGTCCTCGGCGGTCGCGACCCGGCCGAGCGGGATCTCGCGCAGGACCGCCTCCAGGGAGCCCCGGCGCAGGACGGAGGCGCTCATGTCCGTGTCCACCCAGCCGGGGGCCACGGCGTTCACCCGGATGCCCCGCGGGCCCAGCTCGACGGCCAGCGACTTCACGAACGAGATGATCGCCCCCTTGGACGCCGCGTAGGCGCTGTGGCCGGCCTCCCCGCGCTGGCCGGCCGTGGAGGAGAGGAGCACGATGCATCCCCCTTCGCCCATGCGGGCGACGGCGGCCCGCGTCGTCCGATAGGCCGAGGTCAGATTCGCGTCCAGCATGGCCCGCCAGGCGTCTTCCTCCAGGGCGTCGATCGGCGTGCTCCCCTCGTTCCAGACGCCGGCGTTTCCCACGAAGACGTCGAGCCCCCCGAACTCCCGATCGACCGAGTCGAACAGGCCCGCCGCCGCGTCCGCCCGGGAAAGGTCGCCGGCGTAGCTCCAGAAGCGGGCCTCCGGGTAGACCCCCGCCTCCCGCATCGCCTCGAGGGCGCTCCGGGCCGCCTCTTCGTCCCGGCGGTAGGCGATGCCCACGGACGCGCCGGCGGCGGCGAGTCCCACGGCCGTCGCGCGCCCGATGCCACGCGACCCACCCGTGACGACGGCCCGCCGCCCCCTCAGGCCCGGCAGTCCGTCCGTCATCGATCCCCTCCGAACAGGCGGCCGGCCAGCCGCCGGAGCCATCGACCGTTCACTCGAAACGGCGGGACCCGTCGGACCGGCTCGCCGCGCGCGATGGCGTTCGGGTTCGCCCACATCAGAAGCCGCGCCGCCTCCTCGTCTCCGTCCCGCGCGACGGCCTCGTACACCCGGCGCAGGCTCGTGGAGCGGGCGGGCCGCCCGTGGTGATCGGACGCGATGCAGTCCGCGTGTCCTTCGGCCAGCATCCGCTTCGCCACCCGCTGGGCCTCCGGCCCGTACTCCCCGAGGAGGCTGCCCGCGTTCAGGCACAGGAGCGTCCCCATGTCCCGCCATCGGCGGACGAGCTCGTAGTGACGCTCGATCCCCGTGTAGCGCTCGGGATGCGCGAGGATCGGCGTGCGCCCCTGGCTCAGGACGACCTCCAGCATCCGCTCGGGATACGCCGGGAGCATCAGCATCGGGAACTCGACCAGGAGCCGGCCGTCCCGGAAGCCCAGGCCGGGGTCGCGGAGCTCGGCCTCGGGATCGTCGAGACGGATCTCGTAGGCGATCTCCAGGGCCAGGCCGGGCAGAGCCGCCGCCGCCGCCTCGCGGAGCTCCCGAAATCGCCCGTCGATCACGCGCCGGCGCTCCGGAAGTCCCGGGTCCGCCGGCAGGTGCGGCGTGGTGACGACGAGGGTGATGCCTTCACTCGCGAACTCCCGCAGGTAGTGGATCGCGTCCTCGAGCGTCCTCGCCCCGTCGTCCACCCCCGGCACGAGGTGGCAGTGAATGTCCGCCAGGGGCTGGACGTCGGTCACCCGCGCCCCCCGGCCGGAGAGGCCCGGAGTCGTGCTCCGAGCGCCCCTCGCACGCCGAGCCGATCCGCCAGATCCAGCACGTCCTCGCCCAGGTCCGCGGCCGCCTCGAAGGCGTATGTCAGGATCGCGTCGGCGGCCAGCAGACGCAGAGCGCCCTCCCGGCTCCCCGGTCCCTCGACGACCCCGTCCAGAGCCGCGAGCGCCGCGTCGCCGAGCGCTGCTCCGCATCCCCCCCCCGCAACCCCGGAAGGCGTGGCCTGCAGGCAGCTGCGGACCTCCCGGGCCAGCTCGTCCGGAACCCCCGCGGTTCGGCCCCGGATCCACTCCCGGGCGGACGGGGTCAAGCCGGCGGCTCCTCCGCGTCCCCGCGCGCGACCTCCAGCGCCTGACGCGTGGCTTCCTCCAGAGCCCGATCGACGGCCGTCGCGTCGCCGACGCCGCCCCGGGCCAGGTGTGCCCGCCCTCCACCGCCCGAACCGGTGGCGCGACTCGCGGTCCGCACGAGGTCGCCCGCCCGGAGGCCGCGGCCGATCCAGTCATCGGTTACGACGGAGACGAAGGCATCGCGCTCCTCCTCCGCGACGCGGACGTGGACGATCGCGGCGCCGGACCCCAGCTCTTCGCGCAGACGGTCCCCGAAAGCCGCCAGGTCCGCGCCCGGCGCGAGCTCGGCCCGCCCGCAGGCGAGTCGGCCCCGCCCACCGGGCAGCTCCGCGGCGGCGGCCACGAGCGCACGGGCGACGTCCGCCGAGTCCTCCCCGCGCCGCCGGTCCAGCAGGGACGCCAGACGCTCCCGCTCCTCGAGCAGGGCGCGCACGCGCGCCGGCAGGTCGCGCGTCGTGACGCGCAGCGCTCCCGTGACCTCCTCGAGCACGCCCTCGAGGTCGCGCACGAGCTCGTACGCCCGGGTGCCGGTCACGGCCTCGATCCGCCGGATCCCGGCGGCCACGCCTGTCTCCGACGTGATCCGGAACAGGCCGATCTCTCCGGTGGAGCGCACGTGGCAGCCCCCGCACAGCTCGGTGCTCACGCCCGGCACGCGCACGACGCGCACGACGTCCCCGTACTTCTCGCCGAACAGGGCCATCGCGCCCTCCGCCAGGGCCTGCCGATAGTCCTCGTGTCCGATGTCCAGCCGCGTGTTGTCCCAGATCGCGCGGTTCACGCGATCCTCGACCCGTGTCCTCTCCGCCGGGGTCATCGGGCCGTGATGGCTGAAATCGAACCGGAGCCGGTCGGGAGCCACGAGGGACCCGGCCTGCTGCACGTGGTCTCCCAGCTCCGCCCGCAGGGCGGCGTGCAGGAGGTGCGTCGCCGTGTGGTTGCGCTCCGTGTCCCGGCGGAGCCTCTCGGCGACGCGGGCGCGGACGGACGCCGGCGGGCTGGCGATCGAACCCTCCGTGAGTTCTCCAACGACGACGACCTGTCCCCGCTCGTTCCGGAGCACCGACTCGACGTCCAGGCTCCAGTCCCGCCCGGAGAGCATGCCGCGGTCGCTGACCTGCCCTCCGGCCTCGGCGTAGAACGGGTTCCGCGCGAGGACGAAGGCGTGCGAGCCGTCCACCGCTCCGTACGCGAGGACCGGGGACTCGACGTCGAGCTCCGCGTATCCGACGAATTCCTGCTCGCCGTCCGCGGCGAGGCCGCGCGCGGCCTCCAATGCCTCGGGCCGCGGGGCGGCGCCGGAGCCGGCCGAGACGCCCCCCGCCGCGGCCGTCGCCTCGCGGGAGCGCGCGCGCTGTCCCTCGAGCGCCCGCTCGAAGCCGGCCACGTCCACGTCGTAGCCCCGCTCCGCCGCCATGAGCTGGGTCAGGTCCAGCGGGAAGCCGTACGTGTCGTACAGACGGAAGGCCTCCTCGCCCGCGATCGTCCCCGAGGTGCCCTCGGGCGCGATCTCGTCGAACCGGCTCATGCCCGCGTCGATCGTGGCCAGGAAGCGCTCCTCCTCGGCACGCGTGGTCCGCAGCAGGTGATCCCGCCGCGCTTCGAGCTCGGGATAGGCGCCGGACATGCGGTCGATGACCACGCCGACGAGCGCGTCGAGCGTCGGCTCGCGGCGGCCCAGCAGCCAGGCGTATCGGCCCGCGCGGCGGAGGATGCGGCGCAGGACGTACCCCCGCCCCTCGCTCGAGGGAAACACCCCGTCGGCGAGCATGAACGCGACCGCCCGGGCGTGGTCCGCCATCACGCGGAACGGGAGGCCCTCCGCCCAGCGGTCCGCCTCCGTCGAGTACTCCTGCCCGACGATCCGCTCGGCCTCCGCGAGGATGGGGAGAAAGAGGTCCGTGTGATAGCTCGTGCGGGTGTCCTGGAGGATGGCGGCGATGCGCTCCAGGCCCGCGCCGGTGTCGATCGAGGGTGCGGGCAGAGGCGCGTCGGAGCCGTCCGCGGCCCGCTCGTACTGCATGAAGACCAGATTCCAGATCTCCATCATCTCGTCCGTCTCGCCGAGAGCCAGGAAGGCGGCCGGATCCATCGGGCCCGTGGCGTGCCCCGGGCGGAGATCGTAGTGCAACTCCGAGCACGGGCCGCACGGTCCCGTGTCGCCCATCTGCCAGAAGTTCTCGCTGTCGCCCAGACGCAGGACCCGCTCGGGCGGCAGGTCCGTGCACTCCGGCCACAGGGCCAGCGCTTCCTCATCGGCCTCGTGCACGGTGGCCCACAGACGCCCGGGCTCGAGGCCCAGCTCCTGCGTCACGAACTCCCACGCATAGGCGATGGCCTCGCGCTTGAAGTAGTCCCCGAAGGAGAAGTTGCCGAGCATCTCGAAGAACGTGTGGTGTCGGGCCGTGCGGCCGACCTCCTCGAGGTCGTTGTGCTTGCCGCTCACCCGCAGGCATTTCTGGGAGGTCGCGGCGCGCGGCACGGCACGCGGCTCCTCTCCGAGAAACACCCGCTTGAACTGCACCATGCCGGCGTTCGTGAACAGGAGCGTCGGGTCCCCCTCGGGCACGAGGGAGCTGCTCGCGAGGCGCGCGTGCCCCTGGCGCTCGAAGTAGTCGAGGAATCGAGAGCGGATCTCGTCGGCGGTCATCGGGTCTCGTGCTCGGAGGTCATGGCCGGGGGGAATATGGCGCGGCGCCCCGGCCCGTACAATCGCGGCCGGCGGCCGTCATCCGCCCGCGGGTGGCGTCTCTTCCCGTGGACGAGGGGCGGCCTCGTCCCGGGAGAGCCCGGCCACGACCCGCCGGACGTCCGGGGGCGGGAAGCCGCGACGCAGAAGGTAGGCGGCGAGCCGGCGGCGGCGGACGGGAGGCGCGAGGGCCCGGAGCGCACGCCACCGTCCCGCCGCGGCGGCCTCGAGCAGGCTCCCCTCCGTCACCCCCAGCTCCTCGAACGCCATCCGGATCCCGGCCTCCGCGTCCTCCGCATCGACGCCCTTCGCCCTCAGCTCCGACCGCAGCCGGGCGATGCCCCGGGGTCGCAGGCGGATCCGGTCGCGGACGAAGGCGGCCGCGAACGCCCGGTCGTCCACGTACCCGAGCTCCGCGCAGTGTTCCACGACGGACGGAATGCTCTCGGGCGGCACCCCCCGGCGGCGCAGGTGGCGCTCCAGCTCCGCCCGGCTGCGGGTCCGCACGGCGAGGTGGCGCAGGGCGAGCTCCAGCGGAGATTCCGGGTCGCGCTCGGCCGGCGAGCGCGCCTTGCCGGAGGCGCGGCGGGCGCGGGCGGCCACGGCCCGGCGGGACCGGGAGCTACTCGGCCGCGGCCCCGGACACGGCCGCGGCGGGCCGTGCGCCTTCCTTCTCCGGGGCCGGATCGAGCCCTTCGTCCGCCTTCTCGGGCTCCTCGATCATGCCGAGCGCGCTCCGGATCGCGGTCTCGATCTCGTCCGCGAGCTCGGGGTCCTCCTTCAGGAAGGCCTTCGCGTTCTCGCGCCCCTGGCCGAGGCGGACGTCGCCGTAGGAGTACCAGGCGCCGGACCGCTGGACGATCCCGTGCTCCTCGCCCATGTCCACGAGCAGGCCCGGACGGCTGATCCCCTCGTTGAACATGATGTCGAACTCCGCCTGCCGGAACGGCGGTGCGCACTTGTTCTTCACGACCTTCACGCGCGTGCGGTTCCCGACCTGCTCGTTCCCTTCCTTGATGGAGGCGATGCGCCGGATGTCGAGTCGGAGGGAGGAATAGAACTTCAGGGCCCGGCCCCCGGTCGTCGTCTCCGGGTTCCCGAACATGACGCCGATCTTCTCGCGGATCTGGTTCGTGAAGATGACGGCCGCGTTCGAGCGGCCGATCGCCCCGGTGAGCTTCCGGAGCGCCTGGGACATCAGGCGCGCCTGCAGGCCGACGTGCGCGTCCCCCATCTCACCCTCGATCTCGGCCCGCGGAACGAGCGCGGCCACGGAATCGACGACGATGACGTCGAGCGCGCCGGAGCGCACGAGGACCTCGGCGATCTCGAGCGCCTGCTCGCCCGTGTCGGGCTGCGAGACGAGGAGGTTCTCGACGTCCACCCCGAGTTTCTCGGCGTACTGCACGTCGAGCGCGTGCTCGGCATCCACGAACGCCGCCACGCCTCCGTCCCTCTGGGCGTTCGCGATCACGTGCAGGGTGAGCGTCGTCTTGCCGGAGGACTCCGGCCCGAAGATCTCCGTCACCCGGCCGCGCGGCACGCCTCCGATCCCGCTCGCGTGATCGAGCGCGAGCGCGCCGGTCGAGATGGCGGCCGTCTTCACCCGGGCCTGATCGGCGCCGAGCCGCATGATCGCGCCCTTTCCGTGCTGCCGCTCGATCTGGGTGATCGCCACGTTCAGCGCCTTCTTCCGCTCGTCGCTCAGCTCGATCGCCATCGCCGGTTCATCCTCGGAAAACGGTTCGTGGGTCTCCGTCACGCCCGGTCAGCAGTATAACAGACCCCTCCGACCTTTCGCAATTTGTTCGGGTCGGGGATCCGTCCGGATCGGGAGCTCGAAGGCTGGGCGGCAGGCGTCAACGGCACATCATCGACAGGGCCTCGATCGTGCGCTCGATCCCCTCGTCGTCCACGTCCAGGTGCGTGACCGCCCGAAGCCGGTCCGGCCCCGCCGGCAGGATGAGGATGCCCCGCTCCTCCAGACCCGCGGCGAGCGATTCCGGCGTGACGCCGTCCCGCTCCACCCCGATCATCACGATGTTCGTGTCCGGCGGCTCGGCCCGCAGGCCATCGATGGCGTCGCATCCCGCCGCGAGGCGGCGGGCGCGGGCGTGGTCCTCGGCCAGCCGCTCGAGGTGGTGGTCGAGCGCGTACAGGCCCGCCGCGGCCAGGATTCCGCTTTGCCGCATGCCACCGCCCAGCCGCTTCCGGATCGACCACGCGGTCTCCATGAGCCCGGCCGGGCCCGCCAGGACCGAGCCCACGGGGCAGCCGAGACCCTTGGAGAGCGAGACCATCACGGTGTCCGCGCAGGCGGTCAGGTCCGACAGCGGCGTCTCCGAGGCCACGGAGGCGTTCCAGAGGCGGGCCCCATCCAGGTGCACGGGGAGGGACCGCGCCGTCGCCAGATCCCGCACCGCCCGCATCGTCTCGACGGGGACCACGACGCCGCCGTGCATGTTGTGCGTGTTTTCCAGGCAGATCAGCCCCGTGAGGGGGTGGTGCCGGTCGCCGGGCCGGATCGCCGCCTCGACGTCCGACGGATCCGGCACGCCCGCGCGCGACGGGACGGGAAACAGCTGGACGCCGGCCAGCCACGCCACGTCCGCCAGCTCGTAGTGGAAGAGGTGGGCCTCGCGCTCGCAGACCGCCTCCGTGCCCGGGCGGGCGTGAAGGAGGACGGCCGTCTGGTTCGCCTGCGTGCCCGAGGGGAAGAAGAGGGCGCTCTCCTTTCCGAGCAGGTCCGCGACCCGGCGCTCGAGCTGGCCGGTCGTCGGATCCTTGCCGAGGACGTCGTCGTCGACCTCGGCCGCCGCCATCGCCGCCCGCATCGCCGGCGTGGGCCGCGTGACCGTGTCGCTGCGGAGGTCCACCGTCCGGTCAGCCGGCATCGGGCGCCGCCTCCCGGGCCCCGGAGAGCGGACCTCCGCATCCCGTGCAGTACTTCGCCCCCTCCGTCACCGGCTCGCCGCAGGCCGGGCAGGCGGGCCCGGCTCCGGACCCGGCCTCCTCGATCCGATCCCGGGCTTCGAGCGCGGCACGACCGTACGTCCGCCGCGCGGCCAGGTAGTCCTCGCGGGTCAGCTTCCCCGTCTGGTACTCGAACTCGAGCTCCCGCAGCGCCCGCAACGCCGCGTCCCGGCGCGCGGACGGACCGAGATCCTCGAGCGGCGGCTCCGTTGCCGGCCGCTCCAGGAGCGGCGCGACGACGACCGCGATGAGCAGGATCGCCAGGATGCCCCCGAACACGTACACGGCCGTCATCGCTACCTCCCCCCGCCTCTCAGCGGGATCCGCCCGCCCGCCGCGACGCGTGGGCGAGCTCGAGCGCCCGCGCCACCGCGGCCGCAGGATTCTCGAAACGCTCGATCTCGAACGTCTCCGGCAGGTGATCCCGCACGCCGACGAGCGGGATGCCGAGCTTCATGGCCATCGCGGCCTCGTTGAGCGTGCCCCACCCCCCGGCGATCGTGATGATCGCCTCCGACGTCCTCACGACGAGCGTGTTCCGCGCCGGGCCGAGGCCCGTCGGCATCGGGATCGACACGCCGGCGGCCGCGTCCTCCGCGTCGCCGCCCGGCAGGATCCCGAGCACGAGTCCGCCCTCCTCCGCCGCGCCCTCTGCGGCGGCGTCCATGACGCCCCCGAGCCCTCCACACACGAGGATCGCCTCCGCCCGCCCGAGCGCGCGCCCCACGGCCCGGGCGAGCTCGCGGGTCGTCTCGTCGGCGCTCGCCGACCCGATGACGCCGACGCGCACGGGCCGTCCTACCTCACCGCGCGCCACGCGTCCCTCAGCTCCGCCCATCGCGCGCCCAGTACAGGGCCGTTCGCACGGCGCGCTCCCAGCCCGCGAAGCCTTCCCGCGCGGCCGCGCGCCGCTCCGGCGGCCCCGGCTCGAACACCCGGTCGCGCCCCCGCGCCGGGAGGAAGTCCTCGGGCCGCTCCCACAGCCCGACGGCCAGGCCGGCGAGCCCGGCCGCGCCGAGCGCCGTGAGCTCCACGGCCTCCGGCCGATGCACGGGCACCCCTAGGAGGTCCGCCTGATACTGCATGAGCCAGTCGTTCCGCGCCGCCCCTCCGTCCGCCCGCAGCGACGCCAGACGCACCCGGCCCTCCCCCGTCATCGCCTCGAGCACTTCGCCGGTCCCGTACGCCATCGCCTCGAGGGCCGCGCGGACGACGTGCGCGCGTTCCGTCCCGCGGGTCAGGCCCACGATCGTTCCCCGGGCGTCCGCCTCCCAGTGCGGAGTCCCGAGCCCGGCGAGCGCGGGCACGAACCAGACGCCGCCCGCGTCGGGCACGCTCCGCGCCATCGCCTCGCTGTCGGCCGAATCGTCCAGGATGCGGAGCCCGTCGCGGAGCCACTGGATGGCGGCCCCGGCCACGAGGATGGAGCCCTCGTACGCGAACGCCCGCTCTCCTCGCGGGCCGCAGGCGACCGTCGTCAGGACGCCGTCGACGTCCGGAGGCCGCTTCGCGCCCGCGTGCAGGAGGAGGAAGGCGCCGGTGCCGTACGTGCTCTTCGCCTCGCCTGCCGTCCAGCCACCCTGCCCGTAGAGCGCCGCCTGCTGATCCCCCGCGACGCCTGCGATCGGAATCTCGGCGCCGAACAGGGACGGATCGGTCGACCCGAAATCGCCCGCCGACGGCCGCACCTCCGGGAGCATGGGCGCGGGAACGCCGAAGATTCCGCACAGATCCGGATCCCACGCGCCGTCGCCGATCCCGTACAGGAGCGTGCGAGAGGCGTTCGTCGGGTCCGTCGCGTGAACCGCACCTCCGGTGAGTCGCCAGATGAGCCACGAGTCGACCGTCCCACACAGGATCTCCCCGTCCTCCGCCCGCTCCCTCCATCCCGGGTTTCGCTCCAGGAGCCACTCGATCTTCGTGGCCGAGAAGTAGGGATCGATGACGAGCCCGCTGCGGGCTCGGATCAGCGCCGCTTCGGGACTCGCGCAGAGGGCGTCGCACCGGGCGGCAGTCCTCCGGTCCTGCCACACGATCGCTGGACCGCAGGGCCGGCCCGTCCGCCGGTCCCACAGGACCACCGTCTCCCTCTGGTTCGTGATCCCGACGGCCGCCACGTCCTCCGTCCGCATCCGCGCCGCCTCGAGGGTCTCGCGCACGACGTCCAGGACGGAGAGCCATATCTCCTCCGCGTCGTGCTCCACGTGTCCCGGATGCGGGAAATGCTGGGGGAACTCCCGATATGCCGACCCGAGGAGCCGGCCGTCGCGCGCCATGAGAAGCGCGCGGGAACCCGTCGTCCCCTGGTCGATCGCGAGGACGGCGTTCCCTTCCGGCACTTCAGGGCCCGGCAGAGGCGGGCGGGAGGAGAGGGCGCCCCGAGCGCCGGGCGGGGATCACCGGGCCTCCAGACGGCCGAAGGCGTAGCGGAGTCTGAACCGGCCGAGGAGCTCGAGGAAAAGCTGCACGGGCAGGCCCATCACGTTGAAGTACTCACCCTCGATCCGCTCGACGAGCGCCGCTCCGAGACCCTGGATCCCGTATGCGCCGGCCTTGTCCAGCGGCTCGCCCGTCGCAACGTATTCCGCGCACTCGACCCGATCAACCGGGCGCACCCAGACCTTCGTCTCGCGCACGCCGCTCTCGATCCGGCCTTCCATCGCGAGCGCGAGGCCGGTGAACACGGTGTGCCGGCGCCCGGCGAGCCGTTCGAGCATCGCGATCGCCTCCGGCGCATCGCGCGGCTTTCCCAGGGGCTCCCCTGCGAGCGCGACGAGCGTGTCGGCGGCGAGGATGATCTCGTCGGGGCCGCCGGAGACCGCGGCGAGTTTTCGTTCGGCGAGCCTCCGCGCTGCTACCGGCGGCGCTTCGTCCGGCATCCACGCCTCGTCAGTCTCGGGTACCCGGACCTCGAACTCGAGGCCGAGCAG
>JBHHZD010000045.1:0-16558 GCA_046757885.1 Gemmatimonadota bacterium
CTCATCCGAGCGGTTTTCAACCCACAACGGTTCGGCCCTCCACGAGGCATTACCCCCGCTTCAGCCTGGCCATGGATAGATCACACTGGTTTCGGGTCTGGCCCGACGGACTCTTCGCCCAGTTAAGACTCGCTTTCGCTTCGGCTCCGCCGCTGAACGGCTTAACCTCGCCCGTCAGGTCCAACTCGCCGGATCATAATGCAAAAGGCACGCGGTCAGATCGCACTCGGGCCCGAAGGCCCGGGCTCTCCTCCCACCGCTTGTAGGCGCACGGTTTCAGGTTCTATTTCACCCGCCTCCCGGCGTGCTTTTCACCTTTCCCTCACGGTACTCGTTCGCTATCGGTCACAGGCTCGTATTTAGCCTTGGCAGATGGTCCTGCCAGCTTCAATCGGGATTTCACGTGTCCCGACCTACTCAGGGGACGACCCCGGGCCCCACGTGCCGCTTCGCCTACGGGGCTCTCACCCTCTACGGCGACGCTTTCCAACGTCCTCGACTCACGACACGCGATCGCCTGGAGGACCTGCAGACCCTCCCGGATCGCCCCTACAACCCCGCACGGACAACGGCTGCAGCCTGTCACGCCCGCACGGTTTGGGCTCTTCCCCTTTCGCTCGCCGCTACTCGGAGAATCACGGTTGTTTTCTCTTCCTCAAGGTACTGAGATGTTTCAGTTCCCCTGGTTCGCTTCCCGAGGCCTATGGATTCAGCTTCGGGATGACCGGGCTTTCCCCCGGCCGGGTTTCCCCATTCGGACACCCGGGGATCAATGCTCGCTTGCAGCTCCCCCCGGCTTTTCGCAGCTTGCCACGTCCTTCATCGCCGGCCTGTGCCAAGGCATCCACCTTGCGCCCTTATTCGCTTGATCCCTCATCTTCCATCGAGGGTCCAATCACCTTCAGCGCCCTCTCGGCACTTCCTCACAACTCCCCTCACTCCTGATTTTCAAAAAGCAACCCGCCTCTCGAGGCGGGCCGGAAAACATACCTCGCGACGCCCCGTTCGTCAAGTCGAGCGCGAGGGTCCGATCTCCTCCACGAGGACCTGGACCTCATCGTCCAGAACCTGCAGAAAGCCGCCGGAAACGCGGAATCGGCGCGTCTCGCCCCCGTCGCGAATCGCGACGTCCCCCCGCCCGAGGAGAACCATCATCGGAGCGTGCCCGCGCAGGACGCCCAGCAGGCCGTCGTGCGCCGGGGCGACGACGCTCTCCGCCTCGCCCTCGAACCCCACGGCCTCGGGCGAGATGACGCTGACCCTGAGCTTTCTCGCGCCGTCGGCCATCGTCAGGCGGCCTCCGCCTCGAGCTCCCGCGCCTTGGCCTCGACCTCCCCGATCCCGCCGACCATGTAGAAGGCCTGCTCCGGCAGGGGGTCGAACTCGCCGGCCACGATCCTCTCGAACGACTCGATCGTGTCCCCGAGCGGCACGTACTTGCCCGGCGTGCCCGTGAACTGCTCGGCCACGTGGAAGGGCTGGGAGAGGAAGCGCTGGATGCGGCGGGCGCGGCCCACGATGACCTTGTCCTCCTCGCTGAGCTCGTCCATCCCGAGGATCGCGATGATGTCCTGCAGGTCCTTGTAGCGCTGGAGGATCTCCTGGACCCTCGTCGCGACGGCGTAGTGCCGCTCCCCCAGGAACTCCGGATCCAGGATGCGGCTCGAAGACTCGAGCGGGTCGACGGCCGGGTAGATCCCGAGCTCCGCGATCTGCCGCGAGAGGACCGTCGTGGCGTCCAGGTGCGTGAACGCGGCCGCCGGCGCCGGATCCGTCAGGTCGTCGGCCGGTACGTAGATCGCCTGCACCGACGTGATCGATCCCTCCCTCGTGGACGTGATCCGCTCCTGCAGCTCACCCATCTCCGACGAGAGCGTGGGCTGGTAGCCGACGGCGCTCGGCATCCGTCCGAGCAGGGCCGAGACCTCGGAGCCCGCCTGGCTGAAGCGGAAGATGTTGTCGATGAACAGGAGGACGTCCTGCCGGCTCACATCGCGGAAGTACTCCGCGATCGTGAGTCCGGACAGCCCGACCCGGAGGCGCGCACCGGGGGGCTCGTTCATCTGCCCGTACACGAGCGCGGTCGATTCCAGCACGCCTGACTCCTTCATCTCGAGCCACAGGTCGTTTCCCTCGCGCGTGCGCTCGCCCACGCCGCAGAACACGGACCGTCCTCCGTGCTCCTGCGCGATGTTGTTGATGAGCTCCATGATGATCACGGTCTTGCCGACGCCCGCGCCGCCGAACAGCCCGGTCTTACCCCCCTTGACGTACGGCGCGATGAGGTCGATGACCTTGATCCCGGTCTCGAAGATCTCCGTCTTGGACTCCAGGGCGACGAACTTCGGCGCCTCGCGGTGGATCGGCCAGCGCTCTCTCACCTCCACCGGCCCCGCCTCGTCCACCGGATCGCCGAGCACGTTCAGGATGCGGCCCAGGGGCGCCTCGCCGACGGGCACGGAGATCGGGCCGCCCGTGTTGCGCACCGGCATCCCGCGCATCACGCCGTCCGAGGAGTCCATCGCGACCGCGCGCACCTGGTTTCTGCCGATGTGCTGCTCCACCTCGCACACGAGCCGGTGCTCGGCGCCGTCCTCATCCCTCCAGTCCAGCTCCAGCGCCGTGAAGATCTCGGGCATGTGCTCCGGTTCGAACTCGACGTCGAGCACGGGTCCGATGACCTGGATGACCTTGCCGATGTCGGGGTTGTTCTCTGCCATTTCTCTTTCCGTGTGCCGGTTGCGGCCCTACCCGGACAGCGCCTCGGCGCCGCCGATGATCTCCGAGATCTGCTGCGTGATCTCCGCCTGCCGGGCGCGGTTGTAGCTGCGCCGGAGGTCCCCGAGGAACTCCTCCGCGTTGTCCGTGGCGCTCTTCATGGCCGTCCGCCGGGCGCCCTGCTCGGCGGCCGCGTTCTCGACGAGCGCCCGATACGTCGCGTTCGTCAGGTACAGCGGGAGGACGGTCGAGAGAATCGCCTCGGCCGAGGGATCCAGGATGTAATAGGGCTCCCTCCCCTTCCGCTCGGCGATCGCGACCGGAAGGAGCTGCCTCGCCGTCGGCGGCGCGCTCATCACGCTACGAAACTCCGCGTGCACGAGGTGGACCCCGTCCAGGTCCCCCTTCACGAAGCGCTCGACGAGGGGCTCGATGAGCTCCCGCGCCTGCGCGACGCTCGGGCGGTCTCCGATGTCCGTCCGCTCGCTCGCGAGCGCCACGCCGCGGAAGCGGAAGTACCCGATGCCCTTCTTTCCGACGACGTGGAGCTCCGTCTCCGTCCCCTGCGCGGCGAGCGCGTCGAGGAGCGCCCGCCCGCGCCGGATGAGGTTCACGTTGAATCCGCCGCACAGGCCCCGGTTGCTCGTGACCAGCAGGACGGCCGCCCGCCGCGGCGACTCGGGCTGTCGCAGGACCGGCTCCGTCTCCGTCATCTCGGGCGTGACGAGCTTCCCGATCACGTCCGTCAGGTGGTCGGAGTAGGGCCGGGCCTGCTGGACGCGCTGCTGGGCGCGCCTGAGCTTCGACGCCGCCACCATCTCCATCGTGCGGGTGATCTTCCGCGTGCTCTCCACGGACCGCATGCGGCGCCGGATGTCGCGTGCCTTCGCCATCGGGTCTGCTCCGCCTCCCGGCTCAGGCCGTCGCGGTCCGGGCGGCCGCCGCGTCGCGCCGATCCGCCAGGAACATCTCGCGGTGCGTCTCGATCGCGTCCCGGAGCGCCGCCTTCGTCTCCTCGCTCAGCGCCTTCTCCTCCCGGATCGCCCGGCCGATCTCCGGCCGGGCCGAGGTGGCGTAGTCGCGGAAGCTCTCCCCCCAGGCGCGGATGTCCGCCACGGCCAGGTCGTCGAGCAGGCCCTGCGTCACGGCGAAGATCTCCATGACCTGGTCCTCGACGGGCAGGGGCCGGTACTGCCCCTGCTTCAGGACCTCGACCGTCCGCTCACCCCGCGCGAGCTGGCGCTGGGTGGCCACGTCGAGCTCGGACCCGAACTGGGCGAAGGCCTCGAGCTCCCGGAACTGGGCGAGGTCGAGGCGCAGCCGGCCGGCGACTTCCTTCATCGCCTTGATCTGGGCGGAGCCTCCGACCCGCGACACGGAGATGCCCGCGTTCACGGCGGGGCGCACGCCCGCGTAGAAGAGATCGCGCTCCAGGAAGATCTGCCCGTCCGTGATCGAGATCACGTTGGTCGGGATGTAGGCCGACACGTCTCCCGCCTGCGTCTGGATGATCGGCAGGGCGGTGAGCGAGCCGCCGGGCTTCTCGAGATCCGGGTGGCCGGCCACGACCTCCGCATCCTCGCTCACCTTCGCGGCCCGCTCGAGCAGGCGGCTGTGCAGGTAGAAGACGTCGCCCGGATAGGCCTCGCGCCCCGGAGGACGGCGAAGCACGAGCGAGATCTCACGGTACGCGTCGGCCTGCTTCGACAGGTCGTCGTAGATCACGAGCGTGTGGCGGCCCTCGACGTACATGAAGTACTCCGCCATGGCGCAGCCGCCGTACGGGGCGATGTACTGGAGCGTGGCCGGATCGGAGGCGTTCGCGGCGACGACGATCGTGTAGTCCATCGCGCCGGCCTCCTCGAGACGGGCCACGACGGAGGCGACAGTCGACGCCTTCTGGCCGATCGCCACGTAGACGCACACGACGTCGCCGCCGCGCTGGTTGAGGATCGTGTCCACCGCGAGCGCGGTCTTGCCCGTGCGCCGGTCGCCGATGATGAGCTCCCGCTGACCCCGTCCGATCGGGATCATCGAATCGATGGCCTTGATTCCGGTCTGGAGGGGCTCCTTGACGGGCTGCCTGAAGACGATCCCCGGAGCCTTCCGGTCCACTCTCATCGTCCGCGTGGACGCGATCTTCCCCTTCCCGTCCAGCGGCTCCCCGAGCGGGCTCACGACCCGGCCCAGGAAGTCGGGTCCGGTCGGGATCTCGAGCACCCGGCCCGTCCGGCGCACGCTGTCGCCCTCCTTCAGGTGCAGGTAGTTGCCGAGGATCACGGCCCCGATGTTGTCCTCCTCGAGGTTCAGCGCGAGCGCGGTCACGAGGCTGCCGGTCTCCGAGGACTCGATCTCGAGCATCTCGTTGGCGACGGCGGAAGAGAGCCCCCAGATGCGGGCGATTCCGTCCTTCACCTCGAGGACCTCCCCCACCTCTTCGAGCTGGAGGTCCTCCTCGTAGTGGTCGATCTGCGCGAGCAGGGCCTTCTTGATCTCGCTCGCGCGAAGCGTCGCATCTGACGTGGACATCGTATCGCTCTTCCGGTTTTCCGTTCGATCAGCCGCCCGAGGACGGCAACGGGCCTCGCTCCACGAGCGACCGCCGCAGCATGTGGATGCGCCGCCGCAGGGATCCGTCCAGGACCCGGTCCTCCACCCTCACGACGAGACCTCCGAGGATCGACTCGTCGCTCCTGAATTCGGCGACCACCTCGCGTCCGAGCACACGCTCCAGCGCGTCGCCGATCTCCGCCCGCAGCGAGGCGTCCGCCTCCGAGGCCAGCGTCACGGACGCCCGCACCCGCCCCGCTCGCTCGTCCAGCATGTGCCGGAGCTCCGCCTCCATGATCGGCAGCAGCGACTGCCGCCGCTGCTCGAGCACGACGAGGAGGAAGCGAACGAACGGCGCCGGCATCCGGGGTCCGAACACGTCCCGGAGCACCCGCTTCTTGTCCGCGAGCGGGATGCGCGGCGTCTCCAGGAACCCGCGGAACGCCGGCTCGAGCCGGTACAGGGCAGCCACCGAGCCGAGCGACTCGAGATAGGCCTCGGCCTCGCCGTGCCGCGCCCCGAGCTCGAGAAGCGTGGCCGCGTAGTTCCGCACGACGGCGCTCCGGCTCATTCCAGCTCCGCCACGTAGTCACGCACGAGCCGACGGCTCGTCTCGTCGTCCAGCCGCTCGCGCAGGAGGTGCTCGGCCGCGGCGAGGGACAGGTCCACGGTCTCGCGCCGCAGGATCTCCATCATCTCCTCCCGCTCGCTCGCGATCTCCCGCCTCGCCCGCTCGAGCAGTCCCTCGTGCTCCTCGCGGGCCCGGGCGAGGATCTCCTCTCGCAGCTTCTCGCCGGCGGTCCGACCCTCCTGCAGGAGGTCCTGCGCCTCCCGGCGCGCCTGCTCGAACTGCGCCCGGTGCTCCTCGAGCAGTCGTTGCGCCTCCTCTCTCTCCCGCCGCGCGGACTCGATCTCGCCGTGAATCCGGTCGTGGCGCGCCTCGAGCCCCTTCGCGATGGCGGGAAACACCTTCCACGCGAGGACGAGCAGGGTGAGCAGGAACAGGACCCACGTCCACACGACGAGGCCGAGGTTGACCGAGAAGATCCCGGCATCCTGCTCGGCGGCGGGCAGGGCGGACGGGATCAGGAGCGTGGCGCCCGCGAGGAGCGCCGCGAGCCCGGGTCGCCTCACTTGATGAAGCCGGCGATGACGAGACCGAAGAGCGCCACACCCTCGATGAGGGCGGCGAGGATGATCGCACCCGTCTGGATCTGTCCGGCCGCCTCCGGCTGCCGGGCCATCGCGTCCGCCATCTGGCCGCCGATGCGCCCGATCCCGATTCCGGCGCCGATCACGACGAGTCCCGCGCCGACGATCATGATGCCGGCACCGATGTCGCCGCTCCCGCCGACCGTGTCCTGCACTGCCGCGAGCATGCTCAGCATGAACGATTCTCCCTTTCGATTCCCTTGTGTTGTCGCGCTCCGCCTCGCGGCGGCGGCGCGTGTCCGGCCACGGTCAGTGCGCGTGCCGGATGAGCCCGATGAACACCGCCGTGAGGACGGTGAAGATGTACGCCTGGAGGAGCGCCACGAACATCTCGAGGAACATCGCGAACAGGCCCATCGCGATCGGGCCCACGATCGCGAACATCCCCGCCGGCCTCGTGAAGCTCCCGTACGTGAGGATGAGCCCGAGCAGGGACAGGAGGACGAAGTGTCCCGCCGTCATGTTCGCGAACAGCCGGACGGCGAGCGCGAACGGCTTCGCCAGCTTCCCGATGATCTCCACCGGCGTCATGATGACGAGCATGATGGGCTTCATCCACGTCGGCAGGCCCGGCGGGAGGTAGAAGATCGTCCCCAGATACCCCCGGGGCCCGAGGAACACGAAGCCCGACGCCTCGATGACCGCGAGAGAGATGAGCGCCATCGCCGCGGTGACCATGATGTTCGACGTGGCCGTGGCGCCGAACGGGACGAGTCCCAGAATGTTCGCGTACAGGATGAAGAAGAACAGGGTGACGACGTAGGGGACGTAGCGCTCCCCGCCGCGCCCGATGTTCGCCATGGCGACGTCGTCCCGCAGATACAGGTAGAACGTCTCGAACAGATTCAGGAAGCCGCGGGGCGCGCGGCCGGCCTGGTCCGGGTGCGACGCCCGGCGCGCGGCGAGCCACACGGTGAGAATCGTCAGGAGCGTGGCGACGAACAGGAAGAACACGTGCTTCGTGATCGACATGTCCACGGTCAGGGGGCCCACGCGGAACGGCTCGAACCGCGGAAGCGGAATCGACAGCGGGCCGACGTCCAGCGAGTGGGCGTCCGTGATGTGGTGGAGCATCGTCTCCGTGCCCCACTCCTTGGCATGAGACGCCGGCTCCGCGGCCGGGGCGCCGTGCTCCTGTGCGATGCCACCGCCCGCGCACAGGAGCGCGAGGACGGCCAGACCGTTTCCAACACCCGTGATCACGAATTGAACCCCGATTCCCTCGTCCGTGGCCCGCGCCCGGCCCTCGCCGTTGCGAGCCACACCGCCTCGACGAGCAGGAAGATCAACAGAGCCAGCGCATACGATACGACCAGGCTCTCCGGAGCCGCTCCCGCGGCCGCCGCTCCCGCCCACAGCAGCGCGAGGCCGCCGAAGCGGGCCGCGATGCCGCCGATCCAGACGCGCAGGACCGTGGCCCCGCGTTCGAGTCCGGCCGCGAGCGGCCAGAAGGCCGCCGCCTGGATGAGCCAGGCCGTCCCGACTCCGATCCAGACGCCCGCAGGGCTTCGTCCCCCTGCGTGGGCGCCCGCGGCGGCGCCGACGACCGCCAGCAGGCCGGTGAGGACGAGATAGCCCGTCCGTCTCACGCGCTGCGCTCTCCGTCCCCGTCCCCGTCCCCATCCCCGTTCCCGTCGCGTCCTCCGGACGCAGGTGGGGCGGGCGGGCGATCCAGAACGAGCTGCCGGTACATGCTGTAGAAGCTGGCCCCGAAGCCCACGAAGGTGCCTACGATAACGAAGAGCGGTCCCGTGCGGAACCGCTCGTCGAGGAGCTTTCCGAGCCAGGCGAACAGCGCCGTCGACAGGGCGATCGTGAGGCCGTATCCGCTGTAGCGGCCGACCTCCGGGAGCGTCTTTCGCGGTTCCCGATGCGCCGGATCCCGCCCTTCATGGGGCTGTCGCACGGCGTCCCGTCCTCCTGCTCCGGTGGCAGCCGGCGGCGATCATAGGCGCTTGTGAAAAATTCCGCAAGCCCGTCTCCGGGGCGCCCGGGGGCGCGGCGCTTGACTCGGAGCCGCCGGCCCGGCACCTGTGTTCGACGGGAACGCCCGGGAGGCCCGGGGTATGGGTATGCCCGGCGCGCGACGGGGCGCCGCGGGGGCAACGCGGTCGGGCACGGGACCGAGAGCGGGAGCGAGCGTGAGAACCGAGAGCGTGATCGGGGCGATCGACGAGGGGCCGGACGTCGCCCTTCTCCAGGCGCTGGCAGCGGCGAGAGTCGCCCTGGAGGAGCAGATCGCGAGGCGCATCGTCGGACAGGGGGAGGTCGTGCACCGGCTCCTCGCGACGCTCCTCGCGGGGGGTCACGCCCTGCTCGTCGGCGTGCCCGGGCTCGCGAAGACGACCCTCATCGCCACCCTCGCCGAGTCCCTCCGCCTCGAGTTCGGCCGCATCCAGTTCACGCCGGACCTCATGCCCTCCGACATCACCGGCACGGAGGTGCTCGAGGAGGACCTCGAGACCGGACGGCGCGTCTTTCGATTCGTGCGGGGCCCGATCTTCGCGAACGTGATCCTGGCGGACGAGATCAACCGGACCCCTCCGAAGACGCAGGCGGCGCTCCTGCAGGCGATGCAGGAGCTCGAGGTCACGGTCGCAAACGACACCTTCGCCCTCGATCGCCCCTTCTTCGTGCTCGCGACCCAGAATCCGATCGAGCAGGAAGGCACGTATCCGCTGCCCGAGGCCCAGCTCGACCGGTTCATGCTGGAGCTCCGGATCTCCTACCCTTCCCTCGAAGAGGAGATGGAGGTCGCCGCCCTCACGACCGCCGGACCGCCGGAGAGCGTGGAGCCGGTCCTGGACGCGGCGTCGCTTGAGACCTTTCAGGGTCTCGTGCGACGCGTCCCCGTCCCGCCGAGCCTCGTCGAGTACGCCGTGCGGCTCGCGCGCGCCACGAGACCGGACGACCCGTCGTCGCCCGCCTTCATCCGCGAGATGGTGTCGTGGGGAGCCGGACCCCGCGCCTCGCAGTACCTCGTGCTCGGCGCGAAGGCCCTGGCGGTCCTGGACGGACGTCCCTCCCCGAATCGCGACGACGTGAGGAGCATCGCCCCCGACGTGCTGCGCCACCGGATCGTCCCCGGATTCGAGGCGGAGGCCCGGGGGCGCGGGCCGGATGACCTCATCGAGGAGCTCATCGGCGGGAGCCGCGAGTGGTAGGCCCGCCGGCCGTCCGCGCCGAGGCCCATACCGGCCGCCGATCCGCGGGCCAGCGTCCGGCCTGAGCGATTCGTGACACGCCGGGCTCCGGGCGGCGGGACGGTCTGCGTTCTCGGCGGCGGGATCGCTGGCCTCACCGTGGCCCTGGCCCTCCGCGATCGCGGCTGCGAGGTCACGGTCGTCGAGGCCCGTGATCCCGTCGCCGGCGCGACCGCCGCGTCGGCGGGCATGATCGCGCCTCTCTACGAGAGCGCCGACTGGGACCCGCTCGTGCGCCTCGGGGTGCGAAGCGGAGGCGAATGGCCCGACTTCGCGGCCCGGATCGAGAAGGATGGCGGCCGCTCCGTCGGGTGGCGGCGCACCGGCATGCTCGTGCGCAACGCGACGGAGGCCGAGCACGGCGCCGCCCTCGCCACGGCGGGCTGGCAGGCGGAACGGGGCCTCCGCGCCGAGGTCGTGTCCGAGCGTGGGGCGGAGGAAATCCAGCCGGGCCTGGGGCCCGGAGCCGTCTCCTACCTGTGGCTCGAGGGAGAGGCGCTCGTCGATCCGCGGGCCCTGCGTGAGGCGCTGCCCCGCGCGGCGCGAGCCGCGGGGGTGCGGCTGCGGACGGGCACGGGCGAGGGCCGGCTGGAGATTCGCGCCGGGCGCGCGGCCGGCGTGCGCACGCGAGAGGGATCCGCCGTCGCCGCGGATGCCGTCGTCGTCGCGTGCGGCGCAGGCTCCGGACGCGTGGACGGACTCCCGCGCACCCTTCCGGTCCGGCCCGTCCGGGGTCAGATGCTCGCCCTCCGACCCGCCGGTCCGGCACCCCGGGTCATCGTGGCCGATCACGCCGGGCGCTACGCCGTCCCGCGGCGACCGGATCTCGTCGTGGCCGGCAGCACGATGGAGGAGGCTGGGTTCCGGGTCGAGGTCACGGAACCTGAGCTGGCCCGCATCCGGCGCGCCGTCGAGGCCCTGGCCCCGGGGCTCGCGACGGCCGTCGAGGTCGAGCGGTGGGCGGGCCTCCGGCCCGTGGCGGCGGACGGATTGCCCGTCATCGGTCCGGACCCGGAGGTGCCCGGCCTCCATTACGCCACGGGCTACGGACGCCGCGGCATCCTGCTCGCCCCGCTCGCCGGGCGCGCGGTCGCCGAGGGGATCGTGGGCGGCCGGCCCGGAGACGAGTGGGCCCCCTTCCGACCGGGGCGCTTCACGGGCACGACCGGGACTCCGGGCTGATCAGCCGGCACCGAGGACGAGCTTCCGGTACCAGTCGCCGATCGCCTCGCCGAACAGGAAGGTCGCCGCCGCGCCCACGGCCAGGAACACGCCGAACGGGACGAGCTTCTTCGTCTTCAGGCTGATCGGCCCGAAGATGAGCGTGCCGGCCAGCGCCCCGAGGAAGATCGTGAGCATCGCTCCGACGGGCTGGAGGAAGGCGCCGACCAGGGCCATCATCTTCATGTCCCCCCCTCCCATGGCAGGCTTCTTGAACAGGAGCTCCCCGCCGATCCCCACCGCGAGCAGGAGGAGGAAGCCGAGGATGGATCCGGCGAGGGCCCCGGGGAGGGACGGAGGGCCGGGCAGCAGGGACAGGGCGAGGCCGGCCCCGACGCCACCCAGGCTCAGGACGTCCGGGATCAGGTAGTGCCGCGCGTCGATGAGCGCGATCGTGAGCAGGAGGCTGAACAGCACGGATCCTTGGAGCGACCGCCAGCCGGGCCCGTACAGCAGGCCCATGCCGAGCCATATGAGAAGCGTCGCGAGCTCGATCGCGGGATACTCGATGGAGATCGGCCGCCGGCAGTCCCGGCAGCGCGCCCGGAGAGCGAGCCAGCTCAGGATGGGAAGATTGTCGTACCAGCGGATGGGCGTGCCGCAGCTCGGGCACTGCGACCGGGGCCGGATCAGGCTCTCGCCGGCAGGCAGGCGGGCGATGCAGACGTTCAGGAACGAGCCCACGGACGCGCCGAGGACGGCCACGAACACGAGGAACAGTGTCTCTGGAGTCAGCTCGCCTCCCTGAACAATCGGTCCATGAGGATCGCGCCGGCCGCCGCCACGCCCAGCGAATCGACGGGCCGCGAGAGAGGCGCGGCCACGAGGTGCTCCGCGGTCGCCCGCACGGCGTCCGACACGCCGGCCCCCTCGTTGCCGAGGACGAGCGCGAGGCGGCCGGGCACGCCCGGCCCCGAGGCGATCGGCTCTCCGGCGGCGTCGGCGACCCAGACGGCAGTCTCCCGGGCGGCGAGCCGGGCGCTTGCCTCCTCCCAGCCCGTGGCGAGCACGGGCAGGCGAAGGGTGGCCCCCGCCGCGGCGCGGGTCACCTTCGGGCTCCAGGGATCCGCCGTGCCCGGCAGCGCGAGCACGGCGTCCGCCCCGAGCGCTTCCGCCGAGCGGGCGAGCGAGCCGACGTTCCCGGGGTCCTGCACGGCGTCGAGGACCAGGATGCGTCCGGGTGGCACGTCCTGCCAGTCCCGCCGCGGGATCTCGGCCACCGCGACCACCGGCTGGGGATGCACGGAGTCGGCCAGGTCCTCCAGCTCGCGCCTCGTGACCTCGCGACAGGCGACCCCCGCCTCGCGGGCCGCCCGGAGCAGGGGCTCCCCGACTGGATCGGAACTGACATCCCGGGTATATAGCAGGAGCGTGATCCGGGGACCGGACGAGAGCATCTCGGTCAGCAGGCGCGGGCCCTCGACGAGGAAGAGGCCATGCTCCCGCCGACCCCGGCGGGTCCGCAGGGCGCGGATGAGCTGGCGTTCGCTTCGACTCGGCATCGGTCTCCGGCGCGCAGTCCGGGGCTTGGGCCGGGCCCGGAGGCCGCGGCTCGGACGCTCGAATCTGAATCCGGCGACTCCGGATGGCAAAGGGCCGCGCGGGCGCCGGGCGCGGGGAGAGGAGAAGTCGATGGTGTCGCTGCGCAGGGTCCTTCCGTCGCTTCTCGCGGCGGCCACCGCCGCCCTCGTGGGGGGCTGCGTGACGATCTCGCCCGAGCAGGAAGTCGCGATGGGGCGGGACTACGCCGATCAGATCAACGCGGAGCTGCCGCTGCTCGAGGAACCGGCCATCCGGGGCACGATCCAGACGCTGGGCCGGGAGATCGCGGACCACACGCCGAGGGCGGACCTGGACTACGAGTTCCAGGTGCCGAACACGGATGTCGTGAACGCCTTCGCCGTCCCCGGCGGCTTCGTGTACGTGAACCGGGGCCTCATCGAGGCATCGGAGAACATGACCGAGGTCGCGGGCGTCCTCGGGCACGAGATCGGGCACGTCGTCGCCCGCCACTCGGTCAAGCAGCTGGAGCAGCTCCAGCGAGCGAACCTGGGCCTCGCGCTCGGGACGGTCGTGCTCGGCGCGCCGACGGGCGTCACGGCGGCGGCGATCAACATCACGGGCAACCTCTACTTCGCCAAGCACAGCCGTACGGCCGAGGCCGAGGCCGACAGCCTGGCGGTCTTCTTCCTCATCGACTCGGGCTGGGATCCGCGCGGGCTCGTCACCTTCTTCGACAAGCTCATCCGGACGCGCGAGAGCCGGCCCGGAGCCCTGGAGGCGCTGTTCACGAGCCACCCCCTGGCGGAGGACAGGATCGAGAACATCGAGCGCATCATCTCGCGCATCCCGCCCGAGCGCCTCGCGGGACTGCGGACGAGCGAGCCGGCGTACGACCGGATGACGGACGCGCTCGCGGCCCTGCCTCCGCCGCCCGCGAAGTACCGGGTCAACGAATGACGGGCCCTCGCCGGCTCGTCATCCTTCCGCTTGCCGCGAGCGCGTGCGTCTGGGCCGCGCCGCCGCCGCACGAGTTCACGGCCGCGGAGGAGACCGAGCTCGGCCGGCCCATCGTGGCGGCCCTGGATCAAGCCTTCCCGCTCGTCTCGGAGCCGCGGGTGCAGGACGCGGTGGACCGGCTCGGGCGTCAGCTCGCGGGACACGCGGGTCGCCCGGACCTCCGGTTCGCGTTTCGCGTCCCGGACCGCCCGGCCGTGAACGCCTTCGCGGTCGCCGGCGGTACCGTCTACGTGTATCGGGGCCTTCTGGACGAGGCGGCGGATCTGTCGGAGGTCGCGGGTATCCTGAGCCACGAGATCGTGCACGTGACCGCCGGTCACGCCGTTCGCCAGCTGGAGGACCTGCGGCGCGCGCGGCTGGGGATCGCGACCACCGGCGGCGGAGACATCTCGCGCTCCCTGCACACGGCCAACTACAGCCGCGCCGTGGAGCTCGAGGCGGACAGCCTGGCCGTGAACCTCATGGTCGAATCGGGGTGGGACCCCGAGGGACTCGTCTCGTTCTTCCGGACGATGCTCTCCCACCGGCCGCGCCCGCCCGGCGTCCTGGAGACGCCGTACCTCAGCCATCCCGTGCTCGAGGACCGGATCGCGCACGTCGAGCGGATCATCGATCACATTCCTCCGGACGTCCGGCGGACGCTGAGGCGCTCGAGCTCCGACTGGGAGCGCCTGCGCCGGACCCTCGCCGAGAGATCCGCCGCGGGCGGAGCGGAGGAGGTCGACCGGGAGGGAGATGGGCCTTGAGACGGGCCGCACCGGCGGGCGGCGCCGACATCCGCCCGTCCCGCCCGCCCGTCGCCCTCACGGTCGCGGGGAGCGATTCCGGCGGCGGCGCGGGCATCCAGGCGGACATCAGGACCTTCCACGCGTTCGGTGTGTTCGGCACCTGCGCCGTGACGGCGCTCACCGCGCAGGACACGACCGGCGTGCGCGCGGTGCGGGAGGCGGACCCCGAGATCGTGGCGAGCCAGATCCGGGCCGTCCTCGAGGACCTGAAGCCCGCGGCCGTGAAGACGGGAATGCTGCCGTCCGCGGACGTCGTCCGCCGCGTAGGCCACACCCTGCGGGAGGCCCCCTCCCTTCCCCTCGTCGTGGATCCGGTCGTGGCGGCGGCGAGCGGCCACCGGCTCGCGACGGCGGACGCGCTCGACGCGATCCGGGCCGAGCTCCTGCCGGCGGCGACGCTCGTGACCCCGAACCTCGACGAGGCGGAGGCGCTCTCCGGCGCGCGGGTCCGGGACCCCGACGGCATGCGAGAGGCAGCCCTGCGGATCGCGCAGGCCTCGGGCGTCGCCGTGCTCGTCAAGGGAGGACACCTCGCCGGCTCGGACGTCGTCGATCTGCTCTACGCCGGGGGCGAGTGGCTCGAATGGCGGAGCCCCCGCCGGGGCGGCGGGACATACCACGGGACCGGCTGCACCCTGTCCGCCGCGATCGCGGCCGGGCTCGCACTCGGCCGGACGCTGGAGGCAGCGGTGGGCGAGGCGATCGAGTACGTGCGGCGGGCGATCCGGACGGCCCCCGCGCTCGGGCGGGGAAGCCCCCCGCTGGATCACTGGGCACCCGCGGGAGGAATGGCGGGCGGCGACCCCGCGCCGTAGGCGGCGGGACGCGGCGGGAGGAGGAAGGCTGCCCCTACAGGCCCGGCAGACGGGGCACGAGGGCGTGGACGAGGGTCTGGAATCGTTGCGCGACCCGTTCCGTCGTCTCGATGACCTCCTCGTGGTCGAGTGGCCGGTCCGCGATCCCGGCGGCGAAGTTCGTGAGGCAGCTGATCCCGAAGCAGCGCATGCCGAGCGATCGGGCGACCACGACCTCCGGCACCGTGGACATGCCCACGGCGTCCACGCCGAGCCCCGCGAGCATCCGGATCTCCGCCGGCGTCTCGTAGCTCGGCCCGAGGAGCGCCGCGTAGACTCCCTCCCGCAGGGGCATCGACATCTCCGCCGCGGTCGCCCGGACCACCGCCCTCAGCTCCTCGTCGTAGGGAGACTCGCCGGCGTGCCCCTCCCCGACCTCGGCGATCGCCTCCAGGGGGTCGTCGCCGGTCAGGTCCACGTGGCCGGAGAGGAGCATGAGGTCGCCGGGCAGGAACGCCCGGTTCACGGCCCCGGCCGCGTTGCTCAGGAACAGCGTCCGCACTCCGAGCCGCGCGAGCACGCGCACGGGCCGAGTCGCGAGCTCGCGCGGATGCCCCTCGTACAGGTGGGCCCGCCCCTTCAGGGCGATGGCCGGCACGTCCGCCAGGCGTCCCGCCACGACGAGACCCGCGTGACCGACGACGCCCACGGGCGGCCATCCCGGAAGCTTCCCGTACGGCACCTCGACCGCATCCGTGAAGCGCCCGGCGAGGGGCCCGAGGCCGGATCCCAGGATGAGGCCGAGGCGCGGCCTGAGGTCACCGATCCTCTCCGCAAGCCCGTCCGCCGCGGCCCGCGCCGGGTCGGCGGGCGGCGTGCCTCCCGCATCCGTTCCCGCCGCGGAGCCCTTCACGCCAGGACGCCGGCGAGCGTCGCCGTCATCCACGTCGCGGCCGTGCCGCCCAGCATGGCGCGCAGGCCCAGGCGCGACAGGTCGTGCCGCCGATCCGGGGCGATGCCCCCGATGCCCCCGATCTGGATCGCGATGGACGAGAAGTTCGCGAAGCCCGTGAGCGCGTACGTCGCGATGATGACGGACTTCGGCGCGAGCGCCACGCCGCCGGCGATCCAGTTCGCGAGAAGCTGGAACGCGATGAACTCGTTCCCGATCATCTTCACCCCGAACAGGCTCCCGATCTGGACCGCGTCCGACCACGGGACCCCGATCATCCACGCCACCGGGGCGAACACCCAGCCGAAGATCCGCTCCAGCGTCACGCCCTCCACGCCGAACAGGCCGAGGCTCCATCCCAGGAGGCCGTTGCCGAGCGCGATGAGGGCGAGGAAGGCGAGGAGCATGGCCCCCACGTTCAGGGCGAGCCGCATCCCGTCCGCCGCGCCGCCCGCCGCAGCATCGATGACGTTCACGTGCGTCTCCTCGAGCTCGAAGTCCAGCCGGTCGCGCGTCTCCGGCTCCTCCGTCTCGGGCATCAGGAGCTTGCTCACGATGATCCCCGCCGGCGCCGCCATGATGCTCGCGGCCAGCAGATGG
>JBHHZD010000046.1:0-16526 GCA_046757885.1 Gemmatimonadota bacterium
ACGACCGCGGCGGCGAGGATCTGCCCCCACGGGACCTGGTACTGGCCCCGGAACAGGGCGATGGCGACGGGCACCGTCTGCCTCTCCGGGCCCAGCGTGAACGAGAGAGCGAACAGGAACTCGTTCCAGCTGTAGACGAACGTGAGAATCCCCGTTGTCGCCAGCCCCGGCAGCGCGAGCGGAAGGATGACCTCCCGAAATGCGCGGGCCCGGCTCGCGCCATCCACCATCGCCGCCTCCTCGAGCTCCTTCGGCAGCTGCCGGAAGAAGCCGACCAGCAGCCAGACGGTGAGAGGCATCGCGAAGGTCAGGTACGGGAGAATGAGACCGGGATACGTGTTGATGAGGTGCAGCTCCCTGAGAATGAGGTAGAGCGGCGACACGACCGAGATCTGCGGGAACATCGACACCGCGAGGATGAAGCCGAGGACGAGCGTCTTGAAGCGGAAGTCGAGCCGGGCCAGGGCGTACGCGCACAGCGAGCCCACGCTCACGCAGAATACGGTCGTCGTGCCGGCGACGATGAGCGAGTTCCGGATCGGGACCCAGAAGTTCCGCTCGCTGAACAGGGCCCGGTAGTGATCCAGGACCAGATCGGTCGGGATCAGCGGCGCGCCCTCGAACAGCCTCGCCTCCGGCGTGAGAGACGACACGATGGCCCAGTAGAACGGAAAGGCCATGGCGAGCACGAGCAGGCCGATGGCCGCGCCGGGGAGCCGGGTTCGCCAATGAGCGCGCCCGCTCGCGAGGAGCCGCCTCACGTGGACGACCTCAGGAGGTCCGCGCCCAGGAAGCGGATGTACAGGAGAGCGAGCCCGAACGTCACGCCGAACACGATGACCGAGAGCGCCGACCCGAAGCCGAACCGGAGGTTCTGGAGCAACGAGTTGAACGTGTACAAGGCGATGGGCTCCGTGCTCGTGCCCGGGCCACCGCCGGTGAGGACGTAGATGAGGTCGAACACCCGGAAGGCGTCGAGCGTGCGGAAGATGAGCGCGACGAGCAGGGCCGGCTTGAGCAGAGGCAGCGTGATGTGGCGGAACTGCTTCCACGCGGACGCCCCGTCGATGCGCGCCGCCTCGTACAGCGCCCGATCGATGTTCTGCAGGCCGGCCAGCAGGAGGAGGGCGACGAACGGGGTCATCTTCCAGGTATCGGCGAGGATGACGGGAACCCACGCGGCGGCGGCGTGCACGAACCACACGAACGGCTGCTCCATGACCCCCGTCGCGATGAGCGCCGCGTTCACGATGCCCGCCTCGCTGTCGAACATGAAGCGCCAGAGCAGGGCGGCCACGACCGTGGGCAGAGCCCATGGGACGAGCACGGAGGCCCGGACGAGCCCGCGCCCCCGGAACGCCCGGTTCAGGGCCAGCGCGAGGGCGAGGCCGAGCACGATCTCGAGGCCGACGCTCGCCGCCGTGAACCAGAGCGTGTGCCCCATGGCGGCCCAGAACCGCGCATCGCCTACCGCCTCCGCGTAGTTCGCCAGGCCCACGAAGGGCCGCCCCCGCCACGGCATCCGCAGGTCGTGCACGTGGAAAGACTCCCAGAACGTCCACAACAGCGGAAACAGCGCGATGAGGAGGATCGTGACGAGGGCGGGAAGGACGAACCCCCAGGCGAGTCGCGTCTCGGCCCGCCTGCTCTCCCTCATTCCCCCGCCCCCACCGGCCTCTCCTCAGGGTCGCGGCTCAGGTCCACCCGGCGCAACAGCCGGCGCATCTCCGCCGCCGCCTCCTGGAGGGCGTCGGCCGGCGTCTGTTGGCCCGTCAGGGCCCGGTGAAGTCGGATCTGGAGGATCTCCGACAGCTGTGTGTAGACGGGCGTGACGGGTCTCGGCACGGCCCGCTCTACGATGGTCCGCGCTCGGTCCCGATCGACCGCGATCGCCCGTCCGAGCTCCGGGTCGTCGTAGAGAGCGATTCGCGTGGGGAGCTGACCGGCGATTCTCGCGCGCTCGAGCATCTGTTCCGGCCGGGTGAGGAACTCCAGCAGCAGCCACGCCTCGTCCGGATGTCGAGTGTTCGCGTTGATGGCGAGCTGCCCTCCGCCGAGCGCGGCCGCGGGTCTCCGGCCGGGAACCGCCGGCATGGGGGCAACCGAGAATCGGCCGGCCACGCGCGACTCCGCGCTGTCGCTCAGCAGGGCGTAGGCGTAGGGCCAGTTGCGCATGAACGCCGCGCGTCCGTTCTGGAACGCGAAGCGCGTCTCCTCCTCGTGCCACGTGAGGGCGGCCTTCGGGACGAAGCCCTCGGCCACCGCGTCCCGCATGTACGTGAGGGCGCGGACCGCTTCCGGGGAATCGACCGTGACGCGGCCCTCCGGGTCCAGGATGCTCCCTCCGAATCCGGTCAGGTGCTCCAGAAACACCGTGACGAGGCCCTCGTACCTCGCGCCCTGCCACAGGAGTCCGTACGGGAGCCCCTGCGCCTGGCGCGCCCGGCGGGCGAGGCTCGCGAGGTCCGCGAAGGTCGCCGGCGGCCGCTCCATGAGGTCCGTCCGCCAGTAGAGCATCCCCACGTCGACGAACCACGGAAGCGCGAACAGGTGTCCGCTCCATCGGTTCGCCTCCACGGTGGCCGGGAAGAAGGCCTCGACGGGCGGGCGGAAGCGATCCAGGGGAAGGATCCAGCCGGCGGCCGCGAACTCGGGCGTCCAGATGACGTCCAGCTGCAGGATGTCGGGCTCACTCGCGCCCGCGTTCAGCCACTGTACGTAGAGCTGGTGCCTCTGGTCCGCGGCATCGGGTGTCTGGCGCTGAACCACCCGGATTCCCGGGTGCTCGTCCATGAAGCGGGCGAGCTGGCTTCCGAGGACGGCGGCCTCGGCTCCCACGGCGCTGCCGGGGAAGGTGATGACCGTGGGACCCTCCGAGGGCGAACCCCCACAGGCCGTCGCGGCCAGGGCGGCGAAGGATGCGAGCCGTCGGGCGTTCCGTACCCGGCGACGCGGGTGGCCGGGAGTTCCGCGCGGTGGAATCGGCATCGAGATCCCCGTTCGTGGGTCCCTCCCACGCTAATACGGGCCGCCCACGGCGGCCAGCGGACCCCGAGCAAGCCCCGCGAGGAGAGCGGCCGCCGACGATCGCGCCGTCGCTAGAATGCGGGCCTCTCCCAGCCTGCGGCGAACACGAACTCCGCCACCGGGCGCCGGGCGCGCTCGGTCCGGTCCCGATCCCCGAGCGGTCCGGGCACGCTGTCCGGATCGGCGGCGTAGCCGACGGCAAGGGCCGTGAGGGGCTCGAAGCCCTCCGGGATCCCGTAGACCTCGCGGGCCCGGTCCGGCAGGATCCCGACCATCTGGTGCACGTGGAGGCCGCGGGCGGTCGCCTCGAGCGTGAGCCCGGCCGACGCGAGCCCCAGGTCGTGGTGGGCGGCCCGGTTCGGCTTGTCGTTGCGAGCGAAGCGGAGACTCACCACGCCGAGGGCGACGGCCGCCGCGTTCCGCGCCCACTCGCGATTCCCCTCCACGAGGCAGGAGAGCATGCGCTGGAAGCCCTCGACGTCGTCGCGGGTCGCCAGGATGTAGCGCCACGGCTGCTCGTTGTAGGACGACGCCGCCCAGCGGGCGGCCTCGAACAGGGAGGCGAGGTCGCCTCCGGAGACGAGCCTGCCGTCGAACGCATACGGGCTCCACCGCGCCGCGATGAGCTCGTGGACCGGGACGTCCGGCCGCGCGCGCTTGGGATGGGTGTCCATGCCGTCTCCTCTCGTGTCAGGCGAGATCGAAGAGCAGGATCTCGGCCGTTTCGTCCGTTGGAGCTCCTTCGAGGCGGATCTCCGCCTCATCGCTCACGGCGGCGCCCCGGCCGGGCGGCGCCGGATCATTCCTGCCGCACCCTGCGGAGCAGTCTCCGCAGCTCGCGCAGCTCGGCCCTCGTGAGGCCGTCGAACTGGGCCCGGTGAAGCCGCTCGACGGGCTCGTCGAGCCGGTCCAGCAGAGATCGTCCCGCCTCCGTCAGCCGGACGAGCACGATGCGCCGATCCGCCCCCGGCGGCCGCACGCGCCTCACGAGGCCCCCCTCTTCCAGCCGATCCACGAGACGGGTCACGTCCGGGGCTCGGGTCAGCATCTGGCCGGCGATCCGTCCGCAGGGAAGGCCTTCTTCGCCCGCGCCGCGCAGGATCCGGAGGACGTTGTACTGGGGCTCCGAGAGGCCCGCGCCCTGCACGAGCCGCACGACGTCGCACATCAGGCGGTCCGCCGTGCGCACGAGGTCCACGAAAGCCCCCGGTTCCGGGGGCGGCCGCCGGCCCCCCGACCGTGCGGGTCCCGCCGGGCGCCCGCGCCTCGATTCCGTACCTGCCCGTTTCGGTGTCACGCGGAACAATATACGTGACAACAAAGATCGTGTCAACAGAAAGCGGAGTTCCCCCGGCGGTTCCGCCCGGCAGCCGATCCCCGCTGGCGTCCCCCGGCCGGGCTTCCTATTCTGACGCCGCAGGCGCTCTCCCGAGGCCCGATAACCGGAAGACCCGATGCCGACGACTCCCACCAGGCGCACGACGATTCCCGCGGCCGAGGAGATCCTCGGCGGCTACTTTCCCGTCCTCGATCACGGCTTCGTGGCCCTCATCGACTACATGGGCTCGGACGAGAGCATCGAGCAGGCCGCCCGGGTGAGCTACGGCTACGGGACGCGCTCGCGCAGCCTGACGCGCGGGCTCATCCGCTACCTCCGCCGCCACCGGCACACGACGCCGAGCGAGATGGTCGAGCTGAAGTTCCACTGCGCGATGCCGATGTTCGTGGCGCGGCAGTGGATCCGGCATCGCACGGCCTGCCTGGCCGGAGACACCGAGGTGTACTTCGACCTTCCCTCCGGGATCGAGCGACGGGGAAACCAGCTGTACAAGGTGACGATCGAGGACCTCTGGAAACGCTTCCAGCCCACAAGGAATCGAACGAGGTCCGACAAGCAGCGGAATCAATTCCATCGGCGGGATCGCGTGCGCAGCATGCACCTTCGACAGGTCAACGAGGCTACCCGCCGCATCCAGCATACGCGCATCTTGAATGTGTTGCGAAACGGGAAGAAGCCGGTCTTCCGGGTCGTGCTGGCCGACGGGAAGACGATCAAGGCGACGGCCGACCACCGTTTCATTTTCGCCGATGGCTGGGGCTCACTGAAGGAAAAAACGGGCCTCGAGGAGAGAGGCGGGAGGGCCGTATGGCGGGGAGGAGAGTACTTCCTGCACGTGAACGGCCTCGTCTGTGAGCAACCGGCGCTCTACACCGATCGGGCTTGGCTCGACCACGAGTACAACGCGCTCAACCGCCGCGTCGCCGATATCGCCGATGACTGTGACTGTTCTCCGCACACTATCCGTAAGTGGCTACGCAAGCATGGGATACAAGCGACGGATGGCCGCGGCGCTTTCGGACCGGGCCACGTGCCGTGGAACAAGGGCAAGGATTACATACTGGGGCCCCGCGAGCTTTCGGCGGAGTGGTTGGAGGCGAACCGGAGAGCGCGGTCCGGAGAGGCTTCGAACTTCTGGCGGGGCGGGCTGACCGGGGAGCGAAGCGAGCTTCACTGTCACCACATCGTGCCAGTCTGGGCGGAGCCCTCTCTGGCGAGAGAGCGCTCGAATCTTACCACGCTTTGCGGAGCCTGCCACAGGCGCATTCAGGGCCGGGAACTCGAATACGTGGCGACACTCGGCGGACCGGCGGTCAAGACCGAATGGCAAGAAAAGAAGAGGCCGAGGCGGGCATGGAACTCGCTCACCATGACCCGGCTGGTCCGCATCGCGCGGTTCGAGTACGTGGGTCTGGAGGAGACCTATGACCTGGAGGTGGAGGGTCCCTACCACAATTTCATCGCGAACGGGATCGTTACCCACAACTCGGTGAACGAGTACAGCGGCCGGTACAGCCTGATGCCGCTGCTGTTCTATCGGCCCGAGTACGAGCAGTTCGCGCTCCAGAGCGCCTCGAACCGGCAGGGACGCGAGGAGGGAGGCGTGCCGCGCGCGCTGTACGAGAAGGCGGTCCAGGCGTGGGAGCGGGCCCGCGCGGAGGCGGGCGAGACGTACGGATGGCTCGTGGGCGAGGACGTGGCCCGGGAGCTGGCGCGCATCGACCTGCCGCTCTCGACCTACACGCAGTGGTACTGGAAGATCGACCTCCACAACCTCCTCCACTTCCTCTCCCTGAGGGCGGATCCGCACGCGCAGTGGGAGATCCGGGCGTACGCGGAGGTGATGGCCGGCATGCTCCAGCGGGTGGCGCCCCTGAGCTACGAGGCGTGGATCGACTACGAGGTGTGCGGGGCCCATCTGAGCCGGGGGGAGATGGAGGCGCTGCGTCGGCTCGTGGCGGCGTCCGACGACGGCCTCATCGCCCGGCCGGAGGCCCGAGGGGTGACCGCGTCCGAGCTGGCGGAGCTGGGGCTCTCGCGGCGCGAGATCCGGGAGCTGGCGGACAAGCTCCAGCCCGCGGCGAGGCCGGACTACGCCCTCGATCTTGCGAGCATGCGGACGCCCGAGGAGTTCGAGGCGCGACTTCGGGAGGCCGTCCCGGGGGACTTCGAGTAGGCGGAGGTGGGGGGGGCGCGGAGGGGTCTCCGGGGCCGGCACTTTTTCCGGCCGGTTCCGTATTACCGGGGCGACAGGTCTCTCTCGCGCACGAGGCCGGCGGCCCCGGGAGCGCCGCCGCCGGAGAGACCGGGGCCACGGGAGGAGAGGCCGCATGCACCGCCGATGCCGAGCTCCACGATCTTCCTCGATCCCCGGCGCGCGTGCCGCGCTTCCCCTCGCCTTCGCCCTCGCCCTCGGGACGGCTGCCGCCGCGGCGGCGCAGGAGGGAGCCACGGAGTCCGCCTTCGGCCGGCTGTCCGAGAGCGCGGGCCTGAAAGCGACGGGCGCGTTCCCCTTCGATTACCAGCACCTCGCGTTCCGGGCGGGCCGTGGCGACTCGGTGGATCTGTGGTCGGCGGCTAGCGTGCACGCGGGCCGCGTGCGGGGCGTCTGGCAGGGCGGATGGCGCTATTCGCTCGGAATCCGGCTCGAGCTGTACGACGGAGAGGAGCTCGTCGCGACTTCGTCGTCCCGCAGCGATCACACGCTCAGCCGCCATGTGCCGCCGACGACGTCCGACGGCTTCCCGCTGCAGACCGTCGTCCGCGTGGAGCCCGGGGAATACCGGTATCGGCTTCGCGTGACCGACTTCAACTGGCCCGACGATCGCTCGGTGAACGAGAAGTCCGGCACGGTCACGGTGCCGCCGTTCGACGTGTCCGGGCCCGTCGTGAGCTCCATCGCGATCGCGGCGGACTCGGGAGGCACATGGACGCCCGCCCCCGACGTGGAGCTGAAGCTGAACGCCGCCCGCATCGTCCGGCCCACCGCCCGGCCCTACATCTACTTCGAGGTCTACGGGCTCACGCCCGGCGCCTCGTATCGCGGCGAGGTGCGACTCGTCTCGACGTGGGCGTCCCGCGGAAAGGGAGAGGACTTCCGGGGGGAGTACAGGCCGTTTCAGCTCCAGTACCGGGGCACGACCCCGGAGAATCCGGCCGAGCCCGTCCGGTCCACGCTCCGGCTGGATCTCTCCCGCACGGAGGCGGGACCGTACGACGTCACGGTGAAGGTCACGGACCTCAGCACGGGGGAATCGAGTACCACACGGCGAGCGCACCTGAAGGTGCAGTCGCCGGGCGAGATGCGGCCGATCGTGCCCGTGAGGGAAGTGAACCCGGGCTCGTCCCGGCGCTGAGGCGAACGCGGGGATGGGGAAGGGGGACGTGATGGGAGAAGCTTCACGCCGCCTCACGGGCGGCGTCGCGACCCTGGCGCTGCTGCTGGCCGCCGCGGCCCCGGCCCGGGCGCAGACGATGCCGGCGCAGACGCTGGCGGACCTCCAGCAGGGCGGCCACGAGAAGCTGGCGCAGCGAATCGCGAAGAAGCTGGAGCTGCGCTCCGATCCCGACGCCGGCGACGTGCACAAGCTCCTGGAGCGCTGGACGTCGGAAGAAGGCGGTCCCGACACCGGCTACGACTGGTTGACCGCGACACGCCTGTGGCTGCGCGCCGGGGAGCCGGCCGAGGCCGAGATGGCGCTGCACGAGGCCGAGTCCGCGGGCGGGGTGGAGCCGGCGCTCCTGCTGCTGGATCAGGCGCGGGTCGCGTTCCTCGCCCGCCAGATCCGGGTGGGCGGCGAGGCGTACTGGACGGGATGCGGCGACGCCCACGAGGCGGCGGCGAAGGAGTACTGGCTGGACATCGAGATCCTCGCCACGCCGGAGGAGGCGGAGGCGTGGGACCGCTTCCGCCGCCTGCCGGCGACGCAGACCGATCTGTGCGGCTTCCTGCGACGATTCTGGAACGAGCGCGCGGCCGCCTCCGCGACGGACGTGACGACCCGGCTCGCGCAGCATTACGTCCGGCTCCGCTTCGCCCTCGACCACTACCGCCGGCGCTCGGGGAAGAAGGGCGCGACCTTCTCCACTCGCGTGGGGCGTCCGCGGGATGCCGTGTTCGACGATCGGGGGCTCGTGTACGTCCGGATGGGACCCCCGAACCGGAAGACGTCCTTCGCGGGCGCCCCGGGGCCGGGGCAGGACCTGGTGAGCGCGGAATGCTACCAGCCGAACGAGAGCTGGGGGTACGACTTTCCGGGGGGGACGCACGTCTTCCACTTCACGACGAGGGGCGGCGTGGACGACTGGTGGCTCGTCGAGAACCTCGGGTCCGTCTACCGCTGCGGCGCGCCCGGGGCCTCCAGCTCGAGCTTCGCGACCGGGCAGCTGACCCCGGTGAACGAGAACCGGTTCGTCGTGCCGGGGGCCGCGGCGGGTCTCGTGCTTCAGGACCTCTATCGCTCGCGCCAGGGGCTGGACCCGCGCTACGCGCAGGTCGCGAACTTCATGAACACGGCCCCGGAGACGCAGCGCACGGTGGGCGAGACCGGCGGGCTGGAGGGCCAGCGGCAGCTGCAGCGCGAGCGCGTGTGGACCCGACAGGACGCCGAGTACGCGATCACGACCGTGCCCGAGCGTCCGAGCGTGGACGCTCGCAGCCGGCTGCTGTTCGAGGAGCTCCAGTTCCGGGGGGGGCGGCCCGGCCTCACGCGAGTGTGGCTCAACGGGCTCATCGAGGCGGACCGGCTCACGGCGGACACGCTGGCCGCGGGCCACCTGCGATACCGGGTCCAGGGACGGTGGGCCCTCCTGGACGAGGCGGGCCGGTACCGGCGGCTGGACCGGACGTTCGAGGTCGGCTCGAGCCGTCCGCTGGGAAAGAACGAGAGCATCCCGGTTCGCATGGCCGCGGACCTGCCGCCCGGCACGTACGAGTACACGATCGTCGTGCGGGATGCCCAGGCGAAGGAGACGGGCGGCCGGATCCCGGGCAGCTGGCTCCGCCGACCGCTGACCGTGCGCCGGCACGCGATGGGAGCGCCCGTCCTGTCCGACATCGCCGTCGCTCCGGATTCGGGCGGGAGCTGGCGGCCCGTGCCCGACGTCCGCCTCCGTCCGAGTCCGGTCCACCGGACGGGGCCCGACGGCATCGCGTTCATCTACTACGAGGCCTACAACCTCACGCCCGGGGGCGAGGTCCGGACGACGGTCCGGCTGCAGCCCGACGGAGGGGACGAGGAGCCGTTCACGCTCACCTTCCCGGGCGAGGTGCCGAGAGACGGAACCGGGACGATCCGCGGCTTCCTGCGTCTCGACCTTCGTGACACGCCGCGCGGGGCCTACCGCATGCTCGTGACCGTGGAGGACGGGGCGAGCGGAGCGACGACGCTGCCCTACGCCACGGACCTGCGGGTCGATCGGCCCGGTGGGTAAGGCCGGGCGAAGAGGCCCGCGGAGGCTTCCGGCGGGGGCGATCCCGGCTCTCGTGCTCCTCGCGGGCTTGGGGGCCCGGCCCGCCCTCGCCCAGACGATGCCGGGCCCGGCCTATCACGAGCTCGCGGCCTCGGGGCACGAGGACCTGGCCCGTCGCGTGGCGAAGAAGCTCGAGCCCCGGCAGAGACCGGACACGGGAGACGTCGAGAAGCTCCTGGCCCGCTGGGAGCGCGAAGAGGGCGGGCCGGACACCGGCTGGGAGTGGCTCGCGGTCACGCGGCTGTGGCTCAAGGCCGGCGAGGCGGACCGGGCGGAGCGAAGCCTCGCCCTGGCGAGAAGCGCGATTCCGGGGGCCGTGTACGATCTGGACCGGGCCCGGGTGGCGTTCCTGGCAGGCCGGGTCGATGAGGCCTCGCAGGCGTACTGGCGGGGATGCGAGGACCCGGACGGAGCCGCGGCGTCGGAATACTGGCGAGACGTCGAGCCGCTCGCGACGCCCGCCGAGGAGGCGGAGTGGGACCGTCTCCGCCGGCTTCCCGCCGGCCAGCGCGATGATTGCGCCCTCCTGCGCCGGTTCTGGCACGAGCGATCCCTGGCCTCGGGGATGGACGTGGACGCGCGGATCGCCGAGCACTTCCGTCGCCTCCGGATCGCCCTGAAGGACTACCGGCGGCGCAGCGGGAAGAAGGAGCCCACGTTCTCGACGCGACTCGGACGCCCGCGCGACGCCGCGTTCGACGACCGGGGCCTTCTGTACCTGCGCATCGGCCCGCCCGACGAGACCGCGACCTACATCGCGGCGGGGTGCGTCGAGCCGAACGTGACCTGGGCCTATGACTACCCGGATGGCCGGCGTCTCTTTCATTTCACGACGTTCGGCGGGCTGGACGACTGGTGGCTCATCGACAACCTGGGCCTCGCCCTGCGCTGCGGGACGGCGACGCCGCCGGCCATCGGGCTCCTGCCGGCCGGAGCGGTGTCGAACCTCTACCAGTCCCGGTCGGGGCTGGACACCCGCTACTCGGAGATCGCGTACCGATCGGGCGGCGTGGAGCAGCTGCAGCAGTTGCGCCGGGAGAGGGACTGGACGCACGCGGACGCCGGATTCGCGATCTCCGAGGTGCCGGGCCGGCCGGCGGTGGACCTGGAAGCTCCCCTCGCGCTCGAGTGGCTCCAGTTCCGGGCGGACGGCCCCGACCTCACGCGAGTGTGGCTGAACGCGGCGATCGCGGCCGAGGGCCTGCAGCCGGAGCGAACGCGCGGGGGGAGGCTCCGGTACCGGGTGGAGGCCGTGTGGACGCTCCTCGGTGACGGGGGCGCGTACCGGCGGCTCACCGCGGTGCACGAGGTGACGATGGACGGCGAACCGGGAGAGGGGGAGAGTCTTCCGCTCCGGGTCGCCGCCGAGCTGCCGCCGGGGCGCTATCGCTACTCGGTCGTCGCCCGGGACGCGAGGCCGCCCGGGGACGGTGGGGTCGGGAAGACGGAGGGCCTCGAGACGCGCAGGGGGAGCTACGCGTCGGCCGAGCTGACCGTACGCGACCTCGGGGGACGGGTCCCCCTCGTGTCCGACGTCGTCGTGTCCGCGGATTCCGGCGGCGCGTGGACGCCCGGCGCGGACGTGTTCCTGCGCCCGAACCCGGCCCACACCACGGGCGCCGACGGGATCGCGTTCCTCTACTACGAGATCTACAACCTCACGCCCGGTGGACGGGTCGTGACCCGCGTCCACCTGGAGCCGACCTCCGGCGACGAGGACGAGGCCTTCGATCTCACCTACCCCGCGGAGGTCCCGCCGGGCGGCGGCCGCCGCATGCCGTCGGCGCTGCGGCTCGACCTGACGGACTCCGCGCCGGGGACGTACCGGCTCGTTCTCACGGTCGAGGACCGGGCGAGCGGGAGGGAGACGCTCCCGGTTCGCACGCTCGTCACGCGCGCTCCGGACGGCCCGGGGCGGTGAGGGGCCGGGCGCCGGCCCCGACACCGCTCGAGCTGGACGCGTCGCGCATGCGAAGCCTGGGCTACCGCATGGTGGACCGGGTCGTCCGCCGCTGGGAGTCACTGCGAGACCTTCCCGCGGGCGGCATGGCGGGTCGGACCGAGATGGAGAACCGCCTCCGGGAGCCGTTGCCGCGCGAGGGGACGCCCGTCGAGGACCTGCTCGAGAGATTCTGGCACGACATCGAGCCCTTCGCGGGACGGATCGACCATCCGCGGTTCTTCGCGTTCATCCCGAGCTCGCCCACGTTCGCGAGCCTCCTGGGAGACTGGCTGGCCTCGGGCTGCAACTTCTTCCAGGGCACGTGGATCGAGTCGGCGGGCCCGAGCGAGGCGGAGCTCGTCGTCATCGAGTGGCTCCGCGAGGCCCTCGGCCTGCCGGTCGGCACGGAGGGCATCCTGACGAGCGGCGGGTCGGCCGCGAATCTCCTCGGGCTCGCCGTCGCCCGCCGGGCGAAGCTGGGTGGCGTGCCCGCGGAGGGCGTCGCCTATGCGTCGGATCAGGCGCACACGGCGGTGGACCGGGCCCTGCGCATCCTGGGGTTCCCACCCGAGCGATTTCGCCGCCTGCCCGCGCGCGCCGACGGGCGCCTGGATCCCGACGCGGTGGTGGCGGCCTGCGAGCGGGACCGGGCGGCGGGTCTCAGGCCCTTCTGCGTGGCGGCGAGCGCCGGCACGACGAACACGGGCGCCGTGGATCCACTCGTCGAGCTGGCGGACCTGTGCGCGGAGGGCGACCTGTGGCTCCACGTCGATGGGGCGTACGGCGCTCTCGCGCGGCTCACGGCCCGGGGGGGCGCCCTCCTCGAAGGCCTCGAGCGCGCGGACTCGCTCGTCCTGGATCCACACAAGTGGCTGTACGTGGGCTATGAGGCGGGGTGCCTGCTCGTGCGGGAGGGGGAGCGGCTGGCGAGCACGTTCCGCGTCCTGCCGGACTATCTCCGGGATACGGAGGTCCGGGCCGGCGAGGTGAACTTCGCGGACCGAGGCCTCCAGCTCACGCGCGCCGCGCGGGCGCTCAAGCTGTGGTTCGGGATGAAGGCGCACGGGGTGGACGCGCTCGCGGCCGCGATGGACCGCACGCAGGACCTGGCGGAGGCGGGGGAGAGGATCGTGCGGTCCATGCCCGGGCTCGAGGTCGCCTCGCCCGCGTCGCTCGGGATCCTGTGCTTCCGCTACACGGGCGAGCCGCCGCTGGAGGACGGGATGGCGGACCGCGTGAACGAGGAGGCCCTGCGCCGGATCCAGCGGGCCGGTCGCTTCATGCTCTCCTCCACCCGCCTGTCGGGGCGCTTCGTCGTCCGTCTCTGCCCGCTGAACTATCGAACCACCCGCGCGGACGTGGAGGAGGCGATCGCCGCGGTCGCGGAGGCCAGCCGGGAGGTGGCCGGAGCGCGCGCCGGCGAGGGGTGACCCGAGGCCTGATCTCCGCCTTCAGTCCAGCAGAAGCTCTCCCTGCGGGGCCCCGGCCTCTTCCCGCTCCGCCTCCGTCCCCGCCGCGGGCCCGCCGGCCTCCACCGGACCGGCCGCCGCGCCCTCCGCGCCGGATGCCTCCGGCCGGGCTCCCGTCTCCGCGACCGGCAGGGGGTGGACCTCGGCCACGTCCGCGGCGCGCGCCGCGAGCTCGCGGATCCGGAGAGCCGCGCCCCGCCGGGCCTTGGTCGGGATCCCGTCCACGTCCACGACGGCCACCTCTCCCGACGACAGCACGCAGGCCAGCCGGTCGCCCGGTAGCGCCTCCAGGAGCCCCACGACGTCGCCCACGTCCTTCCGGCCCGGCAGGATGGACGTGCCCTTTCCCGCCCTCGCCTGCGCCCGGAGCTCGGTGACCGGGACGCGCTTCCCGTAGCCCGCCCGCGTCGCGACGACGAGGTCGCCGTCGCGGCGCGGAAGGAGGGCCGCCACGACCTCGTCCTCCGGCCCCAGCCCGATCCCGCGCACGCCCCGGGCCGACCTCCCCATGGGCCGAAGATCCGAGACGGGGAAGCGGATCGCCTGTCCGTGACGGGAGGCCAGAAGGAGCTCGTCTTCCGGGGACGCGAGCAGCACGCACAGCACCTCGTCCTCGTCCGCCAGACCCGCGGCCCGGATGCCGCCCGCCCGCACGTTCGAGAAGTCGGCGAGCGCCGTCCGCTTCACCTGACCGTGGCGGCTGACGATCACGACGCCCTCCTCGCCCTCGAAGCTCTCCACGGGCACGACGCAGACGACCCGATCGCCGGCGCCGAGGTCGATGGAGTCCGCGAGACGCGTGCCCCGCGAGCTCCTCGTTCCCCGCGGAAGGTCGGACACCGGGAGGGCGTGGACGTGTCCGAGGGCGGTGAAGGCCAGAAGCCGGGCCCCGCCGCGCACGACGAACGCGTTCCGCACGAAGTCGCCCTCGCGCCCGGCGAGGGCCTCCGCCCCGGCCATGCCGGAGCCGTTCCGGATCGGCTGCGCCTTCACGTACCCCCGATGGCTGAGGAGGACGAGGGCCGCCTCCGCGGTGCCCGCGGACGGCAGGGGGAACGGCCCGTTCTCGTCCAGAATCTCCGTTCGCCGGTCGTCGCCGTAGGTGTCGATGAGCTCGCCCAGCTCGGCCCACAGCAGATCGCGGCGCGCCGCGTCCTCGGCCACGAGCTCCCGGAGCCGCTCGATCCGCTCGCGAAGCTCGTCCAGCTCCTGCCCCAGCTTCTCGCGCTCCAGCCCCGTGAGCCGGGCGAGACGCATCGCGAGGATCGCCTCGGCCTGCTCCCGCGTGAGGTCCAGCTCCCCGCACAGGCGCTCCGCGGCCTCGGCCGGTGTGCGCGAGGTCCGGATGAGCTCGATGACGCGGTCGAGGTCGCCCAGCGCCGTCAGGAGCCCCTCGACGACGTGCGCTCGCTGCTCGGACCGGGCGAGGTCGAACGCGGCCTTGCGGGCGATGACCTCGAGCCGGTGGGAGACGAAGCAGCCCAGGGCCCGCTTCAGGTCGAGCTGCTCGGGGCGCCCATCCACGAGGGCGAGCATGATGACGCCGTACGTGCTCCGGAGCTGGGTCTTGGCGTACAGGATCCGGAGGAGCTTTCCCGGGTCCGCGTCGCGCTTGAGCTCGATGACGAGCCGGATCCCGTCCCGGTCCGACTCGTCGCGCAGGTCCGTGATCGCGTCCACCCGTCCCCCGCGCACGAGCTTCGTGATCTGCTCGATGATCCGGGTCTTGTTCACCTGGTAGGGCAGCTCGGTGACGACGAGCGAGCTCTTGCCGTAGCTGCCCTCCTCCAGGTGCATCCGGGCCCGCATCTCGATGAGGCCCCGGCCCGTGCGGTACGCGTCGCCGATGCCCCCGTAGCCCCAGATGTAGCCGCCGGTCGGAAAGTCGGGCCCCTCGACGTGCGCCATCAGGTCCTCGATCTCGCACCCCGGGTTCCGCACGAGATGGCGCGTCGCGGTCAGCAGCTCCCGCAGGTTGTGAGGGGGGACCTTCGTGGCCATGCCGACGGCGATCCCGTCGCTCCCGTTCAGGAGGAGGTGGGGCAGGCGGGCCGGGAGCACCGTGGGCTCACGCAGGCGCGCGTCGAAGTTCGGGACGAAGTCCACCGTGTCGCGCCCGATCTCCTCCAGGAGCTCCAGCGCGATCGGAGCCAGGCGGGCCTCCGTGTAGCGATACGCGGCCGCGCTGTCTCCGTCGATCGATCCGAAGTTCCCCTGCCCGCTCACGAGCGGATACCGGAGCGAGAAGGCCTGGATCATCCGCACGAGCGTGTCGTAGACCGCGCTGTCGCCGTGCGGGTGATACTTGCCCAGCACGTCGCCCACGACGGTCGCGCTCTTCTTGAACGGCCGGTCCGCGAGCAGGCCCTGCTCGTACATCGCGTACAGGATCCGCCGGTGGACCGGCTTCAGGCCGTCCCGCGCGTCGGGCAGGGCGCGCCGGACGATGACGCTCATCGAGTAGTCGATGAAGGAGTCCCGCAGCTCCTGCTCGATGAAGCGGGGGACGATTCTCTCCTGGCGGGCGGACGGACTCATCACCGGATCACGCGCTCCTTCCGCGGCTGGCGGCTTCGGTTCCCCTTCGGTCGTCCGCATAGTCGTCCGCGCGCCCTGTCCGGCACAAGAGGCGTCGGCTCCCTTCCCGTGCGGACGGCTCCGGTTCGGCCGGGAGGGTCCGGTTCCGGCGGCCGACCGAAAGGCCTAGCCCGCCAACAGCTGGGCCGTCGCGCGCTGCGGGTCGGAGGGGTCGGTCGGGCCGAGCAGGACGGTGGCGCGCACGTTCGCCTGCTCGGGGACGTGGAGCAGCAGGGAGGCGGCCGGCGGCGTGCCGCCGGCGAAGGGCGTGGCGACGCCCGTCGGATCGATGGCGACCGCCGATCCCGCGGAGAGCCGGCTCGCCAGCCACATGCCGTACTCGATCCACGACGCGAGCGGGTCCGCCTCCCCTCCGGCGACAGCCGGGACGAGCTCCTCCTGGTACCGGCGGCTCGCGGCCTCGAACGCCTCGGGATCGCGGGCCTTGAGCTGGACGAGAAGCCGCCGCAGGGCCGGCCGGGGGTCGGCGGCGCCCGCCGCCGCGAGCGCGCACTCGGTCGCCTCCGTCGCCGCCCGGTCCGTCGGGTCCGTCTCGGGGCTCACTCCCCGGCCTTCATCGAGTCGAGGAACTCCTCGTTCGTCTGGGTCCGCTTCAGGCGCTCGATGAGGAACTGGGCCGCCTCGGCCGGCGGCATGTCGGCGAGGAAGTTCCGGAGCAGGTACATGCGGTTCAGCTCCG
>JBHHZD010000047.1:0-16225 GCA_046757885.1 Gemmatimonadota bacterium
TCAGGCTGTTGTCGAAGCCCCCCCACAGCGAGAACGAGGGCGTCGGATAGATCCGGACTTCGGCCGTCCGCCCCCCCGCATCGCGTCCGTTGTCGAAAGTGTTGCCTCCCCAAGCCGTGATCTCGACCACGGGGCGCGGGGGGGCGAGCCGGGCGAGCCCCCGGACCGCCTCGTCGCGGCCCGGTTCGAGCGCCAGCGCTCGCTCGTAGTCCGACCGTGCCTGTTCCGTGCGACCGGCCGCGACGTGCACCTCCGCCAGCGCCGCCCACGCGGCCGCGTCCTCCGGATCCTCGCGCGTCGCGAGCTCCAGCCACCGCAGGGCTTCCGCACGATCGCCGCGTCGCAGGGATGCCGTCCCGAGGCCCACCCGGGCGGGCGTCCGCGATGGCTCGATGCGCAGCGCCTCCCGGAAGCGGCTCGCCGCGGCCGTGTACTCGCCCGTGGCGAGCAGGGCCCGGCCATGTCCCACGAGCGCGTCCACGCTCACCGGATTCGCCGCCACGAGCCGGGCGTACGCCTCCCTCGCGCCCGCGGCATCGCCCAGGTCCAGCCGGCGTCCGGCCTCTTCGAGTCGCCGGCGCAGCTCCTCCGCCGTGAGACCCCCGATCGTCGCCCGGAACGTCGTCCGCGCTTCCACGTCACCGACCGAGGCGACGACCTCGGTGGGGCGCGAGACCGTGCCGAGCGTGACGGTGGTCGAAGCCCTGCCGTCCGCGTCCGTCCTCGCCTCGGGCGGATCGGCGCTTCCATTCGCGACCTCGAACCGCACGATCCGGTTCGGCAGGGGGTTGCCGCCCGCATCCCGGACCTCGAACACGAGCGGCGCCGGGAGCGCGTTGCCCGCATCCGCCGCCTGCCCCGTGCCCTCCACGAAGCCGCTCGTGGACGCGGAGACGGGGACGGGGGCGACCGGGATCGAGGCCAGAGCCGTCTCGCCCGCGTAGACGGTGAGGCTCCGGACTCCCCTCAGGTCCGCCTCCACGTCCAGGACGGCGGTCCCTTCCTCGTTCGTGGTGCCGCTCGCGACTTCGCGTCCGGCCGGAGGGGCTCCGTCCCACAGCGTCACCTCGGCGCCCGCGACCCGGTTGTCGAACGCATCCCGCAGGTCGAGCGCCACCCGCGCCCGCCCCACACCGTCCGGGGTCAGCCGCTCGGGCGAGACCACGGCCCGGGCCGGCGCCGCGGGAGACGTCCGCAGCTGGACGGTCACGCTTCCCGCGCCGGAGACGTCCGGAGCCGTGACCCGGAGCTCGTAGACCCCGGCCGTCGTCCCCGCGGGAACCGTGAACGTGGCTCTCCCATCCGCGCCCGTCCGGAGCGCGAGATCCTCGCCGGGGCCGCCCGGCACCTCGCCACTGCCCACGAGCACGAGACGCACTCCGCTCTCGGGGGCTCCGCCGCGACGGACGATCGCGGTCAGGTCCGTGCTCGAGCCCGCCTCCACCGACAGCGTCCGCCGCTGCACGCGCAGCTCGAGGCGCGCCGCACGCCGCACGCACTCATCGATCGCGTCGAGAACGGCCTGGTCGGCTCCCAGCGAGCGCAGATCCGCCCGGTCCCGCTGCGTCGGCGTGAACGTGAGGCAGCTCCGACGGATGATGCCCGCGACCTCTGCTTTCGTGTAGGTCGGTCCCGTCAGGAGCCGGATGAGATCGCTCTTCTGCAGCGGGGCCGCCTGCTGGGCGCGAAGGGCCTGTGGCGCCAGCGCCGTCAGGACGCCGATGACGGCGACGCTCATCCGGAATCTGTTCATGACACTCGCCTCTCGTGATGGGATCATCGGGGCCGTGGACAGCGCGACCCGTCGAAGTGCTCGTTCACGGCATCCATCTCGTCCAGCAGTTGCGCGTATTCGGCTTGCGTGGCCGAGTCCGCCACCGCTCCGGCGCGGGGGACGACGGCCGCGGCGGCGATGGCCGCCCGATCCGCCGCATCGTAGCCTCCCGCCAGGAGCTGGCAGCCGATCCGGCCCAGATCGAAGTCCGTCTTCCGTTCGTCGTATTGATCCACGGCGAGCGCGAGAGCGGAGAGCAGCGAATCCACCTCGCTGCCGGCGCCAGACGTCTGCGCCGGAGACGTCACCGGAACGAACGGGGCGGACTCTCTCGGTCCCGGCCTCGCCCAGCGCACGGCGAGCACGCCGGCGGCGACCACGGCCAGGAGAGCGAGAATGCCTCCGACCGTCTTCCGGGTCCGACGACTCGGGCGGGGGAACAGGGGCTCCCGGGGCTCGCTCGGCAGGATGATCGGTACGGGTCCGGAATGCTCGGGCCGGATCGTTGGCGCCGTGACGGGGATCCGATCCGCGACGGGCTCGAACCCCTCGCCCGGGCCGGGGCCCGCGCCGACCGTGACCTGGTCCGTTCCGTGATTCGTCCAGCCGAGGACGCTCACGTCGGCCACACGCCCTCCGCGCGACCCCGGATCCAGAAGCTCGTAGAACGAGCTCGGGCGGCTCGGGGCCTCGTCGGAGGCGAGACCGCGAAACAGGCCTCCCGTGCAGGGATCGCCGGGGACGATGACGATCGCGCATTGCCAGGGCTCGCCGAAGAACTGTCGGCACGCCTCCACGTCCGTCTCCGACAGGAAGGGTCCGAGCAGCTCGTGCGTATGATACCACCCGAGCAGCACGCCCGGCCGGCGGCCCAGGTCCGGTCGAGCCGTCTCCCACGCTCGGAGCAGATAGGCCTGCGGCGCTTCCTCCGCGAAGGGCTCCCGGGCCGTGAGGAGGCGCTCGACCACGGCGTAGTGCAGCCGCGTCTGCGGGCACCGGAACAGTCGGCCCGCCAGGAAGCCGAAGCTGGGCGCCTCCGCGTGCGCCGCCACGCTCCGGTGGAGAGCGCGGAGGGCCGCCTGCGTCAGGAAGAACTCGTACGGCGCCTGCGGCCCGCCGGGCACCGGAGCCACCGCGTCCGCGCCATCGGGCACCCAGCGGATCGAGTGGCCATCCGGGAGTACCGCCCGGCCGTGCGCGGGAAGCCCCGTGGCCGCTCCCCGGCGCGGGCCGCGGGCCGCATCGCGCAGTGAATCGCCGGGCCCCGAAGGCCGCGTCGTCATCACGATCCCCCGCGGGCGTCTCGACCCGTCTCGGTCATCAGGTTCATCGAGCTGGAATATGCTCCGCGGCGCAGCGCGCGAAAAGCGCCGCCGGATCACTCGAGCGACAGGAGATCCAGGACCGGGGCCCCCATCAGCGCCGAGCGGCCCGTCCGCACGCGGGCGAGAAAGCGGATGGACTGCAGGGGCCTCAGAGCCTCGGCGCTCGCGAGGAGCTCCGGCGGTACGGCGAGGTACAGGAACTTCTGCTCGTCGCCCGTGGACCGGGCCAGAATGAACGGCTCCCCCTCGTAGAAATCCGAGCGGACGGCCTCCGCCCGCCCGAGCGAGATGAACTGCGCGGTCCAGCGCACGCGCCGCCCCCGGTACTGCTCCGGGTTCGCGACGAGCGCCCCCGGGCTCAGGTCCGCCCCGGCGGCGACGGAGTCGGCGGGGAGCGTGGCCGGAAGCCAGATCCAGCCGTCCATCCGCACGCGGGCCCAGCCGCCTTCCCGGCGGAGGACCTCCAGGTCCGCCCCGGGGCGGACCCTGCCGACCGTGTCCCCCTCGGGAGCCATCTGAAGCCAGGCCCCGGAGGGGCCGGCCACGATCCGGGCGTCGTTCGCCGCCGCGACGGCCGCCGAGTCCCGCCCCGACGGGGGCTCCGTTCCGGCCTGCGCCGCGGCGGCCGGCACCCCGGCTTCGGCGAGGGAAGGGCCCCAGATCCAGCCCGTGCGCCGCACGCGCGTCCAGTTCCCCGTCCGCTCGACCCGTTCCAGCAGCATCCCGCGCAGGAGGACCGCGAGCCGGCGCCCGCGGACGCTCGGCGCATCTCGAAGGTTCTCTCCCCCCGACTTGGAGATGGCCAGCTCGAAGCCGTCCCGGTTCGTCGCCTCGAGCGAGGGGCTCCAGACCCAGCCCTCGAGCGTGGCCTGGCGCCAGCGGCCCCTTTCCGCCACGACCAGCAGAGGCGCCCCCTCGAACACCGTGGCGAGCTTCGTTCCCCTCGGCTCCTGACGGAAGTTCTCCTGCGGGCGGGCGACCTCCACCCTGCCCGGGCCGGGCGGCTCCTGGGCCCGCCCGAGCGACGGCGCGCCGGCCGCGAGCGCGGCGGCTATCACCGCTCCCTTGATCCTCGTTTCCCGTGGCATCGTTACTGGAAAAGGTGGAGCGGCCCTTCTACATTTGGCCCGCGAAGGGCCGCTGGAACGAGCCTGGCTACGGACGCGCCGGCTTTCCGGGCCTCGGATTCGAGTATAGGAATTGCCCGGAACGGCTGTCAAACCGTGTCTTCCGGGTCCGCAGCCACAGGAGATGACCCCAACCTCATGTCCAAGACCAGAGTTCTTTCCCTTTCCGCGGGCGCGTACGCCCTGTTCGCGCTCGCCGGACCCGCGCACGCCGTGGCCCAGGAGAGCATCGACACGCCCTACCGCTGGATCGAGAAGGGACTGCGAGCGGCCGCCTTCGGGGGCTACGTGAGCGCGAGCCGCGGCGTGCTGGACATGGGACCCGGGTCCACGAGCGTGTTCGGCGGCCGCATCCGGGCCCGCGTGAGCAGTCCGCTGTCGCTCGAGCTCAGCCTCGGGTTCGGCAGCTCGGACCGCTTCGTGGTCGACCCGGAGCTCCCGACCGGCCCCGGGGTCATCGACACGGTGGGCGTGAACTGGCTCCTGGCGGAGGCCGGCATGCAGATCGCCCTCACCGGAGCTCGGACCCTGCACCGCTTCCAGCCGTACATCATCTTCGGGGCGGGCTTTCTCCGTGGGCTGAGCGAGGTCCAGAGCGACCGCCTGCCGCTCCCGGTGTTCGGCCCCACCACGCGGTTCGCCGTGAACACCGCACCGGTCGCGCAGGCCGGCATCGGAGCGGAGTGGCTGCCCGGCGGCAGGATCGGGATCGGATTCGAAGCCCGGGACCATCTGTGGCGCCTCAAGTCCCCGGACGGCTTCTTCACCCAGGCCGTCCTCGACCGGATCGAGGAGCTCGGCGTTCCGGCTCCCAAAGAGTCGGAGTGGACGAACAACGTGGAGCTGAGCGTCTCGATCTGGTACTACTTCTGAGGGCCGACCGTGAGCGAGCTGCCGTCGGTCCCGCCCGCCGGCCCGCCCGCGGCGCCCGAGACGCCCGTGCGCCTGGAGGTCGCCGGCCGGCACCTCACGCGGTGGCTGTGCACGCCGGAGCACCTGGAGGCCCTGGCCGCGGGCTGGCTCGTGTGCGAGGGACTCGCTCGCGACGGGGAGGCCATGGGCGACATCCGCTTCGATCCGGAGACGTCCACCGTGCACGCTCCCCTGTCCCCGGCGCCGGGCGGCACGGTCGAGCCGGACTTCCGGCTCGACCGGATTCCGGCCGAGGGCCCGCGCGCGGGAGAGCCCCTGCGGCGGATCCTCACGGGCGATGGGACCCTCCCTGCCCTGTTTCGCGCCATGTTCGATCGCTGCACGCGTCGGGAGGCGGGCGGCGGCATGCATGCCGGCGGTCTCGTGAGGGACGGAAGCCTCGTCGATGTCGTCGAGGACGTGGGCCGGCAGAACGTCGTGGACAAGCTCGTCGGCATGAGCGTCCTGCGGGGCGAGTCCACGCGGGGCGACCTCCTGCTGGCGAGCGGACGGATCTCGGGAGCCATCGCGGCCAAGGCCTGGCGCGCCGGCCTCGCGGCCGTCGCCTCTCTGTCGATCCCCACCACACTGGCCCGGGATCTCGCGCAGAAGGTCGGGATCACGCTCGTGGGACGTGCGGCCCGTTCCGCGCCCCACGTCTACTGGCCCGGCTCCGCGCCTTGAGCGAGCCGGCCGACGTGCTGGGCGTCGTCCTCGCCGGCGGCCGAAACGAGCGCTACGGGAGCCACAAGGCGCTCGCGACCGTCGGAGGGAGGCGCATCATCGACCGCGCCATCGAGGCCTTGGGGGTCGTGGTCCCGGACGTCGTGATCGTGGCGAACGAACGGGCGCGGTACGCGGCGCTCGGGCTGCCCGTGCGGCCGGACCTGCGGCCGGGGCTCGGCGCCCTGGGGGGCATCCACACGGCCGTGCGCTGGGCCGGCGAGCTGGGTCGCGAGGTGGCGCTCGTCGTCGCGGGCGACATGCCGTTTCTGTCCGCGGCGCTCCTGGAGGATCTGGTGGCCGCGAGCCGCAGGGACGCGGTCTCGGCGCCCGCGAGCGACGGCCCGCGCGGCCTCGAGCCCCTTTGCGCCGCGTACGGGGTCGGCGTGGAGGAGGCGATCGGGCGAGCGATCGAAAGGGGCGAGCGGGCCGTCGTCTCCTTCTACCCCGAGGTCCCCGTGCGTCGCCTCGTGCCCGTTCCGTCCAGGCACGGCGACGCCGGGCGCATCTTCTGGAACGTGAACCGGCCGGAGGACCGGGACCGGGCGGAGGCGTGGCTGCGGGAGGCCGGAGGGGAGCATGCGGCGGACTGAGGCACCCGGCGCCCGTCGAAGGATGAGAGTCTGGAGGCGCGGCGTGCTCCCGGCGGTTGTAGGGCTGGCGGTAGGATCCGCGCCGGCGGCCCGTGGGCAGGAGACGTCCCCCCCGCCCGCACGGGAGGCCGAACCGCGAGCGCCGGGAGCCGCGATGGATCCGGAGGCGCTCGGCGCCCGCCTGGACCGCATCCTCGCCGACCCGGCCCTGCGCCGCGCGCACGTGGGCCTCGCCGTGCAGGTGCTCGAGACGGGAGAGATGCTGTACGACCGCAACGGGGAGAAGCGGTTCGTTCCCGCGAGCAACGCGAAGCTCGTGACCGCCGCGGCGGGCCTCGCGCTCCTCGGGTCCGGCCACCGGTGGCGCACGCGCCTCGTCGCCGCGGGGCGCCTGTCGGGGGACCGCCTGCGCGGCGACCTGTGGGTCGTGGGCGGCGGAGATCCCCGGCTGACGCGGGAGGAGATCGCCTCGTGGCCGGAGCGGCTCCGAAGGGTGGGAATCCGCCGCATCGACGGCGACCTCGTGGGGGACGACCGGATCTTCGCGCCCCCCGTGTGGAGCCGCGGCTGGATGTGGGACGACCTGTACGGCGGATGGTCCACGGGCGTGAGCGGGCTTCAGGTCTCTCCCGCCGGCGTCCGGGCGAAGCTCGCCCCGGCGCTCGAGCTCGGGGAGCCCGCGTCCCTCCGAATCGAGGGACCGGCCCGTCCGCCCCTGCGGCTCGACGTCCGAACCGGCGCTCCGGGCTCCGAGGCGCGCCTCGCCTTCGTTCCGTCCCCCGAGGGAGGGGCGGTCCGGCTCACCGGCTGGATCCCGGCCGGACCGGACTCCGTCTCGCTTTTCCTCTCGCCCGGTCACCCGACCCTCCACCTCCTGAGCGTGCTGCGCGCCGAGCTCGAGGCCGCCGGCATCGACGTGCGGGGCCGCGTCCGGCGAGCCGGCGAGGCGGAGACTCCGGGAACCGAGGCGTGGAGCGTCGAGATCGTCTCCGACTCGCTCGGCGCCCTGCTTCCCGACCTCCTGAAGCCGAGCGACAACCAGATGGCCGAATCGATCCTGCGTACGGTCGGCCTGGAGGCCGGGGAAGGGGCGGATCCGGCCGGGGGCGTGGAAGCGATTCGCCGGCTTCTGGCCGGTTGGGCCATCGAGCCGGGCTCCATCGAGCTGACGGACGGCTCCGGGCTGTCCCGCTACGACGAGGTGACCCCGAACGCCCTGAACCGGATCCTGCGGGCGATGTGGCGACGCCCGGACTTCGCCCTATTCGAGTACGCCCTGCCGCTGGCCGGCGGAGACGGCACCCTCGAGGGACGCATGCTCGGCACGCACGCATACGGGAACGCGCGCGCGAAGACGGGCTCGCTGTCCGGGGTGCGGGCGCTGTCCGGCTACGTGCGGGATGGGGGCGGCCGCACGCTCGCCTTCTCCCTCCTCGTGAACGGGTACGAGGTCCCGGGCCCGGTCGCCGCCGCGCTGGAGGACCTCGTGGTGGAGCAGCTCGCGCTCTACCGCCGCGATCCGGCGGCCCCCCGGCCGCGGACCGACGGGTCGGAGGCGCCGTGACGCGGCCGCCGGATTGGCTCGGGGTCGAGGACGCGCTGGCGCGCATGCTCGAGCGCTGCGACCCCCTGCCGCCGGAGACGGTGCCGCTCACGGAGGCGGGGGGCCGCGCCCTGGCGGCGGACCTCGTCGCCCGCGTGGACCATCCCCCCTGGGACAACGCCGCCATGGACGGGTTCGCCGTCCGCGCCGACGATGTGGCGGGGGCGACGAAGGACCGCCCCGTCCGGCTTCCGGTCGCCGCCGACGTCCCGGCGGGAGCCCGTCCGGCCGGTCCGCTCGCGCCGGGGACGGCCGTGCGCGTGATGACCGGAGCGCCCGTCCCGGAGGGCGCGACCGGCGTCGTCCGGATCGAGCATACGGACGGAGGCCGCGAGGGGAGGGTCGCGATCCTGGACGCCTCGGATGCGGCGCGGAACATCCGGCTTCGCGGAGAGGACGTGCGCGCGGGGACCCCGCTGCTCGGCGCCGGCGACGAGGTCACGCCCGCCGTGACCGGCCTTCTTGCGATGAACGGCTTCGCCGAGGTCCGGGTGGGCCGCCGCCCCAGAATCGGCGTGCTCTCGAACGGAGACGAGCTGGCCGACCTGGACGGGGTGGAGGACGTCCTGGCGGGCCGGAAGATCATGAACTCGAACGGCTACGCCCTGGCCGACCTCGTGCGGACGGCCGGCGGGGAGCCGGTGCCGCTCGGCATCGCTCTCGACACGGCGGCAAGCGTGCGCGAGAAACTCCGGCTCGCGGCGGACTGCGACGGTGTGATCTCCTCGGCGGGCGTGAGCGTGGGCGACCGGGACGAGGTGAAGGGCGCCCTGCGCGAAGCCGGCATGGAGACCCTGTTCTGGCGCGTCCGCATGCGCCCGGGCAGCCCGCTCACGTTCGGAGTCCTCGACGGGCATCCGGTGTGGGGGCTGCCGGGGAATCCCGTGTCCGCGCTCGTGACCTTCGAGGTGTTCCTGCGACCCGCGATTCGCCGGATGGCGGGGCACCGTCGCCTCCGGAGGCGCCGGATGCCCGCCGTGGTCGGCGAGCCGATCGAGTCGAGCGCCGGCCTCACGCACTTCTTCCGCGTGCGGCTCGAGGAGCGAGAGGGACGTCCCCCCGTCGCGCACCTCACGGGGCCGCAGGGCTCGGGCCTCCTCACGTCCCTCGTCCTGGCCGACGCGCTCCTCGTCGTTCCCGAGGGCGTCGAGCGGATCGAGCCCGACGACGGCGTCTCCGTGCTCCCCCTGCGCCCGTGAGCGGCATCTCCCTCCTCGTCGGCACGCGCCGAGGCCTGTTCCGCTTCCGGGCGGGAGCGGAGCGAACGGTCTGGACCGTCGAGGGGCCCGCCATCGAGGGGCACGAGATCTTCCACGCCGTCCAGGACCCACGGGAGCCCGACACCGCCTGGGCCGCGGCCCGTCATCCCGTGTGGGGGTCGCACGTGTATCGGAGCGGGGACGGGGGGTCGTCGTGGGAGACCCTCCCCACCTCCCCGGCCTTCTCGCCGAACGGCCCCGAGCTCCGGGCCGTGTGGCACCTGGCGCCCGGCCCGGCGGGCCTACCGGATCGCCTCTACGCGGGCGTGGAGCCCGCCGGCCTCTTCGTGAGCGAGGACCGGGGAGAGAGCTGGCGCTGGCTGCGCTCCCTCAACGAGCACCCGACGGCGGCTGCCTGGCAGCCGGCGAAGGGGGGACTCGCCATGCACTCCATCCAGGTCGACCCGACCGATCCCGACCGCCTGTACGTCGCCCTGTCCGCGGGCGGCTGCTACCGCTCGGACGACGCCGGGGAGACGTGGCGCCCGGTGAACCGCGGCGTGCGGGCGGACTACCTGCCGGACGCCCGACCCGAGGCCGGCCAGTGCGTTCACGCGCTGCGGCTCCATCCCCGGCGGCCGGGGCGCCTCTACCAGCAGAGCCACTCCGGGACGTACCGGAGCGACGACGGGGGAGATTCCTGGACGGAGATCACCTCGAACCTGCCGAGCGATTTCGGCTACGTCCTGGGGCTGGATCCGGCCGATCCCGACCGCTGCTGGGTGATCCCGGAGGAGAGCAGCCACCTGAGGTGCGTGTGCGACCGGAGGCTGCGCGTGTACGAGACGACGGACGCAGGGGGGACCTGGACTCCCCGCGACGGGGGCCTGCCCGGGGAGGATGCCTACGTCTCGGTGCTCCGCGAGGCGATGGCCACGGACGGCCGGGATCCGTGCGGCGTCTACTTCGGGACCTCGACCGGTCACGTGTTCGGGTCGCCGGACGGCCGCGCGTGGGGCACGCTCGCGGCCTATCTCCCGAAGGTTCTCTCCGTTTCCGCCGGTCGCGGCTGAGCCCCGCGCCGCGCGCGTCGGGGCGCGCTCACGCCGGAGGACGCCACTCCAGAACGGCCGCCCCGCTCGTGTAGCCGCCGCCTACGGCCGTGAGCACGATCCGGGTCGGGTCGGGCAACGGCCCGTGGCGGCCGCGCAGGACCTCGTCGAGCGCGATGGGTACCGTCGAGGCCGAGACGTTCCCGTACGCGGCGATCGTGTCCACGACCTTGCCCTTCTTCAGGCGAAGCGCCCTCTCGAGCCCGCTCGTGATGCGGCCGTTCGCCTGGTGCGGGATCACGTAGTCGATGTCGTCCCAGGTGAGCTCCGTCACCTCCAGGGCCCTTCGGGCGACCTCGAGCATCGCGTTGATCGCCTGCCTCAGAACGTGCGGGCCGCCGCCCATGCTCAGCGTCGGGTTCGGCGCCCCGCGGTCCACCCAGTTCCGTCCCCGCAGGTGCAGGTGCTCCGGAGCGTAGTCCGCGCTCAGCGCAGGCGGGCCCAGGACGCCAGCGCCGTCGGTCGTGGCCTCGAGCACGACGGCGCCCGCCCCGTCGGCGAACAGCACGGCGGTCTTCGGATCGGAGAAGTTCGTGACGCGGGACAGCGCGTCGCCGCTCACGAGGAGCACTCGATCCGCCCCACCGGAGCACACGAAGGCGTGGCCCGCGGCGAGCGCGTACACGAACCCGGCGCACGCCGCGTTCACCTCGAACCCGCCGACGGACGGAGCGCCGAGCTCCGCCGCGACCGTGCACGCGAGGTTCGGCACGACGTCGGAGGCCGTGATCGAGGCCGCCACGATGAGATCCAGGTCCCCGGCCTCGAGGCCCGCCTCCGCTAGCGCACGGCGTCCGGCCTCGGCGCACATCGTCTCCGTCGTCTCCGGCCCGTCCCACTCCAGGACCCTCCGCGTCTCGATCCCCGTGACCTGGCGGGCCCACTGGTCGAACACCTCGGGTCCGTCCAGGCCCGACGGATCCTCCACGCCCCGCAGGGCGCCACGGGCCCGCTCCTCGTCGAACGCGTCGCGGATGCTGTCACACTCGTACAGCGCCAGGTTGTCGACCTCCCGGGAAGGCAGATAACTGCCCCACCCCGCGATCCGTGCCGTTCGCTCGCCTGTGCTCAAGACCGCTTCCTCCAGAGTCCGGTACGAAAGAGGCTTCGTTGCGCAGACGAGCGAACATAGGGACTCGGTCCCGGACGCTCAAACGGCGGCGGACGGATCCCGAATGGACCCGGAAGAGATCGACGGACGAGGCGCCGCGGGGGCGCCTGCCCGTCAGGGCGCGCGAGGGCGCCTGTGGCGAGGCTCGTCGCGCCCGGCGGGAGGCCGGGAGCCGGGTGGCACGGGCGTCGCGCGCCGAGAGTGCGGCTGCGTTTCGCGCGGGCGGACCTCGTCCGCCCCTCGGCGGCGAGCGTCCGCAGGCAGCCGGCGGCCCTCTCGAATCCGCCGTGCCACGATCTCCGCCGCCCGTCGGGGGCTCTCCCCGCGAGCGATCTGCCGGCGGACGGCCGCCGAGAAGGCGAGCATCCGCTCCCCTCGCTGGCCGTGCTGGTAGGCGGAGTCGATGACGCCGAGCGCCCGGTCCACCGGAACGCCCGAGCGCGACAGCTCGCCGAGCACGAGGAGCGGAATCGCGATGTCGCCCCGGTGCCGACGCGAGAGCTCCCGGATCGCCTCGGCCGGGACGCCGCGCCGCGCGGCTTCGGCGGCCGCCATGAGCGTCGACGGCGGCCGATCCGGCCCGAGGAGCGCCCGGACCTGTCCCAGCCGGCGCGCGAGCCCGGCCACGGCCGGCACGATGCGGTCGGGCGGGACGCCCTTCGCCGCACCCTCGAGGGCCTTGCCCACGATGAGGCCCGGCGGAATGCCCTCCCTCGCGGCGCGCACGGCGATCGCCTCCACCCGCGCCGCGGCCTCCGGCGGCAGGGCCTCCCGGAGTCGATCTCGAGCCGACTGCTGGGCGGGCAGGAGCGCCGGCAGCGCGAGAAGCGCCGCCGCGCCGAGGATGACGCGGTTCATGCCGCGGAATCTATGCCCTGTCGTGCGATCCATAAACACCATCCCTTGCGAGCCTCCTCCGTCGGGAAGACGACCGACGGCACAAGAACGTCACGGGCGACGCACGAACAGGGTCGCCGTGAGCCTTCCCCACTCGTCCTCCACCGCACCCGGCGCGTCCGCCGGGACGCGCCACTCGCCATCGACCAGGAACCCGAAGCGGTAGACGCCGGGCTCGACCACGGTCTCGCCCACCCAGGTTCTCCCCTCCAGCCGGAGCGCCATCGGCGCCCACTCGTTGAACTCCCCGGTGACGGCGACCTCGTTTGCCCCCGGATCCGGGAGCTCGAAGCGCACGACCGGCGTATCCCCCTCACCGACGGAATACAGACCGGCAGGCGGCGCGCCGATGTCCGTCAGCCTCCATCCGACGGCGGCCGTCAGGCCCGAGCCCACGGGCGAGTCGAGCAGGGGATCCGGGCCGTACCGGCCGCCCGAGATCTCGGCCCTTCCCCGGCCCCCGAACGGCAGGCGGACACCGCCGGACGCCTCCGTCTCCCAGCCGGCGGGGGTATCCCAGGCCCGGACCTCGAACTGGACGGCTCCCCCGCTCGGCGTCCGGACCTCCAGGCCCGCGAAACCGGATCGGAAGGCTCCCGCCGAGGCGGAGACGACCTCCAGCCCGAGCCGCGGACGCGCCGCCCCGGCCGGAAACTCGACGCTCAATCCCCCGCCCCCCGCCCAGAGATTCGTGTCCATGGTCGTGCCGACGTCCACACGGATGGGGCCCAGGCGGGTATCCCGGATGAAGCTGTCGATCACGCGCACCCGCGACCGGCCGAGGGCGCCGGTCCCGTAGAGTCGGATCGTCGCGGCGGGGAACTCGAGCCTCGCCTCCGGCTCAACCCGCAGAAGTCCCGCCCGATACGGGGACGGCTCGCCCACCGTGAAGGCCTCCGCGCTCCCGGCGATGCCGAGCGAGGCAATGCCGCCGACCGACCGGAGGACGCCCCCGCCGAGTGTCGCGGCCGCCCAGTCTTCGGAATGCATGCCCGTTCCGAGCGCACCGTACAGGCTTCCGAACAGGAACCCGCCCCCGCGAAAGGGCGCGTCGAGGCTGAGGCCGGCGAGCAGGTGCGACGAGACCTCCGCCGAGGAGCCGGCGGGCGGTCCGGCGCGGGAGTACCCGGCCTCGAGGCGGAGTTCTCCGGCCTGGGCGCGGGCGAGTGCGGGGTGAGCCGGCCCCCCGGGCCACAGCGACAGGATGAAGGCGAGGGCGACGCCGCTCCAGCCCGGCGTCCTCCGAACGGTTCCCGACCCGGGCGCGTCGATTCGCCTACGTCCCGTTCAGCGGCTCCGCGATCGCCAGCACCGCGTTCTGCTGGCCGAATCCATCATCCGCGTACCCGGCCGCGTTCGGATCCGTCATCCACGTCGCCCCGTCGAGCACGAACATGTACTCGTGCACGCCGGGCGCGAGCGGAACGCGGGCCGACCACACGCCGTCCCCGTCGGCGTCTTCCAGAGAGACCGTCGGCTTCCAGTCCGTGAAGTCGCCCACGACGTCCACCGACGTCGCGCCCGGCGCTTCCACGCTGAACTGCACGTACACCCGGGCCGGAAGCAGCCCTTCCCCACCTCCAGAAGCCCCACCCAGGCTCCACGGACGCACGGCCACGAGCACGAGGACCGCGGCGGCGGCGAGGGCGGCGAGCGGCGACACGCGGAACGGGCGTGGCTCGAGGAGCCAGGCCAGGCGCCGGCGGCGACCCTCGGTCGCGCGCGCGGCCCGGATCCCCCGGAGAACCCGCGCCTCCAGTCCGTCCGGCGCGGCGGCCGGGGCCGTGGCCCGTACCTCCGCGATGAGCCCGTTCCAGGCCTCGGCCTCGGCCCGCAGCTCGGCCGGGAGCGCCTCGAGGTCGATCTCCCCGTCCAGGTACGCCTGAAGCCGTTCGTCCATGCTCATGATTCCATTCCCTTACGGAGCCACGGCTCGAAGAAGCTCCTGCAGCTCCTCGCGAGCCCGGTGCACCCTCATCTTGAGCGCCGGGACCGTCACCCCCAGGAGCTCCGACATCTCCGCGTACGAGCGGCCTTCCACGTGCTTGAGCACGAAAGCCTCGCGCTGATCCTCCGCGAGCCTCTGGAGCGCGGCATCGATCGCCTGCCGGAGCCGGCCGCGCCGGACGGCTTCGTCCGCGTCCTCGCCATCGGACCTGAGATCCGGCGCCTCCTCCAGCGATACGTCCGACCGGCGGCGGCTCTTCAGGTAGTCCTTGCACGCGTTCGCGCCGATGCGGAACAACCACGAGCCCACGCGCTCCGGATTCCGGCACGTTCGCAGGTTCCGGTAGCCCTTGATGAACGCCGCCTGCACGATGTCCTCGGCGTCGTCCGCCCGGCCCGTCATGCGCTCGGCGTGGCGGAACAGGAGATCCTTGTACCGTCCGACGAGCACGGCGAACGCGTCGTCCGACCCGCGAAGCGTCGCGGATACGAGTTCGGCGTCGCCGAGTGCGTGGATCTCCGAAGTTCCCCCCATCTCAGGCCCTTCGCTTCAAGAGACGACCTCTCCGCCTTCCGGGTCACATTCCGCCCGGCCCGCGAGCTCTCCGCAAGTCCCGTACGCGTCGCGCGGGATCACGTGCAGGACACTTCGGCGAAGGGACACCTGCCAGCGCTTTTCTCGCAAGATGCCGAGGGCCTCGTAGGATCGCACGGGAAGCTCGATCTCGAGCTCCAGCCCCCCGGCTCCGGTCCCCTCGCCCGCGCGGAACAGGAGCGCATGGCTGGACCCGAGGAGCCGCTCCGCGACGATCTCCCCGTCCAGGACGTTCTCGTCCGCCGGGGGACGCAGATCGCGGTCCTTCTTGAGAATCACGATGTCCTCGGGCCGCACGCACACCCAGACGGCCGCCCCGGGCGCGGCGGGCTCGCCGCCGCGCCGGCTCGTCTGCAACTCGATGCCCCGGCAACGAATCATGAGTCCCCCGGAATCCGCACGCTCCACGACGCCGGGCAACAGGTTGCGGGTCGCGACGAACCGCGCGACGTCGTAGGTCGCCGGCCGGCGCAGCACCTGCAGCGGCGCCGCGACCTGCCCGATCACGCCGTCATCCAGCACCGCGAGCCGGTCCCCGAGCGAGCAGGCCTCGCGCAGGTCGTGCGTCACGTGAATCACGCAGAGTCCGCACGCGGCCTGGATGCGCCTCACATCGCGATTCAGTCGCTCGGCCATGTTCCGGTCGAGGGAGGAGAACGGCTCGTCCAGGAGGAGGACCCGGGGCCGTCGGATGAGGGCACGCGCGAGAGCGACGCGCTGGCGCTGCCCGCCGGAGAGCTCCTGCGGGAAGCGGTCCTCGAGACCCTCCAGTCGCGTGAGGGCGATCATCTCACCGGGATCCGTCGGCGTCCCGCCGGCGCCGAACCGCACGTTTTCTCGCACCGTGAGGTGGGGGAACAGCGACGGGAGCTGAAACACCATGCCGACGGGCCTCTCGTTCGCCGGCCGCCACACGCGCTCCCCGGAGTCGAAGACCACGTCGCCCGCGAGCCGGATGGAGCCCGCGTCCGGCGCATCCAGCCCGGCCACGAGGCGCAGGAACGTGCTCTTGCCCGCGCCGGAAGGGCCGAAGAGAGCCAGGATCTCCCGCCCGACCGCGAGATCCACGTCGAGCGTGAAACGCCCCCGGGCGTAGCGGACGCACGCGTCCAGGATCGGCTCTCCGGGCATCGGCCGCGTCGCGTCCCCGTCTCCCCGAGCCCCGGGCTCCGTCCCGCCGGCGCGGACCGCGAAGCCGGTCGCCTCGAGACGCGGGCGCCGGGCGGGCCCCGGCGGAACCCGACGGCCGGCCTCCCCGCCCCGGCGCTCGCGTCGGCGGTAGATCCCCTGCGCGGCGGCCAGCGCCG
>JBHHZD010000048.1:0-15865 GCA_046757885.1 Gemmatimonadota bacterium
GGGCGGCCGCACGGTCGGCGCCGGCGTCGTCACCGAGATCCTCAACTGACCGAGCATACGCCCGGAACCGGAGCCCACGGATGCGCGACCAGATCACGCTCGAGTGCCAGGAGTGCCACGAGCGCAACTATTCGACGACGAAGAACAAGCGCAAGCACCCGCAGCGGGTCGAGTACAGGAAGTACTGTCCGAGGTGCGGGGCCCACAGGATCCACAAAGAGACGCGTTGACGCGCGCGGTGCGTTGACGGCGCCGGTCCCGGATCCCTCCCCCCTGGGAAGGGGATCTGGCCCTGCCGTTCGGCGGGGTGGGACCGGCTTTGCCGTCCCGTGGCGTGGGCCGGGCGGACTCGGATCGAGACGATAGATCGATGGCCGTAGTCAGGAAGACGCAGAAGTTCGTGGAAGACGTCCAGGCGGAGATGCGGCGGGTCACGTGGCCCGACCGTGAGCAGCTGCGCAACGCGACGGCGGTCATCCTCGTGTTCGTCATCATCCTGGCGATCATCATCGGCGCGATGGATGCCATCTTCTCGTGGCTGGTCCGGAACATCGTGGGGCTGTTCAGTGGCTGAGACGGAGACGACGGGCACGGCGGGAACGCGCTGGTACGCGATCCAGACGTACTCGGGACACGAGAACAAGGTGAAGTCGCTCATCGAGCGGAAGATCGCCGACCTCCCGGGGGAGGAGGACGAGAAGGCGATCCGCGAGGTCATCGTCCCGACGCAGGAAGTCGTCGAGATCAAGGGCGGCAAGAAGGTGAAGTCGACGCGCCGCCTGTATCCGGGCTACGTGCTCGTGAACATGGTCCTGAACCAGGAGACGATGTTCCTGATCACGAGTGTGCAGAGCGTCATCAAGTTCCTGGGCGGAGGAACGGAGCCCCAGCCCCTGCGCCAGGAGGAGATCAACAAGATCCTCGGGATCGCGGACGAGCTGGAAGAGGAAGGCCCGAAGGAGGAGATCCCCTTCCGCGTGGGCCAGGTCGTGGAAGTGATGGAGGGGCCGTTCAGCGATTTCAGCGGCACGGTCGAGGAGGTCTTCCCGGACAAGGGCAAGGTGCGGGTCCTGGTGAGTCTCTTCGGGCGGCCCACGAGCGTGGAGCTCGACTACACGCAGTTGAAGGGATACTAGCGGCGAGCCATGGCTACGAAGAAGAAGGTGATGGCCCTCATCAAGCTCCAGATCCCCGCGGGGCAGGCGACGCCTGCGCCCCCGGTCGGACCGGCGCTGGGCCAGCACGGCGCGAACATCATGGAGTTCTGCAAGCAGTTCAACGCGAAGACGTCGAACCAGCCGGGGATGATCATCCCGGTCGTGATCACGATCTACCAGGACAGGAGCTTCAGCTTCATCACGAAGACGCCGCCCGCGGCGGTGCTTCTCAAGAAGGAGCTGGGTCTCCCGTCGGGATCTCCCGAGCCGAACCGGACGAAGGTCGGGACGGTCACGCGCGAGCAGCTCCTGCGCATCGCGCAGATCAAGATGGAGGACCTGAACGCGGACTCCGAGGAGTCGGCGATCCGCATGATCGCGGGCACGGCGCGCTCGATGGGCATCGAGGTGGCGGACTGATGGCCCGGCACGGCAAGAAGTACCGGGAGGCGGTCGCGACCCTGACGGAAGAGACCGTGCTGGGGCCCGCCGAAGCTGTGGAGCGGGTCCGGGAGATGGCGTACGCCCGGTTCGACGAGACGGTCGAGGTCGCCGTGCGGCTCGGTGTGGATCCGCGCCACGCGGATCAGATCGTGCGCGGCACGGTCGTCCTGCCGCACGGGACGGGACGCGCGATGCGGGTCCTGGCCATCGTGCAGGGCGACAAGACGCGCGAGGCGGAAGAAGCCGGCGCCGACTACGTGGGGACCGAGTACATCCAGAAGATCGAGGACGGGTGGCTCGACTTCGACGTGGCGGTCGCGACGCCGGATCTGATGAAGGACGTGGCCCGACTCGGCCGCGTCCTCGGGCCGCGGGGCCTCATGCCGACCCCGAAGGCGGGGACGGTCACGATGGAAATCGGACGGGCGGTCGCCGAGGCGAAGGCCGGCCGCATCGAGTTTCGCGTGGACAAATCGGGGAACCTCCATGCGCCGATCGGGAAGGTGAGCTTCGACACGGCCCAACTGGAAGAGAACCTGGCGGCGCTGATGGACGCGGTGACACGGCAGCGCCCGACGGCCGCGAAGGGAACCTACATCCGAAGCGTGACGCTCAGCAGCACGATGGGTCCGGGCGTCGCGGTCGACGCGAACTTGTACCGCTGAGGAGCGCCGGGGGAACGAGCGGCATGAGACTGGAAGAGAAGAAGGCGATCGCCGAGAGGCTCGCGGATCGGCTGCGCGACGCGGAGACCGTGTACCTGGCGGACTTCACGGGCCTCGACGTGCAGGCGCTGTCGGCGCTTCGCTCGCAGTTGCGTGAGGAAGGCGCCGAGATCCTCGTCGTGAAGAACACGCTCGCCCGTCGGGCGCTGGAGGGCCTGGAGTATCCGGACATCGACGAGCACCTGAAGGGACCGACGGCCCTCGTCCTGGGTACCGAGGATCCCGTGACGCCTGCGCGCGTCGTGAAGGAGTTCGCGCGCGAGCACGAAGATCGGCCGGTCGTCAAGGTCGGGATCGTGGACCGTCGGCCGGTGTCGCCCGAGGCGGTCGCTCGCCTCGCCTCGCTTCCGAGAAGGGAGGTCCTTCTCGGCTCGATCGCCGGAAGCCTGACCGCATCGGTGGGCGGGATCGCCGGCATCCTGGGCGGTCTGATGCGCGACATCGCGATGATGATCGAGGAAGTCGCCCGGAAGGGGGAGGCGGCCTGAGGAGGGCGGGTCCGCCGCCGGGCGGCGACTCGCAGGGGTTGCGCACACACTCTGAGGAGCATGGAAGAAGATGAGCAAGGTGGAAGAACTGCTTGACGCGATCGGCTCGCTCACCGTCCTGGAGGCGGCGGAGCTGAAGTCGATGATGGAGGAAAAGTTCGGGGTCTCCGCCGCCGCGCCGGTCGCGGTCGCGGCGCCCGGGGCGGTGGGCGCGGCGGGCGCGGAAGAGGAGAAGACCGAGTTCGACGTCGTGCTCACGGGCGTCGGGGACAAGAAGATCCAGGTCATCAAGGTCGTCCGCGAGGTCACCTCGCTCGGCCTGAAGGAGGCCAAGGATCTCGTGGACAACGCGCCGAAGGCGGTGAAGGAAGGCGTCTCGAAGGAAGAGGCCGAGGCCGTCAAGGCGAAGCTGGAGGAGCAGGGAGCGACCGTCGAGCTGAAGTGATGCCGGCTACGCGCGACCCCGGTTCGGGGGTCGCGCCGAATCCCGGTTCACTCGGACGACGGATCGCCTCGATGCGCAAAGACTGGACAGAGCAAGCACAGACGACGTCTCCGTTTCACCTCCCGTCCGCGATCGCGGGCGGGGGCGGGGACGTCTTGTGCGTTGCGGCGACTGACGCCGCGGCCGGACGCACGTCGGAACCACCAGGAGTGAGTCACGTTGGGTAAAGCGAATACGAACGGCTCGGTCGTCTCCTTCGCGAAGCTCGAGACGCCGATGACCAAGCCGCACTTCCTCGATGTGCAGGTCGAGGCGTTCCGGCGGCTTCTTCCGGTCGACGGCGACGCCGAAGCCCGCCGCGACGCGGGCCTGGCTCGGGTGTTCAACGAGGTCTTCCCGATCACGGACGTGAACGAGAACTACTCGCTCGAGTTCGTGGATTACACGATCGGCGAGGCGAAGTACTCGGTCGAGGAGTGCATGGAGCGCGACATGACGTACGCCGCGCCCCTGAAGGCCACGCTGCGCCTGGTCGTGTTCGAGCAGCTGGGCGACGGCGAGCGCCGGCCGGCGGACATCCTCGAGAAGGAGGTCTACCTCGGCGATCTGCCGCTGCTCACGGACCAGGGCACGTTCGTGGTGAACGGAGCCGAGCGCGTGATCGTGAGCCAGCTTCACCGCTCCCCGGGCGTCGTGTTCGAGGAGACGATCCATCCGAACGGGACCCGCCTGTTCTCGGCGCGGATCATCCCCTTCCGCGGCTCGTGGGTCGAGTTCACGCTGGACATCCACGACGTCGTCCACGTGCACATCGACAAGAAGAAGAAGTTCCCGGCCACGGCCCTCCTGCGTGCCTTCGGCTACGGCACGAACGCGGACATCCTCGAGCTGTTCTACGTGACGCGCACGGTCGCGCTCGCGGACGTGGAGAAGGAGCGGATCGCCCGCCGGGAGATCCTCGGTACGCTGCTCGCGACGTCGGTCCGGGATCCCGAGCGGAAGAAGGAGAGGCCGGCCAAGATTTCGGTCGCCGACTTCGATCCGACCGCCGCCGAGCCGGTGTGGCTCGGCGAGGACGTCTCGGCCGGAGGCGCGCGGCTCGTCGCCGTCGGTCAGCGGCTGGACGACACGATCCATCGCCGGTTCGTCGAGGCGGGGGTGGAGGAGGTGAAGGTCTTCGACGACCCGGAGATCTTCCTCGCGCGACGCGGCGACGAGATCACGGACGAGCTGCTGGATCGGCTCGTGCGGGCCAAGACGAAGACGATCGAGGTCTTCTCGAGCGCCGCCTTCATCCCTCTCCGGGGCTCCTACGAGGATCTCGCGATGCGGCGCGACTGGAGCCAGAACCCGACGCTGGCGGCGGACGTCATCGACCCGGCGACCGGAGAGGTCCTGGCGGAGATGGGCGACGAGTTCGGCCCCGCGCTGCACACCGAGCTGAAGAAGGCGAAGGTGCGCGACGTCCTCGTGTTCACGGGCGGACCGCGCGGCCAGTCGCCCCTCATCCGCAACACGCTCGCGAAAGATCCCACGAAGGGCGAAGCGGACGCGCTGCACTCGATCTACTCGCTGGTGCGTCCGGGGGAGGCGCCGAACCTCGAGACGGCGCGCACGGCCCTCGACCGGCTGTTCTTCAATCCGAAGCGCTACGATCTGGGGCTCGTCGGTCGTCACAAGGTGAACCAGCGGCTGAGGGACGTCTACCGTCTGTTCGACTTCGAGCTCCCCTCGCCGGACACGACGGTGCTCGCGCCGTCCGATTTCGTGGCCATCATCCGCTACCTCGTGGAGCTGCACGAGAGCCGCGGTTACACCGACGACATCGACCATCTCGGGAACCGCCGGGTGCGATCCATCGGGGAGCTCATCGCGAACCAGTTCTCCGTCGGCCTCTCCCGCATGGCGCGACTCGTGCGCGAGCGCATGTCGATCACGGGTGATCCGGAGAAGATGTCGATCGACGACCTCGTGAACGCGCGCACCGTGAGCGCGGTGATCCAGGCGTTCTTCGGGAGCTCGCAGCTCAGCCAGTTCATGGATCAGACGAATCCGCTGTCGGAGCTCACGCACAAGCGGCGGTTGAGCGCGCTCGGCCCGGGCGGGCTGAGCCGGGAGCGCGCCGGCTTCGAGGTGCGGGACGTCCACTATTCGCACTACGGGCGGATGTGCCCGATCGAGACGCCCGAGGGCCCGAACATCGGCCTCATCACGTCGATGAGCACGCACTCCCGCCTGAACGAGCTCGGCTTCCTCGAGACACCGTACCGCCGGGTCGTGGACGGCCGCGCCACCGATGAGATCGTGTGGCTGTCGGCGAGCGAGGAGGAGGACTACTCCGTCGCCCAGGCGAACGCGGCCCTGAATCCGGACGGGACGTTCCAGCGGGACCTCGTCCTCTGCCGGCGCCGGGACGATTACCCCCTCCTGCCGCCGGACGAGATCGATTTCATGGACGTGGCGCCGGATCAGCTCGTCGCCGTGTCGCCAGCGCTCATCCCGTTCCTCGAGCACGACGACGCGAACCGCGCCCTCATGGGCTCGAACATGCAGCGGCAGGCCGTTCCCCTCCTGTTTCCCGAGGCCCCCTACACGGGGACCGGGCTCGAGGAGAAGGTGGCGCGGGACTCGGGCGCCGTCGTGCTCGCCGCCCGGGCCGGCGTCGTGAGCCGGGTGACGGCCGAGGAGATCGTGATCGACACGGGCGCCCCGAAGGCCGCGAAGGAGTCGGCCCCGCTGGCGCGCCTGTCGCAGTACGACCGCTACCGGCTGAAGAAGTTCTGGCGAACGAACCAGGACACGGCGATCAACCAGCGTCCCATCGTGCGGTTGGGCCAGAAAGTCGCGGCGGGCGAGGTCATCGCCGACGGCGCGGCGACCGACGGGGGCGCCCTGGCGCTCGGCCGGAACGTGACGGTCGCCTTCATGCCCTGGTACGGACACAACTTCGAAGACGCGATCGTGATCAGCGAGGCGCTCGTGAAGAACGACGCCTTCACCTCGGTCCACATCCAGGAGATGGAGCTGCACGTCCGCGACACGAAGCGCGGGACGGAGGAGATCACGCGGGAGATCCCGAACGTGGCCGAGGAGGCCCTCGTGGACCTCGATGATCGCGGGATCATTCGCGTGGGCGCGGCCGTGAAGTTCGGGGACATCCTCGTCGGGAAGATCACGCCGAAGGGGGAGACGGAGCTCTCTCCCGAGGAGAAGCTCCTGACCGCGATCTTCGGTGAGAAGGCGAAGGACGTGAAGGACAGCTCCCTGCGCGTGCCGCCGGGCGTCGAGGGGACGGTCATCGACGTGAAGATCTTCTCGCGCCGCATCGACGATCCGCTGCTCGAGCGGGAGCACGGGGAGCGGATCGCGCGCCTGCGGGAGACGGAACGCGAGGAGATCGCCCGGATCACCGAGGCCCGGGATGTGGAGATCCGCGAGTACCTGAAGGGCCAGACGGTGGCGCTCCTGCTCAAGCGGGGGACGATCGAGCCGCTCGTGAAGGAGGGCACGAAGCTCGGGAAGACGGCCGTCGCGGCGCTCGACCTCGGCGAAGTGGATCTCTCGACGCTGAAGGTCAAGAACGACGCGGCGAACCGCCGCCTGCGCAGGGTCATCGAGGAGGCGAAGACGCGCGTGGACCGGATCCGCGAGCGGACGGAGGAGGCGATCGACCGCGTGTTCCAGGCGGACGAGCTGTCCCCCGGCGTCGTCCAGCTCGTGAAGGTCTACCTGGCCGAGAAGCGGAAGATCTCCGTGGGCGACAAGATGGCCGGCCGCCACGGGAACAAGGGGATCATCGCGCGGGTCGTGCCGGAGGAGGACATGCCATTCCTCCCGAACGGCGAGCCCGTGGACATCGTCCTGAACCCGCTGGGCGTGCCGAGCCGCATGAACGTGGGTCAGATCCTGGAGACGCACCTCGGTTGGGCGGCGCGGCTCCTCGGCTTTCGGGCCAGCACCCCCGTGTTCCAGGGAGCTTCGGAGCACGAGATCGGCGCCCTGCTGAAGCTCGCCGGGGCCCTGTGGGCCGGACGGGCGCTCGCCCCCGACGCGGAGGGGCCTGCCGCGGACCTGGAGACCGTGCGGGATCTCGTGAAGGTGATCCAGGCCGGTGGCGACGAGGCTGCGGCGCGGAAGAAAGGCCACCCGGCCGGCCTCGGCCGATCCCTGGACGCCTACCTGGGCTCGGGGGCGCCGGCCCGGGTCCGACGCTTCCTGGAGTCGATGGGCGCCTACGAGGTCGCCGTCGCACGGGACGTCACGGGCGCCTCGACGGGGGCCAAGCTGAAGGCGGCGGGGTGGCCCGCCGTGGCGGGCTTGGTGGGCAAGTCCCGGACCTCGGGCCTCGACGCGGCGGTCGTCGAGCTGATGCTGAAGGCCGGCCTGAAGCCGGGCGGCAAGATGAGACTGCGCGACGGGCGGACGGGCGAGGAGTTCGACGCGGACGTCACGGTCGGCGAGATCTACATGATGAAGCTGTCACACCTCGTCGATGACAAGATTCACGCCCGCTCGATCGGGCCGTACAGCCTCGTGACGCAGCAGCCGCTGGCCGGCAAGGCGCAGTTCGGAGGCCAGCGGTTCGGCGAGATGGAGGTGTGGGCCCTCGAGGCGTACGGGGCGGCGCACACGCTCCAGGAGATGCTCACGGTGAAATCGGACGACGTCTCGGGGCGCAGCCGCGCCTACGAGGCGATCGTGAAGGGGGACAACCTGCCCCGGCCGGGCGTCCCCGAGAGCTTCAACGTCCTCGTGAAGGAGCTGCAAGCGCTCGGCTTGAGCGTCACGCTCGGGAGCGAGGACGACGGCGGTCTGTTCGGCCAGTGATCACACATCGCGCCAGCGGCCAACGAGGTCACACAGTCAGCGGCCAACGAGGTCACACAGGATGATCGATTTTCCCCGACATCGCGGTCCCGGTCCGTCGGAATTCGAGTGGATCCAGATCAAAGTCGCGTCCCCGGACGAGATCCGCTCGTGGAGCTACGGCGAGGTCATCAAGCCGGAGACGATCAACTACCGCTCGTTCAAGCCGGAGCGGGACGGACTCTTCTGCGAGCGGATCTTCGGGCCCGTGAAGGACTGGGAGTGCCACTGCGGTAAGTTCAAGCGGATCCGCTACCGCGGACACGTGTGCGACAAGTGCGGGGTGGAGGTCACACTGGCCAAGGTCCGTCGCGAGCGCATGGGCCACATCGAGCTCGCCGTGCCGGTCGCCCACATCTGGTTCTTCAAGACGCTTCCGTCGCAGATGGGCTACCTGCTCGGCATGAAGCTCCGTGACCTCGAGAGCGTGATCTACTACGCCTCCTACGTCGTCACGAACCCCGGAAAGCAGGAGGTCGAGCCGAGGCAGGTCCTGACCGAGGACGAGTACTGGGCGCTGACGGAGAAGGCGGGCGAGGAAGGAGACACCGAGTTCCGGGCCGAGATCGGCGCCGAGGGGATCCGCACCCTCCTGAGCCAGCTCGATGTGGATGCGCTCGCCGAGCAGCTGCGGGTCGAGGTCGCCACGGAAACCTCGAAGCAGCGGAAGGCGAAGAAGCTGAAGCGCCTGAAGGTGGTCGACGCGATCCGGAACAGCGATACGGACCCGGCGAACCGGAACAACCCCGAGCACCTGATCATGGACGTGATCCCGGTCATCCCGCCGGACCTGCGTCCTCTCGTGCCGCTCGACGGCGGGCGATTCGCGACCTCCGACCTCAACGACCTGTATCGCCGGGTCATCAACCGGAACAACCGGCTGAAGAAGCTGCTCGAGATGCGGGCGCCCGAGGTCATCCTCCGCAACGAGAAGCGGATGCTCCAGGAGGCCGTGGACGCCCTGTTCGACAACGGGCGGCGCGGCAAGGCGATCCGCGGGCGCGGGAAGCGGCCCCTCAAGTCCCTGTCGGACATGCTGAAGGGGAAGCAGGGCCGGTTCCGCCAGAACCTCCTCGGCAAGCGGGTCGACTACTCGGGCCGTTCGGTCATCGTGGTCGGACCGGAGCTGCATCTGCACCAGTGCGGGCTGCCGAAGATGATGGCGGTCGAGCTGTTCAAGCCGTTCATCATCCACGAGCTCGAGCGCCGCGGGTTCGCGGAGACGGTGAAGCGCGCGAAGCGCATGGTCGAGCAGCTCGATCCGAAGGTGTTCGAGGTGCTCGAGGACATCATCAAGGACCATCCCGTCCTCCTGAACCGGGCGCCGACGCTCCACCGCCTGGGCATCCAGGCGTTCGAGCCCGTGCTCGTCGAGGGGAAGGCGATTCGCATCCATCCGCTCGTCTGTGCGGCGTTCAACGCGGACTTCGACGGCGACCAGATGGCGGTCCACCTTCCGCTGTCCTTCGAGGCCCAGATCGAGGCGCGCATCCTCATGCTCTCGAGCAACAACATCCTGAAGCCGGCGAACGGACGACCCATCACGTCGCCGAGCCAGGACATGGTCCTCGGCTGCTACTACGTGACGAAGGCGGAGGCGGACTTCGAGACGGACGAGGACGCCGAGGTGCCCCACTTCGCGAGCGCGGCCGACGTGGAGCTCGCCCTGGCGAACGGCGGGCTCGAGGCGGGTGAGGGACGGGCGGCCGCGCACAGGCACATCCGCTACCTGGTGGACGGTGAGTGGATCGACACGACCGTGGGTCGCGTCCTGCTCAACTCGATCCTCCCGGAGGAGGTCCCGTTCGTCAACGAGACGATGAACAAGGGACTGCTCGGAGACCTCGTGTTCAACGCCTTCCGGGTGGCGGGCCTGCGGAAGACGACGGAGTTCCTCGACCGTCTCAAGAACTTCGGGTTCCGCTACGCGACGATGGGCGGCATCTCGGTCGGGATGGAGGACATGGTGATCCCGGCTGAGAAGGTGGAGATCCTGGGCCAGGCCCAGGCGGATGTGGACCGGTTCACGCGGGCGTACCACAAGGGCGTCATCTCCTTCGGCGAGCGCTACAACAAGGTCATCGACGCCTGGACGCACGCGAACAACGACGTGGCGGACGCGATGGTGCGCTCGATGGCCGCGTCGCGGGACGGCTTCAATCCCGTCTACATGATGTTCGACTCCGGATCCCGCGGCTCGCGGGACCAGATCCGGCAGCTCGCCGGTATGCGCGGGCTGATGGCGAAGCCGCAGAAGAAGCTCACGGGCGGCATCGGGGAGATCATCGAGAGCCCCATCCGGGCGAACTTCCGGGAAGGGCTCAGCGTGCTCGAGTACTTCATCTCGACGCACGGCGCGCGGAAGGGCCTGGCCGACACCGCGCTGAAGACGGCCGATGCCGGCTATCTCACGCGTCGGCTCGTGGACGTCGCGCAGGACGTGACGATCTGTGAGGAGGACTGCGGGACCGTGCTGGGGCTCGAAGTCTCCGCCCTCAAGGAGGGCGAGGACATCATCGAGCCGCTCAAGGACCGGGTCGTGGGCAACGTCGCGCGGGAGAACACGCGAGACCCGATCGACAACGAGCTCATCGTGAAGGCGGGCGAGATCATCGACGAGCAGAAGGCGGACAAGATCGACGCGAGCATCCAGTCGATCAAGATCCGCTCCGTCCTCACCTGCGAGTCGCGGCGCGGACTCTGCCGGCAGTGCTACGGCCGCAACCTGGCGACGATGGACATGGTCGAGATCGGCGAGGCGGTCGGCATTCTCGCCGCGCAGTCCATCGGCGAGCCCGGCACGCAGCTCACGCTGCGCACCTTCCACATCGGCGGGACGGCGGCGCGCATCGCGGCCCAGACCCAGCGACGGTCGAAGCTGGACGGGACCGTCGGGTTCGAGCGCATCACGTTCGTCGAGACCCCCGCGGGGGCCTCGATCGTGACGAGCCGGGAGGGCGAGATCCTGATGCGCACGGGCGAGGACCGGGTGCGGTCGCGCCTCGCGGTCCCCTACGGCGCGACGATGCACGTGAAGGATGGGCAGGAGGTGCGGACGGGGGACATCCTGTTCAGCTGGGATCCGTACTCCGAGCCCATCGTGGCCGACCACGCGGGCAAGGTCCGATACAGCGACATCGTGCCGGAGGAGACGTTCCGGGAGGAGCTGGACGAGGCGACGGGCCGACGGCAGCTCGTCATCATCGAGGATCGCGACAAGAAGCTCCATCCGCTGCTCGAGATCGTGAGCGAGAAGGGCAAGAAGCTGCGCGAGTTCATCGTGCCGGTCGGCGCCCAGCTGCTGGTGCGGGACGGCGAGACGGTAAAGCCCGGGGACACGCTCGCGAAGATCAGCCGCGAGGCCTACAAGACGCGCGACATCACGGGCGGACTTCCGCGGGTGGCGGAACTGTTCGAGGCCCGCAAGCCGAAGGACCCGGCCACGATCACCGAGGTCGACGGGAGGGTGAGCTTCGGCGGAATCAAGCGCGGGAAGCGCGAGATCATCGTGACCATGGAGGACGGCGAGGAGCAGGTCTACCAGGTCGCGGTCGGAAAGCACCTCAGGGTCCACGAGGGCGATCTCGTTCGGGCCGGAGACCGGCTCTCCGAGGGGCCCGTGAACCCGCACGACATCCTTCGCGTGAAGGGACCGCGGGCCGTGCAGGAGTACCTCCTGAACGAGATCCAGGAGGTCTACCGGCTCCAGGGCGTGCGCATCAACGACAAGCACATCGGGGTCATCGTGCGGCAGATGCTCCAGAAGGTCCGGATCTCCGATCCGGGAGACACGGAGTACCTGGAGGGCGAGCACGTCGACCGGATGGAGTTCCGCGACCGGACGCGGGAGACGATCGAGAAGGGCGGAAAGCCGCCTCGCGCGGAACCCGTGCTGCTCGGCATCACGAAATCGAGCCTCACGACGGAGTCGTTCATCAGCGCGGCCTCGTTCCAGGAGACGACGCGCGTCCTCACCGATGCCGCGGTGAGAGGCGCGGTGGACAGCCTGCGGGGCCTGAAGGAGAACATCATCATCGGGCACCTCGTCCCGGCCGGCACGGGTGTCCACCGGTTCCAGAACGTGGAGTTCCTCGTGGGCGAGCCCCTCCAGAAGGAGCTCGACTCGATGCGCCGCGTCGCGTCGGAGCCGGCGATGGGCACCGGACTCTTCGCCGAGCTCCGCGGGGACGTGGAAGCCGATGCCGGAATCGGAGCCGAGCTCGCGGGCGGAGTCGAGGCCGGATCGGAGCCGGAGGAGGTGGAGGCGGGCACCGTCACGGAGTGACGCCGTCGTGCCCGGGTGCTCCGGGCGCGACCGGTCCCGTTCACCGGGGACCGGTCACCCCGGAAAGCGCGGAAAGCCGCCCTCCGCTCTCCTCCCGCATCCTGCCGTCCTTGCTTGACATCCCCCCTCTGCACTCATAGCTTAAGCCGTCTGTAGACCGAATGGTCTCCACCGTCTTGCGGGGGAGCCTCGCGCTCCTCCGGTTTTGTCACGAACCGCTACCCTGGGCCGTCGACGCCTGTACGGTCCGCGGAGCGGTTTCGAACGATCTGGAGGCGAGGAAAGCCAGGGGAATGCCGACGATCAACCAGCTGGTGCGCCGGGGGCGCGAGAAGGTCGAGAAGAAGCGGAAGGCGCCGGCGCTGGAGGCGAATCCTCAGAAGCGCGGCGTGTGCACGCGCGTGTACACGACGACGCCGAAGAAGCCGAACTCGGCGCTGCGCAAGGTCGCGCGCGTGCGGCTCACGAACGGGTTCGAGGTCACGGCCTACATCCCCGGCGAGGGCCACAACCTCCAGGAGCACAGCATCGTGCTCATTCGCGGAGGGCGGGTGAAGGATCTCCCGGGCGTGCGGTACCACATCATCCGTGGGACGCTGGACGCCTCGGGCGTCTCGGATCGGCGGCAGGGACGGTCGAAGTACGGGTCGAAGAAGTAGGCCCCGCCGGATCCCGGAAGTCCGCCGTTCGTTGTTCGCAGTCGGTCGCGACGGCCCGGCCCAGGATGTTGGCCGGGCTCTCTGTTCAAGGAAGGGCACATGTCACGCAGGCAGAGCGCCGTCGTCCGTGAGGTCGCCCCGGACTCGAAGTACGGGAGTCAGGAGGTCACGCGGTTCATCAACGTGCTGATGCTCGACGGCAAGAAGTCGAAAGCCGAGGGGATCTTCTACGAGGCGATGCGGAAGATCGAGGAGAAGACGGGACAGCCCGGGCTGAACACGTTCCGCCAGGCGCTCCAGAACGCCCGTCCGATCATCGAGGTGCGGAGCCGGCGCGTCGGTGGCGCGACCTACCAGGTCCCGATGGAGGTGAACCAGAGGCGCCGCGAGTCCCTGGCGCGACGGTGGCTCGTCGACTTCGCGCGCCAGCGCACCGGGAAGACGATGGCCGACAAGCTTGCCGCTGAGCTCCTGGACGCGAGTCGCGGCGACGGCGGGGCCGTTCGAAAGAAGGAGGACGTCCACCGGATGGCGGAGGCCAACAAGGCGTTCGCGCACTACCGGTGGTGAGGAGATCCGCGGGGCGCGGCGCGGCCGAGGCGCTCCCCGCAAGGGACCACGAGAGACGCAACGGATAGATGGCAAGAGGGATCGCACTCGAGAAGCTCCGCAACATCGGCATCATGGCGCACATCGATGCCGGAAAGACGACGACGACGGAGCGCATCCTCTATTACACGGGCCGCGTGCACCGGATGGGAGAGGTGCATCACGGCGACGCGACGATGGACTGGATGGAGCAGGAGCAGGAGCGGGGGATCACGATCACGTCCGCAGCGACGACCTGCTTCTGGAATCGCAACGACGAGCAGATCCAGATCAACATCATCGACACGCCGGGCCACGTGGACTTCACGGTCGAGGTCGAGCGCAGCCTGCGGGTCCTGGACGGCGCTGTCGCCCTGTTCTGTGCCGTGGGGGGCGTGGAGCCGCAGTCGGAGACCGTGTGGCGGCAGGCGGACAAGTACGGCGTCCCCCGCATCGCGTTCGTGAACAAGATGGACCGCATCGGGGCGGACTTCGACCACGTCGTTACGATGATGCGCGAGCGGCTGGGGGCGAAGCCGTTCCCCATCCAGTACCCGCTCGGCGAGGGAGAGCTGTTCACGGGCCTCATCGATCTCATCCGAATGGTCGAGGTCGTCTACGACGAGGACTCGCTGGGGGCGAAGTGGACGGAGGGGCCGATTCCGGACGCGATGCTCGAGAAGGCGGAGCGGCTTCGGCACGAGCTCGTCGAGGCGGCAGTCGAGCACGACGAGGAGCTCCTGGAAGGGTACCTCGAAGGGCGGGAGCTGAGCGAGGACGAGGTGCGGCGCGCCGTGCGGAACGCGACGATCGCGGGGGCCATCACCCCGGTCCTCTGTGGATCCGCGTTCAAGAACAAGGGCGTCCAGCGTCTCCTGGACGCGATCGTGGACTTCCTTCCGTCGCCTCTCGACGTCCCGCCGGTGGACGGCCACCTTCCGCACAACGATGAAGCGCGGCTCCGCCGGTCCGCCTCCGACGAGGAGCCGTTCTCGGCCCTCGGCTTCAAGATCATGACGGACCCGTACGTGGGGCGGCTCACGTACTTCCGGGTGTACTCGGGCCGGCTCCAGGCCGGCTCCTACGTGCTGAACGCCACGCAGGGCCGCAAGGAGCGCATCTCGCGCCTCCTCCAGATGCACGCGAACAAGCGGGAAGAGGTGGAGGAGATGTACGCCGGCGACATCGGCGCCGCGATCGGCCTGAAGGCGAGCCGGACGGGCGACACGCTCTGCGATCCGGACAACCCGGTCGTCCTGGAGTCCATGAGCTTCCCGGAGCCCGTGATCCGCGTCGCCATCGAGCCGAAGACGAAGGTGGACCAGGACAAGCTGTCCGAGGCGCTCCAGAAGCTGGCGGAGGAGGATCCCACGTTCCGCGTCCAGACGGACGAGGAGACGGGACAGACGATCATCAGCGGGATGGGAGAGCTCCACCTCGAGATCATCGTGGACCGCCTCCAGCGCGAGTTCAGGGTGAACGCGAACGTCGGGCGCCCGCAGGTGGCCTATCGCGAGACGATCCGGCAGGCCGTGTCGAACGTCGAGGGCAGGTTCGTGCGCCAGAGCGGCGGTCGGGGCCAGTACGGCCACGTGGTCATCGATCTCGAGCCCACGGAGCCGGGCGGCGGCTTCGTGTTCGAGGACCGGATCGTGGGCGGAAAGATCCCGCGCGAGTACATCAACCCGGTGCAGCAGGGAATACGGGAGGCGCTCGACTCGGGCGTCGTGGCCGGGTATCCGCTCATCGACGTGAAGGCGACGCTCCTCGACGTGTCCTACCATGAGGTGGACTCGAGCGAGATGGCCTTCAAGATCGCGGGCTCGATCGCGCTCAAGGAGGCGGTGCAGAAGGCGCAGCCCGTCCTGCTCGAGCCCGTCATGGACGTGGAGGTCGTCACGCCCGAGGAGTACCTGGGAGATGTGATGGGCGACCTCTCCAGCCGCCGCGGCAAGATCGGCGGGATGATGCAGCGCGCGACGGCCCAGGTCATCGGCGCCTCCGTGCCGCTGTCGGAGATGTTCGGCTACTCCACGACCCTGCGCTCCCTGAGCCAGGGTCGCGCCGTGTACACGATGCAGTTTTCTCACTACGAAGAGGTTCCCAAGGCCAGGGCGGAGGAGATCATCTCCGTCGCGGGCCGAGCCTGAACAGGAGTCGGGTCGAATGGCGAAGCAGAAGTTTGAGCGAACGAAGCCGCACGTGAAC
>JBHHZD010000049.1:0-15528 GCA_046757885.1 Gemmatimonadota bacterium
GCGGCCCGGAGGGACGCCTCGCGGCCGGCGCGGCCATGGGGGCGTCGGGCACGCTCGACTTCGCGTCGGCCGGCGAAGCGGAGCGGGAGTCGTGGGTGCGCGACCTGACGGGCGGGCGCGGGGCCGACGTGACCATCGAGGCGACGGGCGATCCGGCCGCCGTGCGGCAGGCCATGCGTTGCACTCGCGACGCGGGCCGGGTCGTCATCGCGGGCCAGTACACGGATCGCGGCGACGTGACACTGAACCCTCACACCGACCTGAACCGCAAGCACCTGGACGTGCGCGGCTGCTGGGGCTCGGACTTCTCGCACTTCCACGCCGCGGTCCGGATCATGTCCGACCCGGAGCGCGCGCGACCGTGGTCGCGCCTGAAGCTCGCGACGTATGGGCTCGGAGGGCTCGACGAGGCGCTCGAGGCTGTGGAGCGAGGCCGGGTCGTGAAGGCCCTGGTGGACCCGGCCGAGGAGGACGCCGCCGGCTGAGCGGCCGGAGGGCGCCTACTCCGCGGCGCCCGGCCCGGACGGCGTCAGGGTCTCGACGACGTGGCGGATGTACGCTCCGTCCGCGTCCCGCTCGCTCGTGTCGATCCGTCGCGCGCCGTAGTCGCCGGGCTCCGGATCCCCGACGGCGATGACGGGGTGAAGAGGATCCTCCTCGTCCGTCCGGACCACGACGCCCAGCTCGTCCCGGCTCGTGCGCACGTGCGATCCGATCGGGAAGAACGTGACCGTGCTCACGAAGGCGCGCACGAAGTCCGGGTTCAGCTGGTCGCCGGCCATGCGCGCGAGCACGAGGCAGGCCTGCTCCGGCGGAAGCGGGTCCCGGTAGGCCCGGGCGCCCGTGAGCGCCTCGTAGATGTCGGCCACGGCCACGAGCTGGCTCAACGGGTGAGGTGCCGGCCGTCCCTGGATCTCCGGGTAGCCGCCGCCCCGGTAGGCCATGTGGTGCTCGAGGGCCACCGTCGGGGTGAGCGGACCGAGTCCGGGCGTCCCGACCAGGATCTCCGCGCCGACCCTCGGATGCCGCTGGACGATCCGCCGCTCGCCGGCGTCCAGGGGCCCGGGCTTCTTGATGATCTCGACGGGGACCCGCGTCTTGCCGATGTCGTGCAGGAGCGCGGCTTCCGAGAGAAGGCCGGCCGCCGCGTCGTCCAGCCCGATCCGACGGCCGAGCAGCAGGCTCAGGACCGCCACGTTCACGGAGTGGCAGTACGTGTGGTTCTCGAACTCCTTGATCGTGAGGATCTGGCCGAGTGCGACGTCGCTCTTCGCGATCTTGTGCACGAGGAGCTGAAGGAGATCCCGGACCGCGCGCGCGTCCGGCGCCCGTCCCTCGGCGAGTCGCTCGAACGTGTCCCGGGCCTGGAGAAGGGAGGCCCGGTACTCCGGATCCCGCACGACCTCGGGGGCCTCCGGCCATTCCCGCACGCGCCACGTGGTGTCGAGCGGGACGATCTTTCCGAGCGTCACGTGGCGCACGCCGAGCCGGTCCAGCTCCGCGCGCATCGAGCCCTCGATGCGCTCGCCGTCCTGCAGGCGGAACAGGAGGTCCCCGAGCGTCCGGAGCTCCGCGGCCGAGACCCCCGGCCGGAAGTGGACGCTCTGCACGCCCGGCGCGAGGCCCGCGGCCAGGAGGGCCGGATTCGCCGCCAGGCTTTGCCGGCGGAACGGTACGCCGTCCACGTGCGCGACTCCACGAATGATGTCGATGGACAGGCCGGACCGGTCGCCCAGCCCCTCCCGAATCCGCGCCTCGAGCTCGCCCGCCGCCTGGACGATGGCCGGGTGACCTTCCGGATACAGGCCCGCCGCCCGGCGCAGGCCCACGAGGCCCTGCAGGATGGGGATCGGGTCGGGCGGGTCACGCCGGCGATCCGGGCGCGGAACCGCCGGACGCTCCGGGAGAGGCGCGGATCTCGCGGGCGCGCGGCTAGCCATGTCGGAGCCACCGATCCGCCGCGAAGCCGAGCCGGACGAGGCTCGGCCGCCAGACGAAGAAGCGGTAGGGACGAAGGGACTCGGCCACCGGCCGAAGGCGGACCGGATCCACCTCGACGGCCCGGGCCAGCAGCCGCCGCGCGAGCACGGGATGCGCCCCGACGAATTCGCGGCGGGTCAGAAGGGATCCGACCCGCCGCACGGCCACCGCCGTGGGGAAGCGCCACAGCGCGTCCTCCGCCTCCCGGCGCACGTCCGGATCCGGATGCTCGAGCGCCTCGGCCACGAGAGACGCGGCGCGCGCGCTTCCGACCCGGGCGAGCGAGGTGAAGGCCTCGCGCATGACGCGGGGGTCGCCGTGATCGATGACCGGCGAGAGAGCCGTCTCGAAGCCGGGGCCCGCGTGCCCGAGGATCCGCACGAGGTTCCTCGCCACGAACCAGTCCTCGTGATCGACGTGGATCGCCAGGCCGGGCGCGAGGTCCGCGGCTCCCCGGCAGGCGATGTCGAGCAGCCGTCTGCGCCGGCCCCGGTCCTTCTCCGTCTCCAGGGATCGCACGATCGAAACCGCCGCCGCCGGGCCGAGCGCGGACAGGAGCTCCCGGGCCGCCTCCGCTCGCGCGCCCCCGGCGCCGGCGGACTCCACGAGGCGCTCGAACCGCCGGGGCGTGCAGAGCTCCGCCAGCATCGCCTCGAGCGAGGCCGCGAGCTCGGGACGCTCCGGCCGCAGATGCTCCCCGAGCTGCCGCATGTCCCGGATCCAGCGGCCCGCCGGCTTCACGCGGGCCTCGTCCACGAGGGAGGCCAGGTGATCGGCGATGCGCTCCACGATCCGGGCAGCGGTCTCCTCGCCCGGTCCGAGCGACAGGAGCGCACGGAGGGTCCGCAGGGACACCGTCCGGCCGTCCGACGACGCGATCCGGCGCCCGAGTCCCACGAGACGGCTGGAGGTCTCGGGATCCACGGACAGGTCGAAGGCGGCGAACTCGTGCAGGTCCCGTCCGTCCGCCGCGTCGAGCCGTACGAGGTCGGCCGCGAGGTCCGGCAGGGCGTCCGTCCCGGGCGCCGGGCCGGCCCCGTCACCCCGCTCGGTCAGGCGGGACTTCAGGAGCGGCACGAGATCGGCCCGGCGATCCGCGGGGAGGTCCAGGCGGTCGAGGCCGATGGACAGAACCTCGGGCGCTGCGATCCGCAGCTCGAGAAGCAGGCTGAGCGAGTCCGCGAGATCCGCGTCGGGGAAGTGGCGCAGGACGGCGCCATCGACCCCGCCCTCCAGGAGCCCCGGAAGGATCGTGGTCCGCAGCAGCTCGCGGCGCCGATCCGGCTCGAGCCGCAGGACCGCCTCCGCCAGGCGGCCGAACAGGCCGTCCACGAGGGCCGGATCGACGGAGGCGTAGAGGTTGGCGATCTCCTCGAAGCGCTCCGCGAGGGGCGGGCGCTCTCCGTCCGCCCCCGCCGTGGATCCGTCCTCGGCGAGTCGGGTGAGCACCTCGGAGAGCTCCTCCGGATCCCCGAACAGGAGGGGGAGGTCGCTCATCGCGAAGGTGTCCACCTCCGCCCCCGGGTCGATCCGGATCCAGCCGATGTCGGGCGAGTAGAGGTGCCCGACGGCCGTCTCGCCGGCGGCGTCCGCCGAGCTCGCCCGCCTGCGCTCGGCGTCCTCGAGCCGTCGCGCCGCTCCGGCCGGGATCTCCGGCACCGCGACGACCTGCATTCGGCGTTGAATCAGGGTCTCGATCCGGGTCACGCCCGCCCGGTCCAGGGCGCGATCGAGGCTCGCGTCCTGGCCGCCAGCCTCTTCACGGCGCACGAGCTCGCGGCAGAAGGCCGCGATCTCTCTCTCCGACGCCTCGCGGTCGAAGGTGACGGAGCCCGCGTCGGCCCGGTGGAGGCGCCGTGCGACCTCGACGGCGACGGCGCGGCCGGCGCGGAGCGGGCGATCGTCCAGATAGAGCTCGTCGGGGCCGACGAGGAGGACGAGCCGATCGGCGAACCCGAGCCCCCGGAGCGCCTCGCGGGCTTCGCGAACCGCCTCGCGGCACAGGGGGCTCTCGGGCGGGTAGGTGTGGTGGCGCTGGATGGCCCGCGCCAGGGCGCTCAGGAACTCCGCCGCCGCCCCGCGGTCGGCCTGGCCGGAGTCGGCCGGATGCACCCCGGCAGCGGTCGGCGGAGGCCGCTGCTCCGCCGGCGCTTCGTTCCGGGTGCCGTCCGGCCGGATGCCCGTCGTCCTGATCGTTTCCTCCGGGTCGCGCTGGGATTCCGGTGCCGCCCCGCGGCGGGGCCGCGGTTGTCACATCGTCCGGGAAAGGGCAAGAAGAAGGCCAGCGCGAGGGGTGGGCGCGCGAGCCCGGATCCGATGCCGTGAGCGGACTTGAGGCCCCGCGACAGGCCCCGCATCTTGCGGTCGCCCGGACCCATCCTGGACGGGCGACTCGAATGGCGGAGGCGGCGCATGGTCACGGTGCGGTGGGTCGGCGATCTGAGGTTCGAGGGGCGGTCGGGCGACGCGATCACGGCCATCGACGGCGACGGCGAGGCCGGTCCCTCGCCGGTCTCCCTGCTCCTCGAGTCCGTCGCGGCCTGCACCGGCGCCGACGTCGTGGACATCCTGCGAAAAGGGCGCGAGAAAGTGGAGGAGCTGGCGGTGGAGGTCGTCGCCATGCGCCAGACGGGGCACCCTCGCTACGTGAAGCGGCTCGAGCTCACGTTCCGGATCCGGGGCGACGTGCCGCGCCGGAAGGCGGAGCGGGCCATCGACCTGTCGCTCGAGAAGTACTGCAGCGTGTTCCACTCGCTTCGGAAGGATCTCGCACTGGACGTGGAGCTCGTCCTGGAGGAGGGGGATGGGACGTCCGCCGGGTCCGCTGCCGAAGGGGGCTGAGCCCCCGTCAGATGCGGAGCAGCCGGCGCAGAACGCGCCGGACGAGCTCGAGGATGGCGATCAGCAGGAACTTTCGCAAAACACGACTCCTCTCCCGGGCCGACATCCGGCCGTTCCGGACCTCGACCCGCCGGCCGTTCGGCCCCGATCTCACCCGTCGTACGGCCCGGTTCGTGCCGCGGTTTCACGTCCCGCCCGCCGGCGTCGGAGCCCACGCGGCGCGTCCGGGCGCGGGACCCTATCTTACTGACCCCCGGAGGGGTGGCAGAACGGCGAATGCACCGGTCTTGAAAACCGGCGAGCTTCGGCTCTTGCGGGTTCGAATCCCGCCCCCTCCGCTCGGCGCCGACTCACCAGTTCGCACGCTACGTGACGGCGCTCTACACGCAGCCAGTCGCGATGGCTGCGCTCTTCCTGCGGCGCGTGGCGTCGCTGGTCGCCACGGCGGCCGGAGAGGAACGATCCGAATGAGCAAGACGAACCTCGACGCGAAATTCGCGGCGTTCGACGAGCGCTGGAGCCCGAAGATCGTGGCCCAGGTCAACGACACGCAGGTCAAGCTCGCGAAGGTGCTGGGCGAGTTCGAGTGGCACCGCCACGACGAGGCGGACGAGCTCTTTCTCGTCCACCGGGGCCGGCTCCTGCTTGAGCGCCGGGGCGAGGAGGACGTGTGGCTCGAGCCCGGCGAGCTCTTCGTCGTCCCGCGGGGCGTGGAGCACCGACCCGTGGCACCGGAGGAAGTGGAGCTCGTCCTCATCGAGCCCGCGGGTACGGTGAACACGGGGAACCTGGAGAGCGAGCGGACCGTCGAGCCGGAGTGGATCTAGGCCCGGCCCCCGGCGCCCGGAAGAGCGTGGCGACGCCCGCGCGCGGGACCGCGGCGCTCAGCTGCCGGCCCGCCGCAGGACGAGGGATCCGTTGATCCCCCCGAAGCCGAACGAGTTACTGAGCGCGCACTCCGCCTGAAAATCCTCGCCCCCGGGCGGCACGAAGTGCAGGTCGCACGCCTCGTCCGGCGTCTCGAGGTTCAGGGACGGCGGGAGCCAGTCGCGGGAGAGGGCGAGCGCGGTCAGCGCGGCCTCGATCGCGCCCGAGGCCCCGAGGGCGTGCCCGTAGTAAGCCTTCGTCCCGCTCACCCGCACCGCGTCCGCCCGCCCGTCCAGCACCGACCGGATCGCGCCGGCCTCCGTCGAGTCGTTCAGGCGCGTGGAAGAGCCGTGAGCGTTCACGTAGTCGATGGGGCCCGGGCCCGTCCCCGCGTCCTCGAGCGCGAGCCGCATGGCGCGGGCCGCCTGCGAGCCGTCGGGACGCGGCGCGGTCATGTGGTAGGCGTCGCTCGTCGTGCCGAAGCCACAGACCTCGGCGTAGATCCGCGCTCCGCGGCGGACGGCCCGCCGCCATTCCTCGAGCAGGAGGACGGCCGCTCCTTCGCCCATCACGAAGCCGTCCCGCTCGCGGTCGAACGGACGGCAGGCGTGGGCCGGGTCATCGTTCCGGGTGGACATCGCGCGGATGATGGCGAAGGCGCCGAAGGAGAGGGGGGCGAGGGGGGCCTCCGCCCCGCCCGCCAGCGCCACGTCCGCCGCGCCGGAGCGGATGAGCCGCAGAGCGTGCCCGATCGCGATCGTGCCCGACGCGCAGCTCATGGCGTTCGTGCAGTTCGGGCCCGTGAAGCCGAAATGGATGGCGATGTTGCAGCTCGAGGCGCCCCCGAACACCGTCAGGGCGAGGCGCGGATCGATGGCCCGGACGCCCCCCGCCAGGTAGGCCTCGTGCTGGCGCTCGGCGAGGCCGACGCCTCCGAGGGCGGAGCCCATCTGGACGGCGACCCGGTCGGGGTCGGGCGACGCGGGCTCCAGGCCGCCGTCCTCGAGCGCGAGCGCGGCGGAGCACACGCTGAGGGCGCCGAACCGGTCCAGGCGCCGGGCCACCCTGCGGTCGAGGCGGCTCTCCGGGTCGAAGCCGTCGATCTCGGCCGCCACCCGGGTCCGGAACGGCTCCGGGTCGAAGCTCCGGATGCGCCGCACCCCGGAGGTCTCGCGCCGGAGCCCCGCCCACAGGCCGTCGGCGCCCTCGCCGACGGCCGTCACGCAGCCGATCCCGGTCACCGCCACCCGCCGCCGCCCGCTCACGGTCCGTCGGCTCCGGGCTCGAGGACGGCGCGCAGGCCCTCGAGCGTTCGCTGCGCCACGACGCGGATGAAGTGCGGCCCGATGACCGTCCGGGCCGCGAGGCCTCCGATCACCGGCCACGCCGGGCCCTCCCAGTCGTGGAGGATGACGATCCGCGTGCCGCCGTCCCGGCCGGCGAGGCGCCACTCCACGTCCATCCCGGTCGTGATCCCGTCCACATGACGGTAGCGCACGACGCCGGCGTCCGGATCCGTCTCCATCTCCGAGGCCCACCAGATCGGCCAGGGCAGGGGGCCGAAGTCCCGGCGCGCCGTCATGCGAACGAGCCCCGCGCCGCGGCCATCGCGGCGGAGGAAGCGGACCTCCCGATAGTGTGCGAGGAGATCCGGCCAGCGCTCGACGTCCCGCGCGGCCTCGAGGCAGCGGGGCAGGGGGGCGGCGATCCGGATCTCGTTGTGGGTGTGCATCGGCTCACGCTGCGACATCGGACCCCTCCGGGGCGGCATTCTCCCCGGCGGATCCGAAGGGTCCCGGGGGCAGGTCGCCTCGCGGCGCCCGCAGCGCGGCGGCGAGCCGCGTGGGGCTCAGGAACTCGCCGGCCGGCACCCGGTCGCCGGTCACGTCGAGAAGGTGGGCCACGAGGCCGGGCCGCCGTGCGAGCCACGCGCCGAGCGGCTCGATGAGGTGGGGGCGCCGGATCGTGGCGTCGATGGCCCGCTGCACGTGTCGTCCGGGCCGCACGAGACGCCGCAGGGCCCGGGCGTAGGCGGCGCGCGCCCCGTCCGCCTCGGCCGGGTCCGCAAGGGCCGCGAGGATCGTCGCCGCCGCGAGCCGCGCCCCGGCGAGCGCCTGAAAGATCCCCTGGCCCGTGAGCGGATCGAAGTACCCGGCCGCGTCGCCCACGAGCAGGACGCCCGGGGCGGTGACGGCGCGCGGTCCGACCTGGAAGGGTCCGGTGATCTCCAGCGTTGCCGCGAGCTCCGGCGCCGGGTCGCCGATCCGGATGCCGTATCCCGCGCTGGCGGCGCGGAAGTATCCGATCCGGTCCCGGGCGACGGCGCGGGCCTCGGTGAGGGGCGCGACCAGGGTCAGGTTCCAGCGTCCCTCCTCGATGGGTGCGAGCCCGAGGCATCCGGAGCGCGACAGGCGAAGCTCGCCCGCAAGGCCGGCCGGCCGCCACATCGCGGGAGCCGGGCGCGTTCCGGCACGGATCTCCGCCAGGTGGCGGGGCCGCGCGACGATGGCCAGCCTCGGCCTCGGGCCCCGGCGCACGCCCACGATCCGGCGCGCCACGACCGAGCGCAGGCCGTCGGCTCCGACGATCCATCGCGCGGCGAGCGTCCGCGCGGAGCCTTCGGGTCCGCGCGCGCAGAGATACGGCCCGTCGCGCCCCGTCCTGACGTCGAAGACCCGCAGGGGCGCCGAGAGCTCCGCTCTGGCTACGAGGGCGGCGTCCAGGAGCAGGCCATCCAGCCGGCGCCGGGAGACGGCGAGCCCGCTCGCGGGACCCCCGTCCGCGGCCGCTCCGAACCGGCCTCCGAACCAGACGCCCGCCGGGGTGCGGAGCCGCCAGCCCGCGAGGCGGGGCACGTGGGCCCGCCGGAGCCGATCTGCGACCCCGACCTCTTCGAGCAGCGGAGTCGCGCCCGGACTCAGGCACTCGCCGCAGGCCTTGGAGCGCGGGAAGCGGCGGGCATCCACCAGCGTGACGCGCGCTCCGGCGCGCGCGAGGTGCCAGGCGAGGGCGCTTCCCGCCGGCCCCGCGCCGACGATCAGGACGTCCGGATCGCGTGGCCTCCGTCTCACGTCCGGCACGACATCCCGCCCGCGACGAACAGGTGGAATGGGCCCGAACCCCCGACCCGGACAGGTCCGACGCCCGCGTGTCGCGCCAGATCGCGCAGCTCGCTCGGGCGGAACGCGCGCCGCACGGACACGGGTCCGTCCACGCGCGGGAACGGGTTGCGTCGCCACAGGGTCTCGGCGAGCAGGCGGACGGCGGCCGCCGTGAGGCGAGAGCGCCGGAGGTCCGCGAGCACCCACCCGAGCCTCGCGACACGGTTCACCTCGCGCAGGAACGCGACCGCTTCCTCGCACTCCAGGTGGTGAAGCATCGTCGTGGACACGACCAGGTCCACCGAGGCGTCGGCGAGCGGAAGGCACGGAGCGCTGGTGCGCAGGAACGCGCAGCGGAGCCCCCCAGCCCGCGCTCCGTTCGCCCGGCGCGCCCAGTCGGTAGTCCAGTCTCGGGCGAGGGCGAGCGCCGCCGGATGGAGGTCCGCCAGCAGAAGCTCCGGACGCCAGCCCAGCGCCCGGAGTCGCGGGAACAGCCGTCGCGGGAGGTCGCCGCCTCCGGTGCCGACGTCCAGAAGCCGCAGGGGTCCGGGCTCGCGGCCCGCGAGTGCCCGCCGGACGCCCCGCCACACCGGCCTCGTGCCGCCGAACGAGCGGCTGGCGCGCGCGAGAGTCCGCAGGGCCGCCGCGAGGGCGTCTGGGTCGCAGTCCCGTGCGTCCATGCGCTCGGGCGCGCGGGCCGGCGCGACTCGCTCGAGAGCCGGAAGGAACACGCTGGCAAGATCCTCCGGGGCGCGGGTTTCGGTGGAGCCATCCTGAATATACCGGTCTCGACTGGGCCGCGCCGCGCAGGCGGAAGCGACCGTGACGACGACTCCCGTCGGAGAACGTAGCTCGCGCGGCGGCCGTTCCTCGGCGGTGCTACCTTCCGCGGCCGGGCTCCGACCGCCCGGGCGCGCCGCGACGGCGGATCCGGACCGTCACTCGACATGTCTCGAAGGAGGATCCAATGGCGACGATCACGGCCGCGCTGGAGGGCGGAACCCGGGTGAGGCTCTCGAACGGGAGGCACGACTGGTCGGCGGACGAGCCCGCCGAGGCCGGTGGCGAGGACAAGGGGCCGACGCCGTACGAGCTCCTGCTCGGCGCGCTCGCCGCCTGCACGCTCATCACCCTCTCCCTGTATTGTCGGCACAAGGGTATCCCCCTCGCCTCCGTGCGCGCCACGTACGCGCACGACCGGATCCACGCCCGGGACTGCGAGGACTGCGACGAGGGAGCCGGCGGCTTCCTCGATCGCGTGCGCAGCCGCGTGATCATCGAGGCCGACGTGGACGCGGCGGGTCGCGCCCGCCTGGAGCAGATCGTGGGCCGGTGCCCCGTCCACCGGACGCTCGAGAACGGGATCCGGATGACGGACGCCGTCGAGTTCGCATGAGGCGGGAACCGCCGGCGGAAACGGGCGGTTCTTGGGGTCGGGAGGATCGCACGGCGTCCGGCGCCAGGGTCTCGGACTTCCGGGGCTCACATCGTTTGTGAGGCTGTCCGAAACCGTGTAGGATCACGAAAGATGGCCTCGCTCACCGACACTCCATCAGGAGGAAGTATGCTGAATCCGAGGCGAATCGGGTGGGCGGCGCCCGCCGCGCTCATCCTGCTCGCGGCCTGTGGCTCCGCGCAGGAGGAGGGCGACGCCGCGGCCGCGAACCCGTGCGCGGCGAACCCGTGCGCCGCGAACCCCTCCGCCGGGGGCGGAGACCTCGACGCGTCCCTGATCGTCCAGGGCGACAAGGTCCTGAACACGGGCGGGCACTCGCAGGCCGAGCTCGTGGCCCTGGGGGAGAAGCTGTGGAACGACAAGTCCCTCAGCGGCAGCGGCCAGACCTCCTGCAGCAGCTGCCACGTCGGCAAGTACGCGATGATGAACGCGACCTTCGCCGAGCCGTTCCCGCACTACGTGAAGATGGGCAAGGACCGCGCGGGCCTCTCGGAGGTCACGGCAGCGGAGATGGTCCAGCTTTGCATGATCGTTCCGATGGCGAACGAGCCCCTGGACTGGAACTCCGTCGAGCTCGCGGCCCTGGCCGCCTACACGGAGGACATCCAGACGGGATTCGACGCCTCCATGGCGGGCGGCGGGATGAACCCGTGCGCCGCGAACCCGTGCGCCGCGAACCCCTGCGCGGCGAACCCGTGCGGGGCGAACCCCTGCGCGGCGAACCCCTGCGCCGGGAAGTAACGGGGATGCGCTGAAGCCCGGCCTGGCCGGCGGCCTCCTCTGCGGTCGCCGGCCCTCTGCCGGGCCCTTCTATTCTCAGGACCGCGAGATCACGCGGTCCGGGTTCGGCGGTGCGCTCTCCAGGGCCGGAGCCAGCAGGAGGCCCGCGACGAGCGCAGCCCGCTCGGGCAGAGAGGCGACCACGATGTGCTCGTGAGGCGCGTGTGCGCCGTCGCCGATCGGACCGAGACCGTCGAGGGTCGGCGCGAGCGCGCTCGTGAAGTTCCCGTCGGATCCCCCTCCCGAGGTCGCTTCGCCGAGCTCCAGGCCGAGATCCCTGCCGATCCCGCACGCGGTCTCCCAGAGGGCGCGGCTCCCCGGCGTCCGCTCCATGGGGGGGCGAGAGAGACCGCCCGAGACCTCGATCTCCAGTCCGTCGCCCGACGGAACGAGTCCCCGAATGCGCTCCTCGACGAAGGCCGCGTCCGCCCGCCGCGCGACCCGCACGTCCACGTCGAGCTCGCAGTCCTCCGCGACGACGTTCGGACGGGTCCCTCCCCGGATCGTGCCCACGTTCAGGCCCAGGCCGTCCCGCTCCGCCTCGAGGGCGAGGATCTCCCGCACCAGGCGGGCGGCCTCGTGGATCGCGCGCGCGCCCTTCTCAGGCTCGAGGCCCGCGTGAGCCGCCCGGCCCCGCACCCGTATCCGGAACACGCCCGTGCCCTTCCGCGCCGTCTTCAGCAGGCCCTCCGGACCGAGCGGAGGCTCGAGCACGAGGACGCGGTCCGCGCCCCGGGCGAGTCGGCGAATCGCCCGGACGGAGTCCTGGCTGCCGATCTCCTCGTCCGTCGTGACGAGGACGACAGGGTCCACGGAGAGGCCGTCGCCGGCCAGGTCGCGCAGGGCCTCGAGCGCGAAGGCGAGGGCCACGAGCCCGCCCTTCATGTCGAAGGCGCCGGGACCGTAGAATCGTCCGTCGCGTCGTTCCGCGGGCATCCGCGCCAGGGTGCCCCGCGGCCAGACCGTGTCCGCGTGGCCGACGAGGAGCTGGTACCGCGACCGTCGCGCGCGGCGGGCGGGACGGGCGAGCAGCTGGCCGGCGGACCCCCGGCCCGGGAGCCGGCGGGTCTCGAGGCCCGCCGCCTCGAGCGCCGCGGCCAGGATGGGAAGGGGGGCGCCGGCCGCGTCCGGGTCATCCGACGGCGACTCCGCCCGCACGAGCGCCTCCAGGAGCTCGAGCATCGCGGGCAGCTTCCCCTCCAGGCGGTCGCGCAGGCGCGCAGGATGCGGGGTCACGCTCTCGCGGCCTATTTCCGCGGCGCCCGGCGAGGGGCGAAGCGAAGAATGCGCAGAAGCGCGACGAAGAAGACGAGGAGGCCGATCCCGTGGAGGATGTTCGCTGTCAGCGCCTCCCGCCCTTCGAGGCCGAGATCCCGGAGCGGCCCGGCCCAGTCCGGAACCGGCCCGGCCGGAAAGCGCTCGGGAAGCCGATGATGGAGGGAATCACGCATCCAGGCCGAGACGTTGAAGATGTTCTGTGCGACCCACAGGCGGACGAGGGCGGAGGCGAAGTTCTTCTCGGCGAGCCCGAACGCCCCCGCGAGCGCGATCGGCACGCACAGCTGGGCCAGGGTCCCGCCCACGAGCCCCGCCGTCGATCCGAGGGGCGCGAACAGACCCTGCCCGGCCCGGTACAGCGCCAGACTCATGGCCGTCGGCGGGCCCGAGAGCATGGGGTCGAGCGCAAACAAAAATGCATACCCGAGCGCGCCGAGGGCGATGAGGGTCCTCACCGCCGTCGTGCCCTGTCCTGCCTTCACGTGCGTCTCCCGCGGGGCCTGGAGTCGCCGTACCGTTGGCCGGCGACAGGTGCTATGTTGAAGAACGATACGGGAAGATTCGTGCCTCCCGCAAAGACGAGCGACGGGACTGCGCCCCGCCGGCTCTCGCGGCTCCCGGGCCCCGGGCCGGTGACGCCTCCACGATGGGAGAGGAGGTCGCATGGCGGCGCAGAGCTTCGAGCTCATCCTCACCGGTTTCCGGTTTCCCCGCGACCTGTCCGGGTCGAGGGCCAACTTCCGCTTCGTGGCGGACCTTCGCTACGTGAATCGGCGAGGGGACTGGATGACCGATCACGCCGTCATGCCGAGCCTCGATACGTTCTGGGAGTGCGATCCGGGGAAGCCGAAGGCGCCGAACTACGTGCGCGCCGCTGACGACGGCGCCTTCGGCCGCTTCGACATGAACCGCATCGACGACTGGGACCGCCTCATCCTCCTCGTGCGGGCCGGGGCCCTCCATTCCGTGCAGTTCAAGGTGTTCGACGTGAACCGACCCGACGTGTGGGACCGGCTCAGGGAGGCGCTCGCCGGGCTCGTGCGCGCCATCCTCGGGCGGGCCCGCGACGCCGCGGGCCGGAAGGACGAGCTGTTCTCCGACTCACTCGGCTCGGCGGCGTCGGATCTGGAGTCGGCCGTCGTGAAGCGGCTGGCGGGCGGGGATCGCGTCCTGTTCCGGGGCTCGACCCGCCTCGAGGGGCCCGGCACCTACTCGATCCTCGGCGCGGGGACGGGTGGCGACTACGCCCTGGACTTCGAGGTCCGCCTCGCCTGACCGGGGACACCAGCGAGCGGGCAGGCCCTCGCCGGCCCGTCGACCCGCCCGCCCGAGGCGACTCCCGCCAACCGATCCCGAACCTCCCTCGCCGTCCGGGGTTGACAGGTCGGTTAACAGCGTTAGATTAACGGCGTTAATTTAACGCTGTTAACGTCCGCGACCCTGAGCCCGGGAGAAAGAACCGTGGAAATGAGGGCATCGACGTCGATGCACGCGGCGGAGACCGAGGCCGCGATCCTGGAGGCGGCGCGCGACCTGCTGGCAGAGGGCGGCCTGAGCGCGCTCTCCATGCGGGCCGTGGCCGCGAGGATCGGGCTGAGTGCGACCGCGATCTACCGGTACTTCGACTGCAAGGAGGACCTGGTCGACCGGGTCGTGAAGCACGGCTTCCAGCGCTCGGAGAGCTACCTGTGGCGCGCGATCGAGGACCTGCCCGTTGGATCGATGGAGCGGATCGCCGCCCTGGGGGAGGCGTACATCCGCTTCGCGATCGAGAACGAGCAGTACTTCAAGATTATCTTCGCGATCCAGCCGAGCGATCCGCGCGAGATCGAGGACCTGCCGGCCCAGGGCGGCTGCGGCGTTCTTCGGCAGTGCGTCGTCGATGCGATGGAGGCGGGGACGATTCGCCGCGCGGACCCCGAGCTCGTCGTCCTCTACCTGTGGTCCGTGGCGCACGGGCTCGTGACGATCTTCATGGCCTGCAACCCCCTGCCGGGGCTCGAGGACGGCACGGTGCAGGGCCCGCGAGAGGAGCTGCTCGCGTCGCTGTACCGGCAGTTCCGCGAGTGGATCGTGGAGGGACTGCGGCCGGGAGGCGAGCCCGAGCCGCACGAGGGTCGCGAGGCCGTCGAGGCCGCGGCGGTGGACGGCGCGGGGGTCGAAGGCGAAGCGGAGGAGGAGGGGCGATGAGGATGGGAAGGATGGGGCGATGGGGCCCGGCAGCGGGGCTCGCGGCGACCCTCGTGCTGCTCGCGGCCGGAAGCTCGCGGGCGCAGGAGGCGCCGGGCGGGCGCGAGGCGGAGCGGGCGGCGCCCGAGCCGGCCGGGCGAAGCGGGGCCCGCGTGTCCCTCGAGGAGGCGGTGGCCGCGGCCCTGCGGAACAACCGGCAGCTCCGGCTTTCCCACCTCGAGCTGGAGAAGGCGAACAAGCAGGTCGGCGAGGCGTTCGGGGGCTTGTTCCCCGACATCGACGCGGACCTGTCGTACCAGCGGAACGTGCTCCTGCCGAAGGCGTTCCTGCCCGCGATCATCTTCGACCCGAACGCGAGCCCGGACGACCTGATCCCCGTCCAGTTCGGCGCGGACAACCAGTGGTCGGCCGGCGTGTCCGTATCGCAGCCCCTGTTCGATGCTGGGGTCTTCATCGGGGTCGGCACCGCGGCCCGCTTCCGGTCGCTCCAGGCGGAGGCGACACGCGGCGAGGCCCAGCAGGTCGGCTCTGCGGTCCGACGGGCCTATTTCGACGTCCTCCTCGCGCGTGAGCGGGTCCGGGTGACCGAGAACTCGGTGGCGCGGGTCGAGAGCACGCTCGAGGAGACGAAGGCGATGAACCGCGCGGGCCTGGCGAGCGACTATGACGTGCTGCGGCTCGAGGTTCAGCTCGCGAACCTGCGCCCGAACCTCCGGAGGAACCGGAACGCGCTCGCAGCCTCGGAGCGGACGCTCGCGCTCGAGATGGGACTCGGCGAGGACCGGCGGGTCGCCGTGGCGGGCGAGCTGCACAGCGTGGATCTGGAGGCCGGCGCGGACAACACGGCCGCGAACCGCGACCTCCTTCGCTTCGTCGGCTATCGCGGCGCCCTGGACACGCCGGTCGAAGAGCTTCGCGCGACGGCTCTGCGCATGCGGTCCGACGTGAGGCAGGCGCGGCTGGACCGGGAGCTCCGGACCGCCCGCGTGGGGTTCGAGCGCTGCCACACTTGCGATCGTCCCGGCCGAGGCGAGC
>JBHHZD010000050.1:0-15127 GCA_046757885.1 Gemmatimonadota bacterium
GGGGGTGGCGATGCCGTCGCCCAGCTGGCCGGAGGCGTTTCCGCCCCAGCAGAAGGCGGTGCCCGACGTGTCGAGGCCGCAGGTGTGGCCACCCGCGGCCAGCCGGGTGAACGTGTGGCCGCCGGCCACGAGCGTCGGGACGGCGCGATCCGTGTTCGTGCCGTCCCCGAGCTGCCCATCCGTGTTCAGGCCCCAGCAGTAGGCCGTTCCGCTCGCGTCCAGGCCGCACGTGTGGAAGGAGCCCGCGACGACCGAGGCGAAGGCGATCCCTCCGACGACGGCCGCGGGCTTCTTGCGGTCCGTGACCCCGGAGTTGTCGCCGAGCTCGCCGAAGGAGTTGGAGCCCCAGCAATAGGCGGTGCCGCCGACGGCCACGCCGCACGTGTGGCGAAAGCCCGCCTCGATCGTGCTGAAGCCGAGGAGGACGTCGAACGGCCCGGAGGTTGCGCCCGTGAGGCCGGCCGCGCTGAAGCTGAGCGTGAAGCCCCGCCCCGCTCGATCGAGCACGAGATCGGTGAAGCTCGCCCGTCCTCCGGACGCGCTCACGGTCGTCGTGCCGCTCAGGCTCGCGCCGGTGGGGTTCGCTCCGAGCGCGACCGTGATGGCATTCGTGGCCCCGGGGACCAGGTTGCCGAAGGTGTCTCGCACGGCGACGTCGACCGCGGGCGCCAGCACGAGGCCCGTGGCGCCGTCTCCGGGCTGCGCCTCGATCGAGATCGCCCGGGGCGCGGCCGGCGCCACGTCGAACGTGGCGCTCGTGGCCGACGCCAGGCCGCTCGCGGTCGCCGTGAGGCTGTAGCCGCTCGCGGCGACCTGCACGCTGATGTCCGTGAACGTCGCGATGCCGGCCTGCGCCCGCACGGTGCGCGTACCGGACAGGGGTCCCCCGCCGGGGTTCGCGCCCAGGGTCAGCGTCACGTTGCTCACGGAGGACGTGACGACCGAGCCGGCCGAGTCACGGACCTCGACGACGATGGCCGGCGAGATCGGCGCGCCCGCGACGGTGTTGCCGGGCTGTACCGTGAAGGCGAGTCCGGCCGCCGCGGGTGGCGGCGGTGCCGGGGGCGGCGGCGGTGCCGTGGGGCTCGAGCCGCCCCCGCAGGCGGCGAGCAGGCCGGCGCAGAGCGCCGCGATCGTCGTCCGGGTCGTCTTCATTCGCGTCTTCCGATGTGTGTGCGGCCGTTGCCCGGCCTGGCTTCGGCGTAAAACGACGTCGACCACGCCTCCGGTGCAAGTCCCGAACCCGGTCGTATGTGATTGTATGCTCTCGGATTAATGGTCCCCCTCCCGTCCCCTGTGGCGCGGTCGCCGCAGTCGCGACCTTGCCCTTGCCCGAGGAGTTTCCGAAGCTCCGTGCGCGCTTCCACATCCATCGGACCGAGAAGAGGGAGAGCATGGCGGATCCGCGGTTTCGCAGTCTCGCCGAAGTTCTCGTCGGCCACTCGTGCCGCCTTCGCGCCGGCGAGAAGATCCTCATCGAGGCGGTGGACGTGCCGCACGAGTTCACGTCGGAGCTCGTGCGGCTCGCGCACGAGATCGGCGCGATCCCCTCCGTCAGCATCAAGAGCCAGGAAGTCCTGCGCGAGCTCCTGCTGGGCGCCACCGAGCGGAGCATGGATCTGATGGCGGACGGAGAGGCGGCCACGATGTCCGAGGTCGACGCCTACATCGGCGTGCGCGGGAGCGCGAACGTGTCCGAGCTCTCGGACGTTCCGGCTGAGCGCATGAAATTGTACGAGGCCCGGGTCTGGCAGCGCGTGCACCTGGACCTGAGGGTCGCGCGCACCCGCTGGGTCGTCCTCCGGTGGCCCGGGCCCTCCATGGCTCAGCTCGCGCGACAGTCCACGGCCGCGTTCGAGGACTTCTACTTCCGCGTGTGCACGATGGACTACGCGCGGCTGTCGCGGGAGCTGGAACCTCTGCGCGAGCTCGTGGAGCGAACCGACCGCGTTCGGGTTGTCGCGCCGGACACCGAGCTCGAGTTCAGCATCGCGGGCATCCCGGCCGTCGCCTGCGACGGCCGGCACAACATCCCCGACGGCGAGGTGTTCACGGCCCCCGTGCGGGACAGCGTGAACGGCGTCATCCGCTTCAACGCGCCCACACTGTACCAGGGGGTCACCCACGAGGACGTGCGCCTGGAGTTTCGGGAGGGGCGCATCGAGAGCGCCGTCAGCTCCAATCCCGATCACCTCCGCGCGGTCCTGGACGTGGACGAAGGGGCCCGCTACGTGGGCGAGTTCGCGCTCGGATGCAACCCGCTCATCACGGCGCCCATGAACGACATCCTGTTCGACGAGAAGATCGCCGGCAGCATCCACCTGACGCCCGGAAACGCCTACGACACCGCCTGCAACGGGAACCGGAGCCAGGTGCACTGGGACCTGGTCTTGATGATGGACGAGCGAGCCGGCGGCGGCGAGATCTACTTCGACGACGTGCTCGTCCGGAAGGACGGGCTGTTCGTCACGGACGACCTCCGGGGCCTGAACCCGGAGAGCCTCGTGCGATGACCCGCATTCTCGTGACGGGCGCCGCGGGGCAGCTCGGGACGGAGCTCGTTCCCGAGCTCCGACGGCGCTACGGTGCGGACCGGGTCGTCACGTCGGACATCTCCCCTTCTGTCAGCGACTCGACGCAAGGTCCTTCCCTTCTTCTCGACGTGACGGACGCGCGGCGGCTCGAGCGCACGGTGGCGGCGGAGAGGATCGACGCGATCTTCCATCTCGCCGCGATCCTGTCCGCCCGCGGGGAGGCCCGGCCCCAGAGGACCTGGGCCGTGAACAGCGGGGGACTCCTCTCGGTGCTCGAGGCGGCCCGGGAGCACGGATGCGCCGTGTTCACGCCGAGCTCGATCGCCGCGTTCGGCCCGGGAACGCCACCGGATCCCGCGCCTCAGGACACCCTCCAGCGCCCCTCGACGATGTACGGGGTCACCAAGGTCGCGGGGGAGCTCCTGTGCGATTACTACCACGCCCGCTTCGGCGTGGATGCGCGCGGCGTCCGCTATCCGGGACTGATCTCGCACTCGGCGCCCCCGGGTGGAGGCACGACGGACTACGCGGTGGAGATCTTCCGCGAGGCGGCGGAGCACGGACGCTACTCCTGCTTCCTGGCTCCCGACACCCGGCTCGACATGCTCTACATGCCGGATGCGATCCGCGCGGCGATCGAGCTCATGGAAGCGGATCCGGATCGGCTCGAGCACCGGAACGCCTTCAACGTGACGGCCATGCAGGTGACGCCGGAGGACATCGCCGCGGCCATCAGGCGGCGCATGCCGGACTTCCGCATGGAGTACGACGTCGATCCGCGCCGCCAGGCCATCGCGGAATCGTGGCCGAGACGGATCGACGATTCCGCCGCGCGCAGGGAATGGGGATGGCGCCCCGCGTGGGACCTGGAGTCGATGACCGAGGACATGCTGAACCACCTGTCGGGGGATCGGGGTACGACCGGAGCATGAGGAAGACGACCCCGGCCGCGGCGGTCGCGCGCCGGACGATCCGGCACCTCGTCGCGGTCCTGGCGGCCGCGGGACTCGCCGCCTGCGGCTCCGGACCCGAGCCGGTCCTGACCCCGCCGCCCTCCGGGCCGCCCGAGACGCCCGCCCCTCCGGCCGAGCCGCGGCCGGCCCGGCCGACGGCCCCGGCGACGGCGGAGAACTGCCTGCTCACGGGCGTGCCCGCCCGGACGGGCGAGATACTCCGTGTCGGAGTCACCGAGCCCGTGGATCCCGCGCACGTCCCGATTCCGCGCAACGGCGGCGAGCGCCTCGTCTTCCGCCACCTGTACGAGACGCTCGTCCGGCTGGATTGCCGGGGGACGGTGCGCCCGGCCCTGGCCGACGAATGGGCCTCGCCCGACGGCCGCACTTGGACCTTCCGGATCCGCCGCGGCGCACGGTTCTGGGACGGATCTCCGGTGACCGCCGCCGACGTCGTCGCGAGCTGGTCCTCCGCACCGGCCCGAATCCCGGCCGGACGTCCGGCCGACGGCGAGGGGCGAGCCGCGCTCGAGGCGATCACGGACGCCCGTGCCCTGGATGAGCGGAGGGTACGGATCACGCTCGGGGCCGGGCGCCGGACGGCGGGCCTGTTCGCCGCGAGCGCGCTGGCCGTGTATCGGACCCGGGCCGGGAGCGCCTGGCCGCTCGGCACCGGACGGTACGGAATCCGGGGCGTGACGGAATACGCGCCGGGGCCGGAGGGACGCGGCCGGCCCGGCATGCTCACGCTCCAGCCCACCGGCGACGTCCCGGGCCTGCCACCGGCCGTCCAGTTTCTCCTCGCGGGCGGCGAGGATGCGCGGGACCTGCTCGAGGGGGGCGTGGATGTCCTCATCGCGCGGGACCCGGCGGCCGTCGAGTACGCGATCACGCTGCCCGGCTATCGGTCCTCGCCGCTCCTGTGGGACCGGACGGAGGTGCTCCTCGCTCCCGCTCTTCGGCCCGCGGAGGGCGAGGAGGCCGGCCACTGGAGCCGGTCGCTCGCGGGCGTTCCGCTCGAGGGGCTGGCCCGGGATGCCGTGCGCGCCGAAGCGAGACCGACGCGTCCCCCGCACTGGTGGGAGGAATCCTCCGCCTGCCGCCCCATGCCCTCGGCTTCCGGCGAGCCGAATCCGTCCGGGAGCGCGAGGGCGCCGCTGGAGGCACGGATCGTGTACCGGCAGGGAAACCGCACGGCCCGTGACATCGCCGAGCGTCTCGTCGCCCTCGCGGGTCCCGGCCGGACGCCGGGTCCGGCCGAGGCACCGCTCGTCCGGCTCGCCGGCCGGCTCGCGGGAGGCCGGGTGCCGCTGCGCACCGCGGCGCTGGACGATCCCGCCTTCGCCTCGGCCCTGCGCCGCGGACTCGACGCGGGCTACATCCTGTCCGTCCCGCGCCGCGTGGACGACGCGTGCGCGGCCCGGCGCTCGCTGCTCGAGCGGGCACCGTGGATCCTGGCGCCGGGGACGGGGGCGGCCGGCGGGTTCCGGGGCGTCGCCGTCCCTCTCGTGGACACGCGCGCGCGCGCCGTCGTGAGGAAGGGCCTGTCGGGTCTGTCCGTGGCCTGGGACGGGACGGTTCTCGTGTTCGGGGGAGAGCCGGGCGCGGGAGGCCGGCCGTGAGCTTTCGCGTCCGCCTCTTCCTCGCCCTGTTCGTGCTCGCCACGATCCCCCTCGTGCTTCTGGCCGTGGGCATCCGCGAGCGCCTGGCCGCCCGGCTCGCCGACGACTACGAGACGCGGGTCACGAACCTCATCTCGGCCATCCGCGGTGAGGTCGCCGAGGAGGGCGGCTCCATCGGGACCCGGCTTTCCGCCCTCGCCGCGGGGATCGTCGATGACAACCGCTTCCGTCTCGCGGCCGTGGAGGGCGACTCCGCGGAGAGGCCCTATCTCCTGAACTACGCGGGTACGGCGATGCGTCTGGCGGGTCTCTCGCTGCTGCAGATCCAGGACGCGGACGGGCGCATCCTCAGCTCGGGACATTTCCGGAACGACTACGGCCGACTCGAGCCCGGGCTCCCCCGTCGGCTCGCCTCCATGCCCGATGCGACGGGCCTCGTTCGGGCGCGCACCGCGGATCGGCCCATCCTCGTCCTGGCCCGCGCGGACTCCTTCCGGCTCGGGCTGCGTCGGTTCAGTCTCGTGGGAGGCGTCGCCGTCGGGCCGTCGCTGCTCGGCCGCCTGGGCCGCGGCGAGGGGCTCACGGTGACCCTGCGTCACCCGGCCGGCGTCGTGACGGCCGAACAGGGAGAGAGCGCTCCCTCGGCCCGGCCGGGCGCGGAGATCGTCGGCGAGGTCTCGGTCCCGTACGTGGATGCGAGCTCCGATGCGGGCCGCCTGGCGGAGAGGGAGGCGACGTTCCTGATCGAGCAGACGGGCGAGCCGCTCCGGGCGCTCCAGCGCAGCATCGATCTCTGGTTCCTGCTCGCTCTGCTCGCCACGGCGGCGGGATCCCTGGGGCTGGCGGGCTGGGCCTCGGCGCGCATCAGCCGGCCGCTCACCGACCTCGCCCGGAAGACGTCGCGCGTGGACCTGGACCGCCTGGACGTCGACTTCTCCTCCGTCCGCGAGGACGAGATCGGGGCCCTGTCGCGCCTCCTCGGGTCCATGATCGAGCGGCTGCGCACGAGCGCCGCGCGACTGCGGGAGGCGGAGCGCCGCGCGACCATCGGCGAGATCGCCCGACAGGTGAATCACGACATCAAGAACGGGCTGACCCCGATCCGCAACGTCGTACGCCACCTCGGCGGTGTCGCGGAGAAGGACCCGGCCGGTCTGGCTCCGGTGTTCCGCGAGCGGCGAGAGACCCTCGAGTCCAGCATCTCCTACCTCGAGCAGCTCGCCACGAACTACGCCCGCCTCCGACCGCGGATCGAGCGCCGTCCCTGCGATCTGAACGAGATCGTCCGGGAGGTGGCCGCGAACCTCCGGGCCTCGAGCCGGGTAACGGTCCGGACGATCGTCGCCGGGTCCCTGCCTCCCGTGACGGCGGACGCCGTGATCCTGCGCCGGATCCTCGAGAACCTGGTCGTGAACGCGATCGAGAGCCTGGAGGCGGATGGCGGAGGTGTGGCCGTGGAGACGGCCCTCGCGCCGGACGATCCGCCGTCCGTCCGCGTGACCGTCGCGGACGAGGGTCGGGGGATGAACGAGGAGGAGCTGGAGAGGATCTTCGACGACTTCTATACGACGAAGAGCGACGGCACGGGTCTCGGGCTGTCCGTCGTGCGCCGGCTCGTGGCGGACGTCGGCGGCACCGTGCGGGCGACGAGCCGCCCGGGCGTCGGGACGCGGTTCACCGTGGATCTGCCCGCGTCCGAGCCCGTCGGGGCGCCGTCGCCCGGAGCGCTCGCCGGGCCGGACGGGGAGGACGCCCCGTGACGCGGGTCGTGCTCGTGGTGGACGACGTCGCCGCCATGGCGGAGCAGTACGCGTACGACCTCCGCCGACTGGGCGGCTACCGCACGCTGGTGGCGACCGGCGGGCGGGAGGCGCTCGACATGCTCGCCGAAGAAGCCGTCGACTGCGTGATCCTGGACCTGGAGATGCCGGGCGTGGATGGCTTCGAGGTGCTCCGGGAGCTCAGGCGGCGGGAGGTGGACACGCCGGTCATCGTGTACACGGGCACGGGCGACTTCGACCGCTGCGCCCAGGCTATCCGCCTCGGCGCCTACGGCTTCATCGACAAGGCCGAGTCCATGCAGCGTGTCGTGCAGGAGGTGCGGAACGCCCTCGAGCACGGTCACCTCGTGAGCGAGGTCCGGAGCCTCCAGGGCCGGCTGGAGGAGGAGACTTCGCTCGTGGGGACGAGCGAGCCGATGCGCGTCCTGAGGCAGAAGATCTCGCGCCTCGCCCCCATCCCCAGCCCCGTGCTCATCGTGGGAGAATCGGGGACGGGCAAGGAGCTCGTGGCGCGCGACCTCCACCGGCTCGGTCGGGGCGAGCGCGAGCCGTTCGTGGCGATCAACGGGGCCGCCCTGCCCGAGAACCTGGTCGAGAGTGAGCTGTTCGGGCACGAGAAAGGAGCCTTCACCGGGGCGGACCGGCTGCGGCGTGGGGCGTTCGAGACGGCCGGCGCGGGGACGCTGTTCCTCGACGAGGTGGGCGAGCTGCCCCTTCCGGCCCAGGCGAAGCTGTTGCGCGTGCTGGAGGAAAGAACGCTGAACCGGGTGGGCGGCCACCGTCCGATCGAGGTCGAGGCGCACGTCGTGACGGCGACGAACCGCGATTTGGAGAGCGAGACGGAAGAGGGTCGCTTCCGGCAGGATCTCTTCTACCGGTTGAACGTCCACGTCATCCACGTCCCGCCCCTGCGCGAGCGGCTGTCCGACCTTCCCGCCCTCGCGGACCACTTCCTCGACGCCACGTGCCGGCGGTTCGGGGTGCGCCGCCTGCGCCTGGCGCCCGAGACGATGCGGCTCCTCACGGCCTACGACTGGCGGCGCAACAACGTGCGCGAGCTCAGGAACATCATCGAGAGGCTCGTCATCGCGACGGAAGGCGAAGACGTGATCCCGCCCGAAGCCGTGCCGCCGGAGATCGGAGGCGTCGTCGACGGCCTTCCGCCGGGGGCGGACGGACCACGTCCCCTGAAGGAGCTCCGCGCGGAGGCGGAGCGGCGGATCCTGCTCGCCGCCCTCGAGCGCAACGACTGGCACATCACCCGGACGGCGAGCGAGCTGGGTCTCGCCGACCACTCGAGCCTCCTCAAGATCCTGCGCAGGCACGGCATCCGGCGTCCCTGAGCGCCGTGTCCGTTCGGACACAGGCGCACCCCCCCATCGTGTCCTGACGAACACGAACGGGGCCGCCGCAGGTTGCTTCCGGCCCGGATCCATGCCGTCCAAGTCAAACCGATAACGGAAATTACGTCGATCCGGCCCCGGCCGGGCCCGCCGGGCCTCCTCCTTGCCCTGTCTCCGGGCAGACTGCGGCACACCGCTCCGCGCCGCGAGCGCGGACGGCAACGCAAGGAGGAGCACGATGAGAAGGAAGAGCGAGGAGAGGACGCGCCGGATGAGGCCCCCGGGCCGCGCGGCGCTCGTGGCGCTGCTGATCCTGATCCCGGGGGTCGCCGCGGCGTGTGGAGACTCGGGGGGCGAGGGCGGACGCACCGCCTCCCGTGAAACTCGCCCGCGGGCGCTCGCGTCCACCGAGTCGGCGGGACGTCCCGCCGTCGTTCCGGCACCGGACGCCGGAAGCGAGACGGCCGCGGCGACGACGCCGGAGCCGACGATCGATCACGAGGTGACGTACGAGGAGGCCGAGTCCGCGTTCCGCGACCGCGACTACGGTCTCGCGGCCCGGCTCTTCGAGGCCTACGTGGCCCGTCGCCCGCAGAACCCGTGGGGCCACTACATGCTCGGACTCTCCGCCTGGAAGTCGGGGGAGGATGAGGCGGCGGTCCGGGCCTTCGAGCGCTCGCTCGAGCTCCACCCGGAGCACGGGAAGAGCCTCGTGAGCCTCGGCCGGGTCCTGCTCGAGCTGGATCGGCCGCAGGAGGCGCTCGAGCGACTCCAGGTGGCCGTGGAGCTGGACGCCGGGACGCCGGGCGCCCTGCGCGTGCTCGGGAACGCGAAGGCGGATCTGGGCGACGCCGAGGGGGCCATCGAGGCCTACCGTCGGGCGATCGCGCTCGATGCGGCGGATGCCTGGTCGATGAACAACCTCGGGCTCGCGCTCATCCGCGGGGGACGTCCGGAGGAGGCCCTCGGGCCCCTGGCCCGCGCCGCGGAGCTGAACGGCGCGAACCCGGTCATCCAGAACAACCTGGGCGTCGCCCTCGAGCGGACCGGCCACCCGGCCGCGGCGGCGAACGCCTACCGGGCCGCCCTCGGGGCGGATACGGGCTACGGAAAGGCGGAGGTCAGCCTCGCGCGGGTCGAGAAGGTGCGGGCGGCGCCGGACTCGGCGCTCGACCTCACCGCCCTCGCGCGCGGCTTCGAGGACGAGATCGAGGCCTGGCGAGAGCCGGTCTCCACCGTGGCTCTCCCCGAGCCGGCCGGAGGTGATTCCGTCGTCCCGGGTCCACGATGGTAGCGGGCCGGCAGGTGAAATACGCCGGGATCCTGGGGGAGCGCCTGTCCGGGAGGACGGGAACGCTCCTCCGGATCCGCGCCGTGCGGCACGGCCGCTGGTACGATGTCCGGGGCGAGGTCGCGTGGGACGACGGCGAGGTCGAGCTCCTCGGCATGCGCTGGCTCGAGGTCGTCGACCGGGTCCGAGCCGCCTGAACCCGGGAGGGGCGCGGCCCGCCGTCGGCCGAGCCCTTCCATCCTCCTTCGTTTGCGGCTTCCCCGCGTCCTCCTCTACCTTCCCGCGCCGACCTTCGTCGCCGTCCGGCCTCGCCCGGGCCGCCCGCGTCGCGGCCACCCGCGAACGCCGGGCCAAGCATGTCAGAGTTCGCCGCGTCGCAAGGAGTGGACGGATGACCCGATCCCGGTTCCGCGTTCCGCACACGCTCGTCCTCCTGTTCGGCATGATCGTGCTCGCGTTCGTGCTCACGCGGATCCTGCCTCAGGGGCGGTTCGAGCGGTTCGAGAACGAGCACGGCCGCGAGCAGGTCGTGCCGGGGAGCTTCCACCCGGTCGAGGGGGCGGAGCGGCTGGGTCCGACGGCGATCCTGACAGCCGTGCCCGAAGGGTTCGAGGCGGCGGGCGAGATCATCTTCTTCGTGTTCATCATCGGCGGGGCGTTCGGCGTCTTTCGGGCCACGGGAGCCGCCGACGCGGCGATCGGCGCCGCGCTCGACCGCCTCGGACGCCGGCCCGGGCTCCTCATCGCGGGCGGCATCCTGCTGTTCGCGCTCGGCTCGAGCACGATCGGCATGGCGGAGGAGTACCTGCCGTTCGTGCCCATGCTCGTCGCCCTCATCATCGCGCTCGAGCTCGATGCGGTGACCGCGGTGGGGGTGATGTGCGTCGGCTACTCGGTCGGGTACGGAGCCGCGCTCATCAATCCGTTCACGGTGTTCATCGCGCAGGACATCGCGGGCCTGCCGCAGGGCTCCGGCCTCGGCCTGCGGATCGTGCTCCTCGCGCTGTTCTACGTCGTCGGCTTCCACCACGTATGGCGCTACGCGCGGCGCGTGAAGGCGGATCCGGCGCGCAGCCTGGTCGCGGATGTCGAGCCGGATCCCGCCCTGGCGGGCCGGGAGCACCCGGCGATGACGGGCCGCCACAAGCTCGTGCTCGCGGCCGTCGTCGCGACGATCGGCGTCCTCATCTACGGGCTCAAGGCCCGGGGCTGGTACCTCATCGAGATGGGGGCGCTCTTCCTCGCCCTCGCGATCGCGATCGGGATCCTGGGCCGCATGTCGCCGGACCGCACGGCGAAGGAGTTCTCCATCGGAGCCGCCGAGCTCACGACGACGGCTCTGCTCATCGGGTTCGCGCGGGCGATCCAGGTCGTCCTGGACCGCGGGCTCGTGGTGGACACGATCATCGCGGGCATGGCGCAGCCGCTCCAGAGCCTCCCCTCGTCGCTCGCGGCGGCCGGGATGTTCGCGGTGCAGAGCGTGTTCAACTTCTTCGTCCCCTCCGGGAGCGGGCAGGCGTACGTCACGATGCCGATCATGGCGCCGCTGGCCGACCTCGTGGGCGTCACGCGTCAGGTCGCGGTCCTGGCCTACCAGTTCGGGGACGGGTTCACGAACATCCTCGTGCCGACGAACGCCGTCCTGGTCGGCATCCTCGCCATGGCCCGGGTCCCGTTCGACCGCTGGCTCCGCTTCGTCGTCCCGTTCATGCTGAAGGTGTGGGTCATCGGGTCCGTCGCCCTGGCGGTGGCCGTGTGGATCGGGTACCGGTGAGCCCGGCCGGCGAGCCGCGGCTCGCCGAGCTCGCGTCGTGCTCGCTGGCGAACCCGGATCTCGCGCCGACGCCTCCCGAGGGCCGCACGTGGACCCTCTGGCACATCGCCTCCCTGTGGGTCGGCATGAGCGTGTGCATCCCGACCTACATGCTCGCGGCGAGCATGATCGAGGCCGGGATGAACTGGTGGCAGAGCCTCGTCACGATCCTGCTCGGCAACGCGATCGTCCTCGTGGCCCTGGTCGTGAACGCACACGCGGGCACGAGATACGGGATCCCCTTCCCCGTGTTCGCCCGCGCCTCGTTCGGCGTGCGGGGCGCGCACGTGCCGTCGCTCCTCCGGTCCGTCGTCGCGTGCGGATGGTTCGGCATCCAGACCTGGATCGGCGGCCTCGCGATCAACGTCCTCCTCGGAATCGCCTGGAGCGGCTGGGCCGGGCTCGGCGGCGACTGGCGCTTCATGGGGTACGGCCTCTCGCACTACCTGGGCTTCCTGCTCTTCTGGCTCATCAACCTGTACTTCGTGTGGGCGGGCACGGAGTCCATCAAGTGGCTCGAGACCCTGGCCGCTCCGTTCCTCATCGCGATGGGGCTCGCGCTCCTCGCGTGGGCCGCCTCGGCCGTGGGCGGGCTGGGGCGGATCCTCAGCGAGTCGGACGCGCTCGTGAGGTCCGCGGGGCCGATGCCGCGGAAGGCCTTCCTGCTCGGCCTGTTCTTCCCGTGGCTCACCGCGATGGTCGGCTACTGGGCCACGCTGTCCCTGAACATCCCGGACTTCACCCGCTACGCCCGCAGCCAGAAGGACCAGATCGCCGGGCAGGCGATCGGGCTCCTGACCACGATGCCCCTGTTCGCCTTCATCGGCGTCGCGGTCACGAGCGCCACGCTCCTGCTGTACGGGGAGGCGATCTGGAACCCGGTGGATCTGCTGGCCCGCCTCACGCGCGAGTCCGGGAGTCCGCTGCTCGGCCTGTTCGCCATGCTCGTGCTCGTCGTCGCCACGTTGAGCACGAACATCGCGGCGAACGTGGTCGCCCCGGCGAACAGCTTCTCGAACCTGGCGCCTCGGCGCGTGAGCTTCCGGGCCGGCGGCCTCATCGCCGCCGCCATCGGCATCCTCATCTTCCCGTGGAAGCTGCTGGACATGTACCAGACGTGGCTCATCAGCTACTCGGGCCTGCTCGGGGCCGTGGGGGGCGTGATGATCTGCGACTACGTGCTCGTTCGGCGTGCGCGGCTCCGGCTGGCGGCCCTCTACCGGGAGGAAGGGGGCGCCTACGGGTACGCGCGCGGGGTGAATCCGCGCGCCATGGCCGCGCTGGGCGCGGGCATCGGGACCGCCCTGCTCGGCAAGATCGTCCCGGGCGCGGCCTTCCTGTTCGACGGGGCCTGGTTCTCCGCCGCGCTCGTCTCCTTCGGGCTCTATGCCCTTCTCATGCGGGGGCGGGGCCCGGCTCGAGCCCCGGGCCCTGTCGGAGCGGCGATGCCGACCTCTTAGAGGGTAGACAGGGAAAACCGGGGGCCGGGGGTTGCCGCGACGCGGGCCCCGGACCGGACCCGCCTCAGGGGATCCAGATCTTCCGGGCCTCCACGAACTCCGCGCTCCCGGGAGCCGGGCACCGCGCCCCCGCGCGCGGAGTTTCGGGGACTGGGCGATCCACCTGCCGAAGGAGGCGAGACATGAGCGAGTCCCGGAACGACTGGAACCGGAGGACGGTGATCAGGGCGCTGTCCGCGGCGGGCGTCGGCTCCGCCGTTATGGCCAGGGCACTGGCCGCCGCCGTCCAGGAGGCGGGCCGCGCGACCCCGGCCATGATCCGGGACGCCGAGTGGATCGCCGGCCTCGAGCTCACGGACGACGACCGGGCGCTCATGGCGAACGGGGTCAACGAGGCGCTCGACAGCTATGTGAAGCTCCGGGCGGTGGAGCTCGACAACGCGGTCGCGCCCGCCCTCCGCTACACGCCCGTCCTGCCGGACCGGGCCGGGCGTGAGGCCGCGGAGGCGAAGCGGAGCGAACGGGCCCACGGGCGGAGCCGCCGCAACGGGAGGATGCGTCCGGCCTCGACCACGGACCTCGCCTACGCGGGCGTGGCCGAGCTCTCGGAGCTCCTGCGGACACGTCAGGTCTCCTCCACGGAGCTCACGCGGCTCTGCCTGGACCGGCTGTCCGAGCACGACGCGACGCTCCACTGCGTGATCACACCCACCCCCGAGCTCGCCCTGGCCCAGGCCGAGGCCGCGGACCGCGAGATCGCGGCGGGCCGCTACCGGGGTCCACTGCACGGGATCCCCTGGGGGGCGAAGGACCTGATCGCCGTCCCGGGCTATGCGACGACCTGGGGCGCCGCGCCCTACCGGGAGCAGGTGCGCGAGGAGACGGCGACCGTGGCCGCACGCCTGGCCGAGGCGGGCGCGGTCCTCGTCGCGAAGCTCTCCGTCGGTGCCCTCGCGTGGGGCGACGTGTGGTTCGGCGGCAAGACGCGGAATCCGTGGAAGCCGGAGCAGGGCTCGAGCGGATCGTCGGCCGGGCCGGCGGCCGCGACGGCATCCGGCCTCGTGAGCTTCGCGATCGGAACGGAGACGTGGGGGAGCATCGTGTCGCCCTGCACCCGCTGCGGCGTCACCGGACTCCGGCCGACCTTCGGGCGGGTGAGCCGCGCCGGCGTCATGGCCCTCTCGTGGAGCATGGACAAGATCGGACCCATCGCGCGCTCCGTGGAAGACTGCGCGCTCGTTTTCGACGCGATCCGGGGGTCCGATGGAAGGGACGGCACGGTCCTGGACCGCCCCTTCGCCTGGCCGCCGGAGCGCGATCCGACTTCACTGCGGATGGGGTACGTCCCGTCAGATTTCGACGATCCCGCCCCGGTCGAAGAGGAGGACGAGGAGGCGCGCGCGCAGCGCCTGCGCCGGGCGGAATGGGCATCCTACGATCGCCGCTCCCTGAGCGTCCTGCGCGACCTCGGCTTCGAGCTCGTCCCGGTCGAGCCCCCGTCGAAATACCCCGTCGACGCCCTCAGCTTCATCCTGAACGCGGAGGCGGCCGCCGCGTTCGACGAGCTCACGCGGAGCGGGCGAGACGACCTCATGGTGCGTCAGGAGGAGTTCGCTTGGCCGAACGTTTTCCGGCACTCGCAGTTCATCCCGGCCGTCGAGTACATCCGGGCGAACCGGATCCGGTCCCTCGTCCTCCGGGAGATGGAAGCCCTGATGGACACCGTGGATGTCCTCGTCACGCCGACCTTCGCCGGCGATCACCTGCTGCTCACGAACTTGACCGGACATCCGTCGGTCGTGCTCCCGAACGGGTTCCGGTCCGGCGACGGGACCCCGACGAGCCTCACGTTCACGGGCGGGCTGTTCGGGGAGTCGGATCTGCTGGCCGTGGCGCGCGCGTATCAGGAAGCGACGGACTTCCACCTCGCCCGGCCGCCCCTGTACGCCTAGGCGCCCGAGGTCAGCGCTCCACGAGCCGGAGGATCACGATCTGCTGGACGTCCAGGTCGTCGCGGCGGATCACCGCCGCCAGCCCCGGGCCGTAGAACAGGTCCGGCAGCAGGGGGTCGTTCGCGATCTCGCCGAGGAGGACGCCGTCCCGGTCGTACACGTCGATCCGCTCGACCGTCTCCGGTGTCTGCTCGGACACCCCGACCCAGATGCGGTCCCGGCCGTCCACCGCGAGCCCGGAGATGCGCGGGATCACGTCCGCGAAGGTCGTCTTCTCGAGCCGTGCCTCGAGCAGCGTCCGCTCAGACTCGCTGCGCGAGGACTCCTCGCCCTCCTCCCGGATCCGGTCCCGCTCCGCCGCCCGGTCCTCCTCCGTCA
>JBHHZD010000051.1:0-14402 GCA_046757885.1 Gemmatimonadota bacterium
TGCACCCCTTGCTGCAAGAGGAAGAGACGGGACCCCGGGTCGATGCCGGCGGCGCGCAGGTATCTCAGCCGGCGCATCCGCTTCGTCTCGCGCGAGAGCCGGCGCCTGTCGGTTCCCTTCCTGATCCTGTCGGGCCGGTTCGGGCTGCTGGACCCGGACGAAGGCATCCCGTGGTACGACGAGCGACTGACCGAGGGGAAAGTCGGCGCGCTCGTGCCGATCGTCGCCGGTCAGCTCGCGGCCCGGCACGTCACGGCCATTGCGTTCTACGCGCGTCCGCGGCCCACGGAGGGTTGGGGTCCCTACTACGAGGTGCTGGAGCGCGCGTGCCGCGAATGCCGGATTCCGATGCGCGTCGAATCGCTGGGAGCCGCGTATCTCTAGGATGAAGGAGACGAAGATGTCGGAGATCGGCGACCGCTGGGCCGTCGGCTCGACCTACGAGGCGTTCATGGGCCGATGGAGCCGAAGGGTCGCCCCTCGATTCGTTTCATGGTTGGGAGTCCCGACATCCCAGCGGTGGCTGGATGTTGGGTGCGGAACGGGCGCCTTGACGAACGCGATCTGCAAGGTGGCGAGTCCGGAGCTCGTCGTCGGCTGCGACCCCGCGGAGGCACTCGTCGAGTATGCGCGGAAGCACACCGAGGACGCCCGGGTGTCGTTCGTGGTCGCAGGCTCGGGCGGCCTTCCCCGATCTCGGGACGGATACGGGAGCGTGACCTCGCTGTTCGCGCTGAACTTCCTTCCCGACGCGGGACACGCGCTCGAGGAGATGCGGTCGCTCGCTTCGGGCGGCAGCACGATATCCGCCTGCGTCTGGGACTATCAGGGACGGATGGAGTTTCTTCGCACGTTCTGGGATGTGGCCGCGAGCCTGGATCCGGGGGCTTGCGAGCTCGATGAAGGAAGGCGGTTTCCCCTCTGCCGACCGGAGGCGCTCTCAGAGCTGTTCCTGGCGGCCGGGCTCGAAGATGTCCGATGTGAGCCAATCGAGATGTCGACCGATTTCGCCAGCTTCGAGGACTACTGGAAACCGTTCCTGGGCGGCACCGGGCCGGCGCCCTCGTATGTCGCGTCCCTCGAGCCCCGGGGTCGTGATGCGCTGGCCGAAGCTCTCGAGAGAGCGCTTCAAACGCTGCCCGACGGCAGGATCGTGCTGACGGCACGGGCGTGGGCGGTGCGAGGGCGGACCACGCGCCGCGAGCCAGCCGGCGAGCACGGCACCGATGCTTCGAAGCTAGTTCCTCATGGGGTGCGTTCGTGTCCGGGGTCGCGGCAGGCAGTACCGTGAGGTCCACTCTAGGCAAGAACCGTTCTGCGGTCCAGTTTCATGCCATCGTGAACTTGGTAGCGGAGGAAGAGAGAGTGAGAGGCTCCCAACCCTTTCGAGTCGCGGCCGTGCAGGCCTCGCCGGTGTTTCTGGACCTGGAGGCCACACTGGAGAAGTCGTGCGGCCTGATCCGGGAAGCTGCCGCCGAAGGCGCGTCGCTCGTCGCATTTCCGGAGTCGTATCTCGCTGGCTATCCGGTGTGGGTCTGGTTCGTCCCCCCGGGCCATACCCATCCGCTTCGCGAGGTGTACGCGCGGCTCCACGCGAGCTCGATCGCGATCCCGGGCCCAGCCACGGATCGGCTCGGCGAGGTCGCGGCGGACTGCGGTGTGGCGGTGGCGATCGGGGCCAACGAGCGGAACGCGGAGGGCAGCGACTCGACCCTCTATAACTCCCTCCTGTACGTGGGACCGGATGGACGGGTCCTGGGCCGGCATCGCAAGTTCATCCCGACGGCCGGCGAGCGCCTCGTGTGGGGGCAGGGAGACGGGAGCGATCTCGAGGTCTACGAGCTCCCGTTCGCCCGCCTCGGGGGCCTCGTCTGCTGGGAGAACTACATGCCGCTCGCCCGCTACACGCTCGGCGCCATGGGCGCGCAGATCCACGTGGCGCCCACGTGGGACCGCGGCGAGCCGTGGCTCTCGTCCATGCGCCACATTGCGAAGGAGGGCCGCTGCTTCGTGCTCGGAGTCTGTCAGGCCTTCCACATGGATGACATCTCCGACGAGATGTCGTTCAAGGCCGAGTACCTGGGCGGCGTCGAGGGCTGGCTGAACCCCGGCCTCAGCGTGATCGTGGATCCGGACGGGAGGATCGTGGCGGGCCCGCTCGAGGGAGAGGAAGGGATTCTGTACGCGGACGTGGAGCCCGACCAGCTCGTCGGGCCCCGGTGGCAGCTGGACGCGGCGGGGCACTACGCCCGGCCGGACGTGTTCGAGCTTCGATTCCACCGCCGGGCGGCGCCCTTCCTGCGGGTGATCGAGGAGGGCGCCGGGGAGGAGGAAGAAGAGGCTGTGGACGGGGGGAACTCTTGAGCGCCCGCGGGCCTTACGCGTATCGTGAGCCGCCCCGATGGTCCTGATCGCGACGGAGACGCCATGACGCTGCAGGCCAGACTCGACAGGCTTCGTGAAGGGTTCGAGAAACAGGCGCCGCCCGAGGCGCTGGCTGTGATGCACCGCGTGACGGCGGATCTCAGCGCCGAGTTCGCGGACGGCCCGCTCGGGGAGGGGCAGGTGGCGCCATCCTTCGAGCTCGAGTCGAGCGCCGGCGGCCGGGTCGCGCTCGGGGACGTCCTGGCGCGTGGCCCCGCCGTTCTGACCTTCTTCCGCGGCCACTGGTGACCCTACTGCAACGCGGAGCTGGAAGCTCTGAACCAGGTTGCCGATGAGATCGCGACGCTCGGGGCCACGCTCGTCGCCGTGTCGCCCGTGCGAGCCGAGCACGGCCGTGAGCTCATCGAGCAGAAGGATCTGGGGTTCGATATCCTGCACGACCCGGGCAACGAGGTGGCGCACGCATACGGTCTGCGCTGGGCCTTCCCGGAGGACCTCAAGGGACTGTACCTCAAGTTCGGGATCGACCTCGCCGCGGCGAACGGCGACGACAGCTGGACCCTCCCGCTCCCGGCGCGCTACGTCATCGATCGGGACGGCATCGTCCGGTACGCGCGGGTGAACGCGGACTACACCCGGCGTCCCGAGCCGGAGGAGACGGTGCAGGCAGTGCGGGCGCTCGGCAAGTGAGGCGGATGTCGAGCGCTTGGGTCACGCGGTTCGGGGGTGGCCACATGGTCGATGTCGCCTGGAACACCGGCTACACGCTCGCGCTCGTCTGGATCGCCTTCGAGTGGCGGGGCTGGCGCCGGCCCCGACTCCGAGCGGAACGCGGAGGGAAGCGATGCGGTTGACAACGACGTGCGAGCATCCCATCTTTTGCCATTGAGTCCCGAACGAACGGGACCTCGAGTTTTCTGAGAAGGGCGGCGATCTCGTTCTTGGAGGTCGCGGCCTTTTTTTTGGCCAGGCCGGCCAATCACCGCGCGGGGATCCGCGCAACGAACGCAGTCGGGAAGTACGTGTCATCGTGGCTCCGACTTGCACAAACCAGGGAGCGCACAGATGCGTACCAAGGGAACCGTCAAGTGGTTTGACGACCAGAAGGGCTTCGGCTTCATCACGCCGGAGGATGGGAGCAAGGACTGTTTCGTCCATCACAGCGCGATCAAGGCGGAAGGCTTCAAGACCCTCACCGATGGTGCCGAGGTCGAGTTCGAGATCGTTCAGGGGGCCAAGGGCCCCGCGGCGGAGAACGTCGTCTCGGTCTAGCATCGAATCGAATCGAACGAAGCAGGCGGGCCGTCCCGAGTTCTCGGGGCGGCCTGTTTTCTTTGTGGCGAGGCAGACGCTCGTCGCCCGCTACAGACTCCGCAGCCGATTCAGCTCGTCCCGGTGGCCGAGAACGACGAGGCGGTCGCCACGCTGAAGGATCGTGTCGACGCCCGGGACGAGCTCCACGGGCGCGTCGTCGCCGGGGCCTCCCGCACGGCGCAGGAGGAGCACCTCGACCCCGTAGCGTTGCCGGATCCCGATCTCGCGGATGCTCCGGCCCACGAACGATCCGGGCGTCTCGATCTCGGCCATGCGGTAGTCCTCGCCGACCGTGATCTCCTGCTGGCTGGAGGCGGCGATGTCGCCACCGATCCCGGCGACCATGTCCCGCTTCAAGAGCTCCCGGTTGTACGCCTCGATGAGGTGGCGGCGCGAGATCACGCCGACGAGGGCGCCCGAGTCCGCCACGACCGGGAGCTCCTCCATGCTGCGGCCCGTGAAGATGCGGCTCACCGCGTCCAGGTCCTGCTCGGGGGACACGGTGGGGATGTTCTCCACCGCCAGCTCGCGCGCCACGAGGAGCTCGGCCAGGACGCTCGAGTGCAGGGTCGCGTCGCGGAGCTCGGGGGGGTCGATCGCGCCCACGAGGCATCCGTCGTCGTCCACGACGTACATCGTGTTGTGCCGGGTGCCGGCCAGCGTGTGGAGCAGAGCGCCCAGGGATTCACCCTCGTGCACCGTAAGCATGTCCTCGCTCATCACGTCCGCCGCGCAGAGCGATTTCAGGAGGTTGAGCTCCTGTCCCCGGAAGATGTCCAGCCCGCGCCGCAGGAGCTTCGTCGTGTACATGGAGCCGTGTCCGGCCCGTGTCGTGATCAGGGTCGACACGATGCAGGCGGCCATGAGCGGGAGGATGAGCTTGTAGTCGGACGTGAGCTCGAAGATGATGAGGATGGCCGTGATCGGCGCCTGCGTCGCGCCCGCGACGACCGCCCCCATGCCCACGAGAGCGTACGCGCCGTGCCCCCCCGTGATCGTGGGGAACCAGAGATGGGCGAGGCTGCCCAGGAATCCGCCCGTCATGGCGCCCAGGAAGAGGGAGGGCGCGAAGATCCCGCCCGACCCTCCGCTTCCGAGCGTGAAGCTGGTTGCGAGGAGCTTCACGAGGACGAGCGCGGCCAGCATCCCGAGGCCGAGCCGACCCCAGAGGGCGGCGTTCGTCGCCTCGTAGCCCACGCCCAGGATCTCGGGAAAGCCGAGGGCGAGGCCGCCCACGAGCAGTCCGCCGACGGACGTGAGGAGCCAAGCGGGAATCGGGAGGCGCTCGAACAGGTCCTCGAGCCCGTAGACGAGCCGGATGAACGCGAGCGACACGGCGGCCGCCACGACGCCGAGCACGCCGTAGATGATGAGCTCCCACGCGCTGACCATCTCGTGGGGCGGCACCTCGAAGGCCGGAAAGTCGCCGAGGAAGTGGCGCGAGATCACCGTCGCCATCACGGAGGAGATGACGATGGGGCTGAACTGGGAGACGCCGAAGTCGCCGAGGATGATCTCGACGGCGAACAGGGCGCCGGCGATGGGCGCGTTGAAGGTCGCCGCGATCCCCGCCGCGGCCCCGCAGGCCGCCAGCGTCCGCAGGCGGGCGCCCGACACGCGGAGCCACTGGCCGATCGCGGATCCGAGGGCGGAGCCGATCTGCACGATCGGACCCTCGCGTCCGACCGACCCCCCCGTCCCGATCGTGATCCCCGATGCGAGGCTCTTCACGAGGACGAGGCGGGGCCGGATCGCCCCGGAGTGCATCGCGACCGCCTCCATCACCTCCGGCACGCCGTGCCCCTTGGCCTCGGGCGCGAAGAAGTGGACGAGCGGCCCGACGATGAGGCCGCCCACGGCCGGGACGAGGATGATCCACCACCAGGGGTGGTCCCGGACGAGATCCAGGCTGTAGGTCCATCCGCCCCAGGCGCCGCCCTGCACCGCCTTGATGAGAAGGCGAAACCCGACCGCTCCCAGGCCGCCCAGACAGCCGATGCCGACCGCGACCACGACCATGAACGTGTGCTCGGCCATCTTGGCCTGGTCGAGGGAGCGAGCGAGGATGGCTCGCAGGCACCGCATGCCGGGGATCGTGATCAGGTCCTCCTCCTGTCGCGTGAATCCGGGCCGAAGTCCATCCCTGGCTTCGACGAAGGATGCGGTCTCCGCCGGCGGGGGGAAAGCTCACGGCCTCTCGTGGCCCGGCCCCTTGCAACGGGACGGCTTTTTCGAGTTCGTAGGGGAGCGCTCCGGGTCGAAACCCCGCATCGCAGGGACGAGACCCGCGCGGGCCGTGAGCCGAGCGTTTGCGGGGCGTGAGCGCGCACCGCAGCTTTGGGTCCTCGATGCCCGACGCGCCGTGGCGCTCTCGAAGAAGCTCCGGATCGAACACGCATGAAACCCACTGCCTTCTTTCAGGAGTTGCGACGCCGCCACGTGGTTCGGGTCGCGATCGCGTACGTCGTCGTGGGGTTCGGCGTTCTCCAGGGCGTCGACCTTCTCACACCGGCACTCTCACTTCCTGGCTGGACCGTGCCGCTGGCCGTGATCCTGCTCCTCGCGGGCCTTCCCGTGGCGCTCGTTCTCGCCTGGGCATACTCGCTGCCGCCCGGCGCCGAGCGAGGGATCGTCGAGACCATCGATGCCTCGGGGCCGAGTCGTGAGGAGCCGTCGTTCTCCGCGGCGGTCAAGGCCCGGAGAGTCGCCGACGATGGAGCGGCCGAGCGGACCGATGATGCGCGCCGCTCGATCGCCGTGCTTCCGATGCTGAACCTGAGTGACGATCGGGGGAGCGAGTACTTCAGCGATGGACTCGCCGAAGAGATCCTGAACGTGCTCTCCAGGCTGCCGCAGCTGCGGGTCGCTTCGCGAACCTCGTCGTTCTCGTTCCGGGATTCCGGCCTGGACGTTCGGACCATCGCGGCGCGGCTGGGCGTGCAGGTCGTGCTGGAGGGAAGTGTGCGGCGGGCAGGGAACCGGGTGCGGATCACAGTCCAGCTGATCGACGCCGACGCGGACTGCCACCTCTGGTCCGAGACCTACGATCGCCTGATCGAGGACGTGTTCGCGGTTCAGGACGACATCGCGGCTCGGATCGCGAGGGCTCTGGAGCTGCGTCTGACGCCGCAGCAAAGGTCGTCGATCCGGGATCGAGCCACGACCCGGGACGTTCACGCCTACGACCTGTACCTGCGCGGTCGCAAGTACTTTCACCAGTGGGATCGGGGCGGACTCGAGTTCGCGCGCGAGATGTTCCGAAAGGCGATCGACGTCGACCCGGGTTTTGCGCGGGCGTACGCAGGACTCGCCGACGTGTCCTCGACACTCTGCCAGTGGTACGACAAGACGCCGGAGGAGATGGCGGAGGCGGAAGCCGCGAGCCGAAAGGCTCTCGAGCTCGCGCCGGAGCTGGCCGAGGCGCATGCGTCGAGAGGGTTCGCGCTCTCGATGTGCGCTGACTACGAGGAGGCCGAGAGGGAATTCGAGGAGGCGATCCGGCTCGACCCGATGCTGTTCGAAGCCCATTACCTCTACGCCAGGAGCGAGTTCGCGCAGGGGCATCTCGATCGAGCGGCGGAACTGTTCGGCAAAGCCGCAAGCCTCAGGCCTGAGGACTATCAATCCGCTGCCCTGGAGGCGCTCGCGTACGACGGACTCGGGATGGAGGCGGAGAGCCGCGAGGCCGCTCGGCGGGCCGTCGGCGTCGCCGAGCGGCATCTCGAGTTCCATCCGGATGACTCCCGCGCCCTCACGCTGGGCGCCGGCGCTCTGCTGATGGTCGGCGAGCGGGAGCGCGGTCTCGAGTGGGTGGATCGGGCCGTCGCGCGCTTCCCCGACGACGCGATGGTGTTGCACAACGCCGCCTGCGTGTACGCCCGCGCGGGGGAGACGGATCGGGCTCTCGATGCGATCGAGAGCCGCATCCGAGCAGCGCCGATGATGTACCGCGCCTGGATCGAGCACGACCCGGACTTCGATCCGATCCGCGACCATCCGCGCTTCCGGAAGATCCTCGATCACCTGCCGTGAGCCCGGCCGCGCGGGCGGAGGCGATCGCCGCCGTGCGCGGCTCGTGCGTGCGCTTCCGAAAGCTCGATGACCTGCCGCTGGAGCTGATCGGCGACTCCATCGCGGAGCTCGAGCCGCAGACGTTCATCGAGCGCTGCGGGGCGGCGCGCGCCGGGCGGGGTGGCCGGAAGCGCTGAACGTACGCTCGGGTGGCGGGTGGACCCAAACGCCGCCCGGCCCTACCGCCGCGAGGGTGGATCTTTGTACCGTGGGGTTGCGGACATCCGCGTCCGGACTCGATCCGAACCCACTCTCCGGGAGGTAGCGATGGTTCCCCTGGCGTCCCTGTGGCTCCCGATCCTGCTCGCGGCCCTCGTGGTGTTCGCGGCGAGCTCCGTCATCCACATGGTGCTCTCCTACCACGACTCCGACTTCGGCAGACTGCCGTCGGAGGATGAGGTGATGGACGCGCTGCGCCCGTTCGCCATCCCGCCCGGCGACTACGTGATGCCGTGCCCGGGGAGCCACAAGGCCGCGAACACGCCGGAGTTTCTCGAGAAGGCGAACCGCGGCCCCGTCGCGTTCATGACCGTGTTCCCGAACGGGCGCCCGTCGATGGGCGCGAGCCTGCTCCAGTGGTTCCTGTACTGCGTTCTCGTGGGCCTGTTCGCGGCCTACGTGACGAGCCACGCGCTGGGGCCCGGGGCCGAGTACCTGTCCGTGTTCCGGTTCGCGGGGGCGACCGCGTTCGCGGGCTACGGCCTGGCCCTGCTCCAGAACTCGATCTGGTACAGGCGCAACTGGGGAGCGACCCTGAAGTCCGTGTTCGACGCCCTCATCTACGGGTGCCTCACGGCGGGCGTCCTCGGCTGGCTCTGGCCGGCCTGACGCGCTCCGTCCGTGTCCCCGGGGCCGGCCGCTGAGTTCGGGTGGGCGGCCCCGGGGAGGACGTCCCACACGCGCGGATCCTCCGCGCCCAGGACCCAGATCGAGAGGCCGCGCGGGCCGGGTGTGGCGCGAAACAGGTCGAGCTTCTGCGCCGCCGAGCAGGTGGAGAGCGCGATCCACGCCCGGATCGAGCCGCCGGACGGAACCTGAGGCTGGCGGCCGGAGGCCGCTCTGCGCTACGGTGGAGGTGGAGGGGCAATCGGGCCCACCGCGACCCGAAACGGGGAGGCGAACATGACCATCGGCGAAGCGCTCATAGGGGATTTCAGGAACGAGGCGGAGATGACCCGGAGGGTCCTGGCGTCCGTGCCCGAGGACCGGCTGGACTGGCAGCCGCACGAGAAGTCGATGTCGCTCGGCCAGCTCGTCGGGCACGTGGCGGAAACGCCGGGCTGGGTACACGCGATGCTGGCGGATGAGCTGGACTTCGACGCCGGGGGCTCGGACTACCAGCCGTTCGTGGCCGAGGACCGGGCCGGACTCCTCGAGGCGCACGATGCGAACGCGGCCGGCTTCGAGGCGGCCCTGGAGGGCAGGGACGACGACTTCTTCCGCGCGACCTGGACGATGCGGAGAGGCGACACGGTCCTGATGTCGATGGTCCGTGGGTGGGCGATCCGTTCGACCTGCATCCACCACCTCGTCCATCATCGGGGCCAGCTCACGGTCTACCTGCGGATGCTGGGCGTTCCGGTCCCGCAGACCTACGGCCCGACGGCGGACTTTCCGGACTTCGGCTGAGGCGAGGCCGCCCGTTCAGCGCGAGTCGCCGCGCGACAGCCGCAGGAGCAGAACCGCGGCCCGCTTCGTCTGGACGGGAAGCGTGCGCAGGTCCGCCGTCTCGTCCACGGTGTGGCCGCCCCGGCCCATGAGGCCGATCCCGTCGATGGCCATCGCGACGCGGCCCGCCGTGAAGGACACGTCGGCCGCGCCCGCGTCCCGCGGATTCACGGCCGTCACGGGCCCGAGGCCGAGATCGCGGCTCGCCCGGTCGAACATCGCGAGCAGGCGCTCGTTCCCGGCCGTGGGGGCGAGCGGCGGGTAGCTGTCCACGAACGAGATCTCGGCCTCGGTGCCGGGAAGGCTCCCGGCTACGATTCGGTGCATCCGCTCCTTGGCAGATTCCCGTTCGGCGATGGACAGCGCCCGAAGGTCGCCCGAGACGACGGCCGTGCCGGCGACCACGTTGTTTTTTCCGAACGCCTCGCCCCTGGCCTGCGCGGAGTCGTGCTCCACGCGCGTGCCGCCCAGGATGAGACCCGGGTTGAAGGTCAGCGTCTGCCGGTCCCCGAGCGCACGGCGGAATCCGTCCAGGATCCGCGCGGCCTCGAAGATGGCACCCGCGCCGACGTCCTCCCGGAAGACCTGCGAGGAATGGGCGGGCGTGCCCGTCGTTCGGAGCGTCCAGCGGGAGGAGCCCCGGCGCGCGATGACGGCCGTGCGCGGATCGCCGTCTCCGTCCTCGAACGCGATCGCGATGTCGGCCTCGTCGGCCGCCTCCACGAGCGCCCGGCGCGCGAGCTCGCGCGGGCCGCCGATCCGCTCTTCGTCTCCGATGAGGATGACGGTCAGGCTCAGGCCGTCGAGCGACCCGGTCTCGGCGAGCGCCCGGAGCGCCTGCACGAGGACGACGTCGCCACCCTTCATGTCCGTGACGCCGGGCCCCCGGGCCGCCGTGTCGCCCACGAGCTCGAACCGCTGGAACGGGCTCTCGGGCTCGAACACGGTGTCGAGGTGCCCGATGAGCAGGATGCGGGGCCCCCGGCCGGGGCGGCGCGCCACCAGGTGGCCCGCCCGCTTCCATGCCGCGCCGTCGATCCACGTCGTCTCGAAGCCGAGCGCCTCCAGGGGCGCGGCGAAGAGGCGGCCGACCTCCCGAACGCCCGCCAGGTTCATCGTTCCGCTGTTCACGTCCACCGCCCGCCGGAGGAGGGCCAAGGCTTCGGCGTTGTGCTCGTCGATCCAGGCCGCGACCTCGCTCTCGGGGGCGGAGAGGTCCTGGGGCGTGGCGGCCGGCCGCGCGGCCTCGGGGAAAGCGGCCGCGATGGCGAGGACGACGAGATGCGAGCGTGCGCGCATGTTACCTCCGGCGTGGATGGGAGCGCCGACCGTCACCGTTGACGGGCGCTCCGCAGCCCGGACATCTTCGAACGTGCGCGGCGTCGGCGCAATCGCCCGGGGGGCGGGCGGAGGCCCGCGATCCTGCCACGATCCCGGAGGTAGCGAGTGAGGTTCCCCGAGGCGTTCTATCGGTGGCGTCCCCATCCGTGGCACGGCCTGGAGGTCGGCCCCGATCCCCCTTCTCTCGTGCACGCCTACATCGAGATCTGCCCGTTCGACCTCGTGAAGTACGAGGTGGACAAGGAGACCGGATATCTCCGGGTCGACCGCCCGCACCGGACGTCCTCGCAGCACCCGTCCCTGTACGGCTTCATCCCCCGCACCTACGGGGGCGACCGGGTCGGCGGCCTGATGGAGGGCGCTGCGGGTGGCGATGGAGATCCGCTGGACATCTGTGTCGTGAGCGAGCGGCCGATCGCCCGCGTGGAGGTCATCGTGAACGCCCGCGTCGTGGGGGGACTTCCGATGCTCGACGGCGGCGAGGCGGACGACAAGATCATCGCGGTCCTGGAGAACGACCCCCTGTGGTCGGACGTACGCGAGATCTCGGACCTGCCCGCCGCCCTCGTGGAGCGGCTCCGCCACTACTTCCTCACCTACAAGCTGACCCCGGGCCGGGAGGGGGGGGTGACGATCGGCGAGCCCTACGGGCGCTCGCACGCGGAGGCGGTGATCGAGGCCGCGATGAAGGACTACGAGGAGGGATATGGTGGCTGACCCGGCGCCGGGGCGGGACCTTCGCGTGGAGCGGGTTCTCGAGACGGCGCTGTACGTGGACGACCTGGACCGCGCGACCCGATTCTACCGCGACGTGATGGGCCTGCGCCCGCTCACCGCGAACGACCGGATCGTGGCGCTCGACGCCGGAAAGGGAACGGTCCTGCTCCTGTTCCGGCGGGGCGCGAGCGCGGGCGGTGTGGAGACCCCGAACGGTCCGATTCCGCCGCACGACGGACACGGGCCCGGCCACTTCGCCTTCGCGATCGAGAGGGACTCGCTGGACGGCTGGCGGCGGCGCCTTCGATCCGGGGGCATCGACATCGAGTCGGAGATGACCTGGGCCCGCGGCGGGGTCAGCCTGTACTTCCGCGATCCCGACGGCCACTCCGTCGAGCTCGCCACGCCCGGGGTGTGGGCTGTGTACTAGGTCGCCGCCTCGTCGTTCTCGCGCCGCAGGGCGCCCGCGAGCTGGGCGACTTGCAGCTCGAGCCGCTTGATCTCCCGGGCGAGCGCCTTCCGGTTCATCTCGAGCCAGTACCAGATCTTCATCGCCCACACGGCGGTGACCGAGAAGAAGAGGAGGGCTCCCCAGCGGAGCATCCCGACCGGGCCGGGCTCTCCGAGGAAGCGCACGAGACTCCAGACGGAAAGGCCGAGGAAGACGAGACCGACGACGAGGCTCACGCCCACGATCCAGCGCTGCCTCCCGCGCAGGACCTCCGTCGCCATCCCGGCCAGCGACTGCTCGCCGAACTCGCCGAACAGATCCGCGTCCGCCTGACCCAGGGCCTCACGGATCAGGACGTCGATCTCCTTCGTGGACTTCGTCATCGTTCCTCCTCCAGGCTCGCGCGCAGGGCGGCCCGCGCGTGGTACAGCCGTGATTTCACCGTTCCCTCCGGGATCCCGAGCGCGTCCGCGATCTCACGCACCGGTAGGCCCAGCCCCGGAAGCTTGCGGGATCCTTCAGCCGGCCGAGTCCGCGCACGATGCCGAGCCAGGCCTCCTGGGCCACGTCCGCCGCCGCGTCGGGCCGTCCCGTGAGGATCGCCGCGCGCCGAAGGAGACGCGGATGCCAGGCGCGGGCGAGTAGCTCGACCGCCCGGGCGTCTCCGCCCTGGCATCGCAGCACCAGCCATTCGTCGAGTACCTCGTCTCGTTCTCTCGTCATCGGCGCAGTATAGGGTCGCGGCGGGTCTGGCGAGGTTCATTCACTTGCGCGGCCGCGCGTGCGATGAATCCGTGTCTGCAGGACGCGGCGTCAGGGCCTGGCGCCGACCGGGTGGCGTCCCGCGTAGGCCCCGCCTAGTTTCGCCCGCGACGGCGGCGCGCCCGGCCGCGCGCCACGGGCCCGGGACGGACCGGGCCCCCGCTTCCGACACGCGAATCATCGACGGGTATGCGATGAGCGATCCAGCGATCTCGGTGCTTCTCCCCGACGGTTCCTCCCGAGAGCTCCCGGCGGGCGCGACCGCACGAGACCTCGCGGCGGACATCGGCCCCGGGCTCGCGCGGGACGCCATCGCCGCGAAGGTGAACGACGAGCTCTTCGACCTGGCGCGACCGCTGCCCGACCGCGCCACGGTCGCGCTCGTCACGCGCGGCGACGACGACCCCGATGCGCTGTACGCTCTCCGCCACTCCGCGGCGCACGCGCTCGCGACCGCCGTGCGCGACCTGTACCCCGATGCCGGGATCGGCTTCGGACCGCCGATCGAGGACGGCTTCTATTACGACTTCGACGTGCCGGAGCCGTTCACGCCGGAGGACCTGGAGCGGATCGAGGAGAAGATGCGCGAGGTCGTGGAGGCGGCGCACCCGTTCGAGCGTCAGGAGGTGTCGCGCGAGGAGGCGCAGGCCCTGTTCGCCGACGATCCGCTCAAGCTCGAGCGGCTGGAGGAGATCCCGGAAGGAGAGGCGATCAGCGTCTACCGCGACGGTCCCTTCCTGGACCTGTGCCGGGGGCCGCACGTCCCGAGCACGTCGGAGATCCGGCACTTCAAGCTTCTCTCCAGCTCGGGCGCCTACTGGCGGGGTGACGAGCGCCGCCAGATGCTGCAGCGGATCTATGGGACGGCCTTCTTCGGCCGGGAGGGGCTCGAGGCGTACCTGCACCGGCTGGAGGAGGCGCGCCGGAGGGACCACCGGAAGCTGGGCCAGGAGCTGGACCTGTTCAGCGTCCAGGAGGACATCGGGCCGGGCCTCGTATGCTGGCACCCGAACGGGGCCCGAGTCCAGCTCGAGCTGCGCCGCTGGATCGAGGATCTGCTCGACCGCCAGGGCTACGAGTTCGTCTACACGCCGCACGTGACGAGCGAAGCCCTGTTCGCCCGCTCGGGCCACCTGCAGGCCTACGCGGAGAACATGTTCCCGAGCATGCGGACGGAGGACGGGGCGGAGGCCTTCCGGGTCAAGCCGATGAACTGCCCGGGCCACACCCTGATCTACGCCTCGCGCCAGCGCAGCTATCGCGACCTGCCCCTGCGGCTGTCCGAGATCGCGAACGTCTATCGCTACGAGCGGTCCGGGACCCTGCACGGGCTCCTGCGGGTGCGGATGCTCACGATGGACGATGGGCACCTGTTCTGCACGCCGGACCAGGTGGAGGACGAGATCTTCACCTGCCTGGATCTCGTGGACGAGGTGATGGGGACGCTCGGGCTCACGTATCGCCTGGACCTCTCGACCCGGCCGGAGAAGAGGATCGGAGCGGAGGACGTGTGGGACCGGGCCGAAACGGCCCTGCGCCAGGCGCTGGATCGCGCCGGGGCCGACTACGGGCTCGACGAGGGTGGGGGCGCGTTCTACGGCCCGAAGATCGACATCAAGTTCGCCGACGCCATCGGCCGCGAGTGGCAGGGCGCCACGATCCAGCTCGACTTCAATTTGCCCGAGCGCTTCGA
>JBHHZD010000052.1:0-14043 GCA_046757885.1 Gemmatimonadota bacterium
GCGAGTTCACGTCGAACGTGCTCACCGCGTAGAAGTACGTGAAGTTGTTCTGGACGGTGTTGTCGACGAACACGAACGGCACGTCGTTGTTCACGAGCGGCCCGGCCTGTCCGGGAGCTTCCGTGATTGCGCCCGTGACGGACACAGCCTGGGCACCGCCCGTGGCCAGCCTCACCACACCGGCCCCCGGCACGCCCCCGTCCGAGCCGTTGTTGAACTGAAGGTTACTGTCGATGCTCCGCGCGAGCCCTCCGGAGCCGATCCCGCAGGTCTCGCCCGTCGCGAACCCGACGACCGGCGTACCGCCGCTCGTCGTCGTCCCCACGTCCTCCGTCGGCAGGACGGTCTCGCACGTGAAGTCGACGAACTGCGTCTCCGCGTAATCGAACTGCTGGATCATCGTGATGCTGCTCGGATCCGTTCCGCGCCAGATCCGGTAGCCCTCCACGTCCCCGTGGGGCTGGGCCGGATTCGGGTTCCCCCGGTAGTTCGGGTTGAACAGCGCGCTCGTCGGATCCGAGGCGACCGCGAAGAACGGGTCGCCGTCCGTCTCGCTCGAGCTCGGCTGCCAGACGACGGTCACGGAGTTGTCGCCCGGCACGAGGAAGAACTGGGGCGCCTCCGGGGCGAAGCCGAGGAGGAACTTGTTGTCGAAGATCGTCTGGGCGACGAGCGCCTTCCCGAGGAGGCTGCCCGGCGTCACCTGGACCTGAAACTGGTCGATCTTGTTCGCCGGGCTCTCCAGCGAGCCCGCGGGCGGAGGCCCGGAGTAGGACACCCACCCCGCTCCGAACTCGATCGGCTTCACCGCGTTCTGGGACGCCGTCTGCGTCACCGTGCAGTTCTGGCCGTTGAGGTCGCACCCGCGGTCGCTCGCGAACCCGGGGTGGAAGGACGGGAAGCCCGGCGGGTTCGCGTTCGCGGTCGACGCGTTCGCGATGATGCCCGTGGGCGATCCGTCCGGCAGCGTCGCGACCGTGGCCGCGACGATGTAGGCCACGACGACGGTTCCGCCCTGGCCGGGATCCAGAGAGAACGGGCCCGAGGACTGGTAGAACCGGGTGTCCGCTGCCTGCTGGAACACAAAGCACACGGAGAGAGATGTCGGCGTCTCCGGCGCCGTGTTGCAGGGCGGGTCGCCCTGCGACGGGTCGAGATTGCCGGAGAGGTACCGCCACAGCTGCTCGTCCCCGCGCGGGTCCGTGAACTGCGCGCCCGGAGAGCTCGGGTTCTGCGTGTTCGAGAACAGCGTGAGCCCGACCTGCTGGCCCGTGGCCGGGTCGACCGGGCTGCGGAGGTACTTCACGCCCACGATCCCCGGCGCGTTCGTGAAGAACGGGGCCGAGAACAGGTTGGGCGGATAGACGAAGTTCGGTGCGCTGAACGCCCCGTGATAGGAGAGCCCCAGGTCGAACGGCAGGACGGCCGTGGAGAAGTTCTGGCCCGCGCCGCCCGAGGTGACGTCCATGTCCGTCACGAAGGCGGCGAAGATCGAGTCGATGCGAAAGCCGGCGTCCGGGAGGGCGTCCGCCCCCCCGAAGAACTGAAGCTCGTTCAGGCGCTGGAACTCGGGGTCATTCGTCGCATTCTCGAAGTCGTAGATGAGATAGATGAGCGACTCGTTCCCGGCCGGGAAGTTCCACGCGAGGCTCCGCTGGGTGACCTTGATGCCCACCGGGTGTTTCCGGTTCGTGTTCCGCTTCGGGTCCCCATCCCAGTACTGGACCCAGGAGTCCTGCTGCGAGGCCGTCTTCCGGCCCAGCAGGACGGGCTGGAACAGGTTCGCGTCCGAGACGAACGCCTCCGCGGGCCAGCCCGCGACGTCGGACGGGATCTGCGAATCGTAGATGTCCGTCAGCGGCGACCCGTGCACCGTCCCGAGACTCGTATCGTAGAAGTAGGCGGCGACCGTGTCCGTCGACCACGGACCGGAGCCCGGCGGGATGATGCCGGCGATCTGAAGGCCCGTGGCGAAGATGTACTGGTCCACGGATCCGGCGGGCCAGAATCCGCCGCCGCCGGTCGGGCTCGAGAAGACGTCGGAGCACACCGCGCCCCGGCTGTCGAGCCCGCACTGGATGAGGTTCCCCGACAGCACCGCGGTCGGACCGGCGAACAGGGAGAACGACTCCTGCGGTGCCCGGCGCGCCCGCTTGCCTTCCGGGGTCAAGTCGCCGATCGCCGTGGACCCGGCGGCCAGCAGGAGCGCCCCGAGGGCGCCTCCCCACCAGGCCCGCTTCCCGAATCGGCCAGCCTGTGCAAACATGGTGAGCTTCATTGCCTCTCCTGGTCTGGGAGACGGGAGGCGGTCTCCACGACCGCCTCCCTAGCCTTGGTGATCGCTTGCCGTCGTCCCTAGAAGGATAGCCGCAGGCCGAGGCGCAGGACCTGATTCGACGTCTTGAACTGGTCCTTCCCGAAGGAGGTCTCGTAGACCCGCCCGAAGGCGAAGTCCTGTTCCTCGACCGTGAAGATCCCGTCGCCGTTGCCGAACCGCTGCTCGGCGCGCATGAGCATGAACGTGTTGAAGGTGTTCTCGGCCGACTCCTGCGCGATGTCGAAGTCGTCGATCGTCGCGTCTCCGTCGAGCCGGGAGTCACCCAGCGCGTTCTGCAGCGTCGCCTGCCGGAACAGGTCGTTGACCTCGTTCCCCGTCTCCAGGAACACGCGGCTCGTGTTCGCGATGTCGAACGGGTTCCGCCAGTCGGCGAACACCTGCGCGTTGATGTTGCCGATGTCGAAGCCCTTCGTGAACCGGACGTCGAAGGACGTCGTCCACGGGGTCTGAAGCGAGCTGAGCGAGGTCTCGGCCGTCCCCGTCAGGCCGGCGCGGCTCGGGGGTCCGACCTGGCCGCTGGCCTGGTTGATGAGCTTCGTGAACGGAAGGCCGCTGCGCACCCGCAGGATCGCGAACACGCCGAGGTCCTGCAGGATCGCGCCCGCCGGCGTCCCCTCGAGGAAGTCCTTCGGGAACAGGAGGCTCGAGGTCATGCTGATGTTGTGGCGCCGGCTCTGCTCGAGCGGCAGCAGCACCTCGGGCGGGTTCTGCGGCTGGTTCGTGATCGCCGCGATGTTCGACGTCCCCCGCAGGACGAGGGCCGTGAACGTGAACGGATCCGAGCCCGTCCCCTTCGCGTCCAGGAAGCTGTACGAGACGTTGCCCTGGAAGAGGTTGCCGATCGCCTTGTCGATCTTGACCTCGAATCCGTTCGACTCCGTGAAGGACGCGTTCGTCATCACGTTGAGGAACACGGACTTTCCGGGGATCGTCGGATCGTCGAACGACAGCCGCCGGAACGTGAGGCCGTCGCGCTGCTTCTTGTTGAAGGCCGCGATGTCGATGACGAGGTCCTGTCCGATGAGCTGCCGGTACCCGAACTCGAACGTTCGCGTGCTCGGCAGGTCCACGTCACGCGCGAAGGTCAGGTTCGGGTTGAACAGCAGGATGTCGCGGTTCGTGTTGCGCAGGAACCCGAGCGTCCCGACCGCCGCGCCCGTGAAGAAGGCCGGGGTCTGGACGAAGCGCCCGTAGCTGAGCCGGAACGTGGAGGTCGGCGTGACGGGGAAGCTGGCCCCGAGCCGCGGGCTCCACTCCGTCTTCGTCTGGGCCTCGACGAAGTTGTTGAGGCACGTGCCGTTCGGGTTCGTCGGGCTCACGCCGCCGCACGGCGTCGAGAACTTCGGCACGATCTGGCGCGTGTTGACGTCGAAGCGCGTGAAGCCGGCCTGGAGGCTGTCGGGCACGTTGAACACGAAGCCCGGCGTGCGCGGGTACTCGACCTTCGGATCCAGGTAGTCCACCCGGACCCCGCCCTCGAGGACGAGGTCGCCGATGTCCAGGCGGTTCTGGAGGAAGCCGCCGACCCGGATCGGCTCGGCGCCCTCGGGGATCGTGGTCCCCTGGAACAGCGGGATGTTCGTGCTGCTCACGTCCACGTCCAGATACTCCGCCCCGGCCTTCAGCCGGTTGAAGCGTCCGATCTGCCAGTCGATCGTGCCCCGGAGCTGGAGCCGGTCCTCGTCACGCACCGTGAGGCCCGCGCCTCCGGGCCCGTTGATCGAGAAGTTCGTCCGCCACGCCCACGGGTTCGCCCGCAGGTTGTCCGACAGGCCGCCCAGCGACTGGGAAGCGTTCAGGTCGTTTCGGCTGGGGAACACCTGAAGGCTGTCCGGGGGCTGGCCGTTGCTCCGCACGAGGTTGATGAGCTCGTCGCCCGGATCGAACACGTCGATCCCCAGCGGCCGGAAACTCTCGGGGTTCACGAGGAACTCGACGTCGCTGGAGCTGAAGTTCAGGAACGGGTCCCGGTGATCCTGGAACCACTGCGGGCTCAGGGCCCCCGACTTCAGCCGGTCCGTCTGGAAGCTCCCCCGCAGGTCCAGGGCCAGCTGCTGGTTCGCCGACTGCGTGACGACGAAGAAGGCCCCGAGCGTGAACACGTTCTGCGTGTTCAGCGACCCGTCGAAGTTGTCCGTCCGGAAGAGGCTGCCGATGCCGCCGCCCTGTCCGTAGCTCTGATTCCGGTTCCGCGTGTACGCGAAGTTGATCCGGGAGCCACGGGGCAGCTGGTAGTTCAGGTTCCCCGTGAACAGGTACTGGTCCGACCAGTTGAACGGGAAGACCCGCCCGTTGTCGAACGGGACGAAGGCCGGCGCCGCGACCTGCACGGAGTCCGTCGCGCCCGGCGCGTTCGACGTGCGCGGGAGCGTGAAGATCGCCGGCTGCCCCGCCGTGCAGATCGACGCGAACTGCGGCGCGCTCGGGCAGGTGTCCACCCCATCCATCACGAAGAACGTCGGCGTCTTGTCGTTGATCGACGCCGCCTGCCCCTGCGCCGTCCCCGCGAGGAAGAAGGTGAGCGGGCCCGAGATCGGTCCGCCCAGCGTCCCCTCGAGACGGTTGAAGTTCGTCCGCCAGGAGTCCGGCGCGAGCTGGTCCGTCATCGCCTCGAGCGAGCCCGTGAACCTCGGCCCCCCCCGCTTCGTGACGAAGCTCACCACACCCGACTGCCCATCGCCGAACTCCGCGCTGAACGCGCCGACGGTCACGTCCACCTGCTCGAGCGCGTTCGTCGGCACGTTCACGTTCTGCGCCGCACCCGTGCCGAACGACCGCACGAGCACGCCGTCGATGAACACGGCCTGCTCGTTCGGGCGACCCCCCCGGATCGTGATCCCGCTGTTCGTCGCCACGACGCCCGGCTGGAGGACCACGATCGACGACGCATTGTCCAGCGGCAGCTGGTCGACGGTCTCACCGGACACGATCGCCTTCGACGCCGTCTGGTCTCGAGGCACGAGCGGGTTCCGCTCTCCCTCCACCGTGATCGCTTCCAGCTCGACGGCCGTCTGCTCGAGCGAGAAGTTCAGCGTCGTCGTCTGACCGGCCAGGATCCGCTCGTTCTCGATGACCACCGACCGATACCCGATGAACTGCGCCTGCACGCTCACCAGGCCCGCCGGGACCTCGTTGATGAAGTAGAAGCCCTGGTCGTTCGTCAGGTTGCCCAGGGTCGATCCCTCGACCGAGACCTGCGCCCCCACGATCGGGGCTCCGGTCGCCGCGTCCGTCACGCGGCCCTGGACCTTCCCGTTGGTCTGCTGGGCGTGCAGCGGGCCGACCACGAACGCCGCCAACCCCACCGCCACCAGGCTCGACCGCCTAGCCCCTTTCAACCATTCACGCAGCATGGATCACCCTCCTCGGGCAGTCAGGAGTATTCGACGCCTCGCGCGCGAGCACGGCGCACGACTGCGCCAGGCCCGCCGACGGGCGTCGAAAAGAGAACGACAACGGGTGACGGAGACCGCGGACGGCCTCCAAGGGTGCGAACGAAGTACGAGTCGATAAGGCCCTTCCTCCTCTGGGGAACCCGGCCCGGCGACGACTCGCGAGATCCGTCGCCCGACCTCCAGCACACCGACCGGCGACCCGGGCGCGGGTCCCGTCAGCGCCCTGCCGGTCCGGGGGCGACACCCGCGGGCGTCGCCCTCCGAAAACACAATGCGCGGACAGGAGGTGAGCCTCCTCCTCGCTGTCTCTATCTCAATGGCCTCGGAACCGCCCCGTCAGTACGGCATGTATCGGAAGGGCCGCAGCGTACGGTAGGTCGGCCCTCGATTCTTCGTCGCGGTGAGCCCGCAGACGCTCACCGCGGCTAGCTTATGTGGCGACCGGCGACGTGTCAAGAGCGTCAGAACTCCGTAACGCCTGCCGGGCAACCCTTTCCGCGCCGCCGGCATCTCACATCATCGGCCGCTCTCGCGCGGGCGCCCTAACCTGACTTCCCCATCCGGGCCTGTCAAGCGGAAGATGGGCTCAGTCGCGGGCCTCGCCGTCGGCCCCCGCCACCTCCACGATGAGCCTGAGGAAGCGCCTCTTTCCGCGCTGCACGACGTAGGCGGCCGGCTCGAGGCGGGCGTCCTCTCGCCGGAGCACCTCCCCGTCGACCCGGATCGCGCCCTGGCGAACCAGGCGCATCGCCTCCGAGGAGGACGCCGCGAGCCCCGAGCGGGCGAGCGCGTGCCCGATCCACAGGCCCTCCTCCCCTTCCGCCTGGAGCCGTCGGGTCTCGATCTCATCCGGCGCCCGCCGCTCCCGATGGACCCGATCGAAGGCCTCCCTGGCCCGCTCCGCGGCGGCGGCCCCGTGGAAGCGGCGCGCGACGGCCTCTGCGAGCCAGCGCTTCGCGCCCAGCGGGTGCGCCCCGGCCGCCGCCTTCGCCTCGTCGACCTCTTCGCGCGACGCCCCCGACGCGAGCTCGATCCACTCCTCTAGGAGCGCATCCGGGATCGACATCGTTCGACCGAACATCTCCTCGGCCGACATGGCGAGGCCGACGTAGTTGTCGTAGGACTTCGACATCTTCCGCACGCCGTCCGTCCCCCGCAGCAGCGGCATCGTGATGCACACCTGCGGCTCCTGTCCCGCCCTCTCCTGGAGCGTGCGACCGAGCAGGAGGTTGAACTTCTGGTCGGACCCCCCAAGCTCGACGTCCGCTTCGAGGACCACCGAGTCGTAGGCCTGCATCATCGGGTACAGGAACTCGACGAGTGAGATCGGCTGGCTCTCGGCGTACCGACCGGCGAAGTCGTCCCGCTCCAGCATGCGCGCGACCGTGTACTGCGACGTGAGCTTCAGGATGTCCTCGAGGCGAAGCTCGGAAAGCCACTCTCCGTTCCTCCTGAGCTCCGTGCGCTCCGGGTCGAGGACGGCGAACACCTGCTCCCGGTACGTCTCGAGGTTGGTCTCGATCTCTTCGCCGGACAGGAGCGGACGGGTCTCGCTCTGCCCCGAGGGATCCCCGACCCGGGCCGTGAAGTCGCCGATGACGAACACGACCCGGTGCCCCATCTCCTGGAAGATGCGCAGCTGCTCGAGGGACACCGCGTGGCCCAGGTGCAGGTCGGGGCGCGTGGGGTCGAAGCCCTGCTTCACGACGAGAGGCACGTCGGCCGCGCGCGAGCGCTCCAGCTTCCGCTCGAGCTCCGCCTCCGGGATGATCTCGGCGGTGGCTCGACGGATACGGCGGAGTTGCTCTTCGACCGGGGGAAACATCACCTTGCGGCTCTTGTATGGGACCATGGGATCAGGGGCGGACCCTCAGGGTGGCGCCCCCCCGTCATCGACCGCGCTAGGATAGAGACGCCCCAGGTGGGAATCAAGAAGTGGCCGTGGCGCGCCGTGCGCGACGTGTGGGCCCGGCTCGGCCGGCGGGCGAGGCTCACCATCGCCCTCGCCCCCCTGGGCCTGGTGGCGCTCGGGGGCGGGCTCGCGGTCGGGGCGTGGCGGCACCTGTGCGACCGCTGTCCCTCCATCGCGCAGATCTACGCCTTCGAGCCGAAGGAGGCCACGCGGGTCTACGCCGCGGACGGCAGCCTGCTGTACGAGTTCGCGATCGAGCGCCGGACCGCGATTCCCTTCGCCTCGCTCCCCCGCTACGTGACGGACGCGTTCATCGCGGTCGAGGACCGCCGGTTCTGGCGACACCACGGGATCGACTACCTGCGCTCGGCGCGGGCCCTCGTGGAGTTCCTGTTTCACGGCTACGGAGCCGCGGGCGGGAGCACGATCACGCAACAGCTCGCGGGCAACATGCTCTCGGCGGTCGTGAACCGTCAGGACATATCGATCCGCCGCAAGCTCCGGGAGATGAAGGTCTCCCGCGACCTGGAGCAGGCGTACACGAAGGCCGAGATCCTCGAGGCCTACCTGAACCAGATCAACTTCGACGGCGTGTACGGGATCCAGAACGCCGCCCAGCGCTATTTCGGCAAGGACGCGCGCGCGCTGAACCTGCCCGAGGCCGCCCTGCTCGCGGCGCTCCCGCGGGCGCCGGCGCGGTACTCCCCGATCCGGCATCCGGACCGGGCCATCCGGCGGCGCAACCTCGTGCTCCGGCTCATGGCCGATCAGGGCCTCATCGATGAAGACGATGCGGCCGCGGCCATGGCCTACCCCCTCGACGTCCGCGGCTCGGGCGAGAGGCCCCCCACCGCACCGTATTTCGTCGAGTGGGTTCGCCGCACGCTCATCGAGCGCTACGGCAACCAGCTCTACGAGGCCGGCCTGCGGGTGTACACGACGCTGGACCCGACCCTCCAGGCCGTGGCCGACTCGACGCTGCACGAGCAGCTGGACTGGATCGAGGCCCAGCCCGGCTTCCGGGCCCCCACGTACGCCGAGACGCGGTCGTGGGCGAGGGACCGCCTGGAGGGCCCCGAGATGCCCTACCTTCAGGGCATGTTCGTCGCGGTGGATCCGCGCACGGGCGACGTGCTCGCGATGGTCGGAGGGCGGGACTTCGAGGACTCGGAATGGAACCGCGCGACGCAGGCGCGCCGACAGCCCGGCTCGGCCTTCAAGCCGTTCGTCTACACGGCGGCGATCGCGAACGGGATCCCGGCCTCGGAGATCATCTTCGACACGCCGGTCGAGTTTCCCCAGCCGGACGGGTCCCTGTGGTCGCCGCGGAACTTCAGTGGGCGCTTCCGCGGACCCATCACGGTGCGGGAGGCGTTCGCGCGCTCCGTGAACGTCGTGGCCGTGAAGCTCGGAGCCCGGGTCGGCATCGAGACCGTCGCCCAGTACGCCCACCGCATGGGCATCACGACCCCGATACCCAGGGTTCCGTCCACCGCGATCGGCGCTCCGTCCCTCCGACCGATCGAGCTCGTGGGCGCCTACACGACGTTCGCGAACCTGGGCGTTCGGACCACGCCCCGCGGGATCCTGAGGATCGAGAACGCGGACGGCGAGACGGTGTGGGAGGCGCCCATCGAGCGGGAGGAGGTCCTAGATCGGAAGATCGCCTGGATCGTGCTGTCCCTGATGCGGGACGTGGTGGAGCGGGGCACGGGGATCCGCATCCGCACGCTCGGCGTGCCGCGATCCGTTCCCGTGGCAGGGAAGACCGGGACGACGAACGGAGCGACGAACGCCTGGTTCCTGGGCGTGACTCCCGATCTCGTCACGGCGACGTGGGTCGGCTTCGACCGGCCCGCCCGCATCCGCACGAACGCGCAGGGGGGGCGGGACGCCGCGCCCGTGAACGCCCGGGTCCTGAAGTGGTACTACGAGAGGCACCCGGCGCCCGCCGCGTGGCAGCGGCCGCCCGGCCTGACGGACCGGGTCGTGGATCGGACCTCCGGCCTCCTCGCGAGTCCCTGGTGTCCGCCGGAGGACGCCTACACCGAGACCTACCTGCCCGGAACGGAGCCGACGGAAGCCTGCGACACGCAGCCCGGCTGGGACGAGCGCGAGCTCCCCGACAGCCTCCGGGCCGATTCGCTCCGGGCGCCCGTGTCGGAGGACTTCGACTTCTGAGGCGGATCGTCGCGCGCTAGGAGAGGGCCGTGACGCCGTCCGGCGTGACGCGGTAGCGGAGGAGGGGAGCGCGCGCCCCCCGGGGTCCGGCCTCGATCCGGATCGCGTCCGCGAGGCGCTCGGCGGCTCGCTCGGCCGCCGGACGCGAGGCCGCGTGGATGACGGCCAGCGGGTCGCCGGCGGACACCTCGTCGCCCACCGAGCAGGTGACCTCGAAGCCCACGGTCGGGTCGACGACGTCTTCCATTCGGGCACGTCCGGCGCCGAGCTCCACCGCCGCGAGCCCGATCTTCCGCGCGTCCACGGCGGTGACCGTCCCGCCGGACGGGGCCGTCCACGGAAGCGTCACGTCCGCCTTCGGGAGCCGGTCCCCGGACTCCGCGACGCACGGGTCTCCCCCCTGCCGCTCCACGAGCCGCGCGAAGCGGTCCAGCGCCGCCCCTCCGTCCAGGACGCGCTCGAGAGCCGCGAGCGCCGACGCCTCGTCGGGCTCGAGGCCCGCCCCGACGACGAGCTCGGCGCACAGGGCGAGGGTCACGGCCCGCAGGTCCGCGGGTCCCTCCCCCCGCAGGCACGCGACCGCCTCGGCGACCTCCAGCGCGTTGCCGACCGCCTGGCCGAGGGGCTCGTCCATGGACGTGAGGAGGGCCGAGGCCGCCAGCCCCTCCTCGCCCGCGAGACCCACGAGGGCGCGTGCCAGATCGATCGCATCTTCCTCTTCGACCATGAAGGCCCCGCGTCCGACCTTCACGTCCAGCACGAGCGCCTCGATCCCCTCGGCCACTTTCTTCGACACGATGCTCGAGGCGATGAGGGGGATCGACTGGACCGTGCCCGTCACATCGCGCAGGGCGTAGAGCCGGCCGTCCAGGGGCGCGATCTGCGGCGTCTGGCCGATCATGGCGCACCCGACGTCGTCCAGGACGGCGCGGAACTCGGCCAGGTCCAGATCCGTCCGGAAGCCGGGGATGGACTCGAGCTTGTCGAGCGTCCCTCCCGTGTGTCCGAGGCCCCGGCCGGACATCATGGGGACCCGCAGGCCCAGCTCGGCGAGCAGAGGGGCCAGGACGAGCGATACCTTGTCCCCCACCCCCCCCGTCGAGTGCTTGTCCACCGCGGGCGCGCCTCCGGTACGGAAGTCGAGGCGCTCGCCGGAGTCGATGATGGCTCGCGTGAGCGCGGAGAGCTCGGCCGCCGTCAGGCCCCGGAAGAAGACGGCCATCAGCCAGGCCGCCATCTGGTAGTCGGGCATCGTCCCGTCGCGGTACGCGTCCAGGAGCGCGCGGAGCTCGTCCGGATGCAGCTCGCCCCCATCACGCGTCCTCTCGATGAGCTCGGAGATGAGCATGGCGCTCCCCGTCGCGGGTTTGCCCGCCGGCCTCCCGGGGCCGGGCGAAGCCGACAAGGTATGCCGACGGCGGGCCGCGGGGAACCGCGGATCGGCTTGAGGGTGCGATCTCCCGCGGGTAGCTTGGTCGAAACGGACGAACTCGTCGGAAGGCGGTGGAAGCTGAGCGAACTCCCCGGCAGGATCATCGCCCTCGACTACGGGCGGCGCCGCGTCGGCGTGGCCATCACGGACCCGAGCCGCACGATCGCCACGCCGCTCGGGGTCGCCCGCTTCGCGCGAGGCCGCGAGGAGGAGATCCCGGAGCGACTGCTGGAGTGGATCCGGGAGTTTCGGCCCACGGAGATCCTCATCGGGATCCCCCTTCACATGGACGGCACCGAGAGCGAGATGGCGGAAGAGGCACGGGCCCTGGCCGGGCGGCTCGCGGCGACGACGGGCCTGCCCGTCGTCGAGCGGGACGAGCGCCTCACGACCGTGGACGCCCGGCGGGCCATGCGGGAGATGGGGATGCCCCGCCGCAAGCGCCGCGAGAAGGGGCGGGACGACATGGTCGCCGCCGCACTCCTCCTGCGAGGCCATCTGGACGCGAAGAACCGGTGCTGAGGGGACGGCGGCCGGTCGTCGCGATCCTCGCGGCGGCCCTCCTCTCCGCCTGCCGCCAGCCCCCGCCGCCCGAGCAGGTGGAGCTCCGGGTTCCCGACGGGGCCACCGCCCGTCGCATCGTGCGCCAGCTCGCGGACGCAGGTCTGGTGGAGAGCCCCGCGCTCTTCTCGGCGTACGTCCGGCTGCGCGGACGGGAGTCCTCCCTGAAATCCGGACGCTACCTCATTCCGGGAGACGCGAGCTGGAGCCAGATCCTGTCCATACTGGAGCGCGGAGAGGTCGCCACGCAGGCCTTCACCGTGCCCGAAGGATTCGGGCTCCGCGACATCGCCCCCCTCGTGGCGGATCTGTCGGGCGTGGCGCCGGACTCCGTACGCCGGATGGGCGCCGACACCGCCCTGGCCCGCGCGCTGCGGGTGCCGGGCCCCACGCTCGAGGGCTATCTGTTCCCCGACACGTACCGGTTCGCGGAAGGCCTGTCCCCTCGGGAGGCGCTGACGGCGATGGTGGAGAGATACCGGACCTACTGGACGGAGCGGCGACGGCGACGGGCGGATTCGCTCTCCCTGGGCGAGCGCGAGATCGTCACGCTGGCCAGCATCGTCGAGAAGGAGGCCCTCCGGGCCGACGAGCGGCCCATCATCGCGGGCGTGTACCTGAACCGCCTCCGGATCGGCATGCGCCTCCAGGCCGACCCGACGGTCCAGTACGCGCTGGATGCGCCGCGGGCCCGCCTCCTGTATCGGGACATCGAGAGCGTGGCGGACGATCCGTACAATACGTACACGCACGGCGGCCTGCCGCCGGGCCCGATCGCGTCGCCCGGCGAGGCCGCGCTGGACGCCGTCCTGTGGCCCGCCGACGTCCCGTACCTGTTCTTCGTCGCGCGGCCCGACGGCTCGCACGAGTTCACGGCGACCGAGCGCGAGCACATCAACGCGAAGAACCGGATCCGCCGGGAGCGGCGCCGGTGACCCCGGCATCCGGGGACGACGCGTCCCGGGAGGCCCGGGGCCTTCCCCCGGACCCCTCGATCCGCTCGGCTCTCCGGCTCATGGTCCTCACCTGTCCAGAGCCCGCGTGCGGGCGTCCGCTGGACGAGGTCGTGGGCGAGTGCCTCGAGGCGGGCGCGACGGCGATCCAGCTGCGCGACAAGACGGCGGCCGGAGGCGCCCTGTTCGAGACGGCGCGGAGGCTCGCGACCGTCGCCCACGGCGCGGGCGCGCTCCTGCTCGTGAACGACCGCCTCGACGTGGCTCTCGCCTCCGGCGCGGACGGCGCCCATCTCGGCCCGGCCGATCTCCCGATCGCGAGGGCGCGGCCCCTCGCGCCCCGACCGTTCATTCTGGGCTTCTCGACCGACGATCCCGACCGCGCGGCGCGCGCGGCGCGCGCGGGCGCGGACTACCTGGGCGTCGGGTCCGTATTCCCGACCGCGTCGAAGGAGGGCCTCGCGGGGGAGGCCGTGGGGCCGGAGCGCGTCCGCGCCCTCCGCGAGGCGGCCGGCATCCCGGCCGTGGGCATCGGCGGCGTGACGCCGGAGAACGCCGGGGCCGTGGCCCGCGCCGGCGACGGCGTCGCGGTCCTCGGGGCCGTGATGGACGCCCCGCAACCCGGCGATGCCGTGCGGGCCCTGCTCGCGGCCATGGACGCCTAGGCCGCCCGCGGGCCGACGTCGCAAAAAGAAGCGGCTCCGGACCTCTCCGGTCCGGAGCCGCATCGGGAAGCCGGCGGCGACCTACTCTCCCACGGCGTCATGCCGCAGTACCATCGGCGCTGAGGGGCTTAACTGCTGGGTTCGGGATGGGACCAGGTGTGTCCCCCTCGCGAAAGCCACCGGCATCTCTCGGACGCCGCCGTCCCCGTCGGGACGCACGCGGCGCATGTAGAGAAAACAGGAGCGAGGGGAGGCGAAGAGCGCCCGGGGTGCTTCGAAGTCGAAAAGAAGGATCAAGCCTCACGGCCGATTAGTACGGCTCGGCTGAAGCGCTTGCACGCCTTACACCTGCCGCCTATCCACGCAGTCGTCTCCTGCGGGCCTTCAGGCACCTGACGGTGCGGGAGATCTCATCTCGGGGTGGGCTTCCCACTTAGATGCTTTCAGCGGTTATCCCTTCCTGACGTAGCTACCCTGCGGTGCCCCTGGCGGGACAACAGGTACACCAGCGGTCAGTCCACTCCGGTCCTCTCGTACTAGGAGCGGCTCCTCTCAAATCTCCAACGCCCACGGCGGATACAGACCGAACTGTCTCACGACGTTCTA
>JBHHZD010000053.1:0-13816 GCA_046757885.1 Gemmatimonadota bacterium
CGTCGCGGATCTGGCCTACGTGGAGGGCGAGGGCCCCGCCCTGTACGTGCTCGACGGCGCCGCCTCCCGGCTCCTGCGGCTCGCGCTCCCGATGGACTGGGACCGCGTCCTGGCGGCGGGCGGCGATCTCGCTCCGATCGCGCGGCGCGACATCCCCATCGGCCGGGGCGGCCGGCTCCTGCGGGAGGTGAAGGGCCACCTCGTCCTCGCCCTCCACCTCGACCACGAGCTCCTCATCGCTCCGCTCGGCCGGGACGGGCCGGAGTTGGGGCGCGCCCGGCGAATCCGGCACGACGGGCCCATCTGGGGCTTCGCGGCGCGGGCGGACGACGCGGGCCTGTGGATCGCGACGGGAGGCGTGGAGGACCGGCCCCTGGACCGCACGACGGGCGAGTTCGGCTACGTGGACTCCTTCCTCACCCTGTACCGGCTGCCGTGGGACGCGGCGGGCGCCGCCGGCGAGCCGATCCGGCTCGCGGTCGAGAACCTGTCGGCGCTGGGGATCGTGACCCCGAAGGCCCTGCACTTCGAGGAAGCGGACGGGCCGGCGCCGGGGGACGGTCCCCTCCTCCGCGTGAGCGGCTACGGCGGCGAGCGCTTCGGGACCTGGCGCCTGGACGGGGACCGCCTGCGCCTCGTCAGCACGCGCGACGTCCCGGCGGGCATCGCGGACTTCGTCGTCCGGCCCGCGGGCGTGATCGCGGCCGACCCGCTCCTGGACCGCGTGCTCCGCTTCGGGGGACCCGGGGCCGGGGATGCGCCCGTGCGGGCCTCGCCCGAGCTGGCCGAGGCCCCGCTTCGCACCCCGGCGGATCGACTCGGGGAGATCCTGTTCTTCACCACGCTGATGGCCCCGGCGAACCGGAGCGCCGGCGATCTCTCGCGCTTCACCTGCGAGACCTGCCACTTCGAGGGCGTGATCGACGGGCGGACGCACTTCACGGGCCGCGGCCACGTGCACGCGACGACGAAGACCCTGCGCGGCCTCGGCGACAACGTGCCCCTGTTCAGCCGGGGCGGGGACCGGACCCTGTCCTCGATGGTCGTCTCCGAGTTCCGCGTCGCGAACCAGGCGCGCCGCGATTCCCTGCCCCTGGAGCCGGAGGATCACCCCTGGCTGGCGGACCTCGCGGGCCTGCCCGGGACGATCGGCCCGGAGGCCCAGAGGCTCGGCCTCCTCACCTTCCTCATCGACTTCCGGCACCGGCCCCAGCCCGTGCGGGCGTCGGGACGGCCGTTCGGCCCGGCCGCCCGGCGCGGCCTGGACGTCTTCGCCCGGCGCTGCGCCGCCTGCCACCGGCCGCTCACATCCACGCGTGACGGCGGGCGCGTCGTCCCGAAGGCCGAATGGGAGGCCTGGCTCACGGATCCGGATCGGGACCTCGTGTGGGGAGCGCCGATCTTCAGCAAGACCGGCATCGAGCCCTACGTGGGCCGGGCGGGCGCCCGGGTGCCGAGCCTGCGGCGCGTCGCCTCGAAGGCCCCGTACTTCACGAACGGGTCCTCGCCGGACCTCCGGAGCGTGCTGGAGCGCTTCCGCTACCGGGGGCTCGAGGCGTGGCACGGGGAACCGGCGGCGGCCCCGGCGCGGCCCGGAGAGGCGAGCCCGACCGGCGACGCCCCGGTCCGGGCCCTCACGAAGCAGGAGATCGAGGACCTGCTCGCGCTTCTGCGCTGGTTCTGAGCCGGCCTTCCGGGGCCGCGGTCAGGACCCGCCCGCTTCCTCCTCCACCCAGGCCTCCATCTTCTCGCGGAGCATCCCGAGGCTGATCGTGCCGTCCTCGAGCACGCGGTCGTGGAACGCCTTCACGTCGAACCGGTCACCGAGCCGGGATTCCGCCAGCTCCCGCAGGCGCCGGATCTCCAGGTTCCCCGTCATGTAGGAGGTCGCCTGGCCGGGCACCGCGATGTAGCGGTCGATCTCGGCCGCCGCCCGGGCGGGCGACTCCGCCGTGTGCGCGAGGACGTAGTCGATGGCCCGCTGGCGGTCCCAGCCCAGGGCGTGCATCCCGGCGTCCACCACGAGGCGGGCCGCGCGCAGGGCTTCGTTCGAGAGGAGGCCGACGCGGGCCAGGTCGTCCGAGTAGAGACCCATCTCGTCCGAGAGGCGCTCGGAGTAGAGCGCCCATCCCTCGCCGAAGCCGGAGTTGAAGAAGTAGCGGAGGATCGGGTTCACGCCTCCGCGCTCGAGCGCCACGGACCCCTGCATGTGGTGCCCCGGGTACGTCTCATGGAAGGCCGTCGCCTCCACGCCCGCCCGGCTCTGCTTCGTGGGCTCGTAGGTGTTGATGAGATACGTCGCCGGCCGGCTCCCGTCCTCCGATCCCGAGCTGTACTCCGCGCCGGGGGCGGACTTCTCCTGGAACGGCGAGTACGGCCGGATCACGACCTCGGCCTTCGGCACGAACCCGAACCAGTCGGGGATCGCGGCCTTCGCGCGGTTCACGGCCGCCTGCGCGTACTCCACGATCTCGGCGCGCGACTTGAACGTGTAACGGGGATCCGTGCGGACCCTCTGGAGCAGGGCCCGCGTGTCCTCGGTGCCGAAGCTCCGGCGCCCGATCTCCCGCAGCTCGGCCTGGATGCGCTCCATCTGGCGGAGGCCCGTCTCGTGGATCTCCTCCGGCGTGAGCGGGAGCGACGTGTAGTAGCGGACCTCGGCCAGGTAGCAGTCGCGGCCCCCGGGATCGGACGTGACCCCGATGGCCTCCCGCGCGGCCGGCAGATACTCGGACGTGAGGAAGCCCCGGTAGGCGGCGATGGCCGGATCGATCTCGTCCGCGATGATCGTAAGGAGCGAATCGCGGAACGCGGGCGTGCTGTCGCGCTCCGCCGGGCTGAAGAAGGGAGAGGACTCCGGCGCCACGGCGAGCAGGGCATCCATCTGCTCGATGACGCTCCGGACGTTCCCCTTCGGCGCGGAGTACCCCGCCGCGAGCCCCTCGCGGAGGTTCCGGACCTCGTCCTCGAGCCAGCGCGGGAGATCCCGGGCGCGCGCGAGCGCCGCCTCGCGGTGCTCCGGCGTCCCGACCGGCTGGGCGCTGAACACGAAGGCCATGCCGTTCTGCCAGCCGGTCCACGTCGGGCTCACGTTCCATTCCTCCACCCGGCAGATCCGCCGGCCAACCGACGCCTCGAGCCGCTCGCGCAGATAGCCGAACGGAACCGCGGCGTCCGTCCCCGCGACGGCGTCCGCGTCGAGCGCCCGCGCCCGGGCCAGCCACGCATCCTCCCGCGCCCGCCACGCGGCCCTCGCCTCGGGCCCGTGATCGCCCAGCCGGTCCAGGTCCGCGTCCGGGTAGCCGGCCGAGAGCGCTTCCTCCGGGAACTGCCGGAAGTACGCCTCCACGTACTCCGCGGCGAGAGCGAGGGCCTCCGTCACGGCCTCCTCGCCGCTCTCCGACGCGCCGCCCCCGCCCTCCGGAGCGCCGCAGGCGCCCGCGAGCAGGACGCTCGCGAGCGCGACGGAGAGAACGGGAGCGGCCGCGGGTCGCCTGCGGGTATGGATCATCGGGGATGCCTCCCTGTCGTGCGGTTCGAGTGCGCGCCAAATTGCCGACGCGCAGGCGGGGCGGCAAGGAAACGGGCCGCCCCGGCAGACCCGAGACCGGAGGTGAGGATGGGGACGACGGGACGGCGAGCCTCGCTCGCGGCGAGCCTCGCGCTGCTCACGGCGCTCGGGAGCGGAGGCGCGGCCGAGGCGCGGGCGCAGGAGACCGGGGCGCCGGGGGACGGGTACGAGGCGGCGACCCGGGGGACGCGGTGGCTCGAGGGCGAGGGAGGGTTCTCCATCAAGCTCCTCCTCGAGCCTTCCAACCTCGGGGGGACGGAGATGGAGATGGGCGAGATCACGTTTCCGCCCGGATCCGGCATGCGCGGTGGCGATCACCGGCACGGCTCCGTCGAGATCTTCTACATCCTCGAGGGCGAGCTCGACCACATCGTGAACGGCGTCTCCCACCGGCTCACGCCCGGCATGGTCGGCGTCGTGCGGCCGGGCGACGTGGTCGTCCATCGAGTCGAGGGGCCGCGGGCCGTTCGGGCCCTCGTCATCTGGGCTCCCGGGGGCGAGGCGGCGCGTATCGCGCGCTTCTTCGAGTCGCGGCCCGTGGAATGAGCCCCGACCCCGAGCGGGCCGGGCAGCGGAAGGGAGGGAACGAGCGATGAACGATCCGTGGAGAGGAATTCTCGGGCGACTCGCGGCCGCGGCGGCGCTCGCGGCGGCGTGGGGGGCCGCCGCGCCGCGCGGGCTCCCGGCCCAGCAGGCCCTGCTCCTGCGACCGGACCGCGTGTTCGACGCGGAGGCGGGCCGCGCCCGGGAGGGCTGGGTCGTGCTCGTCGAGGGAGACCGGATCTCCGGCGTCGGCCCGGAGGCCGGGCTCGACGTGCCGGAGGGGGCCCGGCGTCTGGACCTCCCGGGAACGACCCTTCTACCCGGGCTCATCGAGGCCCACGCGCATCTGTTCCTCCACCCGTACGACGAGACGCTGTGGAACGATCAGGTGCTCAAGGAGTCCCGGGCGTACCGGACGCTCCTCGCGGCCCGGCACGCGGAGCGGACGCTTCGGGCGGGCTTCACGACCGTGCGAGACCTGGGCACCGAGGGGGCGGGCTACGCGGACGTGGGCCTGCGGCGGGCCATCGAGGAGGGCGTCGTCGAGGGTCCGCGGCTCCTCATCGCGACGCGGGCCATCGCGGCCACGGCGAGCTACGGGCCGGGACCCGCCGGCTTCGATCCCGACCTCGAGCTGCCGAAGGGGGCCCGCGAGGCGACCGGCGCCGACGACGTTCGCCGGGCCGTTCGGGAGCAGGCCGGTCGGGGCGCCGACTGGATCAAGGTCTACGCGGACTTCCGCCGGGGACCCGGCGGGACGACCGTCCCCACCTTCAGCCCCGCCGAGCTGGACGCGCTCGTGGACGAGGCCCACGTCGCGGGCCGTCCGGTGTCCGCGCACGCGTCCTCGCCGGAGGGCATCCGCCGGGCCGTCCGGGCCGGGGTGCAGACGATCGAGCACGGATCCGAGGGCACGGAGGAGGTCTTCCGCCTCATGGCCGAGCACGACGTGGCGTATCTCCCGACGCTCGCGGCCGTCGCCGCCTACGAGGAGTACTTCGGCGACTACGAGCCCGGAGGTGCACTGACGCCGCGGATCGAGGAAGCGCTCGAGGCTTTCCGGTCGGCCCGGCGGGCCGGCGTCCGCATCGGGCTGGGAAGCGACGCCGGCGTGTTCACGCACGGCGAGAACGCGGCCGAGCTCGAGTGGATGGTCCGGGGCGGCATGATGCCCGCTCAGGCCCTGCGCGCCGCGACCATCGTGAACGCCCGCCTCCTGGGCCTGGCGGACCGGATCGGGCGGATCGCGCCGGGCTTCCTCGCCGACCTCGTGGCTGTGGCGGGCGACCCGACGGAGGACATCGCGAGCGTCCGCGACGTCCGGCTCGTGCTCGAGGGGGGCCGGATCATCCGCGAGGAGCCGACGTCACCCTGACCCGGCGGGGCCTGACCCGCGGAGACGGGATCCGCGCCCGGCTCCACCACAGCATCGTGCCGAGACCCAGGGCGGTGCCGGTCACGGCGTCCAGGACGTAGTGCTCCTTCAGGGTCAGCGTCGACGCCGTGATGAGCGCCGCGACGGCCACGTGCCCCACCTTGAGCACGCGGGTCCGGGCGGCCGCGACGCCCAGCGAGGCCGTGAAGACGCTGTACGCGACGTGCATCGAGGGCAGCGAGGCGAAGGGGCGCGTGAACGCCGCCTCGTGCATCAGCGCCTGCATGGGGCCGGGCGCCGTCGGCCACGGAGCCCGCACCGGGAACAGGACCTGGATGGCGGCGCCTGCCAGGGTGAGCCCGACGTAGGCCACGATCGCGCGGCCGAATCCGTCCGCGGGCAGGCGCAGGAGCACGAGCGCCGCCACGATCGTCAGATAGGGGTAGGCGGCCCAATACCACGTCCAGGTCCAGGGGAGGTACGGGATCGAGCCGTCGAGAGGCAGGGACGGGTCCCACAGGGCCGGCGGCGGCCGGCTCTCGTTCACCCGTGTGACCACCAGATAGGCGGCGAGATGGAGCAGGATGACCCCCACGATCGCGACCAGACGGCGCGCGGTCGGCGCGCGGTCCGCCGCGGGGCTCAAGCTTCGACCGCGGTCGTCCGTCCGTCCCGGGGCACCGTGCGGACGAACTGGCCGAAGTGCAGGCACTCCTCGAGGCGGCACGACCAGGCGAGCTCCTCGTTCCACACGGTCATGTCCGGACAGCCGTCGCACATGTTCATCCGTCCGTCCGCCAGCACGTCCACCGGCTGGATGATCATCACCGACTGGAGGTGGAGCCGCCGGACGGCGAGGCGGGGGCTTCGCAGGGCCCGGGCGGCCGTCCTCCGCACGCCCGGATCGAAGGGCCACAGGGCGAGCATCGAGCGGGCCCGCCGCAGCGTCCTCGGCGCCGCGTAGGCCAGGTATCGGCCCGTCCTCAGGTGGTGGAGAACCTGGGCCATCTCGATCATCTTTGGTCCTGCGTAACCGTATATTTTATCGGCTGTTCCAAACTGTAACGTGAGAAGCCACTTGAAGCTGTCCGGGCGCTCCGTCCCGTTCAGGTAGGCGCAGGGCGAGAAGTCCGGCTCGCGCTCCCGGATCTTCGCCACGACGTCCGGGGCGGAGATGTCCCTCCGGGGCGCCGTCTCGTCGTACGCGTACGTGAGCGCGCGCATGTCCACCTTCCGGGCCCCGGCGTAGTAGTCGAACTCCGTCTGCGGCACGGGCGCCCGGTAGCAGATGAAGACCATCACGTGGACGAGGTCGATGTGCCGGCGTGCCCAGTCCACGAGGTCGGGGACGGCGTCGAGCGTATCGGGATAGACGGTCGCGTTGAACGCGCAGGAGAGATCTCCGACCCGAGCCGCCATCCGCGCGTAGTGGAGCCGGAGCTCGCACAGCTCCTGCTCGGTCGCCCGCTTCCAGCGCGGCCGTCCCTGCTTGCTGTCGATGTGGAACGTGAGCCCCTCGAGACCGGCCGCCTTCAGGCGCCGCAGCTTCTCCTCCGTCAGCGCGAGGCCGTTCGTGTTCAGGATCGGCTTCCAGCCGCGCTCCGCGACCATCCCCACGATGCGCTCGATCTCCGGATGGGTGAGCGGATCGCCGCCGGCGATGGAGATCCCGTCCGCCGTCCGGTAGCGGGCGAACACGTCCAGGTCCGCCGCGACCTGCTCCAGCGATTTGTGCGTGTTCACGTTCTCCCGGTAGCAGCCCTCGCAGGCGAGGTTGCACTTCATCGTCGGCTCGAGCCAGGCGATGGAGTTGTCGGGCGTGCTCCACGGAAGGCGGTAGAGGGCGCGGTGGTCGAGGGTGGCTGGCATGTTCCTCACTCCCTGCAGGAATCCTTGGTTCATGTCGCGTCGTCCTCCCGCAGCCTCCGACGGGAGAGCGGAAACTCGCTACGCCCGAGGAGGGATGTCAACAGATAATTGTAATGATTACAAATAGTTGTATGATCCCGTGCACTCCGGCTCCCGCGATTCCCCGACTTTCGGATGCCGGAGCTCCGCCGCATATTGCGCCCCGATCCCACGCAGCCCGGAGCCATGCACGAAACCGACGCCCGAAACGATGTCCGACGCGCGCGGGAATGGCGGTCCCGGACGCTCTCGACCGTCTCCGCGCTCCTGCTGTTCGAGACGCTGAGCGGACTCTCGGTCTGGGCCCTTCCCTTCAGCCTGCCAAACCAGTGGCTCGTGCTCCTGCACACGGTGGGCGGCCTCGCGCTGCTGATCCCGTACGGCGCCTACCAGCTCCGGCACTGGCGACGCTACCGGGACCGCCGGCTCACGCACGTCGTGCTCACGGGCTACTTCGCCATGGCGGCCACCCTCGTCGCCTGCATCTCCGGCGTCGTGCTGACCTGGCAGGCGACGCTCGGGACCGGGATCGGCTATGGCTGGGATCTGGCGCACGTCGTGGCCACGTTCGGGCTCCTCGCCTCGGTGCTTCCCCATCTCGTGGCGAAGGTCGTTCACGCGCGCCGCGGGGCGGGGGCCGAGGCGAGGGAGATCCGGGCGGCGGCCCGGTCCCTGGCCGCGCGCAGCCTCGGGCTCCAGGCGCTTCCCGCGCTTCTCGTCCTCCTGCTGCTCGTGGTGCTGCCCCCGACGCGGCTCGAGAATCGGCTTCCGGAGGATTACAGCTACCTGTACGGGGCCGATCGCCCCTTCGCGCCCAGCCTCGCCCGGACCTCCACGGGTCAGGCCTTCGACGCACGCTCCCTGGGCGGCTCGGAGTCCTGCGGAACCTCGGGCTGCCACGAGGAGATCTTCCAGGAGTGGGAGACGAGCGCCCACCGGTATTCCGCGATGGATCCGGCCTTCCAGACCGTCCAGAAGGTGATGGCCGAGCAGAACGGCCCCGTCTCCACGCGCTACTGCGGCGGCTGCCACGACCCGATCTCCCTGTTCTCCGGCACGAAGAACGTGTTCGTCGAGGATCTCACGAGTCACACCGGATACCAGGAAGGGGTCTCGTGCCTCGTCTGCCACGCGATCAAGAAGACGGACGTGCAGGGGAACGCCGCGTACGTGATCGTCCAGCCGGCGCGCTACCTGTTCGAGCTCCGCCCCGGCGCCGCCGCGAAGCGCGTCAGCGACTTCCTGATTCGCGCGTATCCGCGGCCGCACGTGGAAGCGCTCCAGCACCGCCTGTTCAAGAGCCCGGAGTTCTGCGCCGCCTGCCACAAGCAGTTCATCGACGAGGAGATCAACCAGGTCGGCTGGGTGCAGCTTCAGAACCAGTTCGACAACTGGCGCAAGAGCCGGTGGAACACGCCGGGAGATCCGGAGAAGACGATCGAGTGCCGGGAGTGCCACATGCCGCTCACGGACGGGAACGACCCGGCCTCGGGCGATCCGATCGACTACAATCGATCCCCGCGGGACGGCAAGCACCGGAGCCATCGATTCCTGGCCGCGAATCAGTTCGTCCCCACCCTCCTCGATCTTCCGGGAGCCGCGGAGCACGTGAAGCTCACCGAGAAGTGGCTGCGAGGCGAGATCCGGATCCCCGAGATCGAGGACAAGTGGACCGAGGGGCCCGCCGTGCCCGTCGAGCTCGTCGTGCCGGACTCCGTCGCGCCGGGCGAAGAGGTCCGGATCCGGGCCGTGATCACGAACAACAAGGTCGGCCACGAGTTTCCGACGGGCCCGCTCGACATCATCCAGGCCTGGCTGCACGTCGTCGTGACGGACCAGGACGGAAACCCGGTGTTCGAGACCGGCCGCCGGGACGAAGCGAACCGGATCGAGAAGGGCTCCTTCATCTTCAAGGCCGAGGCCGTGGACCAGTACGGCAGCCTCATCGACCGGCACAACCTGTGGGAGATGGTCGGGGTGCGGTATCGGCGGGCCGTCTTCCCGGGATTCTCGGATCAGGCGCAGTTCGCGTTCCTCTGCCCGTCGTCCGTGACCTCGCCCACCCCGTCGGCCGCGGCGGCCGCCGCCGACCCGACGCCCGGGCCGGCGGACGGATACCGGTTCCGCGCGTCCGGCGCGACGGGCGAGCTTCACGTCTCGGTCGAGCTGCTCTACCGCAAGATCGACCAGTACCTCCTGCGCTTCCTGTTCGGCGAGGACACCGAGCTCACCTCTCCGGTCACCGTGCTCTCGACGGACGAGGCGACCGTGAAGGTCGTGCCCGGGGTCGGGTCCTGAGGGCCTCCCCGGCATGAACGGAAGGATGCCCCGCCGCCAGCGCCTCCTCCTCCTCGCGGCGGGGGCCGGGGTCCTGTTCCTGGGCGTGAGCGCCTGGCTCGTATGGCGCGCCCTCCGCCCGCCCGCCGAGTATCGGCCGGGCGAAGCCATCGAGGGCCTGACGGCCGACCTCCGCCGCTCGATCCCGGAAGGAGCGCCGCGGATCACGTTCACCGACGTCGCGGCCGAGGCCGGGATCGAGTTCCGACACTTCCGCGGCACGCGGTCCGTCCAGTTGCCGGAGGACATGGGCTCGGGGGCGGCGTGGGGAGACTACGACCGGGACGGCTGGCCGGACCTGTTCGTCGTGAACGAGTCGGGCCCCCTGGACGACACGACGGGCACGGCCGACCCGCCGGCCCGGTCCGCCCTCTACCACAACGAGGGAAACGGGACGTTCTCGGAGGTCGCCGCCCGGGCGGGGGTGGCGGTGGGCGGGCTCGGGATGGGCGCGGCGTGGGGCGACTACGACGCGGACGGCTGGCCGGACCTCGTCGTGACGGCGTACGGCGGGAACCGGCTCTTCCGGAACCGGGGAGACGGCACGTTCGAGGATGTGACGGCCGCAGCGGGCCTGTCCGGGGAGGTGGGCTTCTGGACGGGGGCGTCGTGGGCGGACTACGACCGGGACGGGGACCTGGATCTGTACATCACGGGGTACGTCCGCTACAGCCGCGGACCCTCAGGGACGAGCGCCGCGCAGTACGTCGTCCAGGTGCCCGCGAACCTGAACCCGTCCTCCTTCCCCCCGGAGCGGAACCTCCTGTATCGGAACGAGGGAGACGGCCGGTTCGCGGACGTATCCGACGAGGCGGGCGTGGGCGGGCGAAGCGGCCGCAGCCTGAGCGCCGCATGGAGCGATTTCGACGGCGACGGATGGCCCGACCTCTACGTGGCGAACGACCTGTCGGACAACTTCCTGTTCCGCAATCCCGGCGACGGCACGCTGGAGGACGTGAGCTACGCGGCCCGCGTGGCGGACTACCGGGGCGCCATGGGGCTCGCCGTGGGCGACTGGGACGGGGACCTGGACCCGGATCTCTTCGTCACCCACTGGATCGCCCAGGAGAACGCCCTGTTCGAGAATCTCACCTCGCGGGACCCGGGCGCGCCCCGGCCGCTGGGTTTCATGGACGTGGCGGACCGGTTCGGGCTCGGCCAGATCGCGCTGGACTTCGTGGGCTGGGGCACCTCGTTCATCGACTACGACAACGATGGGCGGCTCGACCTGTTCGTGGCCAACGGCAGCACCCTCCAGCAGCCGGAACGGCCGGAGCGTCTCGTCGGCATGCGCGATCAGCTGTTCTGGAACGCCGGGCCCGAGGACGGCTTCTACGACGTCTCCGACTCGAGCGGCGCCTACTTCTCGAGGGAGGACGTGGGCCGCGGGGCGGCTTTCGCGGACTACGACCGCGACGGCGACGTGGACGTGTTCGTCGTGAACAACGGGGGACGGGCCGCCCTGCTCCGCAACGATGGCGGCAACCGGAACGCCTGGCTTGAGGTGCGGCTCGAAGGCACGCGGAGCAACCGCTCGGCCTACGGGACGAAGGTCCGCGCGTTCACGCCCGCGGGGCCCCAGGTGCGGGAAGTCGGGGCCCAGAGCTCCTACCTGTCCCAGAGCTCGCCGGTCGTCCACTTCGGCCTCGGCCCGGGAGGCGAGGCGGACAGCCTCCTCATCACCTGGCCCTCGGGCGTCCGGCAGGTCGTCCGGGGGCCCCTCTCCGGCCGGATCCCGGACCTCCGCGAGGCCGAGGGGGCGGGCGACGGAGGGCGGGCCGGCGGGTTCCCGGCCGGCGGCGCGCGGAGCCGAGAGGAGACGCTGCGGTTCTGGGACATCTACCGCCGGGCGACGGCGGCACGGACGCGGGGCCGCCCGGGCGAGGCGGCCGACGCCTACGAGGCCGCGCTCGTGATCGACCCGGCGCACGAGGACGCCCTCTACTACCTGGGAAACGTCCGGCTCGAGCTCGGCGATCTCGCGGGGGCGGAGCGGGCATGGCGCCGTCTCGTGGAGGTCGCGCCCATGAGCGCGCGCGGGCACGCGAGCCTCGGGCGCCTGTACGCCTGCTTCTCGCGTCCGGACATCTACGACCCGGACCGGGCGGAGGCCGAGCTGCGGCGGGCCTTCGAGATCAACGCGGAGGAGACCGGACCCGTACTCGGACTCGGGATCGTGGCCCTTCTGCGCCACGACCTCGGGACGGCCGTGGGAGAGTTCGACGCCGTCGCCGCCTCGAATCCGCGGAGCGTGATCGCGCCGTTTCTCTCGGGCTACGTGGCGTGGAGCCGGGGCGACACCGTGCTCGCGCGGGAGGCGCTGCGAGCGGCCATGGAGCGGGCTCGCGCCGGCCGGGCCGGAGCTGCCGACTCCGGCGCCGCGGCGGCCTCGCGGACCCACGCCCTCCCCTGCCGCACGCTGGAGACCGAGATCGAGCGCGCCGTCGGGGCCGGCGCGGCGAAGGCGGCGGGGGCGCCGGAGGCCGCCTACGGCCGTCTCGCCCGGCTCCTGGCCGCGGTACCCTAGCCGACTCCGGGCGAGCGCCCCCGCAACCGTCCGGCTCGCGTCCCTACTCGAAGGCGGGCGTGCGGCCGGTCGCGGCGATCGCCGCCACGATCTCATCCACGGACCGCTCGTCCTCGATCTCGAACTGCCCCGTCGGCTTCTCGCCGGCGGCCGCGTAGCCGCCCGGGGCCGTGGACACGCCGGCGCTCATCTTCGAGATCCCGAGGCGCAGGAGCGCGTCGCGGAGATCCGGCCTCTCCCGGGTCGTGACCGTGAGATCCGCGTCCGGAAGGACCGAGCGCAGGAAGAGAAACGCCTTCGCGAGCTCGTCGTCGGAGGCGGGCGCGGGGGGGGTGAACGCGCACTCCGGGTCCGCATGCCGGAGCCGCGGGAGCGAGAGGCCGAGACGGAGGCCGGGAAACTCCGCCCGGAGCCGGCGCGCGTGCCGCACGAGCGGCGGCAGGTCGCGGCCGAGCGGGCGCAGGCCCACCAGCACCCCGAGGCCGATCCGGTCGAACCCGGCCGCGGCGGCGCGGCGAGGTCCGTCCAGCCGCCAGGCCATGTCCCGCTTCAGCCCGCGACGGTGCACCCGGAAGTAGGTGGCCGGATCGTAGGTCTCCTGGTAGAGGTGGTAGCCCGTCGCGCCCGCCTCCCGCAGGCGCCGGAGCTGATCCCCCGACAGCGCGCCGAGGTTCAGGTTCACGGTGCGGATCGGCGTCCGGGCCAAGATGGCCTCGCAGATCCGGCACACCCTATCCACGAACGGATCCGCCGCCACCTCCCCGGTCACGAGATCGATCGTGCGGTGGCCCCGCTCCGCCAGGACCTCCGCCTGTCGGACGGCCGCCTCCAAGTCCAGCGTGCGGCGCTCGTAGGACGCGCTGCGCCGGAAGCCGCAGTACGCGCAGTCGTTCGAGCAGGCGTTCGTCAGGTAGAGGGGCGCGAACAGGAGCACGCGCCCGCCGGGCGCGCCGACCCCCGGCCGCCCGGGCTCGCGCTTCTCGAGCAGGGCCTCGAGGGGCCGGGCCAGGAACGCCTCGACCTCCCCGTCCAGCCCATCGCCCGGGGACAGGAGCCCCACGAGCGGACCGTCGGGATCGCGGACCGCGGCTCTCAGACGTCGATCCTCGAGTCGCCGCGCGGCCCGTTCCGCCAGACGGTACGCCGCCCGCGAGATCTCATCGATCTGCTCGCGGCGCAGGTCATCGAAGTGGATGCCCGCCACGCACGTGACCCGCCGTCGGGTCGCGAGACAGATCCGGTGGGCCGCGTGGGTGGCGATCGCGGTCTCCTTGTGGCCCTCCGCCGTGAGGGCCCGGGCCGCGGCTCGCCCGTCCTTCCACTCGGCCAGGGCCACGGCCCCGACGTGGGCGTCCCCCCCGCCGATCCGGCACACGAAGTCGCTTCCCGCGGCCTCGACCCGCAGGCTCAGGTGCCATGGCGCGCCGGAACTCAGGCGGAGGGGACGCATGCGCATGCGCGTCAGCCGCGCGCCTTCAAGGAGGTCCCGGATCTCGGCCAGGAGCACCTCCTCGTTGGAGGGGGCGGGGGAGGTGGGGCCTCGGACGGGGCCTCC
>JBHHZD010000054.1:0-11497 GCA_046757885.1 Gemmatimonadota bacterium
AAGGGCGAACTGCACTTCCCTCGGCTCGAGACGCCTCGGGGTGAGCGCGGGGCGCCCACGGCGTGGAGCCTCTGAAACGACTGTCGCGACACTTTCCGACGCGGCGTCGGAACCGACCGCGGAGGAGGGTGGCCTCCGAATCCGCAATGCGCTCATCATCGCCTCCAGAGAGGGCCTGCTCGGACTGGTGGGTTCCGCACGGCGACCCGTTCAGCCCGGGAGCGGAGAGAGCGCGGGGCCTATTAGTAAGATGCCGCTCGACCCCCAAACCTTACATCTCGACGAGAACGCACTCCTGCCGTCGGCCCCGTGGATGGGGCCCGCCCGCGACGGGGGCGAGGGCGCGGCGGGGAGCCGGCGGCGGACTCCCATTTTGCGTTTTGCCGTCGCGCGCGCCATCGTGGGCGGTCGTTTGCCCGAATTCCGGGAGGCTCGCTTGCTCTTCAACTCGCTGACCTTCGTGGTCTTCTTCGCCGTGGTGCTGGCTCTCCACGCGATGCCCTTCCCGTGGCGCGCGAAGAAGATGAACCTCCTCCTGGCCAGCTACCTGTTCTACGCGGCCTGGAACCCGCCCTTCGTCGCGCTCCTGTGGATCTCGACCATCGTGGACTGGTACGTCGCGAAGGCGATCTTCCGCGCCGAGGCGAAGGCCCGCCGCCGGGCGCTCCTGACCGTCAGCATCCTCGTGAACCTCGGGATCCTGGGGTACTTCAAGTACGGCGGGTTCCTGCTCGAGAACTGGGTCTCGCTGATGGGCGCGCTCGGGATCGACTGGGCGGCGCCGTCGTGGAGCATCGTCCTGCCGGTCGGGATCAGCTTCTACACGTTCCAGACGATGGCCTACTCGCTGGACGTCTACCTCAGGCGGGCGGAGCCGGCGGACTCGTTCCTGGACTTCGCGCTGTTCGTGACGTTCTTCCCCCAGCTCGTGGCGGGCCCGATCGTCCGGCCCACGCACCTGATCCCGCAGTTCGCCCGGCCCGTGCGGGCGAGCCGCCGGCAGCTCCTGTGGGGGCTCGGGCTCATGACGCTCGGGCTGTTCGAGAAGATCGTGATCGCCGACGGCGCGCTCGCGCCCGCGGCCGAGAAGGTGTTCGGCGCCACCGACCCGCTCGCGTTCACGGACGCCTGGCTCGGCACCCTCGCGTTCGCCGGCCAGATCTTCTCGGACTTCGCGGGCTACTCGACGGTCGCGATCGGGGTCGCGCTCTGCCTCGGGTTCTCGCTCCCGGACAACTTCCGCTTCCCGTACGCCGCGATCGGGTTCTCCGACTTCTGGCGCCGCTGGCACATCTCGCTCTCCACGTGGCTCCGCGACTACCTCTACATCCCGCTCGGCGGGAACCGGAAGGGCGGCCGCCGCACGTACGTGAACCTGATGGTCACGATGCTGCTCGGCGGGCTCTGGCACGGCGCGGCGTGGACGTTCGTGGTCTGGGGCGGCCTGCACGGCCTCTACCTGGCGGCGGAGCGCTGGATCCGGGGCCGGTTCCGGGGCGCGCGGATCGCGGCCACCACGGGCTTCCGGATCGGGATGGCGCTGCTGACCTACGTGCTCGTGAACCTCACGTGGGTCTTCTTCCGGGCCTCCGACTTCGACACCGCGTGGCGGATGGTCCGCTCGATGACCGGGCTCGGCGCGCGCGCGGCCGTGGCCGCGGGCGCTGCGGGAGCGGGCTCGAGCGTCGCCACGGCGGCGCTCGTCCTTCCGACCGACTACGTCGTCCAGGTCGCCGTGGTGACGGTGGGGATGCTCATCGTGCACTGGACGATGCGAAACCGCACCGTGGAAGAGGTCGTGGCGCGCGTGCCGTGGCCCGTCACGGCCGTCGCGTGGGCGGCGATGCTGTTCGCGATCGTGATCACCCAGGGAGCAGGCGATGCCTTCATCTACTTCCAGTTCTAGCGCGGGCGCCGGCTCGGGCTCCGGCTCGGGCGCCGCTCCGGGCTCGGGCGCCGGCCCGGGCTCCGCTCCGGGCGGGCCGCCGCACGTCCCGCTTCGGGAGATTCCCGGCGTCCCCTGGGGACGGGCCGCGCTCCTCATGCTCGTCCTGTTCCTCGGGGCGATGGCGGGATGGGAGGCCCACTGGAGGGCGCAGGGCTTCGGGCCGACGATCCGCAACTCCGAGGGCCTGTGGGCCGCGACCCGCCGCCGGGTCGATCGGGCGGAGCCGCGGCAGACGGTCCTCCTCGGCTCCTCCCGCATGCTGTTCGACATCGACCTCGACGCGTGGGAGGAGGAGACGGGCGTCCTGCCCGTCCAGCTCGCGCTCGAGGGCACGAACCCGCGCCCCGTCCTGCGAGGCCTCGCGGAGGACCCGGACTTCAAGGGCCTGGCGCTCGTCGGCGTGACGCCGGTCCTGTTCCTCGCTCCCGGAGCGGGATATCGGGCGAAGGCCATCGCGCGCTACGGCAGCGAGAGCCCGTCGCAGTGGCTCGGCCAGCGGATCTCGATGCCGCTCGAGCGCGTGCTCGCCTTCTATCACTTCGACACGGCGCTGTTCGCGGTCCTCCACCGCCAGACCTGGTGGCCCGCGCGTCCCGGTCTCCCGTTTCAGGCGCGGGACGTGCGGCGGCTGACGGACATGGACGCGCGGCGCGAGGCGGACCTCTGGTGGAAGCTGGACGAGGATCCCGAGTACGCGGCCCTCGCCCAATCCATCTGGAGCGACATCATCGACCATCCCCCGCCTCCGCCGCCGGAGGAGGAGGCGAAGGAGCAATTCGAGACGATGCTGGAGGAGGTCCGCGAGGACGTGGCGTCCATCCGCGCCCGGGGGGGCGACGTGGCCTTCGTCCGCCTTCCCTCGGCCGGCCACTTCCGCGAGGTCGAGGCCGCCGCCTTCCCGCGCGAGGGCGTGTGGGAGCCGATCGTCGCCGCGGCGGGCGCCGTGGCCGTGCACTTCGAGGACTACCCGGAGCTCCGCGACGTCCGCGTGCCGGAGTGGTCCCACGTGAGCGCGAAGGACAAGGGCCGCCTGACCCGCGCGCTCGTGCGGATCCTCAAGGCGAAGTTCGACGAGCGGGGCGAACCCCGGCCGGAGCTGGAGAGATGAGCGTGCTCGTGTCGGTGGACTTCTCGGAGGTGAGCGAGAAGCAGCTCGAGATCGTGGGGCGGATGTACGAGGACCGCTCGCGGAAGGTCTATCTCCTGCACGTCGCGGAGCCGGATCCCGACTTCGTCGGCTTCGAGGCGGGCCCGAACGTGGTGCGTGACCAGATCGCGGAGGTCTTCCACCGCGAGCACCGCCAGCTCCAGGAGATGGCGGAGCGGCTGCGGAAGCGGGGCGCGGACGCGACGGCGCTCCTCGTTCAGGGGTCGATCGTCGAGACCGTGCTGGCGGAGGCGGAGCGGATCGGCGCCGCGCTCATCGTGGTCGGCTCGCACGGCCACGGCGCGACGTACGACCTGCTCGTGGGCAGCGTGTCGCAGGGTATCATCCGCAAGGCGAAGGTACCGGTGCTGGTGGTGCCGGCGCGGTAGGGCGTCGCCCCGCCAGGCGGCAAGGGCCGGCCGGCGGCGCCGGCCGGCCTTCAATCAGGCCATCGGCGCCGGGGCCATCCGCGGTCACAGGTCCTTTTCACAGCCGTTGCCCCGTCCGCGGCCCAGCACCGCTTCGACGGCCCGGAAGTAGACGCGGTCCGGGATGTCGACCTGACGCTTCCACCGGGCGCCTGCCGTGAGTCCGTCGGGCTCGATCCCGAGCCGCCGGTTGCCGTCGATGAGCGCGGCCACGGGCTCGAGCGAGACCTCGGGCGTCGGAGGCCGCTTGCCGCTGTAATGCACCTGTCCCCTCGGATCGACGAAGGCTGGCCGATCCCTCCCCCACCACTCCACCTGCCACCCTTCCTCGTGCACGAGTCGGTGATGATGGGTGCACAGCAACAGGAGATTCTGGAGCGTTGTCTCGCCTCCGTCGGCCCAGTGGCGCACGTGGTGAGCGTCCGTGAACCGGAGCCCGCAGCCGGGAAAGCGGCAGCCGCGGTCGCGGACCTCGAGGGCGCGGCGGAGGGCGGGCGAGATGGTGCGGGTTCTTCGGCCCACCCCGAGCACGGAGCCGTCGGGACCGTGGCCGACGGGCACGAGCGCAGCGTCGCACGTGAGCCGGCGGGACGTTTCAGCTGAAACGCGTGTGCCGTCCGCCAGCTCGGAGAGGCCGGGCTCGCCATCCGCGGCCAGCGTCGCGGCCTCCACGTGCAGCAACACTTGGTAGCGCTCGGCGCGAGTGCCGCTGATCGGGAGCCGCCCGTCGCTTTCGGTACGGGCATCGTCATGCCTTTCCGTTTCGGCCTTCCCCTCCGGCGTCGCCCCGAACCCGGCCGCCAGGGCCCGCTCGGCCACCAGCCCGAGGGCGTCCGCACGCCGCCGGGCCGAGTCGTCGTGAAACGTTTCAGCTGAAACGTTTCCGTATCTCCGCTCCCGGTACAGCGCGTCACCCGCCGCCTCGACCGCCCGCATCAGGAGCGCGCCCAGCTCCGGGGTGAGCCGCCCCTTCACCACGTACATGCCCTCTCCGTCGGGGAACACCGAAAACGTTCGGCTCTCGTAGCACACTCGCTCTCGCTCTGCCTCGTCTCCCCGGCTCCCCAGCTTCCAACCACGCACCATCCGCTCCAGCTCCGCCGTCGTGCAACCGCGGGCCAGCTCCAGGAGGTCTCCTTCCGTTTCGGGCGTCGCGACACGGGTCAGGGCCCGCACCGCCGAGAACGACAGCTCACCCCGGCTCATGGAGGCGCCGATCTCCGGCAATTCGGCGAGGGCCCGGGCCGTTCGCACCTTCTCGCGCGCCGCACCGAGATCGATGCCGGTCCGAAAGGAGAGCCAGTGGGCGCACGAGCGGTGGCCGCCGAGCTCCCAGCCCCGACGCCGGTCGAACTCCGCCACCAACGCCAGGAGTCGATGCGTGGCGGCGTGAATGTGAGCGGCCAGGACGGCGATCTCTTCCTCCAGCTCCTCCAGCGCGTCGGCATCCTCGAACGGGTCGGGAGCGGACGCGGGTTCGGAAGCCGGAACGGGTGCGGCCTGGGACGCGGAGTAGACGCCCGCGACTTCGCAAACAAGCAACGCGCGCGTCACGTGGGGAGCGAACTGGACCATCGGGGCGACCTCCTATCGGGCTCTCATTATACCGAACACACACCGAAGCCACCCCAATATAACCCCCGTTTTTCGGACTCCTCAGATGGGCCGGTGCCGTGTGGAACGGGGCCCGGAGGGCATCCGCGTCATGGACTTGGCCGGACTGCGGGGAGGCGGGAACCTGGAGGGCGCGAAAGACGCTCCGTGAGCCGGTTCCGGACCCGGGCGCCAGAGCCGATCTAGAACCTGTCAAGGGGTTCGTGGGCTCGTGCGCGCGGATGTTTCGACTCCGTTGGCAGGTGCGCGATTCGCGGCGGGGCTCACCCCGAGAGCTCGATCCGATCCACCAGCCAGCGGGCGAACGGAAAGGCGCTCGTGAATCCGGGCGAGACGGCGTTCAGGACGTGCAGCGAAGCCGCGTCGCCCTCGACCCGGAAGTCCATCTCGAGCCGGCGCGCCGCCAGGTCCACGAGCTGGGCGCGGAGCCCGGGCTCGCCCCAGGTCGCGCCGAGGCCGCTCAGGCCCCGGGCGAGCGCGTGGGCGCTGCGGATGAGCGTCCACCTCGACCGCTTGCGGATCTCCGCGCGCGCGAGGCGCCGGAAGCCGAAGTCGTCTCGCAGCCACAGGCCCGCCCCCCGTCCCGCGATCTCCAGCAGCTCGCTTGCGCGCAGGCCCGCGATCCCGCGGTAGTGCTCCCGCCACAGCGCGGGGCCGGCCGTGGGGCCGACCGTGACCTCGCCGGAGACGGCCACGGTGAGGTGGACCCCGAGAAAGGGGGCGGCGGGGTCGGGGACGGGATAGATGTGCGTGCGCAGGCGGCCGGCCGAGGCGGGAAGGCGCAGGTACCGGCCCCGAAACGGAAGGATCCCGTGCCCACGGGAGAATCCGAAGTCCCGCGCGACCCGATCCGCGTACAGCCCCGCGGCGTTCACCACGAATCCCACCTCCAGCCGCCCGGCCGAGGTGCGGATCCGGTGCGGGGCCGCGGCGCCGGGCCGCGGCTCGAGACCGCGGTACGCCGTCCCCGCGCGGACGTCCACGCCCGCCTCCCGGACATCCGCCTCCAGCGCGGCCATCACCTGGGCGGGATCCACGGAGGCCGTGCCGGGGGAGTACAGGGCGCGCCCCGTCGTGCGGGCGGCGGGCTCGATCCGGCGCAGGTCCGCCTCGTCCACGAGCTCGAGCTCGACCCCGTTCGCCCGCCCCCGCTCGTACAGGCGGTCCAGGCCCGGGAGGTCGGCCTCCGAGCGGGCCACCACCAGCTTTCCGCAGGGGCGGAGCGGCAGGCGGTGCGTCTCGCACCAGGCGGCGAGGGCCGCGTTGCCCTCGCGGCAGAAGCGGGCCTTCAGGGAGTCGGCATCGTAGTAGAAGCCGGCGTGCAGGACGCCGCTGTTGCGCGAGCTCGCGTGCGCGCCGCAGCGGGCCTCCTTCTCGAGCACGACGACCCGGCCGAGCCCGCGGCGCGCCGCCTCCCGGGCGACGCTCAGCCCCAGGATTCCGCCTCCGATGACCAGGATGTCGGCCGTCCGCGTTTCGCTCACGCCGCGCAAGATAGGGGGCGAAGACGGGCCGCGCCGCCGGGCGGCGCCCGGGTCCACCGGGCGCGGGCGGTGCCGCGCCTTGCCGCCCGCGCGGGCCGCGTCCCATCTTGCGGGGGCGGCCCCCTTCCCCTCGCCGGAGGGACCCGACGTGAGACGCACAGGCCGGCCTCCGCGTACCCCGCATCTGCCACGGGACGGCTCCCCTGTCGCCTAGAGAGTCCGGCCGCGGCGAGGCAACCCTGTCGGGGCCCCTCTCGGAGTTCCTCGTCGAGCTCTCCGCCGCTCTGCAGAAGTACCAGATGTATCCGGGAGGCCATCCCTCGCTCGGCCCCCTCGCCGAGGACCTGGCCGAGAAGGTCCAGCCCCTGCTCGTGGATCGCGCCCGCCTCTCCATCGGCGTCGCGCGCGGCCAGCTCGTCGTGGAGGGCGTGGCGACGGATCCCGATCAGCCCCGCCTGCGCTCGCTCGCGGAGCGGCTTCACCGGCACGAGCTCGGGGCGGTGACCTTTGCCCGGGGGGTCGAGGGCTCCGAGATCGACGAGATGCTCGGCCTCGTGTCCGTCGAGGCGGAGCTGAGCGGCAAGCCGCTGGGCGACCAGGACGAGGTGCTCGTCATCGGGCCGCACCTCGAGCTCTATCCTCTCAGGTACGAGCGGCTCCGGCTCGGCGAGCAGGGCGAGGAGATCGGCGAGGCCGGCTCGCACCTGTCGGACCTGTGGGTGGGGCTCGCCCGCGCCGTCCTCGCGCAGAGCGGCCGGGAGGTCTCCGACGCCGAGCTCCGGCACGCGCACCCGAAGGAGCTGGCCCGGGCGCTCGCCGCGAGCCGGGGCGGAGCCGAGTACGACCGCGAGGTCGTGTCGCGCCTGCTCGCGATCGCCGAGGAGCTGGCGTCCGAGCCCGGTGGCGACGAGGCGCGGCGCCTGCGGGAGGGGGCCTCCGAGCTCGTGGCTTCCGTCCAGGCGGGCACGCTCCAGCGCCTGCTCTACTCGGGCGATCCCGACCAGCGCCGGCGGCTCCTCCTGGGGGCGTCGCGATCCCTGGGCAACGAGGCGGTGTTCGAGCTCCTGCGCGCGGCCCTCGTGGACGAGCAGTCGGGGATCTCGCGCTCGATGCTCCGGTTCTTCCTCAAGCTCGCGCGCTTCAGCGGCCCGGGGCGCGGCGCCGGGAGCGGCGGGGATGACGGCGGGGACCGGAGCGTACGGCCGTCGGACGCGGCGATGCGCGAGCGCATCCGCGAGCTCATCGGTGACTGGGACCTGGAGGATCCGAACCCGGCCGCGTACGACGAGGCGCTCATACGCATGGCGCTCGGCGCCCCCATGACGACGATGCCCGGCGCGGGCACGAGCGAGCCCGACCCGCTGAGGGTCGTGCGGCTGTCGCTCGAGGTCGGGGTGCCGGGCGCGGCCCTGCCGGGCGCCGTGGACGAGGCCGTGGCCGGGGGCGAGACGGCGGCCCTGGTCGGGCTCCTCGACGACCCGCCGCCGGGCCACCCGCCGATGCCGGGTGGGGCTCCGGCTGCCGAGCCGGGCATGGCCGCCGAGCCGGCTGCCGAGCCGGGCGTCGAGCCGGCCGCGGAGCCGGGTGCCGGCGTCGCGGCCGTCGCGGCCGCCGTGTGGGAGCGGCTGAGCGGCGGAAAGGTCGTGCGGCGGCTCGTCGAGGCGGACCCGCCCGACTTCGAGACGCTCGACCGTCTCCTCCCGCGGGTCAGTCCGGCGGCGGCGGACGACCTGCTCGACGTGCTCTCGCGCTCCCAGTCGCGTTCCACGCGCCGGCAGATCTTCGAGCGCATCCCCCGGCTCGGCCCCGCCATAGGGCCCCTGCTCATCGAGCGGCTCGAGGACGAGCGGTGGTTCGTGAAGCGGAACGTCCTCGCCCTGCTCGCGGAGCTCGAGACCCTGCCGGAGGGGTTCTCGGCGCTCGCGCACGCGGACCACGACGAGGCGGCCGTGCGGCTCGAGGCCCTGCGCCTCGCGCTCCGCATGCCGCACGAGCGCGAGGAGGCGCTCCTGCGAGCGCTCGCCGACCGGACCGAGCGCATCGTGCGGGCCGGGCTCAAGGAGGCGGAGACGATGTGCTCGGCCGCGGCCCTCCCGGACCTCGCGCGCCTCGCGCACCGCCGCGGGCTCGAGACGGAGCTCCGGGTGTCCGCGATCCGGGCCCTCCGCTGCGTCGGCTCGCCGGCGGCGCGGGACGCCCTCCTGCGCCTCGCGCGGGGGCGGGCGCGATGGCTGTTCCGGCGCCGCCTGGCGCCCCGCTCGGCGGAAATGCTGGCGGCGCTCTCAGCCCTCGCCTCGGGGTGGCCCGAGGATCCGGCGGTCCGGCCCGTGCTCGAGCGCGCGGCCCGCTCCTCCGACCCCGAGATCCGCGCGGCCGCGGGCGCCGACGCCACCGGGGCGGCCGGCGGCCCGGCGGGCGGCGGCGAGCCGGGCGGGGACCCCACGCCATGAGCCCGCTGACCCAGCCCGCCGCCTTCCTGAACGCGCTCGGGCACGCCCTGTCCGCCGTCATGCTCTACGACGAGGACCACCCCGAGCGCGAGCGCGCCCTCGCGGAGGGGTCGGAGGAGCTGGCCGCGCTCCTGGCCTCCGATCCGGAGCCCACCTTCACGTTCCTGTCGGGGCAGACGGTCTACCGGGACCGGGTCCTGCGCGGCCTCCGGCGGGCGGAGTGGATCGAGAAGCTCGCCCAGGCGGGCGTCGAGCGGCTCGAGATCGAGCACGGCGCCACGCCCCGGGAGCTCGCGGCCCTGCTCGAGGAACTGAGGGTCCGGGTCACCCAGCCCGACCTCGCCGTGTCCGTGGCGGAGTTCGCGGGCCACCCGCACATCCGCTTCGGGACCGTCGCGGTCGGTGGTCTCGAGGGCGAGGAAGCCCTGCCCGTCGCCTCCCTGAGCCTCGACCTGCGCGACGAATACGAGGCGGTCGAGCGGATCGAGCGGGCCGTCGCGACGCACAACGAGGTCCCGGTCGGCGAGGCCCTGGGCGTCGTGCGGCTCCTGTCAGCCGCCATGCACGGGGGCCGCGAGCTGCTCCTCCCCCTCCTCGAGCTCAAGAACGTGGACCAGTACTCCACGATCCACTCCATCAACGTGTCCGTCCTCGCGATGGCGCTCGCCGAGTTCCTGGAGTTCGCGCCGTCGGACGCCCGGTCCATCGGGGCCGCGGCCCTCCTGCACGACGTGGGGAAGACGCGGATCCCGCTCGAGGTCCTGAACAAGCCGGGCGAGCTCACGCCGGACGAGTGGACGCTCATGAAGCTCCACACGGTCGAGGGCGCCCGGATCCTCCTGAAGTCGGGGCCGAAGCTCGACCTGGCCGCCATCGTGGCCTACGAGCACCACCTAAAGCGGGACGGCACGGGCTACCCTGGGCTCCACTACCGGCGCGAGCCGCACCCGGTGAGCCGGCTCATCCAGGTGTGCGACGTCTACGACGCCCTGCACACGACGCGGCCCTTCCGCCCGGCCTGGTCCGTCCCGAGGGCGCTCGCGTTCCTCGGCGAGCGGGCCGAGGACGAGATGGACCCGGAGTTCGTCGAGGGCTTCCTCACGATGATCCGGCAGTGGGAGCCGCAGACGGCCCGGATCCAGGACGAAGGCGCCGAGCCCGCGGCCGCCGGCCGCGAATGAACGCCTCCAGCGCATCGGGAGCCAGCGGCTCGGCCAGCAGGTAGCCCTGCGCCAGGTCGCAGGTAGGCGAGCAAGCCGCCGGGTTCCTTGCGCCGGCGGCCCACCGGTTCGATCTTCCGAAGCCGAACAGACACCGAAAGTGCGCCGCCAGGTCTCGAGCGGCGGAAGACGGAGGGCCATGAGTGGAGCTCGCCGGAGCCCGGTCCCCGCGTGGGTGCCGAACGACCTGCCCGCGGCGCCGGGCGTGTACGAGTTCGCCGACGCGAACGGCACGCCGCTCTACGTGGGCAAGAGCGTGAACCTGAAGCGTCGGGTGCGGGGCTACTTCTACGGGGGCGGGCCCGCCGACGAGCGCATGGCGGAGATGCTCCGGCTCGCGCGCCGGGTCACGATCGCCCCGGCGGGGAGCGACCTGGAGGCGCGGCTCGAGGAGGCGGACCGGATCGAGCGCCACCGGCCGCCCTACAACCGCGTCGGCAAGAACCGCTCGCGCGGCTGGTACCTGGAGATCGACTGGGGCGTCCCGTTCCCCCGGCTCCGCGTCGCCCGCTCGGCTCGGCGCGCGCGGGCGCGCTACTTCGGCCCCTTCCGGGGGCGGCGCCTGCCGACGGAGGCGGCCGCGCTCGTGGAGCGTATCTTCCGCCTCCGCACCTGCGCCGGCTTCGTGCGCCCGGATCCGGAGGCCTCGCCCTGCCTCCAGCACGGGATCGGGCTGTGCACGGCTCCGTGCGCCAGGCTCACGGGCCTGGACGCCTACCGCCGCCAGGTGCGCGACGCCGAGCGCCTGCTGGAAGACCCGGGGTTCGCGGCCGCCCTGCGCGACCGCTTCCGCTCGGAGCGCGAGAGCGCCCGCGCGCGGGGCGACGGTCCGGCCGCCGCGGATTGGGAGCGCCGGCTCGTGTGGGCGGCGGAGTTCGAGAGCTACCGGCGGGCGCTGGAGCGTCCGTGGGTGGACCGATCGTGGCTCATCGTCCTGCCCGGGGCGGCGAGCGACGAGGCCGTGCTCGTGCCCGTCGCGCGGGGCCGCGTCCTCCCCCGCCGCCGCCTGCGCCGGCGAGATCCGGACGCCGGCGCGCGAGTCCGCGACGCCTGCTACGACGTCCGGCTCGCGGAGCTTCGCCTGGAGGCCGTGTTCCCCCCCGCCGAGCTCGCGCCGAGCCTCCTCGTGACCGGCTGGCTCGAGGAGGGGGCGCCGGGCGGGCTCGCGGTCGAGCTGGAGGACTGGGCCGGGGACGACGGCGGGCG
>JBHHZD010000055.1:0-8544 GCA_046757885.1 Gemmatimonadota bacterium
CGATCCCGTGTCGTCTGGGATGGAGCCCGGTCGCGAGCGAGGCGTGGCCCGGAGAAGTCCAGGTCAGGGCATGGTCGTGGACGGCTTGCTCGAACTGATGTCCCTCGTCGAGGAGCCGGCGCAGCCCTCCTGTGAACGCGGCGTCGTAACGCTCGAGCTGCTCGGGCCGCAGCTGATCCACGATGAGGACCACAACGAGCGAGACGTCTTCGCGTTTCTGCGGCTCACGGCAGGCAACCGGGACTACGGCGGAGCTCAGAGCGACGAGGAAGAGAAGGCGAGGCATGCAATCACTATATGTGGAGGGCGGCGGGATTTGAACCTTGGACCTCGTGAACCCTCTCTTTCATGACCGGGAGAGGCCTCTTTCACTCGGAGTACCGCACCACGAGCCACCCCGACATCCACAAGATGCTCAGCATCGCCGCCGCACCGAGTGCCAGCATCGGCTGGGTCAGGACGATCACCGCCAGGACGATGGAGTGAAGAAGAAGAGTGACGACCGGAATCCAGGGATACAGCGGAACCCGAAGCGGCCGATCCAGCTCAGGGCGAATCCGCCGAAGCCGGAAGATTCCGCTCAGCACTACTATATCCACCGTGATGGCGACCGTCATCATGAAGCGGATCAGGAACTCGAAGGCGCCTGTCACGGCAAGCCCCAGGATCACCGCAGCGACGAACACCAACGCCGGCCCGGGTGTGCCGCCTTCCCCCACTCGTGTGAACCGGGAGGGTGCAAGCCCGTTTCGAGCCAGGCCGAACGCGACTCGTGGCAGTCCGAGGAAGTTGACGTTGAGGGAGCTGAGCAGGATCACGAGACTGGCCAGCGTGACGACGGTTCCCGCGGTCGTCCCGAAGGTGCCGCGCAACGCGTCCGCCGCTACCAGGGGAGATCCCGACATCTTCCGCGTCGTCATCGTACTGAGGAAAGCGACGTTGATCAGCAGATACAACCCGGCGACGGTGACGGCCCCCCCGACGAGGATGCGCGGGAGGTTGCGGCCGGGGTCCGTGGTCTCTTCCGCCATCTTGGCCGCGTCTTCCCAACCGTAGTAGGCGAAGGCCACCGCCTGATAGGCCAGAGCGAAGCCGAGCAGGCCCGCGAACTCGGGGGCGACTTCCATGGTGGAGACGAATCCGCGACCATCGCCGCCAAGGACTCCCGCGGCACCCATGGCGAGAAGAAGCAACACCTTCGCGGCGGTGGAGAAGTTCTGGAAGCCGCGCCCGACGCGCAGGCCCCGGGAGTGAAGGAGGAAGAACCCGACGACCACGGCGGCGGCCAGCAGACGCACCGACCCGCGTCCCAGCAGCAGCACCAGGTACTCGGCGATGACAACGGCCTTCGCCGCGCCGGAGAAGGCCCGGGTCACCACGAGTTCTGACCAACCGGCGAGGAAACCGACCTGCGGCCCGTACGCCTCTCGGGCATACACGTACTTTCCGCCCGCCTCGGGCAGAGCGGCGGCCATCTCGGCCAGAACGAGCGTGCTGAGGGCCACGACGATGCCTCCCAGGAACCACACGCCGACGATGGCCAGAGGGTTGCCCAGGTATCCTGCGATCAGGCCCGGTGTGCGGAGGATCCCGGCCCCGATGACGATTCCGACGGTGACCGCCAGCCCATCCCGTACGCGCAGGATCCTGTGGAGCTCTCCGGATCGCTTCTTCACGGACTCCACCTCCTACCGCACAAACGGCCCACGAGGATCTCGTCGGCCACGATGTCCATCTGTACGCTTGACGGACGACACGGACCTCGGCGCGTTGGCGACGTGGATGGACTCGACGCAGCCGAGAGGAGACGCGCTTCTGCCGCTTGAGTCTCAAACCCGAGACTGTCCACCAAACCGGGTCAACTGCAACCGTCGCTACACCAGGCAACGAGATCGCCGAGCCCGGGCCGCCTGCACGAGGCGACGCGCTGGACGTGCTGCTACCCTGGCGCTGCGCGAGCGAACCGACTCTTGTAACGTCAGGGAGTCCGAGGAGGCGGCCGACCCGCCAGGTCGGCTCATCCAGGAGGAGGTAAGCCCATGGACGAGGTCGTAGGCACCGTCACGCATTACTTCGCCAGGCCACGAGTCGTCGTGGTCAAGCTCGACGCCCCGATCAAGATCGGGGAAGTGTTGCACTTCCGCGGTCACACCACCGACTTCACTCAAGAGATCGCCTCCATGGAGGTAGATCACGAGCCCATCGAGAGCGCGGGGGACGGGTCGGAGGTGGCCATCCGGGTAGACGAGCGAGTTCGGGGTCACGACAAGGTGTACCGGGTCGTGCCATAGGCTCGCCCCGGGCTAACCGGCCAAGGGGAGGCCGAGACCGTGTTTCGTCCTTCGTACCTGGACCTTTCCCGAGACGAGCTCCGCGGCCGAGTGGCACGGGGGGTCGCCAGCCTCGAGGAGTGCCGAGCCTGCCCGCGCGACTGCGCCGTGAACCGCCTCGAGGACAGGTGGGCGGCCTGCAAGACGGGCCGCCACGCCGTGGTGGGGAGCTACTTCCCGCACTTCGGTGAGGAAGACTGCCTCAGGGGGTGGAACGGCTCCGGCACGATTTTCTTCTTGCACTGCAATCTGCGCTGTGTCTTCTGTCAGAATTGGGACATCAGCCAGGCGATCAAGCCCGCCGAGTCGCCGCCAGGATCCACGCCGCGCGAGGTCGCCGGGATGATGCTCGCCCTCCAGGGCCGCGGCTGTCACAACATCAACTTCGTGACACCCGAGCACGTGGTGCCGCAGGTCCTCGAGGCGGTCGCCGAGGCCATCGGGATGGGGCTCTCGCTTCCCATAGTATACAACACCAGTGCCTACGACTCGCTCGAGAGCCTCGCCCTCATGGACGGCATCGCCGACATCTACATGCCGGACTTCAAGTACTGGAGCCCCGACAAGAGCCGGAAGTACCTGAAGGCCGCGGATTATCCCCAAGCCGCCCGCGCCGCCATCCTGGAGATGCACCGGCAGGTCGGCCCAATCTTCCTCGGCGCGGACGGGCTCGCGAAACGGGGGCTCCTGTTGCGACACCTCGTGATGCCCGGAGAGCTGGACGAGACCACCGCGATCCTCGAGTGGGTCGCGTCCGAGCTCGGCCCGGACACATACGTGAACCTGATGGACCAGTACCATCCGGCGGGCTCGGTAGAGGGCGAGAAGTACCCCGAGCTCGATCGCCGCCCGGGGTCGGATGAGTTCCGTAAGGCACGGAAGGTCGCGCGGGACCTCGGGCTACGACGCTTGGACAAACGGCGACCGCCCCCGTGTGTTCGCCGATGACCGGTGTGGGGATCGCGGCCGAGGCATTCGTGCCGAGGCTGAATCAGGGGAGAATGACCGGGGTGGGGATCGAACCCACGACCTACGGATTAAAAGTCCGTTGCTCTGCCAACTGAGCTACCCGGTCGGATCGGGGGGCGGATGCGGGCGGCGGATGCCGGAAGACCGGCCGCCGCCCGCCCGCCGCTCGATGCCTAGTCCTGCGTGCTCGCCGTCTCCGTCGTCCAGCCGACGGCGTGCCCGCGGTTCTGCTCGTCCAGCCACGCCTTGAGCGGCGCGAAGTAGTCCAGGATCGCCGTCGCGTCCATCTCCCGCTGGCCCGTCAGGGCGAACAGCGCGTCCTGCCACGGCTCGCTCTGTCCCTTCTCGAGCATCGCGGCCAGCTTCTTCCCCGCCTCCTCGCTCTGGTAGATCGAGCACCGGTGGAGCGGGCCCTCGTACCCGGCGGCGCGGCACAGGGCGCGGTGGAACTGGAACTGGAGGACGTCCGCGATGAAGTACCGCGTGTAGGAGACGTTCGCCGGGATGTGGTACTTCGCGCCCGGGTCGAAGTCCGCCTCCGAGCGTGCGACCGGCGCGGCCACGCCCTGGTAGCGGTTCCTGAGCTCCCACCACACCTCGTTGTACCCGTCGGGACCCACGTCGCCCGAGAACACCTGCCAGCGCCACTTGTCGATCAGGAGCCCGAAGGGCAGGAACGCGACCTTGTCCAGCGCCCGCTGGAGCAGGAGGCCGATGTCCGCCTCGGGGCCGGGCTCGTCCGCCTCGTCGAGGAGGCCGACCCGCACGAGGTAGTCCGGCGTGATCGAGAGGGCGATCGCGTCGCCGATCGCCTCGTGGAAGCCGCCGTTCGCGCCGCCCTTGAACATGTAGGGCTGATCCTCGTAGGCGCGCTGGTAGAAGTTGTGCCCGAGCTCGTGGTGGATGGTAGAGAAGTCCTCGCCGTCGATGTTGATGCACATCTTGATCCGGATGTCGTCGCGTCCGTCGATGCTCCACGCGCTCGCGTGGCAGACGACGTCCCGGTCGCGCGGCTTCGTGAACAGCGAGCGCTCCCAGAAGCTGTCCGGAAGGGGCGCGAACCCGAGCGAGGTGAAGAAGCCCTCGCCGTAGCGGACCATGTCGCGCGCATCCGTGCCCTTCGCTCGGAGGAGCCCCGTGATGTCCACCGTCTCCCCCGCGTCCGCCGGGGCGGCGAGCGGGTAGATCCCGGTCCAGTCCTGCGCCCACATGTTCCCGAGCAGGTGCGCCGGGATCAGGCCGTCGGGCGGCACGAGATCGGTCCCGTACGCCTGCGCAAGCCGCGTGCGCACGTAGGCGTGCAGGGCGACGTACAGCGGCCGCACTTGCTGCCACAGCCGCTCCGTCTCGGCCTCGAACGCATCGGGCGCCATCTCGTAGTTCGACCGCCACATCGCGCCCGTGTCCTCGAATCCCAGCTCGCGGGCACCCTCGTTGGAGAGCTCGACGAAGCGGGCGTAGCGGCCGCGCATGGGCGGAGAGATCGTCCGCCAGCCCTTCCACACCTCCAGGAGCTCGTCCGGATCGCGGCTCTGCGACATGATCTTGCCGAGGGCCGTGATCTGGAGGCATTCGCCGGCATGCTCCGCGGACGTCGCCTCTTCCCCGCCCTTCAGGCAGTACGAGCCGCTCCCGTAGTCGCCGTTCATGCCGACCTTGAGCTCGGTCATCTCCTTCGCCTTCGCGGGATCCCCCGGCGGGGGCGCGGAGAGGGCGAGGCGCAGGAGCTCGAACTTGCGGGCGAGGACGGGGGCCAGATCCAGCCCGGCGAACCGGCGCGCGTCGATCGCCAGGCGCTGGACGGCCATCGCGTAGCTCGTCTCCGCGTCGGCCGCCAGGGCCTGCGTGTCGTCGGTGATGAAGTTCGCCGCCACCCAGGAGGCGCGCGCGTCCTTCAGGCCGAGCGCGTCCAGCGTGGCCTCGGCGTTCTCCATGAACCGCTCGGCCTCCTGAACGGTCGGCGGGGCGCCCTGGCTCGCGTCCTGGGCCGCGGCCGGCGCCGCCAGGGCGAGCGTGAGGACCGCCGCGAGCGGCGGACGGGTCGGATGTCCCACGATGATCACACTCCGTCTCTGGATTCTCGGATCGCGCCGCCTACTCGATGCGCAGGGGCGTGTAGCGGTACCCCAGCCAGCACCCGGCGATCGCCGCCACCGCTTGCGCGAGCAGGGCGACGGCCGTGGCGCGGGCGTTCAGGAACTCCCAGGCCTGGGTGCCCGTCGTGAGCCCGCCGAACAGCAGGTTCAGGAGGAACCAGGCCACGAAGGTGAACAGCGCGATGGCCGCTCCGTGCAGGATCGGGGCGGCCGCCGTCTTGAAGCCGGTGATGAAGCCGCCCACGAGCCAGCCCACGGCGACGGCGAGCGCGAGTCCCGCGGGAGCGCCTCCCCGGTTGCCGCCCACGAGGCCCGCGCCGAGGAGCAACAGGATGACGCTCGCGGCCACGGAGAGGGCGATGAACCACCCGAAGGCGATCCAGGAGAGCTGGACGTTGCGCAGGTGCTCCGAATGCATCCTCAGATCTCCAGGCCGAGTTCGCGCTGCACGACGGGCGTGTACGTACCCCGATGGTGCGGCGTCGGACCGTGCTCGGACAAGGCCGCCAGGTGGTCGCGCGTCCCGTATCCCTTGTTCTCGGCCCAGCCGTAGGCCGGATACCGGCGCCCGAGGCGCTCCATGAGGCGGTCCCGCACGACCTTCGAGAGGATCGACGCGCAGGCGATGGAGTGAGAGAGGCGATCGCCGCCCACGAGCGGCGTGTGGACGCCGAGCTCCGGCACGGGTCGGCCGTCCACGAGCAACAGCTCGGGCTCGAAGGGCAGCCGGGCGAGGGCCCGGCGCATCGCGAGCCCGGCGGCGCGGCGGACGTTCAGGCGCTCAATCTCGCGTGTCGAGGCGGCCCCGATGCCCCAGGACAGGGCCTCGGAGCGGATGCGCAGGGCCAGGGCTTCACGCCGCGATCGCGGAACCTGCTTGGAGTCGAAGGCACCCTCGAAGGACTGCCCGGGCCGGAGCGCCACGGCGGCCGCGATCACGGGTCCGGCGAGGGGACCGCAACCGACCTCGTCCACGCCGACCACGTGCCGGAGGCCTCGTGCCCAGGCCTCGGTCTCGAGGTCCGCCGGGGCCGTCCGCGGCTTCGTGCGGGATGTTCGGGCCGTCTCCGTCTGGGCCTCCCGCGTGTGAATGTCGGGGGCTAGGCTCCGTCCGCCCGGACCGTCTCCGCGTCGGCGTCGGCGTCCGGCGCCGTCCCGGACTCGGCCGGCGCCTCTTCCAACGCGTCCGGTGTCTCCTCCGCCGCCCCGGCCTCCGGCGTCTCCGCTTCGGGCACCTCCACCGGGCTCTCGACCGCCGCGGCATCCGGCGCCTCGATCACGTCCGGTGCCTCGGCCTCGTCCACCGCCTCGGCCGGACTCTCCGCCGGCTCGGCGAGGGGCACCGCGACGGGCTCGTCCAGCCACCACCGCCGCTCCTTCACCCGGGCCCGCTTGCCGCGGCGGGCGCGCAGGTAGTAGAGCTTCGCCCGGCGGACGTGGCCCCGGCGCACGACCTCGAGGCCGGCGATGGAGGGCGAGTGGAGCGGGAAGATCCGCTCCACCCCCACGCCGCCGGAGATCTTGCGCACCGTGAAGGTCTCGCTCAGACCCGCGCCGGAGCGGGCGATGCAGATGCCCTCGAACGCCTGGATCCGCTCCTTCGCGCCCTCGCGGACGCGCACCCGCACGCGCACCGTGTCGCCCGGCGCGAAGGCCGGAAGATCCGTCCGCTTCTGCTGCCTCTCGATCTCCGCTATTCTCGGATCCACCTTACCGCTCCTTGTTGGGCCGCCCCAGCAGATCGGGCCGTCTCTCCCGGGTCAGGCGCTCCGCTTCGGCGCGCCGCCACATCTCCACTCTCGCGTGATCGCCGGAGCGCAACACCTCCGGCACCTCCATGCCCCGATACTCGGCCGGCCGCGTGTAGCACGGCGGCGCGAGCCCTGCGTCGTAGAACGAGTCGCCGGCGGCGGACTCGTGGTCCCGCATCGCCCCCGGGAGGAGCCGGACGACGGCGTCGATGACGACGAGCGCCGCCGGCTCTCCGCCGGACAGAACGTAATCCCCCACCGACAGTTCCTCGGTGGCGAGGCCGAGCGCGACGCGCTCATCGACCCCCTTGTAGTGCCCACACAGCAGCGTGAGCTCCTCTTCCATCGCGTACCGCACGGCGGTGTCGTGTCCGAACACCGCTCCCCGCGGGCTCAGCAGCACCACCGGTCCTCTCGGCTCCAGGGCCTCGACGGCCTCGAAGAACGGCTCCGGCTTCATCACCATGCCGCCCCCCCCGCCGTACGGCTCATCGTCCACCGTCCGATGCCGATCGTGCGTGTGCTCCCGCAGGTCCACGACCCGATACCCGACGAGGCCCGACTCCGCGGCGCGGCCCGGGATGCTCGTCGCGAGCGGGGCCCGGAAGAACTCGGGGAAGATCGTGAGCACGTTGATCCGCACGACTCAGACCTCCAGGAGGCCCGGCGGCGGGTCGATCACGATCCGACGCTCCTTCGTCCGCACGTCCCGGACGACCCCTTCGCGAAACGGCACGAGCCGCTCCCGACCCGCGACGACGACACCGAGCAGGGGCGTCCCCGCCGCATCGTACACGGCCTCGACCCGTCCCACCGGCCCGCCGTCCGCGAGCCGGATCTCGCAGCCCACGAGCTCGTGAAGGAAGAACTCCCCTTCCCCGAGCTCCGGCAGCTCCTCCCGCGGGACGGCCAGGTGGCGGCCCGTGAGCCGCTCGGCCGCGCCGCGGTCCTCGACGCCCGCGAACCGCACGAGCAGCCCCTTTCCGTGTACCCGGGCCGACACGATCGTGAGCCGGTCGGGAACGCCGCCCCACCGTCCCTCGAGGACGCGGAGCACCCGGCCCTCCACGAATACCTCGTCCGGGTGGTCCGTCCGCTTCTCGACCCGGAGCTCGCCGCCCAATCCGTGCGCCCCACGCACCCGCCCGACCACGATGTCCGACATCGGCTCTCCGTCGCGGGCTCGCCGCAGACGCTCAGTCCCCGGCCGGCTTCTCCTCGGCCTCGGCCTCAGACTCTACTTCGGCCTCAGACTCTACTTCGGCCTCCGCCTCTGCTGCCTCTTCGGCTTCCGCCTCGGGCTCCGCCGGCGCCTCCTCCTCGGCGGCCGGAGTCTCCCCTTCGGCCTCGAGCTCGGTCCCGGTCTCCTCGGCCTCCGGCTCGGTCTCCTCGGCCTCC
>JBHHZD010000056.1:0-8528 GCA_046757885.1 Gemmatimonadota bacterium
CCCGCGGGAATCCGAGCTTGACGCGGACGCGGATTCGAGCCTTCTTGGAATCGTTCTGCTGGTTGCCGTGCCATCCCTTCTCCGGAGGTTCGACGATGCGAAGGCTCATCACTCTCACCTGTGCGGCGGTTCTCGCGTTGCCGCTGACCGCCGTGGCCCAGAAGGCGGACAAGGAAGCCATTCAGGCGAAGATCGAGGCGTGGGCGGCCGCCTGGAACGCGGGCGATGGCGCGGCGATCGGAGCTCTCTACGCCGCCGACGCGCTGATCCTGCCGCCGGGCTCCGAGCCGGTGAAGGGAGCCGCCGCGATCGGGGACTTCTGGAGCGCCGCGATCGCGGAAGCGGGCGGCTCGACCGTCGAGCTGAAGACGCACGAGCTCATCGTCCACGGAGATCTGGCGGTCGAGCGCGGCGGGTTCGTGGACACGGCGGCCGACGGGTCCCACGGCGACCACGGGAAGTACGTCGTCGTGTGGAAGAAGACGGACGACGGCTGGAAGATCACGCGGGACATCTGGAACAGCAGCATGACGCCGTAGCCGCCGGCGTTCTCGGCGCCCCCCGGAGGTCAGGGGCGGCGCCGCTCCCGCCGGAGGTCAGCGCCGCAGCGCCTCCGGGTACGCAGGTCCCGCCGCGCCTCCCGCCGACAGCCGTCCCGCCGCGATCTCCCGCCGCCTCGCTCTCGCGAACAGGCGGGTGAGGAACCGCTCCCGGATTCCGCTGACCGACAGTCGTTCCTCGTCCTCGATCGCGGCGTCGGGGAAGCGCTCCAGGACGGCGGACGCGAACCGCCCCGGCGCGCCGTTGATGACGGATGTTTGCGAGGCCGTGGACGCGTGGACGGGAACGTCGCGCGTCCCGCACGACGGAGACCGGCTCTTGAGCACGAACCCGTCCACATCACCGAGTCCGTCGAGAAAGCGCGCCGCGAAGCCCTCCATGTCCCGCGTAAGATCACGCGCCGTGCTCGGCTGGACGAGCCGCACGCCGTCGGGTCCCGAGACGAGCAGGATCGGATCGCGCGGGACGCCGAGCCCGATCTCGACCTCCGGACAGACCGGGATGAGATCGGCGTGCGCGGCGAGCTCGGCCACGATCCCGCCGGGCAGGCGCCGGCCGTCGTAGCGGCAGGCCTCCGTGCCGAGGCACGCGCTGACCACGACGCGCGGCCGCGGGAACCCGGCGGATGTGCGTGTCAGGGGCCTGCCTCCTCTCCCGGGCCACGAATCGCGGCTTCCCTGCGGGCAGACGGCAACTTCCCGTGATACCTTCCCTCCGGAACCTCGCATCATGGCTTCGGTGGTTCAACGGAAGGAGGCCGCCGTGAGCAAGTCATCCAGGGCACCGCGGGCACCCGAGATGGGGTTCGGCTGGGCGCTCGTCTCGATCGGCGTGGTCATCGTCCTCGCGTACGGCGGATGGAACGCCGTGCGGAGCCTCGTCTCGACCTCCGAGCTCCCGCTCGTGGTCAGGGCGGGCATCCTCGCGCTTCTCGCGGGGCTCGCCGTGCTCTTCGTGTCGGTCGTCCGGCAGAGGCTCGCCGGACGCAAGGAAGACCCGTACAAGGATGTGGACCGATGATCGTCACGCCGTCGGCGGAGATCGCGGGTCACCGCGTGGTGAAGACGCTCGGGCTCGTCCGCGGCAACACGATCCGCGCGCGTCACGTGGGCAAGGACATCATGGCCGGCCTGCGGAACATCGTGGGCGGAGAGATCGCCGAGTACACGAAGATGATGGCGGAGGCGCGCGAGCAGGCGCTGGACCGCATGAAGGAGCAGGCCGAGGCGCTGGGGGCAAACGCGATCATCAACGTGCGCTTCGCGACCTCCTACGTGATGGGATCGGCGTCGGAGATCATGGCGTTCGGAGACGCGGTCGTCATCCAGCCCTGAACGGGCCCATGACCCGGTCCCGCCGCCGCATCGGGACTCGCCGCGCGCGCCCGGCTTCGCGCCCCTCCGTCGGCCTCGCTATATTCCGCCTCATCGCGAGACGGGGCCCGGCCCCGATTCGTGCGACCCCAGCCCGCGCTTTCCAACCCGCCGCCGCACGGGCGTCGCCCGAGAGATCCGCACGGGAAAGGAGCTCGCCATGAGACGCTGGCACAACCCCGACCGGGGCCTGCTCATCCTCCGGCTGGCCATCGGCCTCATCTTCCTCGCCCACGGATGGACGAAGATCTTCGGCTCGCAGGTCTCGTTCGTGCACGAGATGCTGCACATGGCCGGCTGGTCGATCCCCGAGCCGATCCTGTGGCTCGTGGCCGTGCTCGAGCTCTTGGGCGGGATCGCTCTCCTCCTCGGCGTCTTCACGCGGCCGCTGGCGCTCGCCCTCGCGCTCGAGATGATCGTGGCGGTCATCCTCTTCCACGCGAAGCAGGGCTTCTTCATCTCGTCCCTGCCGAACGCGCCGCTGGCCTACGGCTTCGAGTATCACGTGGCGCTCGTGGGCGGGCTCCTGTGCCTCGTGCTGTGCGGACCGGGGGGCTGGGCGCTGGAGGGAAGGAAGGAGACCGGTCTGGCGGAAGGCGCCTGAGGCCGGGGCGCGGTTCAGGAGGTCGAGACCGAGGTCTCACCGGCGGGTGCCCCGGACGGCCCCTCGCGGGAGGGTGGGGGGCCGCACGGAAGGGCCGCCCGAACGACCGTCCCCTCGCCCGGCCGGCTCTCGACGCTGACGGTCCCGTCCACGAACGCGGCCCGCTCCCGCATGCCGAACAAGCCCAGGCTCCGGCGGCCCGCCGCGAGGGCCCGCATGACGTCGAAGCCGACGCCGTCGTCCCGGACTTCGGCCACGACGGATCCGTCCTCCATCCGGAGCCGGATCTCGACCCGGCCGGGGTCGCCGTGTCGAACCGCGTTCGTGAGGGCCTCCTGGACGATGCGGTAGAGGGTCGTCTGCAGCTCGCGGGACAGGCAGTCGTCGATCGGATCTGCCTGCACCTCGATGCGCACGCCGGCGTCCGACTCGATCGTCCGGGCCAGCGACCGGAGCGCGGCCGCGGCTCCCACGTCCCCAAGCGTCGGGGGCTCCAGGCCCCGCGCGATGCGTCGGATTCCTTCGAGCGCCTCCACGATCTCCTCGCGAACCTGCTCCAGAAGCGCCGATTCGCGCCCTCCGTGCTGCTGGCTCACGACGCGGATGCGGACGAGCAGGAGAGCGAGCGTCTGCGCCGCCTGGTCGTGCAGCTCTCGGGCCAGCCGCTGGCGGCCGCGCTCCTCGTCCTCGAGGGCCCGCAGGGCGAGCTCCCTGAGCCGGCTCCGGTAGTCCGACAGGCTCTCGAGCATGTCGTTGAACACGTGCGTGAGGCGCCGGAGGTTCGCGTCGGCCAGGGGGGATTCGGTCGCCCGCGCCTCCCGCTCGCCCTCCCGGACCCGGAGAGCCGTCTCCTCGAGGCGCCGCAGCGGGTGGAGGGCGAGGCGCACGAGGAGCACGTTCAGGACCCCGCCCGCGAGCAGGGCGAACGCCGAGAACACCCCGATGAGCTCCAGCGACCCGAGGTTCGGGCTGCCCCAGGCCCGGCGCAGGACGAGGACGCCGACGGCCGCGCCGGCGACCACGATGAGCGCGTTCGCGAGGACGATCTTGTAGAAGAGCGGGATGCGGAACGCCCACAGGAGCGGACCACGCACCGGGCTCGTGCCCGGAGCGCGGGGAGATGAACGGATCCCGGCGCCCGGTCCGGTCCCGGCGGCAGGAGTGGGTTGCTTCGGTGCCTCCACGCGCGCCCTTTCCTCCGTGGGGGGACGGTCATCCCTACGTTAGCCGCAACCGCCCGGGCCGTCTGTCGGGAGGATGTCGGAGATTCCTGTAAGGGAATCGGGCCGCTCCCTGTGGGTGAATTCCCTACAGCCGGCCGCACGCGTACCTTCCTCCGGGATCACAACGCGCACCCGCCGCCGGCGGTTCGGCGGCAACGGAGACCGAGTGAACGAGCAGGCAGCCGATCCGAAGGAGCCGGGCACCGGGCCGTTTTCCGATGGGGCGTATCGCGCCGTGTTCGAGCAGGCGCCGGACGGGATCCTCATCGTGGACGAGGCGGGCCGCATCGCGGAGGCGAACGGGCAGGCGGCCGGGATGTTCGGGTACGGGCGGGAGGAGCTACTCGGCCGGGAGGTCGAGCTGCTCGTGCCGGCCGAGCTCGGCGGATCCCACCGCGAGCTGCGCACGTCGTACGCGGCCCACCCGCGCCCGCGCCCGATGGGCGTGGGGATGGAGCTGCGCGGCCGCCGCAAGGATGGCTCGGAGTTCCCGGTCGAGATCAGCCTGAGCCCGCTCGGGACGCCGGCCGGGGAGTACTTCATCAGCACGATTCGGGACCTCTCGGGCCTCGAGCGCTTCCGGAGCCACTACGCGCAGGTGCTCCGGGCGATGGAGGGCGAGCGCCTCCGGGTCGCCCAGGAGCTGCATGACGACACGGCGCAGAAGCTGGCCGCCCTCCTCCTCCGCGTCGGGCTCATCCGCCGGTCCCGGGACGAGGAGGCCCGGGATGCTCTCCTGGAGGACCTGAAGACCGACATCGAGGTCACGGAAGAGGCGGTGAGGCGAATCGCGCGCGGCCTCCGGCCGCCCCGGCTCGACGACGGCCTCCTCCCGGCCGTACGCGCCCACGTGGAGACGTTCCTCTCGGACGCGGAGATCGACGTGGAGATCGAGGCGGACGCCGAGACGTATCCGCTCAGCGGCGACGCGCGGCTCGCCGCCTACCGGATCATCCAGGAATGCCTGTCCAACGTCGTGCGCCACGCCGGGGCCTCGCGGGTCCGGATCCGCCTCGCCGCCTCGGACGGGGCGATGACGGCCAGCGTCGAGGACGACGGAAAGGGCTTCGACGTGTCGGAGGCGGCGGAGTCCGGGGGAGGTCTCGGACTCCTGGGCATGAACGAGCGCGCCTACGTCGTGGGGGGGCGCGTCGCGATCGAGAGCAGGCCCGGCGCCGGCACCCGGGTGCGGATCCACATCCCCCTGCGGCCGAACGGCCACGGCGAGTGACGGTGGCCAGGGGCACGACGGTCCTGATCGCGGACGACCACGCGATGTTCCGCTCCGGCCTCAAGGCGCTGCTGGAGCTGGAGCCGAGCATCGAGGTCGTCGGCGAGGCCGCGACGGGCGATGAGGCGGTGGACGCGGCGCGCGCCCTGACCCCCGACGTCATCGTGATGGATCTGTCGATGCCGGGATCGGACGGGCTCGAGGCGACGCGGCGGATCGTGGCGCTCGGCCTCGACACCCGCGTCCTCGTCCTCACGTCGCACGCGGAGGAGGAGTACCTGATTCCCGTCGTCGAGGCGGGGGCCGCGGGCTTCCTCACGAAGACGAGTGCGGACGAGGACCTCATCGAGGCGATCCGGGTCGTGGCGCGCGGCGAGGTCTTCCTGCCGCCCCTGGCCACGAAGCTGCTCCTGCGCAAGTACCAGACGGCGGCGGACGAGGACGATGCGACGGCTCTCGCCCAGCTCAGCGTCCGCGAGCGAGAGGTCCTGGGCCTGACGGCGGAGGGGTACAGCTCGCGCGAGATCGGCAAGAAGCTCTTCATCTCGCCGAAGACGGTGGACACCTACCGGTCGCGCATCATGCAGAAGCTCGGCCTCACGCACCGGTCCGAGCTCGTGCGCTTCGCCCTGCGGGTGGGACTCTTGAAACAGGTCTGAGACGCGCCGGCCCCGGAGGGCCGCCCTTCCCGCACGTTCCTGTCGGGGAATTCCCCACGCTCCCGTCGTCCGTTCCACCACAACCCGTTGCAGGGCCTGCCCGACAGACGGCCCCTCCGGTCTCGGGTAGCTTGCTCACAGGGCGAAAGCTCCAGCACCGGGGCGCGACGCATCGGGCGAGTCGGCCGCGCAACCGGAGGAACAGACCTGAAGGAGGCCATCAGCATGAAAAGGAACGTGGGTGCACGCGTGACGGCCGTCGCCGTGCTGGCGCTGTTCACCGTGTTCGCGTCCGCTCGAGGCCTGCGTGCCCAGGGGCTCCTGCTCACGGGCTACGCCGATTTCCAGGCGGACGTCACGAACATCGGCAGCGGGAACTCGGACTTCTTCTTCGACAACCACCACTTCAACCTCATCGGCGTCGGCCAGCTGACCGAGAACATCTTCGCGAACGCCGAGATCGAGTACGAGCACTCCGGCGACGAGATCAACCTGGAGTACGGCTACATCGGCTACACGGGGATCAAGAACCTGAAGATCCTGGCCGGGAAGTTCATCGTCCCGTTCGGGCGCTTCAACAAGGACCTCCACCCGACGTGGATCAACAAGATGGTCGACCGTCCGCACGGCTTCAAGAACATCCTGCCCCAGACGTACAGCGACGTCGGCCTGTGGGTGTCGGGCGGCGCGCCGGTCGGGATGGACGGGGCCCGCATCACGTACGACGCGTTCGTCGTGAACGGCCTCATGGGCCCGAACGGTGGTGACATCCGCGGCTTCCGCGGCGTCGATCGCGAGAAGCGGGCCGGCGGGCGGGACGACAACAAGGCCGTGGGCGGCCGGCTCGGGCTCGAGCTTCCGCCCGAGGGCTTCGACATCGGCGGCTCGATCTACTTCGGAAACTACTCCGACGATCCGGCCGAGAAGCTCGACCTCCTGCTTCTGGGCGCGGACGCCGCGTTCCGGAAGAACGGGCTCGAGATCCGGGGCGAGGTCGTCACGGCCCAGCAGGACACGGCGGAGGCCGGCGGGCATCTCACGAAGACGGGCGGATACGTCCAGGCGGCCTACCTGGTCACCCGGAACTTCGAGCCCGTGATCCGCTTCAGCGGACGCGAGATGCCGGGAAGCGCCATGGACAACTCGCGGGTCGCGTTCGGATTCACGTTCTATCCGTCCGCGGGCTCGGCCGTCCGGCTGGACTATCTCATCAACGACGGCGCCGACAACGACGGGATCGCCGCGATCTTCAGCACGAGCCTGTAAGGAGCAAATCATGAAGACACTCACGAAGATTCTGCTCGCGGGCGCCGTGATGGCGATTTCCCTTCCCGGGAACCTCGCGGCGCAGCGCTCCGGCGTGGAGATGTGGTCCCAGACGTGCGGCAACTGCCACCGGATCCAGCCGGCGGACCGCTACACGGCGGACCAGTGGGTCACGATCCTGGGCCAGATGTCCGTGCAGGCCCGCCTCACGGACGAGGAAGAGGCCTCGATCCTGGCCTTCCTCCAGAGCGGAGCCAAGAAGGTCGCGGTCGCCGAGCCCGTCCGCTCGGAAGGCACGCTGGTCGCCTCGACGGACCCGGCCTTCGTGCCGGATGTTCAGCCGATGGATGGCGAGGACGTCTACGCGAAGCAGTGCGTGGCCTGCCACGGGAAGGGCGGCAAGGGTGACGGCCCTGCCGCGGCCGCCTTCAACCCGCGACCCGTGGATTTCACGGATGCCGACCTCATGGGGAGCAAAGCCGACGAAGAGCTCCTCGAGGTCCTCAAGAACGGACGGAACGGCATGCCGGGCTTCGCCGCGATCCTGAGCCCGGAGGAGATCGACGCGGTCCTCGCCTACGTGCGAAGCCTGAGCGCCGAAGAGAAGTGACTCGCGTCTCGTAACGCTCGAAGCGGAGGTCCGGGTTCGGCTCTCGCCGGATCCGGCCTCCCGGGAGGGTGACGGCATGACACACCCGCGGAGCCGGCTCGACCGGCGGTCCATGACTCTCGCGATCCTCGTCGTTCTCCTCGCCACGCTTCCGGGATGCCGGCCCCAGGCCGAGGCACCGAGCTCCGAGGATACCCTGGCCGTCCTGGACAGCGCGCTCTCGGAGCTGGGCGGAAGCCCGACCGCGAACCTGTCGCGCGGACAGCGCTGGCGGATGATCAGCTCCATCGGCGCCGGCCTCCCTCCGACGAACTTCGAGCCGGCCGACCTCCCCGAGCCTCATTCGCGCGGGGCCGGTCTCCTGCAGGCGTACTGCGTGCAGTGCCACTGGCTTCCGACGCCGCAGATGCACGCGGCGGCCGAGTGGCCCGTCCTCCTGCGACGCATGGCGATCCGCTCGACGACCCTGCGGGACCGGATGGGCGGTCCGCTCACGAGCAGCCTCATCGGGGACGTGCTGATGTCCGGGTTCACGAGCTCGGAGATCCCGTCGGCCGCCGATTCCGACACCCTGCTGGCCTACCTGCAGCGCAACGCCCTGCCCACGGCCCGGCCCGGCGAGATCGAGGACTCGCCTGAGTCCCGCCTGTTCGTCGACCGCTGCTCGATCTGCCACGAGACGCCCTCGCCCAGAGCCCACACGGCGGCGGGCTGGGAGCGCGTCGTCGCGCGGATGCAGACGAACATGGGCCTGATGGATGTGCAGCCGCTGTCCGGTCCCGATCGCGACGCGATCGTCGGTTACCTCCGCGCCGAGGCTCTACGTTGAGCGGCCCCGGCCGGTTTGGTTGGCACAACGGAGGACCCCTCTCGTCAACCGGCGGCCGGGCGCGCTACTACGTCATCATCGCCCTGCTCCTCGTCGCCGTCGCGGTGCCGCTCATCGCCCGCCGGCCGCCCCGCGACCGGCTATTCCTCGTCCTTGAACAGCGGCGGCCTCT
>JBHHZD010000057.1:0-7845 GCA_046757885.1 Gemmatimonadota bacterium
CGGTCGGAGAGGCCGAGGATGACGACCCCGGAGGCGCGATGACGAAGCCCGAAGCGAGTGGAGGCCCGGAGGAGACGCTGCGCGAGTTCCGGCGATCCTTCTTCTACGGATGCCGCACGGATCTGCTCTTCAAGGCCCTCGCCGAGCTCCCGGACGACCGGGCGGCCGAGTTCTTGCGCCGGCTGCTCGAAGAGATCGGCAATGCGCTTGACACAAATGACTTATCTGCCATATTTAATCTCGTTTATGAGATGCAGGTCGAGGGCTATGGACGTGCGGAGGGTCGGCCGGATCCGTGGGCCTACGAGAGCGCGCCCTTCGCGCCGCTTCCCCACCCGCTGTCGGAGTGCCGGGTGGCGCTCCTCTCCTCCGGCGGGCACTTCGTGGAGGGGCACGACCCGTGTCCGTGCGGCGTGGAGGGAATGTCCCAGGAGGAGGCGGTGGCGCGCATACGCGACTTCCTGCGCTCCGAGCCGACCCTGTCGGAGATCCCCGTGGACACGCCCCCGGAGCGGCTGCGCGTGCGGCATCCCGGCTACGACATCCGGGGCGCGGTGAGGGACCCGAACGTCGTCCTCCCCCTGGACGCGCTCCGGCGGGCGGAGGCGGAGGGAAGGATCGGCCGCCTGCACGAGACGGCCTTCAGCTTCGTGGGGGCGGCGGCCCAGTCGCCGATGCGGGACCGCATCGCGCCGGCCTGGGCGGAGAGGTTTCGCGACGCGGGCATCGACGCCGTCGTGATGGTGCCGGTCTGACCCGTGTGCCACGTGTCCGTCGGACACGTCGCCCGGGCCGTCGAGGAGCGGGGGATGCCCACCGTGGTCATCCTGGTCGGACCCTTCCGGCATCGGGCGGAGTCCATGTGTCTTCCGAGGACCGTCGTCACCCATCACCCCATGGGCCGGCCGATGGGCGCGCCGGGCGACGCGGAGCGGCACGCGGCCGTGCTCGAGGCCGCGCTCGACCTCCTCTCGTCCGCCCCCGAGGGCGGAACCATCCGGGACCTCCCGGAGTTGTTCAGGCCCGGGAGAGCCATGTAGGCCGGGAGCGCGCAGCCCGGGAACTCATTCGAAGGACGACGAGCACGTGCCACTCGCAGAGATCCTCGCGATCCAGGGCAGTCTGACCGACTCGCTCGGCCACTCTCCGGTGGCCGCCCTCGCGGCCCTGTTCGGCGCGGGGGTGCTGACGAGCCTCACCCCGTGCATCTACCCCATGATCCCGATCACGGCGGGCGTGCTGGCCGGAAGCGGGGAGGGAACCGTGCGCGTGCGGCGACGGGTCGGCCTCACGCTCACGTACGCCTCGGGCCTCGCCCTCCTGTACGCCTTCGCGGGCCTCCTGGCCGGGATGACGGGCGCCCTGTTCGGCACCCTCGCCGCGAGTCCCTGGGCGCGGCTGGGGATCGCGGTCCTGCTCGGGGTGTTCGGCCTCGCGATGCTGGGGGTGTTCACCGTTCAGGCGCCACGGCGTGCCGTCGCATGGGCCGGACGTCTGGGCGGCGGCTCCTACCCCGGCGTCTTTCTCCTCGGGGCGAGCTCCGGGATCGTGGCCGCTCCGTGCGGAGCACCCGCCTTCGCCGCCGTCCTCACCTGGGTCGGGACGACCCGCAGCGCGAGCCTGGGCTTCCTCTATATGTTCGTGTTCTCGCTGGGCATGACGGCGCTGCTCGTGCTCGTGGGCGTGTTCTCGGGGACCCTCGCCGCCCTGCCCCGGGCCGGGCGCTGGACGGGCTGGATCAAGAAGGGCGCCGGCGTCCTGCTTCTCGGGATGGCCGGCTACTACCTCCACCAGGCCTGGATCGTGAGATGAGCCACACGCGCGGACGGATCGCTCTCGGGCTCGCCCTGGCCGTCGCCGCCGGCTTCCCCCGGCCGGCGGCCGCCCAGGGACGGGCGGACATCATGGGCATCGCGCGGGGCGAGATCCCCCCCGCCGTCGTCATCGAGGACCTCGAGGGTCGGGACGTGGACCTGGGGGAGATCATCGGACACGGACCCGCCCTCATCGAGTTCTGGGCCACGTGGTGTGAGAACTGCGCGGCGCTTCATCCCCGGCTTCAGGCCGCCCATCGCCGCTGGGGGGATCGGATGTCGTTCCTGGCCGTCGCGGTCGCGGTCGGACAGAATCCGCGCTCCATCCGGAGGCACCTGAAGAAGGAGCCCGTCCGCTACCCGACGCTGTGGGACGCGGGCGGCCGTGCCGTGCGGGCCTTCCACGCGCCCGTCACATCGTACATCGTCGTGCTGGATGCGGAGGGCCGCGTCACGTACACCGGCGCGGGCCGCGACCAGGACGTCGAGGCGGCCATCCGGACCGCTTTCACAGACTCCTAGCGCCTACCCTCCCCCCGAGCCACCCTCCGCCGACTCCTCCGCGGGCCCGGCGCCGATGGGCCCGGCGAGTCGGGCCACGGCCTCCCCCAGCTCCTCGTAGGCCGCCGGATCGATCTCCCGGAACGGGGCCGCCCGCCAGGCGATCCTGCCTTCCGGGTCGATGACGAACACCGTCCGGTTGTCGATGTAGCGGCCGCGCGAGCGCCGGAACGCGCCGTACCGCCGGCCGACCCTCGCCTCCGGGTCGCTCGCGAACAGGAACGGGAACTCCTCGTCGCGAGCCCACGAAGCGAGCGCCTCCGGCGAATCGACGCTCACGCCCAGGAGGACGACGTCGCGGCCTTCGCGAAACAGTCGGGCGTACTGGTCACGGTACGCTCTCATCTGGATCGTTCACCCGGGGGTCCGGACCTGGAAGAAGAAGGCGAGGACGACCGTCTTTCCGCGGAAATCGGACAGGCGGACCGGATCCCGCAGGATCCCGAACCGGGTCGCGCCCTCGAGCGCGAAGTCCGGCGCCTCGCTCCCCACCTCCAGGGGGCCCTGCGCCGTCGCCGGCTCCTGCGCGCGGGCCACGGGGACGAGAGGGAGCCCGAACACGAGGGCGAGGAGGAGTGCTCTGCGCATGACGGCCGCTCCGCTGTGAGTCCGGGTGACGACGTCCGACGATCAAGCCTGTGGCCCCGGGGCCGGGAAAGCAACCGGCGGGCGCGCCCGCCGGTTCCGATCACGGCCCGGCCAACCATCCGGCCCCATCGGCTGTCAGAGAGAGTGAGCCGGGTGGCAGGAGAGTCGGAGGCCCGGGCGAGGCGCTCCCGGGCGGACGGGACGTGACGCGCGGCGGTGGGGACGGAGCGCCCCCCGGGTCTCTACCCGGGATCGGACGCGTGGGACCGGAGGGACGCGCGTTGCCCATAGATCGAGGAGAGGCCGAAATGATCAGGAAGCGCTGGATCGTCAGGCGACCGAGACTGCTTTTCGTTCGGCACGTGGCGTAGCAGGAGTCCTGCGAGGACCCGAGTCGCCAGACGGAACCGAACTGGACATAGATCGCGACCGCGGACGCCATGGACCGACACCGGGACGCCCCGCCGTCTCAGACCTGACGGATCGTCAGGCGGAGGCGCGGGGCGTTGCCTCATCTCCCCGCCGCGGCCGGCCGCGAGATCTCCATCCGGCGTCAGGAACGTCAGCCCGGCCCGCCGGGTTTGACGAGATCATGAGAAAGGCAGGGATGGGTCGGGGAGATCGTGGATTCGCGAGATCGGTGCGCTCCGGGCTCGGCGTTCTCGTCCTCGCGGCGCTCGTCGCGGGGGCGGGCGCCCGGACCCGGCAGGAGGCGCGTGAGTCCCTCGCGGACCCCGAGATCCGGGAGCTGTACGACCTGGTGAACGCGCATCGCCGGGTGGCCGGGTGCCGGCCGCTCGCCTGGCACGCCGGAGCGGCGCACGCCGCGGCGCTCCACAGCTCGGACATGGCCGAGCACCGGTACGTGGACCACCGCAACCCGAACGGCGACGGGTTCGAGGACCGGCTCGTGAAGGCGGGGATTCGCTGGCGGGGCCCCGGAGGCGAGAACCTGGCGCTCACGCCGGCCGGACCGGCCAGCGCGATGGAGATGTGGCTGGACAGCCCGCATCACCGGGCGAACATCGAGGATTGCCGCTTCACGCACGAGGGCATCGGCGTGGCGCGGGGCTTCTGGACCCAGATCTTGCTCACCGACCCGGCCCCCTGAGCTCGGGCGACCCGGGTCCCGGACCGCGTCCGGGTCAGAGCCCTCGCGCCAGCCGGACGGCCGCGATGAGGATGACGACGCCGGCCACGGCGCTCAGCCGCGCGAGCCAGGCGGCCCGGCGCCGGATCAGGGCCGCTTCCGGCGACGACGCATCGAGTCCGGACGCCCTCGGCCCGACGACGAAGTCGTGCAGGGCCTGGACGACGAGCATGAACACGACCGCTCCCAGCTTCCACGCCAGCACCCGCCCGTACGGCTCCCGCCAGAAGCCGGGATCCCCGAGGACGGCTCCGGTCAGGAGACCCCGGACGCGGAGGTTCTCGATCCCGGTCAGGACGAGGATGCCGAGCGCGATCCAACCGGCCGTGCGGGACCGCTCGCCGAGGCGGCGAAACAGCTCGGCCCGCAGCGAGTCCGGCTCCACGCGCCGCAGGACGGGCGCCCCCACGAGGGCGAGATGGAACAGGCCGCCGAGCCAGAACACGGCGGCGAACACGTGCACCGTGACGTTGATCCCGTAGGCCGACATGCGCTCAGTCCCCCGGCTCCGCCCGCTCGGCGGGCCGGTACAGGACGACGTGCGCCTTCTCCAGCGTGACGAGGCCTCCGCCGATGAGGCCGTCCAGGTCGGGAAGGATGTCGTCGATCCTCTCCTGCGTGTCCACGACCTCCACGATGATCGGCAGATCGAGCGACAGGCGGAGGATCTTGCCCGTGTGGATGCGGGCGCTGGCGCCGAAGCCCGCGATCCCGCGCACGACGGTCGCCCCCGCGAAGCCGCGCTCGCGCAGGGTCAGAAGGAGGGCCTCGTAGAGCGGCATGCCCCGATGCGGCCCCTCGGCGCAGCGGTCGTTCTCGCCGATGAAGATCCGCATGAGAGTCCGCTCGCCCTCGAACGTCTTCGTCATGCCCTCACCCCCTGAGCTGGATGACGGCGCCGGCGAGCGCGAGGCCCGCCAGCATCGCCAGGAGCCCGAGCAGCACGCTGGCCCCGAGATACAGGGCCGCGCGCAGCCATTCGCCGTCCTGAAGAAGCGCCACCGCCTCGAAGCTGAACGTGCTGAACGTCGTGAACGCCCCGAGCAGCCCGATCGTCACGAACCCCCGCACGGGGACCGGGACGGCGGCCACCCGGAGCGACCATACGGCGAGCCCGAGCAGGAAGCAGCCGAGCACGTTCACGGCCAGGGTCCCCCAGGGGAAGGTGGCGGATGCGTGCTCATGCACCCAGCCGCTCATCCCGTAGCGCGCGACGGCTCCGAGCGCGCCCCCGAGGGCGATGGAGGCCAGGATCACGCGGCGTCCTCGCTTCGTCGCCACCGGGGGTCGCCGATCAGCCCGCCTTCCCGAGCGAGGCCGCGATGAAGTCGCGGTTCAACCACGCGATGAAGTCCGTGCTGATCTCCTTCGGGCAGGCGTTCTCGCACGCCCCGTGGTTCGTGCAGCTCCCGAAGCCCTCCCGGTCCATGCGGAGAATCATGCGCAGGACGCGGTCGTAGCGCTCGGGCTGGCCCTGCGGCAGCTTCCCGAGATGGGCCGCCTTCGCGGCCGTGAACAGCATGGCGGAGGCGTTCGGGCAGGCCGCCACGCACGCGCCGCAGCCGATGCACGCCGCGGCGTCCATCGCCTCGTCGGCCGCCTCCTTGCGGATCGGGATCGCATTCGCGTCCGGGGCGCTCCCGGTCCGGACGGAGATGAACCCGCCCGACTGGACGATCCGGTCGAGGGCGCCGCGGTCCACGACCAAGTCCCTGAGCACGGGGAACGCGTTCGCGCGCCACGGCTCGATCCAGATCTCGTCGCCGTCGTCATACTCGCGCATGTGGAGCTGGCACACGGTCGTGGCGCTCCGGGGCCCGTGCGGACGGCCGTTCACGACCATCCCGCAGGTGCCGCAGATCCCCTCGCGGCAGTCGTGGTCGAAGGCGATCGGCTCCTCGCCGCTCGTCACGAGCCCCTCGTTCACCACGTCCAGCATCTCGAGAAAGGACATGTTCGGGTCCACGTCCGTCGCCTCGTAGCGGACGAAGCCGCCCTTCGCCTCGCGCGACGCCTGCCGCCACACGTGCAGTGTCAGGTTCATCACTTGTAGCTCCGCTGGCTCGGGGTGACGGCGTCGAACTCGAGCGTCTCCCGGTGCTCGATCGGCCCGCTGTCCGGCCCCGTGTATTCCCATACGGCCACGTGGGTGAAGTTCTCGTCGTCCCGCGTCGCCTCGCCGTCCGGCGTCTGGTGCTCCTCGCGGAAGTGGGCTCCGCAGGACTCGTCCCGGGCGAGCGCGTCCCGGCACAGGAGCTCCGCGAACTCCAGGAAGTCGGCGACCCGCCCCGCCTTCTCGAGGGACATGTTCAGCGACTCCCCGTCCCCCGCCACGCGGGCGTTCTCCCAGAACTCCTCCCGCAGCTCCGGGATTCTCTCCAGAGCGGACCGGAGGTCGGCCTCGTTGCGCGCCAGGCCGCAGCGATCCCACAGGAGCCGGCCCAGCTCGCGGTGGATGGAGTCCACCGTGCGCCGGCCGTCCAGCGCGAGGAGCCGGCCGATCCGCTCGTGGACCTCGGCCTCGGTCCGCCGCACCTCCGGGTGATCCGCCGGGACCGGCGGGAGCTCGGCGCGCGCGAGGTAGTTGCCGATCGTGTACGGGAGGACGAAGTACCCGTCGGCCAGCCCCTGCATGAGGGCGCTCGCCCCGAGCCGGTTCGCCCCGTGGTCGGAGAAGTTCGCCTCGCCCGCGACGTGCAGCCCCGGCAGGGTGCTCATCAGGTCGTAGTCCACCCACAGCCCGCCCATCACGTAGTGGGGGGCCGGGTAGATCCGCATCGGCACCTCGTACGGGTTCTCCGCCGTGATCCGCTCGTACATCTCGAACAGGTTCCCGTAGCGCTCCTCCACCACGTCCTTCCCGACCCGCCCGATCGCGTCCGAGAAGTCCAGGTAGACGCCGAGACCGCCCGGCCCGACGCCCCGGCCCTCGTCGCAGACGTCCTTGGCCCGGCGCGAGGCGAGGTCGCGGGGGACGAGGTTGCCGAAGCTCGGATACATGCGCTCCAGGTAGTAATCCCGCTCCGACTCGGGGATCTGCCCGGGAGGCCTCGCATCCCCCGCCTGCTTCGGGACCCAGATGCGCCCGTCGTTCCTCAGGGACTCGCTCATCAGCGTGAGCTTGGACTGGTGCTCTCCGCTCATCGGGATGCAGGTCGGATGGATCTGCGTGTAGCAGGGATTCGCGAACCCGGCCCCCCGGCGATGGGCCCGCCACGTCGCCGTCACGTTGCACTTCTTCGCGTTCGTGGACAGGAAGAAGACGTTCGCGTACCCGCCGGTGGCGAGCACGACCGCGTCGGCCAGGTGCGACTCGATCCGGCCGGACACGAGGTCCCGCGTGACGATCCCGCGCGCCTGCCCGTCCACGACGATGACGTCCAGCATCTCGTGGCCCGTGAACAACCTCACCTTGCCGGCCGCGACCTGGCGCGACAGGGCCTGATAGGCCCCGAGCAGGAGCTGCTGGCCCGTCTGCCCGCGGGCGTAGAACGTCCGCGACACCTGCGCCCCGCCGAAGGAGCGGTTCGCGAGCAGGCCGCCGTACTCGCGGGCGAAGGGGACGCCCTGCGCGACGCACTGATCGATGATGTTCACGCTGATCTGGGCGAGCCGGTACACGTTCGCCTCGCGCGCGCGGAAGTCGCCGCCCTTGATCGTGTCGTAGAACAGACGGAAGACGCTGTCGCCGTCGTTCTGGTAGTTCTTGGCCGCGTTGATCCCGCCCTGGGC
>JBHHZD010000058.1:0-7717 GCA_046757885.1 Gemmatimonadota bacterium
CTCCTGCCGCGCCTGTCGGGCTTCTTCAACTACCGGCTCACGGCGCAGGAGAACGGATCGCCGAGCTTCTTCGGCGAGGAGCCGAACCAGCGCACGAGCACGGCGGAGGTCGGCATCCGGCTCGAGGTGCCCGTGTTCGCCGGCTTCTCGCGCTGGTCGCGGGTCTCGCAGCGGAAGGTCGAGCTCCGGCAGTCGGAAGTCCGTCTCGCCGACATCGAGCGGAAGATCGACAATGAGATCCGCACGGCGCGGGATGGGCTCGAGGAGGCGAGGACGCGGGCGGAGGCCCAGCGAGGGGCGGTGGCCCAGGCGCAGCGCGGGTTCGAGATCGTGTCCGCCGAATACGGAGCCGGCACGGCCTCGCGCCTGGAGGTGACGGACGCGGAGAACGCCCTGCGCGAGTCGGAGCTCAATTACGCGCAGGCGGTGTACGACTATCTCGCCGCGCAGGCGGCGCTCGACGAGGCCGTCGGCGTGGTCCCGGTCGTGGATCCGGTCCTCGGGGCCGGACAGCGGCAGGCCGCGGCGGCGAACCCGGGGACCGGGAGGGAAGGACGATGAGGCGATTCAGGGCGATAGATGCCACGGCGCTCGTGGCGATGGCCGTGACGGCGGGCATCGCGGCCTGCGGGCCGAGCGAGGCGAGCGAGGCGGACCCGGAGGGGCAGGCCGACGGCGCGGCGTTCACGAAGATCGTGAACGTGGAGACGCGCAGGGCCGTACCCGCCGACTTCACGAGCTTCGTCCGCATCACGGGCGAGGTGCAGGCGTATCGGGACGTCGTGCTCAGCGCGCAGGAGAGCGGGATCCTTCGCCGGTACTTCCTCGAGAAGGGGAGTGCCGTGCGGCGCGGACAGCCCATCGCGGCGATCGACGATCGGGTCCTCAAGGCGCAGGTCGAGGAGGCCCGGGCCGTCTCCCGGCTCGCGGAGGAGCGCTGGCGGCGCCAGCGGAAGCTGTGGGAGGACGAGCACGTCGGGAGCGAGATGGCCTACCTCCAGGCGCGCTACGACGCCGAGTCGGCCGCCGCGCGCCTCGAGACCCTGGAGGCGCGCCTCTCGCACACGGTCATCGAGTCGCCGATCGGGGGCGTGTTCGACGAGAAGTACGTGGACGCGGGCGAGATGGTGGGCCCCGGCACCCGCGTGGCCCGCGTGATCCAGACGGGCCGCCTGAAGATCGAGGGTGGGGTCCCCGAGCGGTTCGCGCCGCGCGTGCACCCCGGCGCGTCGGCGCGCATCACCTTCGACGTGCTCCCCGGGCAGGCCTTCGAGGGCGTCATCGGCTTCGTGGGAAGCGCCGTGGATCCGGCGAGCCGCACGTTTCCCATCGAGATCGTGATGGAGAACCCGGGGCGGATCGTGAAGCCGAGCATGGTCGCGAACGTGTCCGTGGCGATCGAGCGGTTGGGCGGAGCGCTCGTGGTGCCGCAAGAGGCGGTCCTGCGAACGGAGACGGGCTACCAGCTCATGGTCATCGTGCGCGGCGAGGGCGCTCCGGTCGTCGAGGGCCGGGCCGTCGCTCTCGGACCGTCCTACGAGAACCGGGTCGTCATCGAGGACGGGCTCGAGCCGGGGGACGAGTACGTCGTCGTGGGGCAGCAGCTCGTGGACCCGGGGGACCACGTCCGGATCCTCAACGAGCGGGACGCGAGCGCGGACGGCCCGGGAGGGGGGACCGATGACGGGCGCTGACGGCCGCACGAAATACCGGGAGTTCTGGCTCACCTCGTTCGCCGTCGATCACCCGACGAGCGTGCTCGTCGCGATGACGATCGTCATCATCGCCGGGCTCCTCTCCTACTTCCGGGTGCCCAAGGAGGCATCACCGGACATCACCGTGCCCTACATCGCGGTGAACACGCTGTATCCGGGGGTCGCCCCGGCGGACATCGAGACGCTCATCACCCGGCCCCTCGAGGAGGAGCTGAACAAGATCTCCGAGATCGAGAACCTCACCTCGAGCTCGGTCGAGGGCTACTCCAGCATCACGGCGGAGTTCTCTGCCGGGATGGACATGACGGACGCCCTCCAGCGGGTCCGCGAGAAGGTCGACATCGCGAAGCCGGAGCTGCCGGAGGCGGCCGAGGAGCCGGCCATCCAGGAGTTCAACCTGTCCGAGTTCCCGATCATGCAGGTCAGCGTCGCGGGCGACTACGACCTCATGCGGCTCAAGGACGTGGCGAAGGACATCCAGGACGAGATCGAGCAGATCCCGAGCGTCCTCAGCGTCTCGCTCTCGGGCGGGTTGGAGCGCGAGGTGAAGGTGGACGTGGACCTCGCGAAGCTGAAGTTCTACGGCGTCTCCTTCGACGACGTCATCGACGCGATCCGGGAGGAGAACGTCACGATCCCCGGCGGCACGATCGACGTCGGACACCTGAAGTACCTCGTCCGGGTGCCCGGCGAGTTCGAGCGGACCCGTCCGATCGAGGACATCGTCATCACGTCGCCCGGGGACCGTCCCGTCTACGTGCGGGACGTCGCGTCGGTGGACTTCGGATTCAAGGAGAAGGAGAGCTTCGCGCGCCTGGACGGGAAGCCGGTCGTCACCCTGAGCGTGAGCAAGCGGACGGGCGAGAACATCATCGAGACGTCCGATGCCGTGAAGCGGGCCATCCAGACGATGCGGCCGGACTTTCCCCCCACGACCGTCGTGCGCGTGACCTCGGACGAGGCGGACAACGTCCGGGACATGGTGAGCAGCCTCGAGAACAACATCATCTCCGGCCTCATCCTCGTCGTGGCCGTCCTCCTGTTCGTGCTCGGGATCCGGAACGCCTCCTTCGTGGGGGTCGCGATCCCGCTCTCCATGTTCCTCTCGTTCAGCATCATCCAGCTGGCCGGCTTCACGATGAACATGGTCGTCCTGTTCTCGCTCATCCTCGCCCTCGGGATGCTCGTGGACAACGCGATCGTGATCGTCGAGAACATCTACCGCTTCCGGGAGGAGGGCTTCGGGCCCCGGGAGGCCGCGAAGTACGCCACGGCCGAAGTCGCGATGCCCGTCATCGCGGCCACGGCCACGACCCTGGCCGCCTTCGCCCCGATGGCGTTCTGGCCCGGGATCGTGGGCGAGTTCATGGCCTACCTTCCGCTCACGCTCATCATCACGCTGAGCTCCTCGCTGTTCGTCGGCCTCGTGATCAACCCGACGCTGTGCTCGCTGTTCATGCGCCGCGAGGGCGAGCGGCGGATCCCGTTCACGCAGGAGCTGAGGATCGGGATCTGGATCATCTCCGGCGTCGCGTTCGTCGTCATCGCGATCTGGCTCAAGCCGCTGACCGCGGTCCTCCTCGCCCTCACGGCTCTCGGCCTGCACGCCCTGCACCGGCGGGTCCTGGCGCCGATCGGAGACTGGGTCCAGCACGTGGGGCTCCCGGTCACGCTCGAGCGCTACGAGAGCGCCCTACGCTGGGCCCTGCGGCGGCGGTACCTCGTGATGGGCGCCGCGGGCGGCCTTCTCGTCGTCTCCGCGCTGCTGTTCCGCTGGCTGAACGCGGGGATCGTCTTCTTCCCGGAGGACATCCCCCCGGAGACGGTCTGGATCCAGGTCGAGGCGCCGACCGGGACGCGGGCGGACGAGACGGACCGGATCGTGAGACGGGTGGAGGAGGAGCTCACCGCGCTTCCCGGACGGGAGGACTTCGAGTCCGTGGTCGCCACGGTCGGCTCGAAGGCGGGCTCGTTCGGCGGCTCGACCTCGGGCACCCAGTACGGAACCGTCGCGGTCAGCTTCGTGGACTACCAGAACCGCCACGAGGACTCGTTCCGCACGCTGGAGCGGATGCGGAGCGACATCGGGCGGGACATCGCGGGGGCGACGATCACGGTGGAGCGCCCACCGGAGGGGCCGCAGACGGGCCTGCCCGTGAACATCGAGATCGCGGGCCCGGAGGCCGGCCGCCTGAAGGCGCTCGGCGACTCCGTCGTCGCGCTCCTGTCGAACCTGCCCGTCGCCCCGAAGCTGGAGGGCCTCCAGTCGGACCTGGCGGACGCCCGCCCGGAGCTCCGGATCGAGGTGGACCGGGAGAAGGCGCAGCTGTTCGACCTGAACACGCAGGCCATCGGCTGGACCGTTCGGAGCGCGATCAACGGGACGAAGGCGTCGGAGTTCCGGGACGAGGAGGAGGAATACGACATCGTCGTGCGGCTCGCCGAGCCGTACCGGCGGGACCTCAGCTCCCTGCGGGATCTCACGGTGACCACGGATGAGGGCGTGCAGGTCCCCCTGTCGTCCGTCGCGACCTGGCACGTCGAGCAGAGCTTCAGCGGGATCAACCGAAAGAACCTAGACCGGCTCGTCACCGTGTCGGCGGACGTGCGCTCGGGCTTCAACGCGAACGAGGTCCTCGAGGAGGTGCGCGGAGATCTGGACCGCTTCGCGGCCGGCCTCCCGGACGGCTACCGGGTCGAGTACACGGGGCAGCAGGAGGAGCAGCAGGAGTCGGAGACGTTTCTCTTCGGGGCCTTCCTCACGGCGCTGTTCCTCATCGGCTTCATCCTCGTGTCCCAGTTCGACTCCGTGCTGAAGCCCGTGCTCATCCTGAGCTCGGTCGTGCTCTCCACGGTCGGCGTCCTCCTCGGGCTCCTCGTGTTCCGGATGCCGTTCGGGGTCATCATGACCGGGGTCGGCGTGATCAGCCTCGCGGGCGTCGTCGTGAACAACGCCATCGTGCTCGTGGACTACATCCACGTCCTGCGGGCGCGGGATGGCGTGCCGGACCGCGAGTCGCTGGTCCGGGGCGGTCTCACGCGTTTCCGGCCCGTGATGCTCACGGCGGTCACGACCGTGATGGGGCTCGTGCCCCTGGCCATCGGCCTGAACTTCGACTTCAACGGCCTCTACGGCTCGCTGAACCCGGACATCTACTGGGGAGGCGTGCAGGCCGCCTGGTGGGGGCCGATGGCGATCGCGGTCATCGCGGGGCTCACGTTCGCCACCTTCCTCACGCTCATCCTCGTGCCCGTGATGCACTCCGCGCTGGACGACCTGAACGACTTCATCGTCAGGCACTACAAGCGGCGCCTCGAGGAAGAAGAGCAGGCGGCGAACGGGAAGGGCCTCCCGCCGGAGGGCGCTGTGCCGCGTCCGGAGCTGGCGGGCGTGTGAAGGAAGGAGGAGGTCCGGCTCAGGCGCCGGGGACGGCCGCGTCCGGGTCTGGCGCCGTCTCGACCTCGACGCGATCGCGGCCGGCCGTCTTCGCGCGATAGAGGGCGCGATCGGCCGCCTCCACCAGGTCGTCGGGGTTCGCCATCGCGGGGCCGAACTCCGCCACGCCCGCGCTCACCGTGAGGCGCTCGCCCGTGGGCAGCTCGCGGTCGGCCATGTGGGCCCGGACGCGCTCGGCGAACACGTGCGCCCCCTCGGCGGTCTCGCCCGGGAGCACGGCGAGGAACTCCTCGCCGCCGTACCGGGCCGTCATGTCGGCCTGCCTGGTGTTGGCGCCGAGCACGGCCCCCACGGTGCGGAGCGCCTCGTCGCCGGCCTGGTGCCCGAAGCGGTCGTTGTAGCCCTTGAAGCCATCCAGGTCGAACATCACGACCGCTAGGGGACGACCGCGGCGGGCCCCCGCGAAGTGCCGCGCGAGGAACATCTCCATCACCCGGCGGTTCGGCAGCCGCGTCAGGGGATCCGCGTACGCCATCTCGAGCGCGCTCCGACGCTCGCGGTGCAGGGACTCCGAGATCGCTCCGGCCCCGAGGCTCACGCTGATGAGGGTGACCGTGATCGCGCCGGTGATGTACCAGTCGACCGACGTCCCCCGCGCGAGCCGCGGCACGACGTCCAGCCCGATGAGCAGGGCCATGGATCCGGCGAGCCCGAGGGCCGCGCCGCTCCAGCCGCGGTGGTAGGCGAGAAGGAACGACGGGATGAGGGCGAGGAGCCAGATGAGCGAGGAGGCCCCGGCCAGGGACTCGGGCCACACGAACGAGGCCAGTCCCGCCACCGCGAGCGCGAGGAGGCTGAGGACGAGCGCGCCCGGCGGAACGACGCCGTGCAGGCCGGGCAGGCCTTCCGTTTCGTTCAGGACGTGGTTCAAGGGGCGCCTTTTCGAAGCGGGCGACATCCCGCCGCGCTCACCGGCGGGAGGAAGCTCGGCGAGAATATGGCGGACGGCGACGCGTTCGCACAAGCGTCGCCGCGAGCCGGAGCTCCGGCCGGGTGCGCGCGGTTGCACACGCCGAAGCGGCGGCCGATCTTGTCGCCCATCTGAGAGGAGCGAGCCCCGCAGCCCTCATCCCGGGATTCGTGTGAGATGGCAGGAGCATCCTGGACCGTGATCCACGTGCAGGGCGACGGAGGCATGCCGGCCGTCGCCCCCCTGCAGTTTCTCAACTGCCTGGGCGCGGTGCGCGAGGCCGCCGAGGATGTGCGCTGGCACTACCGCTGGGTTCCGAGCGGCCGCCCGCACAGCGTGGACGGCCTCCGCATCGAGGTCCCGTTCGCGTCGAAGTCCCGCTCGCGGATCGTCGAGTTCCTCGAGACGCGGATCCCGCCGCCCGACAGCCTGTATGCCGAGCCGATGCGCTTCGATCGCGACGTGGACTCGATCCACGAGGGCCGCGAGGTGGAGGACTGCCTGAACCTGCTGTGGCGCTACTCGGAGTTCCTGGTGGACGTGCGTGCCCGGAACCCTCAGGTGTCCCTGCGCAACTGGCGGGGCCTCTCGCGCGGCGCCCTCCTGTTCTTCGTCACGGGCGACCGCCGGCACCTGGAGGAGGGCTTGGAGAGGGCCGGGATCCACACGGTCCCCCGGGTCACGCTCGGCAACCTCATCGGCCTCGTGCGGGCGTGCCCCATCCCCTATCGCATCCCTCCGCGGGACCGGAAGGAGGCGCTGAGCGCCGCCAGGATCCATCACCTGGCGTGCTGCACGTTCGCGTCGGAGTACTACCCGTTCACCTCGCACGGCCCCGCGTGAGGACGCGGCTCCCGACGCCCGGGCCCGCCGGGCGGGCCGGCCGCCTGCTCCGCCGGGCCGGCGTCGCTCTCCTCGCGCTCGTGGGTCTCGCCACCGCGGCCTGGGCTGGCTACCGGCTCGGCCTGGACCCGGCCGCGAGGTCGAACGTGCGAGCGTGGCTGGGCGGCGACGGCACGGCCGCGCCGGAAGGCGAGTGGCTGGAGATCCGCGCTCCGGACGTCGCTTTCCGGGATCTGGACGGCGCGGAAGTCCGCCTCGCGGACTATCGCGGCCAGGTCGTTCTCCTGAACTTCTGGGGGAGCTGGTGCTTCCCGTGCCTGCGCGAGATCCCCGAGCTCACCCGCATCCAGCCCGTCCTCGAGGACCTGGGGGGAACGATCGTCGCTCCGGCCATCTCGTCGGGCTCCGAGGAGACCGTGCGGCGGTTCATGCGCGACCACGGGATCAACTACCCGGTGTGGATGGGCGAGAACGACGTGGCGATCGGGGACTTCGGCGTCAGGGGCTACCCGTTCAGCCTCCTCATCGACCGGGACGGGATGATCCGTAAGGAGTACCTGGGGCCGCAGACGGCGAAGGTGCTGCTGCGGGACATCGGGCGACTCGTCGTGGAGCGGCCGGCGGGTTGATCGGGGATCGCGGCGGCGTCCGGGACGGACGGTGGGGGCGCGCGGGGCGGACGGTCTTCCTCCGACGAGCTGGCGGGCGGCTCCCAGGCGCCGGGCCGGGCCGGATCTCCTGCTGACGTGCACGGTCGGCCGGGGGGGCACTCTCGCCGGCCGCCCGAGGCTC
>JBHHZD010000059.1:0-7570 GCA_046757885.1 Gemmatimonadota bacterium
TCGGAGACCGGATCACGGCCTCGATGTCCCGGTCGTTGATCCTGACCCTACCCGTCTCGAGCAAGTCCACCCGCTCCCGGGCCATCTGTACCTGAACCGCAGCCTGGTCGTACCGCCGCTTCGCGAGCTCGAGCTCCTCCTGCGTCACGAAGTCGCGGTTCCGGAGTTCCGTCTTCCGATCGAGGTCCCGTCGCATGTTCTCGAGCTCGATCTGCCGGAGCTCCACCTGGCGCTTCGCCTCCGCGAGCTCGATGGGCGTCGGGTTCGGCTTCACCTCGAGGAGCGGAAACGGACCGGGCGCCGGCGCCGGCCGCGAGCATCGTCGGGCCGTACGGAGCCATCGCCTCTTGCGGTTTCAGTCGACGGAGGGTCCGGGACGCCGCGTGACGCGGGATCGAAGGGCCGCCGACGCCGCGAACGCCCCGCCGGCCACGAGGATGATGAGCGGCCCCGTGGGCACGTCGAGACCGAGCGCGCTCGACACGCCGTAGGCGAGAAACAGACCCGCCGTTACCAGGACGGCGCCCGTGAGCGTGGCGCCGACCATGACGTGACCGAGCCGGCTCGACCAGTGCCGGGCGATGCCCGCCGGCATCGTGAGGAGCGCGATGACGAGGATGACCCCCGCCACGCGGATGAGCGTGACGACGGTCAGGGCCACGAGCACGAGCAGGAGAAGGTAGAGCCGGCGTACCGGCAGGCCCACGACCTCGGCAAACTCGGGATCGAAGGCCACGGCCCGGAGCTCGCGGAACCACAGCCACACACAGAGAAGAAGCAGAAGATCGAGACCGGCCACCAGGCCGAGCCACGTATCCGGCACGAAGAGGATGTTCCCGAACAGATAGCTCATCAGATCGGGTGCCTCGGCGGTCGACAGCGATATGAAGGCGATGCCGAGCGCCATCCCGACGGCCCACACCATCATGACCAGGGTGTCGAATCCGGCCCGCAGACGATCCTCCGCTGCGCCCACTCCGAGGGCCGCGAGCACGCCGAACCCGAGCCCCCCTGCGGTGGGATCGAAGCCGAGCAGGTACCCGAGACCGACGCCGCCGAAGGCCGCGTGTGCGAGCCCCCCCGTGATGGACGAGATCCGGCGGACGACGACGTACGTGCCCACGACGCCCCCCGCCACGCTGGCCAGGAGGCCCGCGAGCAGGGCTCTGCGGAAGAACGGATACTGGAGGGCCTCGAGAAGCACGCTCACCTCTCCGGGTGCGGGCGAAGCACGCGGTGCGGCTGCCCGTGCGCGAGCAGCTCGACCGGGCAGCCGTACACGGACTCCACGACCTCGGGATCGAGCTCTTTCGACGCGTGGTAGTGCAGCTCGCGATTCAGGCACGCGATCGTGCGCACGTGATGGGAGACGACCCCGATGTCGTGCGAGACGAGCACGACCGTGATCGAGCCCGCGAGCTCATCCAGCAAGCCGTAAAGGCTCCTTCCGATCGGAGTGTCCAGGCTCGCCGTCGGCTCGTCGAGGAGAAGGACCTTCGGTTCCACCACGAGCGCTCTTGCGACGAGAACGCGCTGCAGCTCGCCCCCGGAGAGCTCACCGATGGGCCGCCGCCGGGCCGCCGCCATGCCGACCGAATCCAGCACGGCCAGGGCACGGTCGTGGTCCTCGCCGCCCGTTCGCCGTACGCCGCCGGCGCGCCCGAGGCGGCCCATGAGCACGGTCTCCAGCACATCGATCGGAAAGCCCGCGTCGAACGTCGCGTACTGCGGCACGTACCCGAGGTCTCCCCTTGCCTCTCGGGGCTCGCGCCCGAAGATCCGTATCTGTCCGCGCGTCGGATCCAGAAGCCCCAGCATCAGCTTCAGAAGCGTCGTCTTTCCGCCCCCGTTCGGTCCGATGAGGCCGACGTAGTCGCCGCGCTCGAGCCGTAGGTTCACGCCGGACAGGATCTCGCGGTCTCCGTACGAGAAGCAGAGGTCCCGGAGGGAGACCGCAGGGATCTCCTCCATCGTCCGGTCCTCGGCCACGGCGCCACCGCTCATCCTCGTGTCGCTTTCCGCCCCGGCGTTTGCCCGCCCGTGAACGACATCGCGATCTCATCGGCCGCCTCTCGCATCACGGCAGGCCAGTCGGCGCCCAACGGGTTCAGGACCACGATCCGAGCTCCCAGGTCCTGGCCGACCGCGGACGCGCCCCTCGCCGACACCTGCGGCTGCACGAACACGGTGTGGAGCCCCAGCCGCCGGGCCTCGGCGAGCGTCTGCGCGACCGATGCCGGACCCGGCTCCCCGGCGCCTGCCCTCTCGAGTCCGATCTCCCGGAGGCCGTAGGCGTCGGCGAAGTAGCCCCAGGCCCGATGAAGGACGAGGAAGGTCCGGCCCCGGAAGGGCGCGAGCCTCTCACCCACGTCCGCGTCCACCTCCTCGATCTCCGCCAGGAGAGCCGCAAGTCGACGCCGGGTCTCCGGAGCTTGTTGCGGCGCCAGCCGTTCCAGCGCTCCCGCGACCCGTTTCGCCATCCGCCGGGCGCAGTCGGGCGACAGCCACACGTGCGGATCCGAGTCCTGCGCCCGGCACTCCGCCGCCGCGTCCAGCGTCTCGGCTCCCGACGCGGCGCCGCCCGGGACACCGAGCCACTCTCCCTCCCCGACGAACAGCGGGTGCTCGATGCGGATGAACAGTCTCGCCCTGGCGATCCTCCGCGCGGCCTCCATGCCGGGCGCATACGTCTCGGGCGTCGCGCCCGGTGGCAGGAGCACCGTGACCTCGACCTCGGAACCGGCGAGACGATCCACGAACCACGCGAGCGGCGGGATGGAGACCACGACCTGCGGCTTCCGGCCCTCCGGCGCGCGGCCACATGCGACGGCCGCCACGGCGATCACGACACCGAGCCCGACGCCCGCGGCCCGACGCCCCGGACCGGCGAATGCACGATCGCTTGACGATCCCATGACCCCCGATCCGATCCCTGTCTCTGAGGGCTCCCGCCGCCCTCCGCGCGCAGGGAATGTACCCGACGCGTCAAGCCGTGTCCCGGGGGCTGCCCAGCGATAAGTTGCCGGGCACACCCCGCTGGCTCTCCCCATCGGAGGGAAAACATGCGAAGAGTCGCCGCACGGTCGCTCTGGCTTCCGCTCCTGCTCACGTTCGCCTGCTCCGGTCCCACGTCGCAGGCGGGCACCGCACTCGAGCCCGACACGACGGGGCTTCGACCGACCGTCATCCTGGTGTCGCTCGACGCGTTCCGGGCCGATTACCTCGACCGCGGAGTGACGCCGAACCTGAGCACCCTCGCGGCCGGTGGCGTCCGGGCCCGTGCCCTCGTACCGTCCTTTCCCTCCAAGACCTTTCCGAACCACTACACCGAGGTCACGGGCCTGTATCCGGGACACCACGGCATCGTGGCCAACAACATGTTCGATCCGGCGACCGGGGCGAGGTTCTCCCTCGGCGATCGAAGCGCGGTTACGGACGGAAGCTGGTGGGGGGGCGAACCGATCTGGGTCACGGCCACCCGGCGCGGCGTGCCGACGGCGCCCTACTTCTGGCCTGGATCCGAGGCAGCGATCCAAGGCGTCCGGCCCACGTACTGGGTCCCGTTCGACGCCTCGGTGTCTCGGGACGAGAGGCTGGGGCGCCTCCTCGGCCTGCTGGACCTTCCGCCGGCCAGGCGCCCCGTCTTCCTCACGCTCTACTTCTCGGACGCCGATCGGGCCGGACATCGGTGGGGGCCGAACTCTGCGCAGATCGACAGCACCCTGGCCGAGCTCGATGCGTCCATCGGCGAGCTCCTCGACGGTCTTCGCGCGCGGGGTCTGCTGGACCGCGTGAACCTCATCCTGACCTCGGACCACGGCATGTCCGCCGTGGACACGAGTCGAGTCATCTTTCTGGATGATTACCTGGACCTGACGACGGTGGACGTCGTGGACTGGTCGCCCGTCCTGTCCCTGTGGCCGCACGCGGGCGAGGAGGACCATGCGTTCGCCGCCCTCGCCGGTGCGCACCCTCGCCTCTCCGTCTACCGGAAGGCGGACATCCCGGCCCGGTTCCACTACTCGGGCCACCGCAGGGTCCCCCCGATTCTCGGCGTGGCCGATCCGGGCTGGAACATCGGGACGCACGTGTTCTTCGATGTGAATCCCTCCTTCTATCAGGGGGGGAACCACGGATACGACAACCTCGCCCCCGAGATGGCGGGCCTGTTCGTGGCCTCCGGACCCGCCTTCCGCCAGGGCCTCCTCGCGGCGCCCTTCCAGAACGTCCACGTGTATCCACTCGTGATGCAGATCCTCGGACTTCGCGCCGCGCCGGGAGACGGCAGCCTCGATTCGGTGCGCGCCCTGCTCGCCCCGTGAGCACCGGCGAGCCGGATTCACGCCCAACCCGGGGTGGGACAAAAAAAGCCGGGGCGCCCACGCGGGCGCCCCGGTTCGAAAACCCGGCGGTCGTCAGGCGGCTCAGCCGATCTTCACGACGTTCTTGGCTTTCGGGCCACGACCCTCCTCGGCCAGGTCGAACTCGACCTGATCTCCCTCATCGAGGGAGCGGAAACCGTCTCCCTGGATTTCGGAGAAGTGAATGAAGGCGTCGTTGCCGCCCTCGTAGGACACGAAGCCATACCCCTTGTCGTTGTTGAACCATTTCACGGTTCCCGTCAGTCGCGACATCCTTCCAACTCCCAGCTGAGAGATAAGCCTACGACGCCGGGCGGAGATCCTCGGAATCCCTCGACCCACGTCACCCCCGCCTTCCGCAAGATCGGAAGACGGCAGATCGCCTCGGCTCTCGGGCGGGAATCGCTTCCGGTCCGGACGAACGTCATCCGGGCCAAAAAAAGAGCCCCCCTTGATCCTGCCGGGAGGCAGACAAACCCGTTTAAGTCCCCATCGCCGCGTCGATCATCGCCATAGAAGCTGGCACGGACGTGCCTCCGTGTCAAGCCACGTCCGTCGTCTGCCGCCGGGAGCCCGTCGCGGCGAGATCACGGCCTCCCGGACTCGTCCTTGAGGATGGCGGAACCGGGATCGAGCCGGAAAGCCGCCCCGAGCGGCAGGGAGACGCGGGCCGTTCCGTCCGGCATCTCGATGCGCCTCCGCTCGCCGTCGACCTCTATCTCGACGGGCATGGGAAACGCGAGCGCATCGGGCACGACCCAGCGGAGGTCGAGCCCCTCGGGAGTGCGCTGGGCCTCGAGGCGCGGGAGGACGGGCTGGCGGAGATAGACCTCGAAGAACCAGTCGAGGTCCATCCCGGATGCCGCCTCCGCGATGTGCCGGAAGTCGTCCGTCGTCGCGAAGCGGGCGGCGCGCCCGTCCGTCGTGGACTCGAGGGCCGGATCGGGATAGGCCATCCGGCGCAGGGCGAGAGCCATGGCGTCGTCCCCGATCAGGTAGCGCAGGGTGTGGAGGATCCAGGCCCCCTTGAAGTAGATGTCGCCCCCGTACATCTGGCCCGAGGAGCGCGAGGCACGGGGGGCGACGGGCGCCGCGTTCGTGATCCGGGGGCGGATGCTCGCCATGTAGGCGTCGTAGGCCTCCCGACCTTGCGTCTGCTCCAGGTACAGGGGCTGCATGTAGGACGCGAATCCCTCGTGCAGCCACATGTCCTTCCAGTCCGCGTTCGTGACCAGGTTCCCCCACCACTCATGCGACGCCTCGTGCTGATGGAGCGCATCGAACCCCCAGTCCACACCACCGGTCATCGCGCCATCATCGAAGTTCGCCCCGTAGGCGATGATGCTCTGGTGCTCCATCCCGAGGTAGGGCGTCTGGGCCACGCCGTACTTGTCCCGGCGGAAGGGGTAGGGTCCCAGGTTCCGCTCGAAGAACCGCAGGTGGTCCTCGATCTCGGGGAGGAGAGCCCTTCCCTTCTCCACGTCCTCCGGAAGGACGAACAACTCGATGGGAAACGTGTCGCCGCTCACGCTCTCGAATGGGGCCTCCAGCAGGCGGTACGGGGCGATGTTGAGGGCCACGTTGTAGCTGTTGATCGGCGTGGAGACGAACCAGTCGTACGTCACGGTTCCGTCATCGTTGTGCCGGAGGTCGCGCAGACGGCCGTTCGAGGCCACGACGAGCGGCTCCGGAACGGTGATGTGAAGCGCCATCGAGTCCGGCTCGTCCGACGGGTGGTCCTTCACGGGCCACCAGAGATCCGCCCCTTCCTGCTGGACCGCCGTCGCGATCCAGGGGTCGCCGGCGGGCGTCGTCGCCCAGATGAAGCCCCCGTCCCAGGGAGGATTCGGAGCGATCCGGGGCCGTCCGCCGTACCCGATCTCGACGGCCACCACGTCGCCGGGCTGCCGCATGGCCGGGAACTCGATCCAGATCCGGCCCCCACGCCGCACGAAGCGGAGGCGGACCGGAGATTCTCCCGCCCGGTCCGGGACCGCGGAGACCCATCCGACGCGAAGCGCCTCATCCAGGTCGAGGACGAGCCACTCCGTCGGAGAGGCGATCCGCGCCCACACGCGCAGCGATCCGTCGATGGAACTGTCCGCGGGCTGGACACGAAGGGCGAGGTCGTTGTAGAGGACGTCGAACGCGGCCTGCTCGGGCATCAGCGGGCCGCCGGAGTCGTAGGGGGCCTGCGCCCGTGCGGGGACCGGCCAGGTCGCCGCCCCCAGGAGGATGACTCCGAGGACGCGGGCCCCGGCTCTCATCCGCGAGACGCGGCTCCCCCGGCGAGAGAGCCTCGCGCCACGAGCGTGCGGAGTCGAGCGACGAGCATCGAGATCGCGACCGTGTTTCGTCCACCTTCGGGAACGATGACGTGCGCGTGCCGCCGGCTCGGTCCGACGAACTGCAGGTGCATCGGCCGCACGGTGGCCGTGTACTGGCGGATCACGGACTCCAGCGACCGTCGGCGCTCACCCATGTCCCGCTCGAGCCGGCGGATGAACCGGAGATCCGCGTCCGTGTCCACGTAGACGCGGATGTCCATCAGGTCCCGGAGCTCGGCATCCGCCAGAACAAGGATCCCGTCGATGATGACGACCGGCGCCGGGTCGATCCGGCGCGTGTCCGAAAGGCGCCGGTGCTCCTTGAAGTCGTAGATCGGAACGTGCACGGAGCGGCCCTCGATGAGCTCCCGGATGTGCGCGGCAAGGAGGGAGCTCTCCAGACTGTCCGGGTGGTCGTAGTTGATGTGGCTTCGCTCCTCGAGCGACAGGTCGGTCGAGTCGCGGTAGTAGGAGTCGTGGTGGAGGACGCTCGCCCGCACCGGTGCCAGCTCGCGGATGATCTCGCGCACGACCGTCGTCTTTCCGGAGCCGCTCCCTCCCGCGACTCCGAGGACGATGGGCCGCGGGGCGCGAGCCCCTCCCGTGTCCCGCACCGCAACTTCTCCGGAGTCGGGCCCCGCGACGCGTGCCTGGTCCGTGACGGTCGACATGGTGGCCTCCAGTCTGGGGCGGGAAGGACGCGTTCTCTACCCTAACGCCGGCGCGCGGATCCGTCGAGCGAGCGCTTGTCCGCCCTGAGGGCTCCGGCTAGAACGGCGCTGATCGAGTGGGACGTCGAAGGGCCGCGAGCCGATGACCTGCCCGTGATGCCGGAGGTGGGACTCGAACCCACAAGGGATTGCTCCCACCGGATTTTGAGTC
>JBHHZD010000060.1:0-7064 GCA_046757885.1 Gemmatimonadota bacterium
TGTACTTCTTCCATGTTCTCACGCCGAGCGGCGAGGAGCACGTGGGCAAGTTCACCGCGATCACGAACTAGCCACGTGCGTCGACGCCGACGAGTCGCCTGAGATCCCGCGTGAACCCGGCGAGCGGCGTCCCGCCGGGTCCGGGGAAGCCCGCGGCCACGTCCGCGAGGAGGCGTCCCGAGCCGGGCAGGACGAGCTCCGGCGCGAGCTCCAGGAGCGGAAGCGCGACGTAGGGCCGGGTCTCGATGTCCGGGTGCGGAAGCGGCGAGCGGCTGCCCTCGCCCGGCGCGACCCGGCTCCCGAGCAGCAGCAGGTCCAGGTCGATTCGGCGGGCCGCGTTCGGATCCTCGGACCGCCGGCGTCCCAGCTCGTCCTCGATCTCCGACAGCAGGGCGCGCATGCCCTCGAGCGACAACGCGGTCTCGATGGCCGCGACGCCGTTCACGAACCGGGGCTCCCCTGCCGCCCCCACGGGCTCGGTCAGGTAGAAGGTGGAGAGCCCGGTCACCCGCACCCGGGACGCGAGGAGCCGGACGGCGCGCCGGACGTTCTCCCGCGGCTCGATGTTCGAGCCGATCCCGACGTACCCCGCCTCCGGGCCGGCCCGGCTCCGCCCGCCGATCACGTCCGCTCGCGTTCGATCTCCACGCCGACGCCGTCGGCGAAGCGCAGAGCGCCCGGCTTCTCCACCCGCACGCGCACCCGCTCGACGCGCTCGTCCTCCAGGCACAGGGCCGCGATCCGCTCGGCGAGCGCCTCGACAAGGAGGAAGGCCGATCCTTCCGCCAGCTCCAGGATCCCCTTCGTGATCGCCCGGTAGTCCACGGCCTTCGCGAATTCGTCCGAGCGTCCCGCCGGGGCGCAGTCGGCGTCCAGCTCCACGTTGATGAGCACGTCCTGGCGGTCCTTCCGCTCCCAGTCGTTGACGCCGATCACCAGGCGCACAAGAAGGTCGCGTATGAACAGCGTGTCGGTCATCGGGTCTCTCCCGGGCGCAGGTGGCTGCCGCCGTCCACGAACAGAACCTGTCCGGTGACGGATTCGGCCGACAGCAGGTAGAGGACCGCCTCGGCGATCGCCGCATCCGGGATGAGCCCGCCGAGCGGCAACGCCGCGATCCGCCCCCGGAGGTAGGCGTCGTCCTTGCCCTCCGGAGGCAGGACGGGGCCCGGAGCGACGCCGTTGACCCGCACGCACGGCGCGTACGCGAGGGCCGTCATCCGCGTGAGCTCGGCGAGGGCGACCTTGCTGAGGTGATAGGCGGCGTGGTCGGGATCCCCGCCGCGGATGCGGGTGTCGAGAAGGTTCACGACGGCGGCCGTCGCGCCCGCGTCCCCCCCGCCAGCGCTCCCCGCTCTCTCCGCCAGCCCCCGCGTGAGGACGAACGGCGCCCACGCGTTCACCCGCAGGTTCAGGTCCAGGTCCGACCACGCGACGTCCGCGAGCCCTCCGACCGGGAAGATGGACGCGCTGTTCACGAGCAGGTCGAGGCCGCCGGCCGCCTCGTGCGCCCGGTCCACGAGCCCCTCCACCTCTGCGGGATCGGACAGGTCGGCGGCGACGGCCGACGCTCCGGCCCCGAGCGCTTCCAGCTCGCGGCAGACCTCGGCCGCCTCTCTCTCCGAGGTACGGTAGTGGACGACGACGTCGGCCCCCGCCCGTCCCACGGCGAGCGCGATGGACCGCCCGAGCCGCCGGGCGGCGCCCGTCACGAGGGCCTTTCGACCCGCGAGTCTCCCTCCGGCAGGAACCAGGTTCGCCTCCTCGTCCGTTGCGACCACGCCCGCGCCCGCGGAAGTTGAGGAGTCGGGTCCGCGCGGGGCAAGCTCGCGCGCGGGCGTGGCGAGGTCGGACGATGCGAGCGCAGAGGAGGACGCACCTTTGATCACAGAGCACCGGTTCAACCCGGCCGGGGCGCCCGGCTCCGTCTCGGCGGAGCTTCTTCGTCCCTCCGCCGCGCGCGCTCTCCTCGTGTTCGGACACGGGGCGGGCGCGGGCATGAACCACCCCTTCATGCGGGCGATGGCCGGACTCCTCTCCACCCGGGGGATCGCCACGTTCCGCTACCAGTTCCCGTACATGGAGCGCGGGAGTCGGCGTCCCGACCGACGTCCGTTGCTGCTCGCCACCGTGCGCGCCGCGATCGAGGCGGCGGTCGGGCTGGCGGGGGACCTGCCGCTGCTCGTCGGGGGGAAGTCCATGGGCGGCCGCATGACCTCCCTCGCGCTCGCCGAGGATGCGCCCGGCACGGGCGCGTACGGCGGCGCCCGCGACGCCGTGCTCGGCCTCGTGTTCTTCGGCTTCCCCCTCCACGCGGCGGGCGATCCGGACATCGAGCGGGCCGAGCACCTGGCCGATGTCGAGGTTCCGATGCTGTTTCTCCAGGGCACCCGGGACGCGCTCGCCGACCTTCGCCTCCTGCGGCCGATCTGCGAGCAGCTCGGAAGTCGGGCCACCCTGCGCGTCGTCGGAGGCGCGGACCACGGATTCCACGTCCTGAAGCGCTCGGGGCGCACGGACGAGGACGTGCGCGCGGAGCTCGCGGACGCGGTCGCGGCGTGGAGCTGCGCGCTCGAGGCCCCCGAGAGCCGAGCGGCCTCGTGAGGGTCGGCGGGAAGCCCATGCGCACGATCCGTCTCGCGGACGACGGGTGGCGGGTCGAGATCATCGACCAGACCCGCCTCCCGCACGAGCTTCGGATCCAGGCGCTCGAGACGCTGGAGGAGGCGGCCGGGGCGATTCGCGACATGCGGGTGCGCGGGGCTCCCCTCATCGGCGCGACGGCCGCGTACGGTCTCGCCCTCGCGATGCGCGCGGATGCGTCCGACGGGGCGCTCGCGCGCGCGGCGGAGCTTCTCCTCGCCACACGGCCCACGGCCGTGAACCTGCGGTGGGCGATCGAGGATCTGCGCGGGCGGCTCGCGGGTCTGCCGGAATCGGGCCGGGCGGAAGCGGCGTACGCCCGGGCGGGCGAGATCGCGGAGGAGGACGTGGCAACCTGCCACGCGATCGGAGAGCACGGGCTCGAGCTCCTGCGGGCGGCGGCGGGCGCGAAGGGCGCCGGCCAGCCCCTCCAGGTCCTCACGCACTGCAACGCGGGATGGCTCGCGACGGTGGACTGGGGCACCGCGCTCGCACCCGTCTACCTCGCGCACGACGAGGGGATCGCCGTGCACGTGTGGGTGGACGAGACCCGGCCTCGCAACCAGGGCGCCGGCCTGACGGCGTGGGAGCTCGGCGAGCACGGCGTTCCCCACACCGTCATCGCGGACAACGCGGGTGGCCATCTGATGCAGCGCGGAGACGTGGACCTGTGCCTCACGGGAACGGACCGGACGACGGCGGCCGGCGACGTGTGCAACAAGATCGGGACCTACCTGAAGGCCCTCGCGGCCCGGGACAACGGGATCCCGTTCTACGCGGCCGTGCCCGGGCCGTCCATCGACTGGACGATCGAGGATGGCGTGGCGGGCATCCCGATCGAGGTTCGGGACGGGCGTGAGGTCTCCGAGGTGCGGGGCCTCACGGAGAGCGGAGAGATCGCCTCCGTCCGTGTCACGCCCGAGGCGACTCCGGTCGCGAACTACGGGTTCGACGTGACGCCAGCGCGTCTCGTCACCGGACTCATCACCGAGCGGGGGGTGTGCCCGGCCACGCGGGAGGGGCTCCTGTCCCTGTATCCGGAGAGGGGCGGCCGCGGCTGAGGCGCCGTCCCCGGGAGGAGGCGATGGACACGGCGACGTTTGCGGCGGGCTGCTTCTGGGGCGTCGAGGCGGCTTTCCGAAGGGTGCCGGGCGTGAGCGACGTCGAGGTCGGCTACACGGGCGGGCACGTCGAGCACCCGACGTACCGTGACGTGTGCACGGGGCGCACGGGCCACGCCGAAGCGGTCCGGATCGAGTTCGATCCCGACGCGGTCTCCTTCGATCAGCTCCTGGAGGTACTGTGGAGCATCCACGATCCGACGACCCCGAACCGGCAGGGGTTCGACATCGGCACGCAGTATCGCTCCGCGGTGTTCGCCCACTCCCGCGAGCAGGAGGCCGCGGTCCGGGCCTCCATCCAGCGGCTCGAAGCGTCGGGGAGGTTCTCCCGGCCCGTCGTCACCGAAGTCGCCAGCGCGGGGCCGTTCTGGCGCGCGGAGGAGTACCACCAGCGTTACCTGGAGAAGCGCGGCCTGGACTCCTGCTCCCTCCCCGAGGCGGACGAGTGAGGCCGCGCGCGACACGAGCTGTGCATTAGACTGCATAACATATCATTACATATGTTTATCTCACCTTCTTTCCCGATTCCGGCCGTGACGAGCGACCAGATGGCCGAGGTGGATCGGCTCATGATCGAGGAGTGGGGGATCGGACTCCTCCAGATGATGGAGAACGCGGGCCGGGGGATCGCCTCGGTCATCCGGAAGCGCTTCCTGGGCGGGCGCGTCGAGGGTGCCCGCATCACCGTTCTCGCCGGCCCGGGAGGCAACGGGGGCGGGGCACTCGTGGCCGCCCGTCGCCTGCATGGCCGGGGAGCCCGTGTCCGGGTCGTGATGAGCCGCGCCAACGGGCGCCTCCGTCCGGAGACCGCCCGCCAGCTGCGGACGTTGCGGGCGATCGGCGTGCCCGTGTCGGGACCCGAGCCCGAGGATGGCCCCGACGGCCCGGACGGCGGCGCCGGGATCCTCGTGGACGGACTCATCGGCTACGGGCTCGTCGGCGCGCCCCGCGGCGAGGCGGCTGCCCTCGTCCGCGGGGCCAACGCCGCCCATCTGCCCATCGTGTCCGTTGACATCCCCTCGGGGGTGGACGCGACGAGCGGGGAGCCCGCGGATCCGGCCGTGCGGGCGGCCGCTACGGTGACGCTGGCGCTCCCGAAGACGGGCCTCTTCGCCCGCGCGGCTCAGGGGCACGTGGGCGAGCTCTACCTGGCGGACATCGGGGTACCTCCCTCCCTGTATTCCGCCCCCTCCCTCGGCCTCGCCGTGGGCCCGATCTTCGCGGACGGCGACGTGCTGCGCCTCGCCTGACCCGGCTGCCTTGTCCCGGGACGCCGGCGCCATATACTTCCGCCGGGCGCCTCCGCTCGGGCGGCGTCCGCGGACCCCGCGCACCGGAGCTCTGGGCGTTGAAGTCGTTCTCGCGCATCGTCCGACGCACCCACATGTACGCCGCGCTCGCGCTCACGCCGTGGATCGGCATGTACGCGCTGAGCACGCTCGCCATGAACCACCGTCCCGGCCTCGAGCGGTGGTACGGAGGAGACTTCGAGCGCTGGGAGCTCGAGCGCGAAGGGCCGTTCATCGGCTCCTTCCGTCCGGGAAGCGGGCGGCTCCAGGCCGCGCGCGCGATCCTCTCTGATCTCGGGCTCGCGGGAGCCCACGACGTCTCCGCCCGCGAGGAGGACGGGACGTTCACGATCCTCCGCCGGGATCCGATCTCGCCCCGGCGGATCACGTACTTCCCCGCCACGCGAACGATCCGGATCGAGCGGCAAGCCTTCCGGACGCCGGCCCTGCTGGAGCGCCTGCACCGGCGTCGGGGATTCCGGGAGCCGGGCCTGTGGAACACGGCGTGGGGGCTCGGCGTGGACGCCGCGATCCTGGCCCTCGGACTGTGGGTCGCCTCGGGGCTCTGGATGTGGTGGGAGATGAAGGCCCTGCGGCGCTGGGGCGCCGTCTGCCTGGCCGGCGGCGCCGGCCTGTTCACCTTCTTCCTGCTCGTTCTCTGATGGCCCGCGCCGGCGAGGGGAAGAAGTGGTCCTTCGGGCTCGTGACGCGGCGTACGCACGCCTATCTCGCGCTCGCGCTCCTGCCCTGGGTCGCGATGTACGGGCTCACGGCCGTCGCCTACAGCCACACGGGCGCCTTCTCCCGTCTCGAGGGCGGCCGGTCCGGTCCCGACTGGCAGCCCCGCTTCGAGAGGCCGTTCGACCTTCCGCTGCCGGCATCCGAGGCCCCGGTGGACGACGGCGAGCTGCGCCGACTCGGCGAGCGGGTGCTCGAAGAGGCCGGCCTGCGCGGCGCCTTCGCCGTCAGCCGTCCGCAGCCCGAGCGGCTCGTCGTCTCGCGCTACGACTTCCGGTCCACCACGCGCCTCACGTACGACGCGGCGGCCGGGCGGCTCGTGGCGGAGGACCGCGCGTTCCGGCTCGACCCGTTCATGCGGCGGCTGCACGCCCGGGCCGGATTCACTCAGGCCTCGCTTCTGGACGACGCGTGGGGGGCCATCGTTGACCTCGTCGCGCTGGGATTCCTCGTCTGGATCGCCTCCGGGATCTACATGTGGATCCGCCTGCGGCGCTGCCGGCTGTCCGGCGGCCTCGCCCTCGGGGGCGGCATCCTCGCGTTCGTGCTCTTTCTCTTCGGCCTGTGAGGGGGGCGGAGATGCGGCCTCTCGCGAACGATGCGGAGGTGGAGGAGATGCTGGACCGCGAGACCGCCGTGCTCTTCAAGCACAGCCCGATCTGCGGGACGAGCGCCCGGGCCCGCCGGCAGGTCGAGCGGTTCGTGGCTCGGAATCCCGACACGCCCGTGTACGTGCTCGATGTGCTGGAGGCGCGTGACCTGTCCCGGCGGGTCGCGGAGCGGTTCGGGATCCGACACGAGTCGCCGCAGGCCATCGTCCTGCGCCGCGGCGCGCCGATCTGGACGGGGTCCCATTTCCGGATCACGGCCCGCGCCCTTCAGCGGGAGGTCCGGCGCCCCTCCTGAGCCGCCGTCCGGGCCGCGGCGGCGAAGCGCGCGATGATGGACGCGGCCGGCTCGACGGCGTCGATGTCCGCCACGCTCTTCCCCGCCTGCCAGTAGTCCCGGTGGCCCGGCCGCTCGAGCGCCGTCCGCCGGAGCGCGCGCAGGGAGCGCAGGGCGTACAGCGTGCGCATCCAGTGCTTGCGGCGTCGACCGCGGAGCATCCAGTGGGCCACGGGCCCGGCCCGGAGGCCCAGGCGCTCCACCGTCGGCGTCCGGATCACGGCCACGGGAACCCCGGTGATCCGCTCGCTGTGGACGATGTCGTCCTCGCCTGCCGCCACGATGGCCCGCTTGTAGGCGTCGCTCGCCGTGCACTCGACCGTGGCGA
>JBHHZD010000061.1:0-6823 GCA_046757885.1 Gemmatimonadota bacterium
GTGCGAGAGTTGCCACATGCCCCAGGCGAGCAAGAGCGCCGTGGCCTCGGGTCCGTTCACCGGAGACGTGCGGACGCACATCTTCAAGATCGATCCGGACTCGCTCGCGAACATGTTCACGCCCGACGGGGCGTTCGCGACCGGGGCGCTGACGACCGAGTTCGCGTGCCTGGAGTGCCACGCCGACAAGGACAAGGCGTGGGCCGCCGTGAACGCGCCGGACGTGCACGGGCCGACCTTCGCGGCCGTGCGGCTTCCGGCGCCGATCCGTTTCTAGGGGCGCCCGGCCGGATCGGGCTGCGGGGCGTCCCGGAGCCGGGGCAACAGGGGTGAGTCGCTCGTCAGCCGGCTGCTCGCCGTGCCCCCGCGCTCCGGGGCGTCTCGCGTCTCGAGCCCCCTTTTTCCTCTCGGTTCTTCCGATCCCGCCGCAGAGCCTCGACAGGCCTTCGCGGGGCGCGTAGAGTTTCCGGGCGCGTGATGGCGTCTGGAGCGGAGGGACCGTGGAATCGAATCGTGCCGGGACGTTCCTGCCGAACATCGGCGTCGATGCCGGTGATCTCACGGCATCCGCGCTCGTTGTCGGGGACGTCGCGCGGGTCCGCGCGGCCGCCGATCTCCTCACGGACATCCGGGAGATCGGGCACAACCGGGAATACCTGACCGTCACGGGGGCCTTCGAGGGTCGCCGGATCACCGTGGCCTCCCACGGTGTCGGGGCCTCCGGCGCGAACGTCTGCTTCATGGAGCTGCTTCGGGGCGGCGTGCGCACGTTCATCCGCGCCGGCACCTGCGGCGGACTGGATCCCGCGATCGAAGACGGGGACCTCATCGTGGCGACGGGCGCCGTCCGCGAGGATGCCGTCACGGACCATCTCATGCCTGCCGGATACCCGGCGATCGCGGACCGGGGAACGGTGGAGTCCCTGGCGCGGGCGGCGCTCGAGGAGCGCGGCTCCGGGGTGCACGTCGGACTCGTCGTCACGGACGCGAACTTCTACGCGGGCGTGGCGGAACCCCGCTGGAAGCCATACGTGGGGCACGGCGTCCTCGGCGTGGAGATGGAGCTCGCGGGCCTGTTCGTCCTCGCCGCGATGCACGGCGCCCGCGCGGGCGGCCTCCTCACGGTGGACGGCAACCTCGTGCGCGACCGCGCCGCCGACATGAGCGACTACGACCCCCACCGGCCGGTCGTCGAGGCGGGGAAGGCCGCCATGCTCCGGGCTGCCGTCCGGGTCCTGGCCGGACTCGACGCCGGCGCCGGATCGGCGGCGGGGACGGACGGCGCGTGAGCGGCGGGCCGCCGCCGGAAGCGCGGATCCCCGAGCCGCGTGACCTGCTGGACTTCCGGGGACAGGTCGTGGTCGTCACGGGTGCCAGCGGAGGCGTCGGTGCGGGGATCGCACGGCGCTTCGCGAGCGCCGGCGCGGACGTCGTCGTGCACTTTCGCTCCGATGCCGACGGCGCGGAGCGGATCGCCCGCGCCATCCACGAGGCCGGATGCCGGGCCGTGACCGTCCGGGGGGACCTCACGGTCGCCGGCGGCGCCGAGCGCGTCGTGGACGCGGCGGTGGAGGAGCTCGGCGGGCTCGACGTCCTCGTGAACAACGCGGGCGCCTACCCCCTCGCCGCTCTTCTGGAGATGACGGACGACGAGTGGCGGGCCGTCCTGGACGCGAACCTCACGAGCACGTTCCTGTGCACGCGGGCGGCCGCCCGGTGCATGCGCGACCGCGGGACGGGCGGCGCGATCGTGAACATTGCCTCCATCGAGGGCCGGAACCCGGCCCCCCTGCACGCGCACTACAACGCGGCCAAGGGCGGTGTCCTGATGCTCACGAAGGCCGCCGCGAACGAGCTCGCCCCGCACGGAGTCCGCGTGAACTCGGTGAGCCCGGGGCTCATCGGCAGGGAGGGCATCGAGGCGCAGTGGCCGGAGGGCGTGGACCGGTGGCGTCGGGCCTGCCCCCTGGAGCGGCTCGGCCGCCCGGATGACGTGGCCGACGCCTGCCTGTTCCTGGCCTCGCCCGCCGCGCGCTGGATCACCGGCGCCGACCTCCGGGTCGATGGGGGCGTGATGACGAGCCAGATCTTCTGAGCGGGCCGGACATGATCCTCGAAGGGAGGACGGTGATCATCACCGGGGCCGGCCGCGGGATCGGAGGAGGGATCGCCGATGCCGTGGCGGAAGCCGGCGCCGCCGTGGCCGCCCTCGACCTGGACGGCGCGGCGGCCGCCGCGACGGCCCGGAGGATCGAGGAGCGTGGGGGCCGGAGCCTGGGCCTCGAGGCCGACGTGACGGACCTCGACGCCGTCCGGGAGGCGCTGGATCGGACGGCCGGAGCCCTGGGGCCGGTGGATGGGCTCGTGAACAACGCGGGAGTGATTCGCATGGCCCCGGCGGCGGAGATCTCGGACGGGGACTGGACGGCGCAGTTCGAGGTGAACGTCCGGGCGCTCTTCCTGTGCTCGCGGCTCGCGGCGGCGCGGATGCGCGAGAGCGGGGTCGGGGGCTCGATCGTCAACGTCGCCTCGAACGCGGGCAAGGTCGGCTATCCGAACATGGCCGCCTACAACGCCTCGAAGGCGGCGGTCATCAGCCTGACCCGCAGCCTGGCCGCGGAGTGGGCCGCGGACGGGATCAACGTGAACGCCGTGTGCCCTGGTGGCGTGGACACGCCGATGCTGACGGACGTCGCGCGCTGGATCGCGGCTCGCACGGGCGTCGACCCCGAGGAGCTCCGCTCCACCATGGTCCCGGCCCAGCTCGGGCGGCACGTGCAGCCCCTGGAGATCGGCCGCGTCGTCGCCTTCCTGCTTTCCGGACACGCCACGGCCATCCGCGGCCAGGCCATCAACGCCGACGCCGGCGACACCCCCTACTGAGAGAGCCGATGCGCGAGGTCGACACGCTGGTCCGTGCCGGGACGCTCGTCACCATGGACGAGGCGGAGACCGTCATCCCGGACGCCGCCGTCGCGATCTCCGGCGGCGAGATCGTGGGCGTCGGCCCGGAGGCGGAGATCTCGGGACGGTTCCGGGGGAAGGAGGAGATCGGCGGCTCGGACCGGATCGCGATGCCCGGCCTCATCAACGCGCACGTCCACATGGCGGACAGCCTGTTTCGCGGCCTCGTGGAGGATCTGCCGCTCAAGCCCTGGCTGGAGCGCCTGTGGGTGGCGGAAAGGCGCTTCGTGTCCGAGGAGAGCGTGCGGCTGGGCGCGGATCTCGCGCTGGCGGAGATGATCCGCGGAGGCATCACGACCGCGCTCGACATGTTCTGGTTTCCCGAATCCGGTGCCCTGGCGGCGCGCGAGGCGGGGTTCCGCCTCATCACGGGGCCGCTCTACTTCGATTTCGACGCCCCGGACGGCCTGGCGGCCGACGTCCGCACGGAGCGGGGCCGGGAATGGCTCGAGCGCTGGGCGCACGATCCGCTCATCGTCCCGTGCGTGCAGCCGCACAACGCGATGACCGTGTCTCCGGAGTACATGCGGGAGGCCCGTGCCCTGGCCGACGAGTTCGGGGTCCTCTTCCACACCCACTGCGCCGAGACGGCGGCCGAGGTGGCCTCGACGAGGGAGCGCTTCGGCACGACGCCGGTGGGCCATCTGGCGAGCCTCGGCGTGCTCGACGACCGGACGGCCCTCGCGCACTGCATCCACCTCACGGACGAGGACGTCGATACGCTGGCCGGGAGCGGCGCGGCCGCGATCCACAACCCTCTCTCGAACCTGAAGCTCGGCTCGGGGATCATGCCGCTCGGGAAGCTGCGGATCGCCGGCGTGCCCGTCCTGCTCGGGACGGACGGCCCCGTCAGCGGGAACGACCTGGACATGTGGACCGCGATGCGCTTCGCGGGCCTGCTCCAGCGGGGCGTGCACCGGGATCCCGACCTCACCCCCTCCGTGGACACGTTGCGCATGGTCACGCGGGACGCGGCGCGCTCTCTCGGCCTCGGAGCGCTGACCGGCTCCATCGAGGCGGGAAAGCGGGCCGACATCATCCTCCTGGAGACCGAGCGCCCCCACCTCCTGCCCCGCTACGACGTGTTCGCGCACCTGGCGTACACGGTGGGCCGGGACGACGTGGCGACCGTCCTCATCGACGGCCGGACGGTCATGCGGGATCGCGAGCTCCTCACCCTGGACGAGCGGGCCGCTATGGACGGCGTTCGGGCCCTCGCGGAGGGCGTGGCGTCGTTCATGGCCGGCGCCGACGTGGGCCCGACCGGCTGAGTCTCGGACGCCGCGAGCCCCTGCGCAACCGCCTCACCGCCGCGCGGACCGTTTGACACCCCTCGGAGCCGCCCCGTATCCTGCCGGCCGGACGGAAGGTCTCCCGGCCGACCGTCTCGAGAGGCTCGTGCCGTGCGGGAAGGACCCGGCCATCCCTGTCCGAGAAGTCCTCTTCCGGCTTTGCGCCCGAGCTCCACGACACGTTCAGCACGGAAGGAGGCAGGGATGACCCGAACGAGGCTCTGGCTTGCCGGACTCGCCGCCGCCGCGGCGCTCCCGGGCGCGGCGGCCGCCCAGGAGGCGGACGCGGAGGCGCTGATTCAGGACGCTCTGAGCGCGACGATTCCCCAGATGGCCGAGGGCGCCACCGTCCTCGATTGGGAGAGCCACGTGCTCAAGTCCGGCGACAACGGCTGGACGTGCTTCCCGACCCCGCCGACGATGGAAACCGGGCCCATGTGCCTGGACGGGCCGTGGCTCGCGTGGGCCGATGGCTGGATGCACCAGAAGCCCGTCGAGGTCGACCGGGTCGGGCTGGGCTACATGCTCGCGGGGGACTCGGGCGCGAGCAACTCGGATCCGTACGCCGAGGAGGAGACGGACGACTGGGTCGTGAGCGGCCCGCACCTGATGATCATCGTTCCGGACGCGGCGTCGCTCGAGGGCATCCCGACGGATCCGGCGAACGGGGGTCCGTGGGTGATGTGGAAGGACACGCCGTACGCGCACATCATGGTGCCGGTGAGGTGATCGGCGGTACCGTATGGTCTCGGGCCAGGGCGCTCGCAGAGCGAACTCCGGAGACGCGAAACCGGTATGTGGATTTCCTGCGAGCCGCTTCCATCACGGTAGTAGTGCTGGGTCACTGGCTGATGGCGGCCGCCTACCTGCAGGGCAGCAGGCTGAGGCTCGAAAGCCTGCTGGAGCTGGCACCCTGGACGCAGTGGCTCACATGGGCTTTCCAGGTCATGCCGCTGTTCTTCCTCGTGGGGGGCTATGCAAATGCGGCCTCCTGGGAAGCCGCCCGCAGGGCGGGCCAGGGCTACGGCCTGTGGACGGCCACGAGGCTCAAACGGTTGGTGAGCCCGGTGGTCCCCCTTCTCATCGTGTGGTCAGCAATGGCCATGATCGCGCATCGACTTGGCGTCCATCCGCAGATGATCAAGGTGGGCTCGCAGGCGGCGCTCATCCCCACCTGGTTCCTCGCTGTCTACGTCATGGTGGTGGTCGCGGCGCCCGCCGCGCACTGGGCCTGGCGCCGCTTCGGAATGGCGTCGTTCTGGGTGCTGGCCCTGGGAGCGGTGGTCGTGGACGGCGTGGCCTTCGCTTCCGGCTTCGGTCTGCTTCGTTGGGTCAACTACGCGTTCGTGTGGCTCGGCGTGCACCAACTTGGCTACGTGTGGCGGGCCGGCCGGATCGTCGGACCGGCGCGCGCCCTGGCCTGGGCAGCAGGGGGGCTGGGGCTCCTGGTCTTTCTCGTGGTCGTGGCGTCCTATCCGGTGAGCATGATCACGGTTCCCGGCGCGGAAGTGTCGAACAGTCGCCCGCCGACGCTCGCGCTCCTCGCCCTGGGCGTCTTCCACGGCGGGCTGCTGCTGGCCGTGCAAGCCCCTGTTCGTGGATGGCTCGGAAGGCTGCGTCCGTGGACCGCGACCGTTCTGGTGAACGGAACGATCATGACGCTCTACCTGTGGCACGTCACCGTGATGGTGCTGATCATCGGCCTCTTGAACCTGTCGGGCGGCGCCGGGCTCGGGCTCGAACCCGGCACGTGGAGCTGGTGGGCGTCGCGTCCGATCTGGATCGCCATCCTGGCCGTCGTCCTGTCGATCTTTCTCGCGATCTTCGGTCGCTTCGAGCAGACGGCCAGAAGAGGAGCGGTTGCTTCGCTTCCGGCCTGGCGGGTGATAGCCGGCGCGATCGGAGTTAGCACTGGGCTCGCGGTTCTTGCGCTCAAGGGCATCGGAGCGGAGGGGTTGTCGGGCATCCGGATCGGGACCGTGACGATGGCGCTGGTGGGAGCGGCACTCCTCCTTGGGCCACGCACGCGTCGGAGCGCTCCGGCGTGAGCTCGGTGCACGACCCGCGAGCGAGTATGGCGGCCAGGGGTCTACCGGACGGTCTGACCGTACTGGGCACCGTTCCCCGCGAGGAAACGACGCATGGAAACCATCTCCCATGACATTCTGGTGGTCGGCGGCGGGGGTGCCGGCTTGCGGGCAGCGATCGCCGTGTCCGAGACCAGGCCCGACCTGAGCATCGGCATCGTCTCCAAAGTCTATCCGATGCGCAGCCACACGGTCGTGGCCGAAGGCGGGGCGGCCGCGGTCGTGAAGCCGGAGGACAGCCTGGAGGCGCACGCCTACGACACCATCAGCGGCGGGGACTGGCTGTGCGACCAGGACGCCGTCGAGGCGTTCGTGGCGGAAGCGCCGGCCGGGTCTATCCGTTCACGACCAACGCGAACATCAAGACGGGCGACGGCATGGCTCTCGCCTACCGCGCGGGGGTTCCCTTGCGGGCCATGGAGTGGTACGAGAAAGCGGAGGCCCTCCGGCCGCCGGGACACGACGACGCGGTGCTCCGCT
>JBHHZD010000062.1:0-5978 GCA_046757885.1 Gemmatimonadota bacterium
CGAGCAGGATCGCGTCCCCCCACACCGCCATGCGGCGCATGATCAGGGGGTCCTCGAGCAGGGCCTCCGGGGTCGCCCTTGCGGAGAGGAGCAGGGGCAGGGCCATGTACACGGCGTAGCCCACGAGCACGGCGGCGAAGGTCCCGCGCGGGATCGACCGGCCCGGCCTCTTCAGGTCCCCGGACATGCTCACGCCCGCCATGATCCCCGTCACGGCGGGGAAGAACACGGCGAACACGGTCCAGAAGCCCGCCCGGGCCGGCGGGTTCAGCCGCGCGGCGGCGGGCAGCTCGGCGGCGACCGGATGCCCGAGGGCGAAGGAGGCCAGGGAGAGCGCGATCGCCCCCATGATCACGTACTGCGTGCGGATCGCCGCCCGGGCCGAGCGAAGGGCGACCGCCGCCACGAGGACCGTCGTCGCGAGCCCCACGAGGCGGGCGTCCAGGGAGGGGAACACGCGCACGACGCTCTCGGCGAACCCGACCGTGTAGAGGGCGACCGAGAGGGCCTGCGCGAAGTACAGCGGCAGGCCGACGGCCCCGCCCGTCTCGATCCCCAGCGAGCGGCTGATCATGTAGTAGGCGCCGCCGACCCGGACCCGCTGGTCCGTCGCGATCTCCGAGATGGACAGGGAGGTGAGGAAGGTGATCGAGGTCGAGAGCGTCACGATGAGGAGGGTGCCCGCGAGCCCCACGCTTCCGACGACCCAGCCGAAGCGCAGGTACATGATGACGCCGAGGATCGTGAGGATGGACGGCGTGAACACGCCGCCGAACGTCCCCAGGCCCGCCCCCTGCGCCGGCGTGACCTCCGCGACGGGCGGAGCCCTCCGGCCCGATCTGGCGCCCCTGCGACCCGCATCGGAGCGCGCGTTCTCGCGTCTCATCCGATCCTCGCCGCTGGAAGACGGGTGGGGGGAGCGGAGCGCGGAGACCGCCCCGCGCGCCGGCCGCGCGAACCGCGGCGGACGCGCGAAAAGCCGAGCGCGATCATAGCACGCGGCCCGCCGACGTGACAGTCCGGAAGCCGGATCGCGCCCCCCGGAGCGTTTCGCGGCCTCGAGCGCCCCCGTAGCTTGGCCGCATGAGGCGACGACGGGCCGGACTCGCGGCGGGGGCGGCGGTCTTCGGGCTCTTCCTCGCCCTTCCGGTCCCGGCCGGGCTCCTGCCCGCGGCGTGGCGCACGGCCGCCGTCGCCGCCCTCATGGCCGTCTGGTGGGTGACCGAGGCGATCCCGATCGCCGCCACCGCTCTCCTCCCCCTCCTCCTGTTCCCCCTCCTCGGGGTCGCGGATCCGGTGCGGACGGCGGCCCCGTACGCAAACCCGCTCATCTTCCTGTTCCTCGGGGGCTTCCTCGTCGCCCTCGCGATGGAGCGATGGGGCCTGCCCCGCCGCCTCGCCCTCGCCGCCCTCCGCCTGTTCGGAACGCGGCCGCGGGCCGTCATCGGAGGGGTGATGGCGAGCAGCGCCCTGCTCAGCATGTGGGTGAGCAACACGGCGACCGCGATGATGATGCTGCCGATCGGCCTCTCCATCGTCGGCCTCGCCCGCTCCGGCCGGGAGGAGGCGGAGACGTTCGCGCGCGCGCTGATGCTCGGCATCGCCTACGCGTGCAGCATCGGCGGCCTGGCCACCCTCGTGGGGACGCCCCCGAACGCGTTCCTGGCCGCCTTCCTGCTCGAGAGCTACGAGATCCAGATCGGGTTCGCGCAATGGATGATGGTCGGCGTCCCGCTCGTCCTCGTGGGCCTTCCGCTCGCCCACCTCCTGCTCACGCGGGTCATCTGCCCCGTGCGGCTGCCGGAGCTCGCGGGAGGGCAGGCCCTGCTGCGGGAGGAGGCGGAGCGGCTCGGCCCCATGCGGCCGGCGGAGAAGCGGGTCGCCGCCGTGTTCGCCCTCACGGCCGCGCTCTGGATGGCCCGACCCCTGCTCGATGACCGGATCCCCGGCCTCTCCGACCCGGGCATCGCGGTGCTCGGCGCGCTCCTCCTCTTCCTCCTCCCGGCGGGCGGCGGGGCGGGCGGCGCGCTCCTGGACTGGAGGACGGCCGAGCGCACACCGTGGGGCGTGCTCCTGCTGTTCGGGGGCGGCCTGAGCCTGGCGGCGGCCATCCAGGCCACGGGCCTCAGCCGCTGGATCGGGGGGGTGATCCCCGGCATCGCCCACTGGCCGCCCGTCCTCCTGGTCACCGTCGTCGCCGGGGCCGTCATGCTCCTGACCGAGATCACGAGCAACACGGCGACGGCGGCGGCCTTCCTGCCCGTGCTCGGCTCCGTGGCGGTGGGGATCGGCCGCGATCCGCTCCTCCTCGTGCTGCCGGCCGCTCTGGCGGCGAGCACGGCCTTCATGCTCCCCGTCGCGACGCCGCCGAACGCGATCGTCTACGGGAGCGGCGCGATCACGATCCCGCAGATGGCGCGGGCGGGCGTGGCGGTGAACCTCCTCTTCCTCGTTCTCATCACGCTCGCGACGTTCCTGCTCGTCCCCCTCGTGTTCGGGATCTCCGCCTGAAGACCCGCCGGCACGAAACCGCCGGGGCAGGACGGGCCGGCAAGCCTCAGGCCGCCCCGGCCACGCGTGTGCCGTGCGCGGCCCGGTGCATGCGGGCCCGAACGAGCCGCCACGCCGAGGCTCCTGCGATGAGGAGCGCGACGAGCGCCAGCGCCCACCGCGCGTAGCCCGCGATCCAGTCCACCACGAGCCCGACCTGGGACGAGAGGAAGAAGCCCAGGAGCCCGTACGCGCCCGCCCACAGGAGGAGGGCCGCCGCGTCGGCGGCGAGGAAGGCGGAGGTCCGCAGGCCCGCCATGCCGGCGGCCGCGGCGATGAGGTTCGCGGTCCCGGGGATGAACTTGGACGGGACGATGTAGATGGGCCCGACCCGGGACAGGCGATCGGCCACCGCGAGGGCGCAGGCACGGGGATTCGACGTGAGCCCGCACACCGTGCTCACGAGACGGTTGCCGCGCCAGCGGGAGACCGCATACCAGCCCAGGTCGGCGGCGAGCCCTCCCGCGGCCGCGCTCAGCACGGCGACGCCCAGGTTCAGGTGCCCGTGCGCCGCGAAGGCTCCGGCGAGCACGAGCACCGGCACGCTGGCGATCGGCAGGCCCGCGAACTCCGCGAACCCGACCCCGAGCAGCAGCCAGTAGCCGTACGCCTCCAGCAGAGGGCGGATCGTTTCCATGAGCCGTACGTCGTTCGTGTGAGCGCGAATGCGGATGCGTGTCCCAAGAGGAACGCGCCGAAGCGCCCGCGGGGTCCGGCGGGTCCGCCCGGCGCTACTCGGGTCGAGCTGCCGGCTTCGGCGCGGGAGCCGGTCGCGGGGTGGGGCGCACGGAACCCGCAGCCGTAGCGGCCCGGGGCGGCGGCGGGGGCGGGACCGCGGCTCGCGGGGCGGCCGGGAGCGCGGCCCGGCCGGGAGCGCTCGCCGGCGTCCGGACGTCGTCGCCGAGCGGCTTTCGCATCGACCGGCCCACCGGCGCGGCCGGTCGCGGTGGCGGACCCGGTTCCGCCACGGGCACCGGTACCTGCTCCACGGCCACGACGTCCACGCGGACGGGCCGGGGCGCCGGCAGCGGGCCCGGATCGGCGATCCCGAACGCATGGCGCCAGCGGAGGTGCCGGAGGTAGCGGCAGTCCGCCGGCGAGGTCGTCAGGCCCACGTATGGGTAGAGCTCGGCCAGCGTGGGATCGTCGGCGAGATCGTAGCAGATCGAGTCGAACGTGGGGGCGGGCGTGGCGCCCGGCGTGGAGGCCGAATCCGCCCCCTGCGCCGCCGCCACCCGGACCCCGGGTCCGAGCCAGAGAAGCCCGGCGCCCGCGAGGAGAGCTCCGATCCGTCCGATCGGCCTCACGATTCCGTTCATGGCCCCCCCTTTCTGGCGCTGGCGACGGCCTCGATCCCGCTTCTCGCCCTGCTACCCCCAAGGTCCCTGGTGTTTCCGGATGTGTCAACGGACGCCGGGAGACGCCGGATCCTGGCCCTCCGCGGTCAGGGGGAGAGGCGCTCCCGCCGCCAGCCGCCGTCCTCGCGAACGTACCGCAGGCGGTCGTGCATGCGGTTCGCGCGGCCCTGCCAGAACTCGATGCTCTCCGGGGTCAGCCGGTAGCCGCCCCAGAAGGGCGGAAGCGGGACCTCACCGCCCCGGAACGTGACTTCGTACTCGCGGAAGCTCCGCTCCAGCTCTTCGCGGCTCACCAGGATCGAGCTCTGGAGGGAGGCCCAGGCCTCGATGCGGCTGCCGCGCGGGCGGGTGCGGAAGTACGCGGAGGACTCCTCCTCCGTGAGCCGCGCGACCGTCCCCTCGGCCCGGACCTGCCGCTGGAGGGCGGACCAGTGGAGCACGATGGCCGCGCGGGGATTCGCGGCCAGCTCCAGGGCCTTGCGGCTCTCGTAGTTCGTGTAGAACACGAAGCCCCGCTCGTCCACGCCCTTGAGCAGCATCATGCGCGCGGAGGGCCGACCGTCCGGGGTCGCGGTCGCGAGCGTCATCGACTCGGGCAGGAAGATCCTTCCGGACCGAGCCTCCTCGAACCAGCGCGCGAACAGAGCGAACGGGTCCGGCCCGGCGTTTTCCTCCGAGAGGCCGCCGATGACGCCCCTGCCGAGCGTGAACAGGCCACGAAGCCGCGAGCCGACGGACATGGCGCGAAACTTCGGCCACCGGCTCCCGGGCGGCAAGCGTGGGACGAAACGACCCGTGGCCGTCCGTCGGGCGGTGGCCGGGCGGCCGGCGAGAGCGGCGGCGCGGGCGCCACGAGGACACCGGCGGTCGGGCGGAGCGCGCGTGTTCGGCGGGTTCCGCACGACCTCCTCACGCGCGGACCTGGGCGGCACGGCCGTTGCTTCCGTCCGGATCGGGCACCCTCCGGGGCGCTGGACGTGGGCGGGCGGCCGCTCGGCGTGGCGAGGTCCGGCGGGCTTCTGCTCGTGGGGAACGCGGAGACCGGGACCGTGGACGTGTACCGGGCCGCCAGCGGGAAGTGGCTGCGGGCGCTCGGGGGCCCCGGCGCGGTGAACGACCCCACGGACATCGCGGTCGATGCCTCCGCGGGCACCGTTTTCGTGCTGGACGGACGGGGCGCCCGCGTCCTCGTCTTCGACCTGGCCTCCGGCGCCCTCGTGCGCACGATCTCCGGACCCGGCCTCGCCGCATCCGATCTCCAGGCGCCGACGGGCATCGCGTTCGATCCGGCCCGCGGCGAGATCCTCGTCAGCGACTACGGCGATCCCGCCATGAGCGTGCCGCCCGCCGTGAAGCTCTTCGCGCCCGACGGCACGTACCTGACGGAGATCTCGGGCAAGGCAGGGATGCTCGGCCAGCGTTTCTCCCGCCCGCAGGGCCTTGCCGTCGACGCGGCGGGCCGCATCCTGCTCGTGGACGCCCTGGCCGGCGAGGTCCAGGTGCTGGACCGGGCCACCGGATCCCTGCAGGCCACGCTCGGCGGGTTCGGCTCGGGACCCGGACAGCTCTGGCTGCCGCTCGACGTGGCGATCGGGCTCCAGGGCCGGATCTACGTCACGAACAACCGCGCCGGACGCGTCGACGAGCTTCCTGCCGCGGGAGCGGGCCCGTGATCCGGCGGTGGGTGGGCCCCGGGCTGGCGGTCGGCGCGCTCGCCGGCGGCCCATTCGTGTCGTCTCGCCCCGCGAATGGGTTATATTGTCCCACGGGCCGACAGTTCGGCCCACGGCCGGCCGGGAGCGGACGCCACAGCGGTGTCGGCGGGGACGCAGACCGGTGGGCCGGTCGATGCTGGCAAGTACATGACAATACATGCGTTGCAGTCCGCTCATACCGTCGGCCGCGAGGCGCAATGTGCTCGGAACGGGACTTGCACTTTCGTTCACGTGACGAGAAGCCGCGAATCTCGAGGCTTCCTGGCCAGGAACCTTGCCAAACGCCGGCGACGGCCGGCCGGAGGGGGATACAATGAGGCGCTCGATCTTTCTGGGCACGGGGCTCGCGCTCCTG
>JBHHZD010000063.1:0-5708 GCA_046757885.1 Gemmatimonadota bacterium
GGACTCGCCGTTCACGAGGACCTCGGCTCCCTCCGGATCGGACCGGAAGTCCAGGGTCGTCGGGCCGGAGCTGAGGATGGATGCACAGCCGAGCGCGGGGAGCGCGACGAGCACGGCGAGGGAACGACCCATCGGAGCCTCCTCGGGTTCGATCGATGTGAACGGTCCTGACGGTCGCTGACAACTGGCTCTCCCTGCCGACGCGCTGTCAAGGGAAGCTTAGTCGTGCGCGGGGTGGCAGGTGAGGCAGGATCTGCCCCCGCTCGCACCGTGGCCGGGGTCGATTCGCGGCGCGATCGTGCGGGCGATTCCCCCCCGCGGCCGCGCAGCGCCGTCGTGGCAGGAGCGGCAGAGCGGCTCCTCGCCGCCCTCCCGCAGGAGGCGCTCGTCGGCTCCCCCATGCAGGGCGTGGCAGTCCGAGCACGCGAGCTCCGCGTGCCGCCGGAGCGAGTAGCGTGCGGGCTCGTGGCAGGCCCCGCAGAGTCGCCGCTGGGTCTCGGCGGACGGCAGGCTCGCGGTCCGCTCGTGGGGGTCGTGGCACGTCGTGCACTGAATCTCGGCGGTGGCTCCCGGCCCGATGGCCCGCAGGGACATCCGCCGTCCCGCCGGCCCGAGGCCTCCGGGCCTCGGGCGGTCGCCGGTGGAGACCAGGCCGTCGCCCCGGATCCGCCCCACCGGGTGGTCGTCGGCGAGGTCGAGCGACAGGAACGCGCCGGCCTTCGCGGCGGGCGGACGGCCCGCGAACTCGGGCTGCCGGCTCCGGAGGCCGGGGGTCGAGTGGCAGCGCAGGCAGCTCAGGGACGCGCGCCCGAGCCCCGGCGCCTGGAGGGCGAGGCCGGGGACGTCGTCCGTGCGAAGCCCATAGCCCGCCTGGCCGCCCTCGGCGTGCGAGCCGTGGCAGAGCCCGCAGTCCCCGGCCTCGGGGGCCTCCGCCGCGCCGGCCCGGGGCACGAGCCCCGGCGCGTGCTGGGCGCGAAGGGCCGCCGGGAGCGCGAGAGCCAGGAGCGCGCCCATCGCGGGCCCGAGCAGGCGGGGCGGGTGCCGGAAGCGCATCGTCATCGCAGGGGAATGTTAGAGCGTCCGGACCGCCCGCACCACGAGGCGGTTCTCGGAGCGGTCGAAGCCGTCTCGCCACGCGACGCGGTCGTAGCGGAACTGGAGCCGCAGGAGGCCCACGAGCCAGTCGCCCCCGAGCCCGCCGCCCGCGAAGCGCTCCTCCCGGCCGTCCTCCGTCCAGCGCCAGACGGAAAAGCTGGCCCGGAGGCGGAGGTCACGGGTCGCGCCCCACTCCAGGGAGGATTCCCCCTCCACGAGGTCGAACGGGGCGGTGCCGCCGCGGCGCAGGCTCGCGCCGCCCCCGAACCGGACCTGCACGAGCCCGCCGAGCAGGACGCTGTAGCCACCCCTGAGGTTCGTGTTCCGGAAGTCGAACGTGTCGGCCCGACGCCGGCGGTGCTCAACCTGGAGGTCCAGCGCGCCGGATCCGACGGGCAGGTCGAGCCCGGCGCCCGCCGTCACGTCGTCGTAGTTGCGGAGCGTCGGCAGGAGGCCCGGATCGATGTCCCGCGTGGCGTCCTGCACGCTGCGCCGGGCGTACAGCCGGAGTCCGCCGGTTCGGGCCTCGACCCCGTAGTCGCTGACCCAGGAGTTGGTCGTCGCGCCCGGGACGATCCGGAACCGGTAGTCCGCCACGACCGAGTCTCCCGCCACGAGACGGCCCCCCGGAAGCGCGAGCACCTCCACGAAGGGGCCCGTCTCGACGAGCCGGTAGTCCACCTGATTCTGGAACAGGCGCGTGCCGTCCGCGCTCGAGAGCTCCACGCTGGCCGCCTCGGCGAACGCCTCGTCGAGCTGGAAGCGCCGGGAGGCCCCGAGGACGTGGAGCTCGCCCACGATCGACGCGAACCCGGCCTCCGTCGGTTCCTGGTCGTGCCACTCGTAGCCGACGGCGCCGTCGGCGAGGAGCTCGAAGCCGAGCGGGAGGTTGGCGGCGAGGCTCAGGCGGGGGCGCACGCGGTAGTACGACTGCCGGCCGACGCGGAAGCGGGTCCACTGGCCGTAGCCCTCGACGCTCGCCTCCAGTCCGCTCGCGACCGCGACCCGGGCCGCGACCTCGCCGTCCCCGCCCCGCGTGAAGTCGGGTCCCGCCTCCTGCGAGAACAGGTGGTACTCCCAATCCGAGCCCACGCGCCGCGTGTGCTGGAGATGTATGCGCTGGGCCCAGGAACGGTTCTCGTAGGCGGTGAAGCCGGTCCTCCGAACCCACTGGAAGGACGAGATCACGCGGCTGCCCTTCCCCCAGCGGACGTGATGGTCGAGGATCGCGCGATAGCGGATGAAGTCTCGCAGGCCGACTCGATCGTCGAAGGACAGCCGCTCGAACACGGCGCCCGTCTTTCTGCTCCGGGCCGTGACCTCGAGCGTGCGCACCCGATCGGCCTCCCGGAACGCCTGGCTCGCGTCCGGCCGCCACGTGAGGTCGCGGGAGCGGTCGGAGTAGTGGATCTCTCCCGGCATGTAGGGGTTCCGGAACCGGAGGCGGCTCTCCCACCCGCTCCGGACCTCGTCGGTCCGCGACCCGAAGCGTCCGCGGTTGTCGATCGTGGCCCTCGAGCCGGCGAGCGCGAGCGACACCGGCGCCCCGCCGAGCAGGCGCACGGAGGCGCTCCCGTCCAGGCCGTCCAGACCCCCGCTCGGCGAGGACGGGAAGCCGCCCCAGGCCGTCTGCGAGCGCAGGGGCCGAAGGCCGAGGGAGAAGTCCAGGAGCCGCGGATCGACGACGGATCCGCCGAGGTTCACCTGGATCCACTGCTGGAACGTGCGCCGGTTCGTGGACGGCGTGGACGGGAACGCGATCCAGGCGCCATCGAAGTCCACGCCGGCCTCGCCGGTCACGGGCCGGAGAGTGACGCCCTGGGCGAGCGCCCTGCCGCTGGCCAGCGGCACCGCGAGCGCGATGACCGCCAGCGTCCTGCCCCGGCTCTTCATCGGTCCGCGGGTCCGCCCGTCTCCGTCGCGACGTGGCACCTCTGGCACTCGACGAGCCCGAAGGCCGATCGGCCGTCGTGGCAGGTGCCGCACGCTTGGCCCCTCTGCATCTCCGCCATGGTGAGCTCGGAGCTCCCGGCCCGCATCTCGAACGGTTCCGTGTGGCACGCGCTGCACCGGTAGCGAATGCGGTGGACCCAGTGCGGGAACCGCGCGGGCGGAAACGCGGTCTGCGGAGTCCGCGCCGCGGCCTCGGCGGTCCTGGCGAGGGCGAAACTTCCGCCCAGCGTCGCCTCGATCCGGTTCGGCGCCATCGTCACGCCCGTGTGGCAGCGCTCGCAGGCCGCGGGGCCGAAGGCGACCCTGCCGTGACAGCGGCCACACTTCTCGCCCGCGTTGATGGCCGCCATGGTGATCGTGTCGCCGCGGTACGGGAAGATGCGCGGGTGACAGCTCTCGCACGCCAGCCACTCGATGTGCCGCGAGTGGGGGAAGCTCGCGTCGAACATGGGGGCCGGCCCGCGGATGATGAAGTCGTACCCGAAGCCGCTCGGCGGCGGCGCCGTCTCACCGGGGCGCGCGCGCCGGGGCGCGATCACGCCGGTCCGCAGGGCGGCGACCCAGTCCACGTCACCCGCGTTGTCGCGGGGCAGGAGCGCGAGCACGCTGTCCGGATCGCGCACGGATTCGATGGCGGGTCTCGCCTCGGGGACGGTGTCCGCCCGAAGCGGGCCGCCGGGTGCCGACCGTGCGCCCACGGTCGGCGCGGCCGGGCTCGTGCCCGTCTCCGGCGTCTCCGCCTTCGGCGGCACGTCGAAGAACACGCCGGCCGCCTTTCCACAGCCGGCGATCGGCAGAGCTGCGAGCAGGCTCAGGGCCGCGATCCCGCTACGGCGTCCCATCGGTCTCCGCCCTCGGCCGGACGAACCCGTACACCGTGACCTTGTCGGGCCCGTACTGATTCGTCACGATGACCAGGTGATCGAGGTCGAACCCCTCGTGAACGAAGGGCCGGAAGAGGGCCAGGTTGTCGTAGTCCACGACGACCTTGGCCGGCAGCCACATGTATCCGGGGCCGTCGTAGCTGCCGCCGAAGAACATCAGGAGCTTCCCGGCCGGATCGAACACCTGGACGTTCTCGAACCCCGCATCGACCACGTACAGCCGCCCCTCCCGGTCCACCGCGATCCCCTTCGGGCGCACGAACTGTCCGAGCGACCGGCCGTAGCTCCCGACCGATCTCACGTACTCCCCGTCCCGCGTGAAGACCTTCACCCGGAAGTCGCCGAAATCCGTCACGTACACGCGGTCGTCGGCCACGAAGAGGTTCGTGGGCTGGAACAGGACGCCGGGACCGACGGTGTCGGTCGGGAAGGAGCGGAGGAGCCGGCGTGTGCCCCGGTCGAACACGCGCACCTTCCGGCCTCCGATGTCCGCGACCCACACGCGGTCGGGGTCCACGAACACGTCCGTGGGGCGAAAGTCCGCTCCCTCCCCGAAGCCGCCCGCATACGCGCCGGCCGAGTCGAACACCACGACCTGCTCGCGGTCCACGTCCGCCACGTAGAGCTCCCCGTCGTCGGCCACGAAGCAGTTGATGGGCTTTCGGAGCTGGCCGAGGCCGCGCGGCTTGCGGAACTCGAACCGGTGCGCGGCGAGGTCGAGGACTTCCACGCCGCCCGCCATCGTGTCGCACACGTAGATCCGCCCCGAGTGGATCGCGACTCCGTACGGCTTCACGATCGCGGATCCCTCCTCCGGCTCCCTGTCCTTGCCGATGAGCCTCCCGAGGAAGGACGGGCCCTTGCGGCTCTCCACGTCCCGCGTGTCGCTGTAGCGCGCGAGGAACTGGATGCGTGCGGTGTCGGGCGGGGGCGGGAAAACGACGAGCGGACGCGGAGGCGGAGGCGCGGCCGACGCGCACGCCCCCAGCGCCAGGGCCAGCAGGGCCGTGGCCGAGAGTCTCGCTGGATCCGGTCCTCTCCCCATCGCTCAGAGCCGAGTACGGTTCGCCGGCAACATACGGGGGGCGACCGCGAGCCGCCCCCCGAGAAGGTTCTCCTCTACGAGCGGCCGTCGGCCGCGCGCCTCACTTCGCGTGGCACGTCAGGCAGAGGGCGCTGGCCGCGTTGCTCTTGCGGAGCAGCTTCGCGACCCCGCTGCCGTTATGCACGTCGTGACACGAGGCGCACTGCACCTGCCCCGCAAACAGCATGTCCGCGTCGATCGTCCCGCCGAGGCCGGAGCTGGCCGTGGCCGGGTCGTTCAGGCCGCCGTCGGCCGTGGCGAGCGCCGTGTTGTACGTGAACGAGAGCGGATGGTCGTTGCTCAGGTCCGTCCCGAGCAGCTCTCCGCCCGAGATGAAGTTCGTGCCGTTCGTCTTCCCGGCGAAGTTGTCCAGCGCCACCGTGCCGTCGTGGCAGCTCAGGCAGAGCTTCGAGCTCCCGCCCGGCTGGCCGACCGTCGCGTCGAGGGTCGGGCTGCTGTAGACGGTGAACGTGGATCCGGTGACCTGGTGGTTCCACAGGGGCGCGTTCGACACCGTCGCGTCCGCGTTGTGCGGCGTGTGGCACACGACGCAGATCTCGCCCGTGGTGTTCCAGGTGTCGCCGCTGAAGTCGTGTTCCGAGCCGACGATCGTCTGCCCGGTCGCCGTGCCGGCGAACAGGAGCGCGAGCCCCGTGCCCAGAAAGATCGAGCGCCTCATTGTATCCCCCTCC
>JBHHZD010000064.1:0-4975 GCA_046757885.1 Gemmatimonadota bacterium
ATCAGGTCGCCGAGCGGCGCCTCCCAGGGAAGGCGCGGGGGCTGGCTCGAGATCCGGGCGAGCCCCGCGGCGGCGCCGACGCGCAGGGCCAGGAGGGCGGCCGCGCTCGCCAGGAGCGGGCCGCTCGCCAGGATCGCCCCGGCCAGGAGCACGGGCAGCCAAGCGAAGAGGGCGGCGAAGCGGAGATTCGCCTCCACGGGCGAGAGGGTGTCGCCGAGCAGGGCCGCCCGCGCGAAGCGCCCCGCGAGGTCGCGGGCTCCGAGGCGGCCCACCGGCGCATCGACGGCGGGCCCCAGGCGGGCCCGGAGGCCGAGCTCGGCCGCCCGCCGGCCGATCGCCACGTCCTCGGCCACGAAGTCCCGGAACGGCTCGAGCCCGCCCAGACGCTCCAGCGTCTCCCGCCGGAGCGCCAGCGTCCCGCCGATCGCGCCACGGCCCCGCCACCGGATCGTGGGAGCGACGAAGCCCAGGATCACGTACGTCCACAGCCCCTCGTACAGGCGCGCCCACAAGCCCCGGGCGCCCGTGAACAGCGGCAGGCAGGAGACGAGGTCCGCCTCCGCGAGCGCCCCCGCGATGCGGGCGCAGGTGTCGGGTGCGGCGCGGATGTCCCCGTCGCTCAGCACGAGGGTGTCGTGGCGGGCCGCCGCGAGCCCGTGCCGGAGGTTGGACATCTTCCCGCTCCAGCCCGCGGCCACCGGCCCCACGCGGACCTCTTGCCGGGTCCGATCCGCGACGCGACGCGCGATCGGGAGCGCTGGGTCCGCCTCGTCCTGGAGGCAGAAGAGGACCTGGATCGGGCCGTCGTAGTCCTGCTCGCACCACGAGGCGAGGGCCGCCTCCGTGAAGTCATCGGCCCCGCGGACGGGCTTCAGCACGGAGAGCGCGGGGGCGCGGCCCCCGGCCGCCGGGCCACGCGCGGCCCCGGTCTCGCCGGCCGCTCCGGCCGTCGCTCCCGTCGCCGCCGCGACCGCGGCCCGGGCGTCGGCCAGCGTGCGCGCGAGAGCCGTCCCCACCAGGACGACGACGAAGACTCCGGCCGCGAGTTCCATGCCGGAAGGTGCGGAAGCCTGCGGGATGTGAAAAGGCGGCCGGCGGCCCCCGAAGTGGGATAATGGGAGAGTGGGCAGCGGGGAATGGGTCAGCGAGTGTCGGAAAGCCAGAATTGGGAAAGTGGGAAAACGGGATCGGGCGTCGGACGGCTCTGGAGGCATGCGTCGCGCCGGAAGCGACCGATGCCGGAGGCGCCGAATCGGGAAAACGGGAGCGGGCGCGGGGAGACCCGCCCGGCCCACGCGCGGGGCCGGGCAGGTCGGGCCCGGATCAGCCGGCCGCGAGCTCGCGGAGCGTGTCGGCCAGGTCGCGCAGCTTCCCGCCGTCCGCCGACTCGCCGGCCATCTGCTCCAGGCGCGTGGCCAGCCGGGTGAGAGCGGGCCGCCGCTCGGCCGGTGAGGCGGCCTCCAGGCCAGCCAGCGCGGTGCGGATCCGCGCCACGCGGGCCCCCGGCAGACCGCCCGAGCGCTCGAGCTGGTCCACGTACGCCCGCGCGAGCGCGAACGACGCCGGCCACACAAACTCCTGCTGCCCCTGCACGTTGAAGTAGTCGAACTTCACCGACCGGGCCGCCTCGATCTCGTTCGCCGTCAGGAACTCGCTCGGCTCCAGCTCGAAGATGTCCAGGCCGCGCGCGATCTCGGAGCTCACGATGACGCCGTTGTACCAGTACGCGGACCACGAGCCCGCGCCGACCATCTTCGTCGCGTCGACGGGACCGCGGTCGAAGAAGGCGATCTCGACCGGGTGGGCCGGATCCGTCCAGTCGAATACGGACACGCCGCCCTGGTACCAGGCCTGGACCATGACCGTCCGGCCCGGGATCGGGATGAGCGAGCCGTTGTGCGCGACGCAGTTCTCCTCGGAGGTCTGGACGGCCGGCAGCTTGTAGTAGCTCTGAAACTGCATGCCCCCGTCCGCGACCGTGAAGATCGCGTCGGCGCCCCACTCGCGCGGATCGGTCGCCCGGCACTTCGGCCCGCCGCCGCCCCCCCACTCGTCGCTGAACAGGACCCGGCTCCCGTCGTTGCTGAACGTGGCCGAGTGCCAGTAAGAGAAGTTCGAGTCCGAGACCGCCGCGATCCGCCGCGGGTTCACCGGATCGCTGATGTCCAGGAGGAGCCCGTAGCCCTCGCAGGCCCCGCCCGCGAGCCCGATCGCCGGATAGAGCGTGATGTCGTGGCACTGCGTGGGCCCGGTCGGAGGCCCCTGGCCCTGCCGGGCGGCCCGGCGCCGGGCCATGGATGCCTCGAGCTGACGCCGGACTTCCGCGCTGTCGGCGGCCGTCGGCTCGCCCGTGCCGCCCCGCGCCTTCACCGCGTTCGCGAGCATCGGATCGGTCATCTGCTCGGGCAGGACGAAGGGCTGGCCGCTCAGCTCGATCACGAAGGCGCCCCGCGCCCGGGCCTTCTCGATGTCGGCGAGGTCCGCCTCGCTCGGGCCGTGCCGCGGCGGAGCCGCGAGGTCCTCGAAGATCCGCGGCGAGCTCACGATCGCCGCCTCCTCGGGATGCGCGAGCGGCACGCGGATGACCTCGATCCGGAACAGCGCCGAGCTCGGATTCACGTTCGGGCGCTCGCCCGAGCAGCCCGGCAGCTCCTCGGCCGGTCGCACGGGAGCGGAGCCGGAGACGTAGATGTAGACGTTCTCCGCGTCGTCCGGATCGACGAGCACGGAGTGCGTGTGCGAGCCGCGGCACGTCTGCACGTTGCCGACGTAGACGGGATTGCGGATGTCGGAGATGTCGAAGATCCGGATGCCGCGCAGGCGGTCCGGGCTCACGGACTCCGCGACGCCCTCGGTCCCGCAGTCCAGCCGTCCTCCCAGCCCCTCACCCGAGACGAAGAGCAGGTTCCGGTACACGGACACGTCGCTCTGCGAGGCGGGGCAGACGTAGCCCTTCACGAGCACGGGCGACGCGGGATCGGAGATGTCCCAGACCTGGAAGCCGTTGTAGTTGCCCTGGATCGCGTAGTGGCCCGTGAAGGCGAGGTCGGAGTTCGTGACCCCGACGAAGGCCTCCGGCGGCGGCGTCTCGGAGACGACGCGCAGGTTCCAGGCCGCCTCCTCGGCGTCCAGCAGGCCCGCCCCGAGCCCTTCCCGGGGGTCGCGGTCCGGCGCGGGGGACGAGGCGGAGGTCAGGGGCCGGACCTGGCCGGTGGCCGTGGCGTCCGTGGTCGCCGACGGCGCGCAGGCGGCCGCGCCGAGGAGGCCGGTGACCAGACACGCGGCGGCGATGCGGCGGGCCGGGGCTCCGCCCCCGGCGGTGTGCTGGCTGCGGTCGTTCGCGGATCCCATGAAGTGTCCCCCGTTCGTGGTTCGTGCGTGGCTTCCGTTACCGCTCGTCGGATCCCGCCCCCGAGGCAGGGAGGGTGGTGAGCAGGCGCTCCATCCGGGCGATCTCCGTCGTCTGATCCACCTGGATGTCCGAGGCGAGCTTGAAGACGAAGGCGTCCCGGGCGGCGCCGTCGGTGGCGAAAAGATCGTGCACCATGGTGACGGCCCCCGCGTGGTGCTCGATCATGTAGGTGAGGAACAGGCGGTCGAACTCCGGCCCGGCGGCCCCGTCGAGCTCCTCGAGCTGGTCGCGGCTCAGCATGCCGGGCATCAGGGGCGCGTGGCGCGCGTGACCGCCCGTGTCGATCGTGAGGTCCAGCCCGTCGATCCGCACCTCCGGCACCGGCTGCCCGCGATCCTCCAGCCACCCCTGCATGAGCACGATCTCGTCCCGCTGGGCGTTGATGATGCGCGCGGTCAGCGTCCGCACGGCCGGGCCCGCCCCGTGCGTGGGCGCGAGGCCGGACATGATGAGCGCCTGCGCGTGGTGGGAGATCATCCCCGTCATGAAGTCCACGTCCGCCGCCGTGAAGAGCCGGCGGGCGCTGTCCTGGCGGGCGGCGTACAGGGCCTCGATGTCGGCCTTCGAGCGGGCGGCCGGCCGCGACGGGCCGGACTCCTGCGCGTGCGCGGGGGCGGGGCCAAAGAGGCCGCCGCCCGGCAGGCCGATGCCCGGCAGGCCGGCGCCCAGGAGGCAGGCGACGAGCGGGAAGGCGCGAGGGGGAAAGCCGGCAGATTGGCGGCGGGCCGGTGCGACCGTCGGTTCCAGAGCGCGTCTCCTGTCTGCGGGTCGGTCAGGCGTAGACGGCAGGCGTGAACTCACGTTCCGTGAACGGATCCACGCACGCGAAAGTTTCCCCTCGCGACGGAAGCCGGGAAAAGATCGGGTGGGGCGTGAGATGTCAAACGGCGGGCGGGTCGGGGCGGAGCGGAGCCGGGTGGGCCGGGGCGGGTCGGAGTCGGCCGAGCCGGAGCCGTCAGTCCGCCCGGAAGATCTCCTCCAGATCGATCTCGCCGGCGGTCTCGCCGCCGAGCCGCGCGGGGAGGGATCGCGTGAAGCGCTCGAAGCCGGGCTCGGCGCCGAAGGTCCACACCTCGACGGCCCCGACGTCGGGATCCACGATCCAGTACTGCTCCACCCTCTGACGCTCGTACAGCTTCCGCTTCACGCCGCGGTCCCGGTGGGCCGTGGTGGGGGAGAGGATCTCGATCACGATATCGGGAGCGCCCCGGATGCCTTCGTCGCAGATGATCCCCGCCCGCGCGGCAGAGACGAAGACGATGTCGGGCTGCACGCCCTCGCCGGTGGCCGGAAACTCGACGCCGATCGGGGCGAAGAACAGCTCGCCGAGTCCCCGTGCTCCGAACGTCGCCTCGAGGGAATAGAGAAGACGTCGGGCGATGCGCTGGTGCCGTGACGAAGGCGCCGCCGTCACGTACAGCTCCCCCGCGATCGCCTCGTGGCGATGGCCGTCGTCCGGGAGCTGCTGGACGTCCTGCCAGGTGATCTGCGAGAGCGCCATACGCTCCACATTATACCTCGGGGTGAGGGCGGACGGCACCCGGAGAGTGAGGCGGCCCGTCA
>JBHHZD010000065.1:0-4759 GCA_046757885.1 Gemmatimonadota bacterium
CTGCGGCCTCGACACGTCGGGCACCGCCTTCTGCTGGGGCGGAAACGCCTCCGGACAGCTGGGCGACGGCACCGCCACCCCCCGCAACGTCCCGACGCCGGTGGCCGGCGGGCTCACCTTCACCGAGATCGCGGTCCGGCCGGGGCACACCTGCGCGGTGGCGCAGGGGGGCGCTCCGTACTGCTGGGGGTCGAACGCCTTCGGCGAGCTCGGCGACGGCACGACGACCTCCCGCACGATGCCCACGCTCGTGGCCGGCGGCCTCTCGCTTCGCTCGGTGAGCGTGAGCTTCCGGCACAGCTGCGGGCTGGATGCGAGCGGGGCCGCCTTCTGCTGGGGCGCGAACTCCCTGGGCCAGCTGGGAGACGGCACGACGACGATGCGCACGACACCGGTCGCGGTCCTGGGTGGGCTGACGTTCGCGGACATCAGCGCCGCCGGGGAGCACACGTGTGGAACCACGACGGGGGGGACGCTCTACTGCTGGGGCGAGAACACCACCGGACAGGTCGGCGACGGGTCCACGGTGTCCCCCACCGTGCCCGTCCCGGTCGCGGGGGCGCTCACCTTCGTCGACGCGGCCGCGGGGGGAAGCCACTCGTGCGGGGTCACGGGGGGCGGCGTCGCCTACTGCTGGGGCCTGAACAACCTCGGGCAGCTGGGCGACGGCACGAAGCAGAAGCGCCTCACGCCGACGCGCGTCACGACGCCCTGACGCCCGGCGCGCCCACCCGGACCGGACGCGGCCCTCAGGGCCGGCCCGCCGCCGGCCTCGTCAGCGATCGGAGAAGCCCTCTCCGGAAGCTGCTGCGGGGGGCGAACCAGGCCCCGAGCACGGCGAGCCTGCGCTCGGGGCCCACGTCCGTCTGGTCCAGCAGCAGGTCGCCATCCCGGCCGACGTAGCGGGTCCGCAGCGTATCGGCCCGGATCCGGTAGGTCATGCGGTCTCCCTTGCGGATTCGCCGGTCGGCCAAGAAGGCGTACCAGCGCGGGAGCCCCTCGGAGACCATCCGCTCGTCCTCCTCCGTGATGATCCCGGCCTCCCGGGCGCGGCGCACGTCCTTCCGAACTCCGTCCACGAACCGGTCGAGACCCACGTCCCGCAGGAACTCGATCTCGGCCCAGGCGTCCGTGGCGTGTGTCGCGAGGTCCGCGATGGAGTCCTCGAGCGCGGGCGCGCCGGCCCGGCGCCGCACCAGGTCCTCCAGCCGGGACGTCTCCGCCCGCCCGAGGCGCACGCGGAGCGTGAGGACGTCCACCTTGAAGATCGTCCTCTCGTACAGCGTCCGCATCTCGGAGTAGCGCCCGGTTCCCAGCGAGAGCGTGTCCGGGTCCTGGGCCGCGCGGGATGCGGCGGGCCAGGCCAGGAGGGCCAGCCAGAAGACGCCGGCGGCCCGACCCGGTCCCGTCGTCGCGAACGGCGTCAGGCCGGACTCGCGCCGTAGCCGGCGGCCTCGACCGCCGCCGTCAGCTCTGCGGTGGCGACGCCCCGCGCGCGCACGGTGGCCCGTCCGCCCTCGAGATCGACGGAAGCCGCTTCCACCCCATCGACGCGCTCCAGGGCCCCGCGCACGTGGTCGGCGCAGTGGTCGCAGCTCATGCCTTCGATCTTCAGCTCGATCGTGTCCATGGGAGGAATATGGGCCATCGTCGGCCGCGGGACGAACTCGGGGCGGCCCGCCCCCCATCGCCGGGCCCTGCCTGGCGCACGGACTGAACTTTTCCTCCGGATTCGTGTAGATTGGAATGACCTGCCAGGCGTCACGGATCGCGGCTGCACCGGCCCCGCGCGTGGCGCGGACCGGAGACGAGCATGACGCGACCCGACACGCCCACCGCCGTCCTTCGCGACGAGCACCGGCTCATTCTCCGGGTCGCCGACGCCCTGGAGGAGATCCTCGTGCGTGGGGCGGATGAGGGCCTCGACCACGCCGCCGTCGCGGAGTGCATCACGTTCTTCCGCCAGTTCGCCGGCGCGTGCCATCACGGGAAGGAGGAGGACATCCTGTTCCCGGAGCTGGAGCGCCGCGGCCTTCCCCGGCACCGGGGACCGATCGCCGTGATGCTGTACGAGCACCGCCAGGGGCGCGCCTTCATCAAGCAGATGGCCGACGCCCTTCCCGCGGCGAGGGCCGGGAACGAGCGATCGGGCCACATCCTTCGCAACGCGTCCCGCGGCTACATCGACCTGATCCGGTCCCACATCCTCAAGGAGGACCGCGTGCTGTTCGACATGGCCGACGGCATGATTCCGGACCCGGCCTGCCGGGAGCTGTGCGGCGCCTACGAACGGGTGTGCGCGCGGAAGTTCCGGAGCCGGACGAAGGCGCAGCTCGAGGAGCTCGCGGCGGACATCACGGAACGCTTCGCGCTCGCGGAGTGAGATCGGGTGTCCCTGCGCACGATCGAGATGACGGAGGCGCTGGCGGCCTACGCCCGGAAGGTGGCCCTGCGCGAGCCGCCGATCCTGGCGGGCCTGCGCGAGGAGACGGCGGCGCTGGCCGAGGCGAACATGCAGATCGGCCCGGAGCAGGGTCAGTTCATGTCGCTCCTCGTCGAGCTCCTCCAGGTCGAGCGGGCCCTCGAGGTCGGGACGTTCACCGGGTACAGCACGCTGGCCATGGCACTCGCCCTCCCCCCCGGGGGGCGGATCGTGACCTGCGACGTGAGCGAGGAATGGACCTCGATCGCGCGCCGCTACTGGGCGGAGGCCGGCGTGGCCGACCGCATCGACCTGCGCCTCGGTCCGGCGCTCGCGACCCTGGACGCTCTCCTGGCGGATGGGCTCGCGGGCCGGTTCGACTTCGCCTTCATCGACGCGGACAAGCCGGCCTACGGGGACTACTTCGAGCGCGCCCTCGCCCTCGTTCGGCCCGGAGGCCTCATCGCGGTGGACAACGTCCTGTGGGAGGGCGCCGTGGTGGACGTGACGGACTCGGAGCCGAGCACGGTCGCGATCCGCGTGTTCAACGAGAGGCTCAGGGATGACGACCGGGTCAGCCTGAGCCTCGTCCCGATCGGGGATGGCCTCACGCTGGCGCGGCGGCGGGCCTGACCAGATCCAGCGCGTACCAGAGGTCGCAGCCCGTGTGCCCGGTCGCTCCGAGCGGCGCCGGCAGGATCGTGAAGCCGTAGCTCTCGTACAGGGCGCGCGCCCGGACCATGTGCCGCAGCGTCTCCAGATAGCAGCGGAGGTAGCCCAGGGCGCGGGCCGTGTCGAGGCACCGCTCCAGGAGCCGGCGCCCCACGCCGAATCCGCGCGCCTCCGGCAGGAGGTACATCTTGCGGAGCTCGCAGATGTCGGGCGCCGCGCCCTCGAGCGGGCCGATGCCGCCCCCGCCGATCAGCCGGCCGGACATCTCCGCCACGAAGTAGGCCGCACGGGCGGGGTCGGCGTAGGCCGTGGACATCGCCTCCACCTCGGGATCGGAGAAGGCGTACCCCTCGCCCACGGCGCCGAACTCCGCCAGCACGGACCGGATGATGGATGCGATCCGCGGATCGTCGCCTGGCTCGATGGGGCGGAGGCGCACGGGCGCTTGCCCGTGAGACGGCCGCGGCGCATCTGTGGTCATGGTCCCGGTCCCTCGCTCCCCGCTCCTGGAGGCTCCCCGATGAAAAGTCGCTCCCCCGGGCGCCGCGCGGTACTCCTCGTCGCGCTCGCGGCCCCGACGCTGTTCGGCTGCCGCTCGACGATGCAGATCAAGACGCTGCTGGACGACCCCGCCCGCTTCGACGGCAGGACGGTGAAGATCGAGGGCGAGGTCACGGAGTCCCTGGGCGCCCTGCGGCGCGGGGCCTACCGGGTGCGCGACGGGACGGGGACGATCGCCGTCGTCAGCGAGAGCGGCGGGGCGCCCCGGGCCGGGGCCGAGGTCGGCGTCGAGGGGCGCTTCGAGGCCCTGTTCACGCTCATGTCGGAGAGCGTGGCCGTGATCCGGGAACAGCGCCGCTTCACGCCCTGAGCCACCGCCGGGCCCGGCTCCCGCTTCACGTCCCGAGGACGGCCCCCTTGATCCGCTCGATCTGGCGCAGGTGCACGAGGTCGTGCGCGGCGAGGAGCCGGACGATCGTGTCCACCGACTCGAGGCCGCGCTCCGCGTGCCGCCCGGACCGCGCGCGCTCCTCCGGCGTGAGTCCCTTCAGCCAGGCGAGGTTCGCCCGCCGGAGTGCCTCGAGCTCGGCCAGGGTGGACTCGAGGTCCTCGTCGCGATAGCGCAGGCCCGCCGCCCAAGCGTCCTGATCGTACGGTGCGATGTCGGACCCGGGCTGGGCGACGTTCATCCGCATGCGGTAGCGGTACACCAGCTCCGTGTCCGCCAGGTGGCGCACGACGTCCAGCACCGACCACGTCCCCCCCGGCTCCGGCGTCCTGAGCGTCTCCGCGTCGAGGCCCGAGACGGCCGCCCGGAGGCCGGGTAGGAGCCCGGCCTGGACCTCGAACGGGTCGCGGTCACCCAGAAGGGCCAGGACGCGCACGGCGTAGTCTCCGGCCGTCCCGGCCGCGTCGGGGACGCGGGCGGACGGCTCCTCGCGCGCCCCGGTCATCGGTCGCGGTACGCGAGCATCGCCATGGGCCCCGGGCGCCTCAGCTTCCCGCCTCCAGCCAGCGGTCGATCTTGGCCTCCAGCACGTCCAGGGGCAGGGCCCCGTCCTTGAGGATCTGCGCGTGGAACGCCTTCACGTCGAACCGGTCCCCCAGCCGCCGCTCCGCGCGGGCCCGGAGCTCGGAGATCTTCAGCTGGCCGATCTTGTAGGC
>JBHHZD010000066.1:0-4689 GCA_046757885.1 Gemmatimonadota bacterium
GGGCCGGCGGGCACGCGGTGAGGCGTGCGGAACGCCCTTTCTATTCTCTCACGGCAGGAAGTTCGAGTTCTTGCGCGGTCGCCAGAGCTCCGCCGGAGACCGCTCCGCTGCCCGATACACGGTAAGGCGCCCAGTGGTAGGGAGATCCGTACTGGGGGTGCACCATCATCTCGCGCTGCGCGAGGGCCAGCGCCTCGGTCGGGAAAGAGCCGTGCAGGTGCCGATAGAACGCTTCTGCGAACGCCGCGGCCCCCGCATCCTCCACCTTCCACAGCGTGGCGACCACGTCCTCCGCCCCGGCGTACAGGAAGGCGCGGGCCAGGGTGGCATAGTCCTCCCCCACCGCGAACGCCGTCGACCACGCCTCCCCGAGGCCGGTCTCGCAGCCCGAGAGGAAGACGAGGGAGGCCGTCACCCGAGCGTCTACCACCTCGTGCACCTCGAGTCTTCCGTCGTCCCCCGCCTCGAGGCCGGCCCCGCGGGCCAGCTCCAGCCGCGAGAACATCGGGTTCCGCACGTTGAGAATGCCGTGCGTGGCGAGGTGCACGATCCCGTCTCGCGTCAGAGCCCGGCGAACCGCCGGCTCCGTGGCCCGATCCCCCCGGAAGAGTCGCGTGCCCTCCAGCGCGCGCCGCAAAGCTCGCACCTCCGCCCACGTCTCGGGCAGCTCATCGGGAAGAGGCGCGAAGCCATACGCTCGGGTTCCGGTCCACCGCGCGGCACCGCGGGACCGGAGCTCCGGGAGCGCCGCGGCGGCCGGAAGGTGGGTCAGGGCGTACTCCTCGACCAAGTAGCGATCGCTCTCCGGATCGCGCAGGGCCGCGAACGGCAGATAGTTCAACTCCGCGTGCGGGACGATGACCAGCCGCGACACTCCGGCGAGGATTCCCGCTCGATCCGCGGGGCCGATGAGCACGTCATGGAGCGCCGAGAGGACCGAGATTCCGCCAGCCGGTGGGCCCGTGCGGCGCGCCAGCAGATCCCGGGAGATCCGAAGCTGGGTCGCCAACCTGTCTCGCGGCACCGGGCTTTCGAAGACCCCCACGGAGTCCCTCGTCAGCACGAACAGGATGACCTTCTCGGGTGTGACCAGGTACTGGAGGAGTGCCTCATCGGGCAGCAGGGAACGCCGGACGATCTCCGCGCCGACCGTCTTGCGGCCCGCGAGGCCCAGCGCCGTCCGATCCCGCTCGTCGGAGCGAGAGAGGGCCGCCTCGTATTCGGACCGGGCGCGGGCGAGCTCCCGGCGGAGCCTCTCCCGCTCGGCTTCGAGGGCCCGCCGCTCCCCCTCCGCCGGAGCATCTCGGAGCTCCGCGATCCACACGACCAGCGTATCGATTCGGCGAAGGAGCTGCCTCTCCTCCTCGGCCAGGCTCCGGGCGCTCGTCCCGCCGGCCCCGTTTCGCGAACGGGCGTCCAGGTGCTCGAGGAGTGCACGACCCCGGGCGGCATCGGCTACCTGAAACGCTTCCGCCCGCCGTCCGAGGCGCAGCAAGACATCGACGAGGCCGGCGTAGGCTTCCTCCCTCTCCGCCGCGTAAGACGTGCGAAGGGCGGCGGCCCCGAACCCGCCGCGCACCTTCTCGACGGCGGCCACGGCCAGGCGGCCGATCGCGGCCGCCGAGTCCAGTGCTCCGAGGCGTGCGTGGGCGCGTGCGCGCAGCATCAGGGCCTCGACCCGGGCGGCCTGATCCCCCGTGAGCAGGTCCGGGGCGACGCCGGCGAGAGCTTCCAGAACCGTCTGGAACTCTCCATCCAGCTCCGCCATCCGGGCGCCGGTCAGGGCCAGGGCGACTCGTGCCGTGCCCGCGTCCAGGTCCTCGGCGAGGCGGCGCGCGGCGGTCAGGTGGGCGCGGGCCTCATCGGGGCGCCCGGCGTCCCGGGTCAGCTCCGAGAGCAGGAGCAGATCGCCGAGCTCCTCGAACGGAGCCGCCGCCGACCGGTGGATCTCCAGCGCGCGAGCCGCCCGCTCCAGCGCCGCACGGGTGCTTCCGAGCCGGGCGTGGATCTCCGCCTCGCTCCGGAGGTCGATCCCCGTTTCCACGCTCAGCCCCAGCTCCTCGTTGATCGCTTCCGCCCGGGCGAAGAGATCCACCGCTCGCCGGAAGGCTCCGGCCTGGCTGTGCAGCTCGGCCAGTTGCTCCAGGTTGCTCGCCTCCTCCTGGCGGAGACCCTGGGCCCGGGATCGCTCCAACGCCGTGTCCAGGTACGCGATCGCCCTGCCGGGCTCCCCGATCGCCGCGTACGCCGTGCCGAGCTGTCCCAGGGTGTTCTGCTCTCCCGTGACGTCCTGTGCCCACTGCACGGAGACTCTGGCCCGCTCCAGGAAGCCGATCGCGGAGAGCGGTCGCCCGATCTGAACGTCCAGCATGCCCAGGTTCGTCAGGATCCGTCCCTGAATCAGGGGATCGTCAGCCTGGTCGGCCGCCTTGAGGCCGGCGAGCAGCAGCCGTCGGGCCTCCCCGTACTCCCCCAGCTCCGTGAGGACGAGAGCCAGGTTATTGGAGACCTTGGCCAGGCTGATCGTGTCCCGCGCCGCCCGCGCCGCCTCGAACGCCTTCGCGTAAAGGTCCCGGGCCTCGAAGTTCGCGCCCTCGCTCCAGGCCAGGAGGCCCAGGGCGTTGTAGGAGCGGAAGAGGAGATCGCGGAGTCCGAGGCGCCGCTTCAGCGCCAGGGCTCGTTCCCCCACCCGGCGGGCCTCCTCGTACTCTCCGAGCCGGTACGCCGTGAGCCCGAGGGAGGTGAGGGTCCGGGCGGCCGCCGCGCTGTCGCCGTCCCGCAGCGACGAGTTGAGAGCCTGTCGATACAGGACCCCCGCCGTGTCGAAGCGGCCCTGGGCGTAAAGCTCGTCCGCGACGGCGTTGAGGGAAGGCAAGGGAGAATCTGCCCCGGGGGCTTCTCGAGATTCTCCGGGCTCGCGGACCGTCTCCGTCCGGCGCCCGGCATGGGGGCTCTCTCGGTCCACACAACCGGGCAGGCCGAGCACCGCCGCGCAGGCCGCGACGATCGCCAGGACGCGCGGCCCACGGAAGGGGACGAGCGCTTGCACGTACGAGCTCACTCTTGCACGCGGAACTCCTGCACCCCGGTCGTCGCCGAGCCGGCGCCGCCGAGCAGCGCATCCACGTACCAGAAGTACGTCTGCCCCCGCTCGAGAGAGACTCCGGGCGGGACGCGGGCCGTCGTGTCCGAGGTCTCATCGGTCCACACGACCTCGCCCCGCTCGTCGGCCAGTGTGACCCGATAGACGACGCCATCCGCGGCGGCACGCCAGATGAACTCCACCGACTCCGCGCTCGCCGTGGCTCCGGGAGCGAGGGGCACGAGGGCGGGCACGCCGGTCTCCTCGGCCACCGCACGATCCGTACGAAGCGTGGAGGGCGTCGGGCCCGGCCCCGGCTTCGGAATGTAAACGAAGATCAGGATCGCCGCGGCGGCGGCGGCGGCGGTCGGGATTCCGACCGCGCGCCGCCTGAGGTTCCGCCTCTCCCGAAGCGCTTGAATCACCTCGGCGAGCTCCCGGCGGCAGGGGGGACATTCGGCGAGGTGAGCGGCGACGGACGACCTCTCCGACGCCGAAAGCGCCCGGTCCACGAACGCGGTGAGCTGTTCCGCGCTCAGGTGAAGCTCATCCGCCGGGCCGGGAGGAATCATCTGGCCCTCGAGTCCCTCATCCGACACTCCTCATCCCGTTCGCGATCCCCTCGTCTCGCTCCCCGCACCGCCCTCCTCCACTTATTGAAACGGCGAGAGGGGACGATCCTTGCGTGGGGTCGCCCGGCCGCGGCGCACTCGACCTCTCGCCCTCCTCCGACCCTCGACGTCGCCGCCGGCACCAGCGTTCCGCTCTCAGGGACTCGCCTCGTGAACTCCCCCCCCCTCCAGCCGGGCCCGGAGCTCGGCCAACACCGATTTCAGGCGCCGGTAGACGTGGAAGACGGTGGGGAATCCGATGAGTGGAGCGATCCGCCGCACCGGGAGATCGTCCTCGAAACGGAGCTTCAGGAGAAGACGGTCGTCCGGATCGAGCCCGGCGAGGGCGGCTTCCAGCGCCCGGCCGAGCTCGGCCGCCCGGAGCTCGCGCTCGGGGCCCGCTCCCGGGTCGGGCAACGCCCCCGGCTCCATATCCTCGGCCATCAGATCGACCAGGCGGCGCCGCACCTCCCTCGCCTCGCCCGCTGAGCCGGGCTCCTCTTCGCCCGCCTCGCGTCCGTAGCGGCTCCGGTACTCATCGTAGCAGAGACGTCGGCTGACGACCACCAGCCAGGTCGAGAACTTCCCGCGCCCGTCGGCGCTGAACCGACGAAGCCGGCTGAACTCGTCGTCCTTCAGCCGTTCGGCGACGTACAGGTAGCGATCCATGGCCGCGTCGTAGCTCCCGCCGAACCGGCGACAGGTGTGAATCAGCAGGCCGCTGTAGTGATCGAGGAACTTCGACCAGGCCTTCTCCCGGGCCGCGGGGTCGGTCGCGTCGAGAAGGTTCGCGAGAGGGGACGGAAGATCCGATGCCATCCTGCTCCGTGTCTCCTACGGCGGGGAGCATCCCGGTGGACAGCTTAACGTTCCGCCGTCCCGGCCGCGACGCCCGCCGAGCCCGAGGTGATCCGCGTACGCGTCAGGACCCGCCTGGACGCCGGGTTTGTGCGGCCATCTGGTGCCGGTTAGCTTGCCGCCTTCGATGGAAGACGG
>JBHHZD010000067.1:0-4623 GCA_046757885.1 Gemmatimonadota bacterium
GACCCGCGGGCGGGCGCGCGGCAAGGGCGCTATCATCCGGCGCGAGCTGCGAGGACTGCCGACCGGAGGCGACGATGACGACAGGCACCATGAGCCGCCCAGAGCCGGCGAGCGGTCCGGGCCCCACGACGCGCGCGATCCGCATCGAGCGGCACGGGAAGCCGGAGGTTCTCGTGGAGCGCGAGATCCCGCTCCCGGATCCGGGGCCGGGCGAGCTCCACCTCCGCGTGCAGGCGGCCGGGATCAACTTCGCCGACCTGTTCATGCGGGCCGGGATGTACGACACGGTCCCGCCGCGGCCCTACAGCGCCGGGTTCGAGATCGCGGGCGAGATCGCGCGCGTCGGGCCCGGGGTCGAGGGGTGGGAGCCGGGCCAGCCGGCCGTCGCGCTCCTCCGGCACGGCGGTTATGCCCGCGACGTCGTGGTCCCGGCGCAGAACGCGTTTCGCCGGCCGCCTTCCCTGTCGCCGGCCGAGGCGGCCGCCGTGCCCGTCGTCTTCCTCACCGCGTGGGTCGCGCTGTTCGAGGCGGCCCGCGTGCGGGCGGGCGAGACGGCGCTCGTGCTCGGCGCGGGCGGGGGCGTGGGCACGGCCGCGGTCCAGCTCGCGGTCCGGCACGGGCTGCGCGTCATCGGCACGGCCGGCACGCCGCGAAAGCGGGCGTTCGTCACGGACGAGCTGGGGGCAGAGGCCTGCTTCGACTCGCGCGGCGACTGGGAGCCGGACGTCGAGGCGCTCGTGGGCCCGCGCGGGATCGACGTCGCGCTCGACGCCGTGGGCGGCCGCGCGACCGCCGCCTGCCGGCGCCTCCTCGCGCCGCTCGGCCGGATCGCCTTCTACGGGATGAGCGCCGCGCTCCCGACCCGGCGCCGGAACTGGCCGCGGGCCGCCCTCGCCTGGCTTCGCACGCCGCGCATCCATCCACTCGAGCTCATTCAGCCGAGCGTGGGGGTGTTCGGGCTCCACCTCCTCCACCTCCAGACGCGCGAGGACTTGATGCGCCCGGCCCTGCGGGAGATCTACCGGGGCGTGGAGGCGGGAGAGCTGCGGCCCGTGCTGGACCGCACGTTTCCGCTCACCCGCGACGGGGCGGTGGCGGCGCACCGCTACATCCACGAGCGGCGGAACCTGGGCAAGGTCGTGCTCGTGGCGTGATGCCCACTGCCGCGACGTCTGCGACCGCCGCTGACCTCCCCTGGCGCGCCCTACCGCTGCGCCTACCGCTTCAGGCGCGCGTAGATGCTCGTCGAGCCCTCGCCCTCGCGCAGGGTCGCGAGATCGAACCGCCACACGAGCGTGTTTCCGTCCGTCTCCGTGGCGTTCGTCTCGACCACGTCGAACGGCGTCGTGAGCCGGAAGGTCACCGCGAACCCCTCCAGGATCTCGTTGAGCTGGTCGGCCCGCATCATCGGAGACTCCTCGAGGTTCTCGACCGGATTCATGGGCTGGTTCCGGATCACGAGCTCGTCGCCGTCCTCGGTGATCTGGAGACCCGCGAACGGCTCCTCCCCCTCTTCCTCGCCACCGCCCGGACCGCCGCCGTCGCTCATCTCGAGGTCCCTGAGCCGATCCACGTGATCGAAGGCGAGCTCGATGTGCACGCGGTGCTTCAGCTCATCGCTCGCGGAGCTGGCGGACACGAGCGTCACGCCCTCGGGCAGGTCGCTGGACACCTTGTCGCTCAGACCCTCGTCGGTCAGGTCCTCGTCGCTCTCCATCTGGGCGACGATCCGCTCGCGCGCGGCGTCGACCTCCTCGTCGGTCACGGGGCCCTCGGCCCCCGACATCGCGTGCTGCATCATCGCGGTCGCCCGGGCGATCCGGTCGAAGTCGATCTCCATGTCGAGCGTGGCCGTGCCCGAGAGGTCGTCCTCGAGCGCGATGCCGTACTCGAACTTCATGCAGCCCGCCGCGAGCACCGAGAGCCCGACGGCCAAGCATCCTCGCAGGAATCGCATCTGAGCCTCCGTAGCGTATTCTTGGGAGCGGGCCGAAAGGACGGATGGCCCGAGGGCGGAGAGTAACCACGCCGGCTCGTTCCGTCGAGCGGCCCCGGGGGAGAGGGAACCATGAGAATCCACAGCGCGGACGACTTCACCCCGTACTTCGAGCGCATCCGCAGCCGGACGCGACGGGTCGTCGAGTTCATTCCGCCGGACCGGCTGGAATGGACGCACGCGCCCGGTCGCTTCACGCTCGGCGACCTCGTCCGGCACCTGGCGGCCGCGGAGCGATGGATGTTCGCCGAGAACGTGGCCGGGCGCCCGAGCCGCTATCCGGGTCACGGGCCCGATCTGGCCGACGGATACGAGGCGGTCCTCGCGTACCTCGATCGCTTGCACGCGGAGGCGGCCGAGATTTTCGGCGCCCTCACGCCCTCGGACCTCGAGCGGAAGTGCCCGACGCCGGCCCCGGGCGTCGAGCTCGCGACCTGGAAGTGGCTGCGCGCGATGGTCGAGCACGAGATCCACCACCGGGGCCAGATCTATCTGATGCTCGGGATCCTGGGGATCGAGACGCCCCCACTCTACGGCCTCACGTCGGAGCAGGTGCGCGAAAACAGCCTGCCGCTGTGAGGCGCCCCCCCGCGCACCCTCCCGTCCTGGGAGGCCTCCGCCTGCTCGGCGGCGCGCCGCACGGCGGCGTTGAAGCGCCGGACCTCATTGTGGGTGAGGACATCGAGGACGAGGAGAACGGATCCCTCTTCCAGCGGGCGCAAGGGATTCGTCATACGCCCGGTGTCTCTTGTATCCCTTTTTCGCGAGAATCGCCCGATCCCGTTTTCCCCAAACGGGAAAGCGCCGCCTCGACCTCGGAGGGAGGGATGACCCGTTCGGACCGAAAACGCGGTGCACGCGCCGCGGCAGGGTGCGGCGAGAAGGTCATCGAGGCGTCAACGGCGCCCGCGCCGGGCAGGGCAGGCTACAGAAGCTCGCGGAGTCGGACCTGGATCTCGGGGCGAGAGGGATCGTCGTGAGGGACCTCGTCCACGAGGCGGCTCACCCAGCCGAGCATGCGGCGGTCCTCGCGGCGGCGTCTGCGGTGGCGCTCAGGGATGCGCTTGACGGCCTCCAGGAGCACGGCGCCGAGGTGGGCGTCCACGTACTCCCAGCTGCAGTTCATCCACCAGCCCAGCTCGCGCTTCGCCTTCAGCGCCTGGGCCGCATGCGCGATGAGCGCCTCGGGGTCGGAGTGCCAGTAGGCTCTATGGTTCATAGGTTCCCGGAGAGATGCAGCCGGCGTGCCCGAGATCAAGTCGCGAAAGGACGGGACATTATGCGTTCGAGCCCCTGGATTCGTTTCGCCTCCGCCACAGGACCTGTTGCGGGAGAGTCGCAGTGAGCCCGGCGGCAGGCCCGGCGCCGACGGGCCCGGCGCCGGCGGGCTCGGCGCCGAGGGGCCCGCGGCGGGTCCTGCGGACGCCGGACGCGCGCTTCGAGGGACTCGCCGGCTACCCGTTCGAGCCGCACTACACGGACGTCGGCGGCCTGCGCATGCATCACGTGGACGAGAGTCCGGCAGGCGGCGGACCTGGGGGCGCCCGCGGCGGACCCGGCGCCCGCGGCGGACCCGGCACCCCCAGCGGACCCGGCGCAGGCGGCGGCGACCCCGTCCTCCTCCTGCACGGTGAGCCGAGCTGGTCCTACCTCTACCGCCGCATGATCCCGCTCCTGGTGGAGGCCGGGCATCGCGTGCTCGCGCCGGATCTGGTCGGGTTCGGCCGATCCGACAAGCCGGCCGCGGTGGAGGACTACACGTACCAGCGGCACGTGGACTGGCTGAAGCGCTGGATCGAGGCGAACGACCTGGAGCGCATCACGCTCGTTTGTCAGGACTGGGGCGCCCTCCTCGGCCTGCGGATCGCGGCCGAGAACCCGGATCGCTTCGCGCGCATCGTGGTCGGAAACGGGGCGCTCCCCACGGGCGACGAGCGTGTGCCGCTCGCCTTCCGGGCGTGGCGCGCGTTCGTCCGCTGGTCCCCCGTGTTCCCGGTCGGACTCGTCATGCGCGCCGGGACCCGCACGCGGCTGTCGCGCGAGACGATCGCCGGCTACGAGGCGCCCTTCCCCGATCGGAGCTACCTCGCGGGCGCGCTCGCCTTCCCCGAGCTCGTCCCCACGCGGCCGGACGACCCGGCCTCGGAGGCGAACCGGGCCGCCTGGCGAGCGCTCGAGCGGTGGGAGACGCCGTTTCTCACGGCGTTCAGCGACGGCGACCCGATCATGCGCGGCCTCGACCGCGCGTTCCGGAGACGCGTCCCCGGGGCACACGGCCAGCCGCACGTCACGATCGAGGGGGCCGGCCACTTTCTCCAGGAGGACCGGGGCCCCGAGCTCGCGCGGGTCGTGGCCGGGTTCATCGAGCGGACGGCCTGAGAGGGGGCTCCAGATCCCGAGTCCAGAGGTTGCCGCCGGCTCCGGGCGGCATCCCGCCAGCGGATCACGCGGATTCCGGCCCCAGGCGGAGGATCTTCGCGGTCGCGGCGCTGAACCGGCGCCAGGCCTCCTCCTGCGCGGCGAGCTGCCGCCGGCCCTCGTCCGTCAGCTCGTAGTACTTCGCGGGACGGTTCCCCCCGGCTCGGTCCTAGTCCTTCAGCCGGTACGCCGTGACCCGGTTCGCCCCG
>JBHHZD010000068.1:0-4594 GCA_046757885.1 Gemmatimonadota bacterium
CGCACCGATGGATCTCAAGCGGAACGTCCGCGCGTGGACGATAGACCGGCATGAAGTCGATGACGTCCGCGGACCGGAACCTGGTCCGGAGCACGTTCGTCCCGGGCTCGTACGCCTGAGCGCCGCCGGAGGCGCCCCGTGCGGGCGCCACGCTCCAGCGGCCTCCGCGCCGGGCGTCCAGGAGAGCCGCGAACACGCTCGGCCCGTCGAAGCGGGGGAAGCAGCACCAGTCGATGGAGCCGTCGCGCCCCACGAGGGCGGCGGTGCGCATGTCTCCGATGAGCCCGTAATCACGCAGCGGCTTGTAGGTCATGCTCGCATTCCGGCCTCGATGTCGGAAGGCCGCGCGGTTGAACGTTCGCCCCAATTGTGTATATACTAATCACATCCATGTCGATGGCGGAGGCTCGCACTCCTCCACATATACCGAACGCCCCGTGGGCGACAGGCCGGGGACCCTCCCGGTCCGTCGTGCGAACACCAACTGGGAGGTATAGCCATGGATTCCCACGCTACCATGCCGCGCGGACGTTTTCGTCGCGTCGCGTGGCTCTTGGCCGCGGCCGCCGTCGCGTTTCCGGGCAGCGGTCTTGCGCAGGAAGCCGCCACCGGGGCCGTATCCGGCACCATCACCGACGAGAACGGGGCCGCTCTCGCCTTCGTCCAGGTCACGGCGGAAGGCACACGCCTCGGGACGCTCTCCGACGCGAGCGGAGCGTATCGGCTGACGGGGGTTCCGGAGGGCACCGGCACGATCCGGGCCGCGCTCATCGGATACCGCTCCGCCACGGCCTCGGTGTCCATCCGTGCGGGCGAGACAGCGAGCCAGAGCTTCACCCTCGCCGTGGACCCGCTCGGAATGGAGACGGTCGTCGTCACGGCGACCCGGACTCCGACCTCGAAGCTCGAGTCGAGCACCGCGATCACGACGATGTCCAGCCGGGAGATCGAGGAAGCGGAACCCAGGAGCACGGCGGACCTGCTGAAGTCCGTGCCGGGCTTCTACGTGGAGTCGTCCGGCGGTGAGGTGAACAACAACCTGTTCGTGCGCGGGCTCCCGGCGGACGGATCGTACCGCTACGTCGTGATGCTCGAGGACGGCATCCCCGCCTTCGATGCGAACGACCTGTTCTTTCTCGGCGCCGACAACCTCATCCGCTTCGACGAGAACGTCGAGCGCATGGAAGCCGTGCGCGGGGGGAACTCGGCCCTGTTCGGCAGCAACGCGCCGGGCGGGCTCGTGAACCTCATCGACAAGACGGGCGGTCCGGAGCTCCGGGGTTCGATGAAGGCCTCCGTGGGGACGGAAGGCCTCACGCGGTACGACGCGAACGTGAATGGGCCGCTGGCCGAGGACTGGCGATTCAGCATCGGCGGCTACTACCGGTACGACGACGGGATCCGGGATCCCGGATTCCCCGCGGCCAGAGGTGGCCAGATCAAGGCGAATCTCACCCGCCTGTTCGATCGCGGGTTCGTCCGGGTCTATGCGAAGTACGTGAACGACAAGAACGTGTTCTACCTGCCGATTCCCGTGCGCGCGAAGACGACGGGCGACCAGTCGCCCCAAGGGGCCAACGTCGTGGAGCTGACGTCGGAGTTCCCGAGCGGCTTTCCGGAGGATGGGACCCTGACGACGAACGACGCGAACTTCTCGCGCATCCCGCTCCCGCAGGGGAACGGCGAGTTCTCGCTTCCGCTCGAGGACGGGATCGCGCAGGTGGGTGGAACGTTCCAGGCCGACGTGAACCTCGCGCTCGAGAACGGGTGGAGCATCGAGAACACGCTCCGCGCAATGAACCTGAGCCACGAGAACAACGCGATGCCGCCCGGCCAAGCCGTGACCGCCGCGGAGTTCGCCCAGAGCTTCCTGGACAGCTCGCCCCCGGGCGCGACGGCCGATTTCACCTTCGTCGATGACGGCACGTCCCTCGGGAGCTCCAGCGGGCTCGTGCAGAACGCCCTCATCTGGCACGTGGAGAGGCCGATCTCGAACTTCTCGAACCAGTTCCTCCTCAAGAAGACCGCCACGGCGGGCAAGACCACGCACAACATCACGCTCGGGAGCTACTTCGGCTTCTACACGGCAGACAATCTCTGGATGTTCAACAACGTGCTCACGGAGGTGGCGAACGCGCCGCGCCTGCTCAATCTGTCGATCCGTGACGCGGGCGGCAGCGTGATCGAGCAGGTGACGGAGAACGGGTTCACGAACTACCTCGGCCTGTACGTGAACGCGACGGGCGACGCGACGCTGTTCTCGTTCTTCGCGGGCGACGAGATCCAGGTCACGGACCGGCTCCGGCTGGACGTCGGCGCGCGGTTCGAGCGCGATGAGTACGACCAGAACGTCGAGAACACGCAGCCGTTCGACCTCGGCGGGCCCTCCGACGCCGATGACGCCGTGAACTGGGGCAATCGCTCGTTCAGCCGGCGCAAGGTGGACTTCAACGAGTGGGCGGGCTCGATCGGATTCAACTACCTCGTGAACGATGAGGTCTCCGTCTACGCGCGGGGAAGCCGGGGCTACAAGATGCCGTTGCTGGATCAGTACATCTTCGGCTTCTTCCCGGACACGGCCGAGACCCTGTATCAGGCGGAAGGGGGCGTGAAGGTCTCCACGCCGACCTTCGGCCTCTCTGCGCTGGCGTACTGGGTACAGCTCGAGGACTTCCCGAGCCAGGACGCGAGGATCGATCCCGTGACGGGCCAGCCCACATTCGTGACCGCGATCGTGGGGAAGGCCCGAACGATCGGCGCGGAGATCGAGGGCGTCGTCACGCCGTACCCCGGCGTGAGGCTGAACGGGCAGGTGACGCTCCAGGACCACGAGTACCTCGACTTCATCGAGGGCGGGACGGTCCTGGACGGCAACTGGATTCGCCGGATCCCCAAGGTCCTGCTCAACCTCGGGGCCTCCTACACCGGCGAGGGCTTCTCGATCGGGGGCGACTGGAAGTTCGTGGGCAAGCGCTTCTCGAACAACGCGAACACGGTCCAGCTGCCCGAGTACGGCTACCTGAACGCGAGGGCCTCGTACACGATTCCCGGCGAAGGGCTCACGCTCTCCGTCGCGGCCCTCAACCTGGCGGACGGGAAGGGACTCACGGAGGGAGACCCGCGATTCGACGAATCCGGCGTTCCCACGGGATTCGGCAACGGCCGGCCGATCCTTCCGCAGCGGTTCGTGTTCGCCGTCCGTTACGACTTCTAGGCACCCTCGAGGACGGAGAGACGCGGCGGCGGTGGTCCGGATGGGCCACCGCCGCTCGTCGCCTCGGGGGGCGTGCCGCGGTCAGTTCACGCGCCTGCCGCTGTCCGGATCGAACAGGTGGAGGCGATCCGTCCGCACGGACAGGCCCACGACGTCATCCACGCGAGCCTCCGTCTCCGGCGCCACGATCGCGCGCGCGTCCGGCCCCTGGGGATCCGCGCCGAGCTTCAGGTGAAGAAGAAGCGCGCTGCCCAGCGGTTCGACGACGTCGATCCGCGCCCGGACGTCCCCTTCGCCCGGAGGCACGAGCCGAACGTCCTGGGGGCGCACGCCGAGCGTGACGTGCTCGCCCGCCTCCTCCCGCCACGCGGCCGCCTCCGGCTTCACGACGAGGGCGCCGCTCACGAGCCCGATGCTCCCGTCGACGAGTCGGACCTCGCAATCGAAGAAGTTCATGGCGGGAGAGCCCACGAATCCGGCGACGAAACGGTTGGCGGGTCTTCGATACACCTCGAGCGGGGCGGCCACCTGCTGGACGATGCCCTCGTTCATCACCGCTACGCGGCTCCCGAGCGTCATCGCCTCCTCCTGGTCGTGCGTGACGTAGACCATCGTGGCCCCGAGCCGCCGGTGGAGCCGCGCGAGCTCGGCCCGCGTCTGCACGCGGAGCTTCGCGTCCAGGTTCGAGAGCGGCTCGTCGAACAGGAACACTGCGGGCTCGCGCACGATCGCCCGGCCGAGCGCGACGCGCTGCCGCTGCCCCCCGGACAGCTGGCCGGGCTTGCGGTCGAGCAGCGTCTCGAGGCCGAGCGCCCGCGCGGCCCGCCCGACGCGCTGCTCGATCTCGCGCCGGTCATGGCCCCGCATCCGGAGCCCGAAGGCGAGGTTCTCGCGGATCGTCTTGTGCGGGTAGAGGGCGTAGCTCTGGAACACCATGGCCACATCGCGCCCCTGCGGTGGCACCTCCGTGCAATCACACTCGCCGATCCAGATCCGCCCCTCCGAGGGCATCTCGAGTCCGGCGATCATGCGGAGAGCCGTGCTCTTCCCGCAGCCAGAGGGGCCCACGAGCACGACGAGCTCCCCGTCGGCGATCTCCAGCCTCAGGCCGCGGGCGGCCACGTGCCCGTTCGGATACGTCTTGTGAACGCCATCGAATCGAACCGCTGCCATGTGCCTTTCCTCTTCCTCGGGCCTTGCGGCCCCCTGCCGGCCCGCCGGAGGCGCGCCGGACCCCGCTCTACCCCTTCACGGCCCCGGCCGTGAGTCCCTGGACGATTCGCCGCTGGAAGACGAGCACGAGGGCGGCGACCGGAGCCGTCGCGACGACCGCGGCGGCGAGGATCTGCCCCCACGGGACCTGGTACTGGCCCCGGAACA
>JBHHZD010000069.1:0-4523 GCA_046757885.1 Gemmatimonadota bacterium
GGCAGGCCCGACGAGCGGCGGTGGACGAGCGCGGCGGCCGCCCGGTATCGGACCTCGAAGCGCCGCGACCCGAGGGCGGCGAGAAGGGCGGCGTCCGCGCGGGCATCCGGGATGCGCGCGAGGGCCCGCGGGATGCGGCGCCGGATGACGAAGTCCGCCTTCTCGTCCGCGAGGAGCGCCGCGAGGTCCGGCACGGCCGCCGGGCCGATGCGCGCGAGGGCCGAGGTCGCGGCCTCGGCGAGCGCATCGCGCGCCAGGGCGAGAGCCAGGGTCGGCACGTCGGCAGGGAGGCTTGCGTCCGGCTTCGGGGCCTCCGGATCCACCGCCGGAGCCGACCTGGAGACGGTAGGGCCGGGCTCCGCCCCACCTCGCCCCGGGACGATGCCGCGCGCCTCGAGGACGCGCGTGATGTCGAGCCGGGTGAAGGTCGCGCTCATCAGGTCCCGGTGCCCGCGACCGGCCTCGTCCAGCAGGTGCTCGATGTCCTCGCCTTCCTCGAGCAGGCGCCGGCGCAGGGTGGCGGCGTAAGCCCGCCCCATGAACCGCGCCCGACCCAGGAAGAGGAGCGCCGCGCCGGCGACGAACGCGGACAGGTAGCGGGAGGGCAGCCCGCCGAGCGTGACCCACAGGAACACGATCACGGCGCCGATCCCCTCGGCGGCGCTGTCCACCGCGGTGTCGAGGATCGGCTTCGTGCGCCGCCGGAGGCCCGAGGGGACCGGCACCCAGAGAAACTCCAGCACGGACCGGAAGACCGACTTCCGGAGGGCGTTGTCGCCCCCCCGCGCGAGGGTCGCGACGGCGAGGCCGGGCAGGAGGAACAGGGCGGAGGATCCGACGAGCAGGAAGAGGGGCAGGGCGGCGAGCGCCCGCGCGACCCCGGCCCTCGCCATCAGGCGGGCCGCGATCAGGAGCTGGATGACGAGCGCGGCGCCCCCCGTCCAGCCGTAGAAGGCCCCGAAGAAGCCCGCCAGCTCCTCCTTCGTCTGGAGCGCGGAACGGACGATCTCCTTGAACTGGTAGTCGAGGACCGTGCTCGCGATCGTCGCCGTGAGAACGATGGCCGCGATCGTCCGCAGGTGCGGCGAGCCCCGCACGAGTGCCAGGCCTTCCGTGAGCGACGCCGCGTCCGGCGCTCGCGCCCCGGGACGCCCGGGGTCCGGGGGCAGGCAGCTCACGGCGAGGAGGAACAGCGCGAGGAGTGCGACGAGCATGGGGGCGAGGAACCCGGCCTCGAAGCGGCCGGCGAGCCAGCGAACCGACGTGCCCGTGACGAGGGCCCCGAGGGTGCCTCCGGCGCCGATGAGCCCGAACAGCCGCTTCGCCCCGCGCACGGGGAAGTGCTCCGACACGACGACCCAGAAGCCGGACGTGAGCAGAAGCGCGCCGAGCGCCGTCCACAGGTAGAAGGCAACGATCGCGACGCCGCTGCGGAGAAGGAACGGCGCCATCGCGGCGAGCCCGAGGCCGAGCCCGAAACCGAGCCGCCGCAGCACCCGGCGGGGTGGGGTCCGGGCGAGCCAGGCGGCGTAGCGGCCGACGACGGGGAGGGAGAGCAGGGCGACCGCGGCCGTGACGTAGGGGAGGGTCCGCACGTCGAACGCCTCCAGGTACAGCGCCTCGCGGAGGGCGCGTCCGAGCACGAGAAAGGAGATGGCGAGGAAGGAGCCGGCGAAGGAAAGGAGGACGGCCCGCTCCTCGCCGGACCTCACATCCAGCCAGGCGGCGATCCGCCCTCCGGCGGGCCGGCTCACGCCGGGGCCGAGCCGGGAGGCGCCCCGACCACTACGACGGCAGGCCGTTCTTCACGACGTGCTCCATCGCCTCGACGAAGCGGTCCAGCTCCTCCATCGTCGTGTAGACGCTCGGGGACACGCGCAGCCCCCGGAACTCGGGATGCGTGATGGGCGTCGTGATGATCCGGTGCTCCTTCCAGAGCCAGGCGTTCAGGGGTCCCGGCTCGATGCCGTCGATCTCGACGTTCGCGATCCCGCACGCGAAGCCCGGCTTCAGGCTCGTGTGCAGGCGCACGCGGTCGTGGCCGAGCAGCCGTCGAGCCCACGAGTCCCGCAGGTAGACGAGGCGGGCTTCCTTCCGCTCGGCGCCGAGCGCCTGATGGAACGTGAGCGCTTCGGCGATCGCGAGGTAGTTCGCGGCCGGGTGGGTCCCGATCTCCTCGAACTTGCGGATGTTCCCGTCCATCGTGTCCGGGGCCGCCATCATCGGCCACAGGTCCGCGATGCGGTCCCGGCGCACGTAGAGGAACCCGGTCCCGTGCGGTGCGAACAGCCACTTGTGGAGGCTGGAGGCGTAGTAGTCGCAGTCCAGGCCCGGCAGCGTGAACGCGAAGTGAGCCAGCGCGTGCGCCCCGTCCACGATGACGGGGATCCCGTGGCGCCGACCCAGCCGCACGACGTCGCGCACGGGGAGGATCTGCCCCGTGAGGTTGATCATGTGGCAGACGAGGATGAGCCGCGTGCGCGGCGTGATGTTCGCCTCGAAGCGCGCCACGACCTCGGCCGGATCCTCCGCCGGGACCGGAAGGGAGAACTCGCGCAGGACGATCCCCTCCCGGCGCTCCCGCTGCTTGAACGTCGTGATCATCCGCGGATAGTCCTGATTCGTGGTCAGGACCTCGTCGCCCGGATGGAGGTCGAACCCGAGCTGGCAGATCTGGAGGCTCTCGGAGGCGTTCCGGGTGAGAGCGACTTCCTCGGGATCGCAGCGCCACTCGCGGGCCAGGCGCTCGCGCACGCCCTCGCGCTGGGGCTCGAGGATCCGCCACATCGTGTAGACGGGAGCCTCGTTGGAGTAGTCCAGGTGCCGCTTCATCGCCTCCTGGACGTAGCGCGGCGACGGGCTCACGCCCCCGTTGTTCAGGTTGATCAGGGAGCGGTCCACCGTGAACGCGCGGGCGACCTGGGCCCAGAAGTCCTCGTCGTCGGCGACCTCGGCGGGACTCCCAGGATGGAGCGCGAGGTCCCGGGTGATGGTCCGCACGACCGATGGACGGCGGAGCGGCGGGAACGCGAGCGCGACCGCGGGCGGACCGACGGCGCCCAGGAACTGCCTCCGACTCACCTTCATGGACTCCTCCCGCCGGCGGAGGCGGCGAGCCCGGCGCCCGGATGATCGGACGTCAGGGCTGTCGGCCCATCCCCGGCATCGTGAATTCCTGCGGGGTCTCGGTGATCGAGCTCGTCGCGTCCGTCCCGTGCCCGACCAGCGCCATCGTCATCCCGCCGGTCTCCCGCACCTTCACGAGCCCGAACGGGATGTCCTCGGAGATCCAGGCCTCGCCTCCACCGCCCGCGTCGCGGATGTGGGTCGTGTGGAACGTGCCGGCCGGTACGGTGATGTCCTCCTCTCCGACGAGCTCCGCCCCCTGGCACTCATCGGCCATCTTGACCATGGGGTTCGTCCCCATCTGGCCGCTCGCCATCGCGAGCATCTGCTTGGGGAGCTTCACCGCGGGGTCGTCGCCGGCCTTCATCACCATGCTCCGGATGTCGGTCGGCTCGAAGGGGAACCCGGGCACGAGGAACTGCACGATGAGGGGCCCCTGCTCGGTCCGGGCCGAGAACTCGTACCAGAGATGGCTCGTGCCCCCGACGTCCTCGTCGCCCACGACGGCGAACCGGAAGCCCTCGATTCTCTCCCCGTTGGGGCCCTTCGCATCGGTTTCGAACTCGGCCCACTGCCCGTTCTGCATGTGGCCGATTGCCATGCAGAGCTTCGCGGCATCCTGCGCGGCCAGCGGCGCGGCCACGGCCAGCATCATCGCCCCGGCCAGCAGCAGGTTGCGGATGGACATCGTCGACCTCCAGGTTCGTCCGTCGTTGGCGATCGGGCTCGACGGGTCTGCCGCCCGCCGGCCCGCCCACGGGATCCGCCGTCCGTCGCCGTAGAAGATGCGGGCTCGGGCGCGAGTCACGCCAGTCGAGGAGGCGAAGGGATGGGACGGATCAGGGCCGCCGTGATGCCGGGGCCCGGACGGCCGATCGAGGTCCGGGAGCTGCCCGAGCCCGAGCTGGAGACGGGCGCGGCGCTCCTGGCGGTCCTCCGGAGCGAGGTCTGCGGCACGGACGTGCACCTCCGGGACGGTCGGTTGGAAGGTGTTCCATATCCCATTATTCCGGGACATGTTACGGTAGGTCATCTGGACAAGATTCGAGGAACGATTCGGGACGTCCACGGCCGGCCGCTGGCTGAGGGGGACGTCGTGACCTTCCTGGACGTGCACCGGACGTGCAACGCCTGCTGGCACTGTCTGGTCTCGAAGGCCACGACCCGCTGCCCGGACCGCCGGGTCTACGGGATCACGTACGGGCTCGACGACGGGCCGTCGGGCGGCTGGGCGACCCACGTGCTGCTGAAGCCGGAAACTCGCTGCCTGCGGCTCGAGGATGCGGATCCCATCCTGTTCATGGCCGCCGGCTGCGGGCTTCCCACGGCCCTCCACGCGGCGGAGCGCGGAGAGGTCGGGCCGGGAGACCAGGTGCTCGTGCTCGGAAGCGGCCCGG
>JBHHZD010000070.1:0-4226 GCA_046757885.1 Gemmatimonadota bacterium
CACCTCGTACCCCAGCTCGGCGAGCGTCGCCGCGCCCGAGCCCCCCGCCAGGCCCGTTCCCACGACGATGATCCGGTGGCGCCGCTTGTTCGCGGGGTTCACGAGCTTCATATCGAAGCGATGGCGGTCCCACTTCTCCGCCAGGGGACCCGAGGGGACGTTCGACCGGAGCTCCATATCCCCTCCTCCTAGCAGATCGCTGAGTACCCCCGGGCGGCCGCGTTACGAGGGCCGTGGGGGCAGAAGCAAGGCGACGCGACGAAAGCGATGCCGTGTGCATCGGGGAGGAGCGTCAACGCCGCAGATGCCCCCACGCCGCCGTAACCCGCAGGGCGCATGGGGGTTGCCTGTCGATACCGCGTCACTCGTCGTCGAAGATGCTTCAGCATCGCCTTCCTCCTCGTTCCTTGTCTCGCCCAAGCAAGACCCATGCGCGCGACCACCCGGGGGTACTCAGCGACCTGCTTACTGAACGATCCCGGCGAGCACCGCCACCGGGAACGATAGGTTGCCGAGAGCGACGACGAGCGCGACGCCCGCCGCGAGCGGCCGCCGGATCCGGTTGAAGCGGCCGCCGTTCAGGCCGAAGGTCTGAAACGAGCTCCAGATCCCGTGGTAGAGGTGAAGGCCGAGCACGACCATCGCGAGCATGTAGGCGACGGAGACCGGCCAGACCTGAAACCCGGTCACGAAGTTGTGGTACGCGTCGCCGGGGACGAAGTCGGGATGCGCGTTCCCCCACGTGAAGTGCATGAGGTGGTAGACGACGAAGGCCAGGAGAAGCACGCCCCCCCAGCGCATGGTCCGCGAGGCGTAGCTGAACTCGATCGCCTCGTGCTTCCGGTACCGGACGGAGCGGGCGGCGCGGCTCACACGCGTGAGCTGGAGGGCCGCCAGGGCGTGCACGCCGAGCGAGGCGAGCAGGAGGACGCGGGCGATCCACAGGAACTGGCCGCGGGCGAGGAACGGATGGCCGAACTCCCGCAGGCCCTCCGCGTACCCGTTGAACGCGGCCGGGCCCATGTACACCTTCATGTTGCCCAGCATGTGACCGATGACGAACAGGACGAAGAACGCACCCGACACGGCCATGGCGACTTTCCGGCCGACGGTCGTGCGGTAGGGGGACTGGACCCCACGCATGGCGGCTCCCGTGGTGATTGAGCTCGTTCCAGGACGCCGGGATCATACGGACCGCCGCGAACGGCTACAAGGGCCGCGCCGGCCGGACTGCCGCCTTCGTCGGCGCGGCTTGAATCGTCCCCGGGGCGACCCTACCATCGGCCCAGGGCGACATCGGACCCGCCTCCCGGAAGAGCGGGACCGGACGTCGACGTGGACGCGCGCGAGAGGAGGACCGTGAGCGAGGAACGGAAGGGCCCGGAGGCGGAGGCCACTCGGCCCCTGCAGGTCGATGCGCCGCCCCTGAGCGAGGCGGATTCGAGGCGCATGTACAAGGTGATGGAGGCCTCGCTGCGCGAGCTGTGGGACGTGGTGGACGAGCTGTCGCGGGTGATGCCCCCGCGACCCCGGTACTACCGGGTCACGATCTTCGGGTCCTCGCGGATGTCGCCCGGCGACCACGTGTACGGCGAGGTCCGCCGCCTGGCGCAGGAGCTGGCGGCCATGGGCTGCGACATCGTGACCGGCGGCGGTCCCGGGCTCATGCAGGCCGCGAACGAAGGAGAGCGCCTCGGCGACGTCCTGGGCCGCACCCGGTCCTACGGCCTGAACGTGGAGCTCCCGCACGAGCAGGCGCCGAACCCGTTCGTCGAGAAGCTCTACCACCACGGCACGTTCTTCTCGCGCCTTCACCACTTCGTCCGGCTCTCCAGCGCCTTCGTCGTGATGCGGGGCGGGGTCGGCACGACCCTCGAGGCGATGCTCGTGTGGCAGCTCCGGCAGGTCGGCCATCTCTACGACCGGCCGCTCATCCTGGTCGGCGACATGTGGAAGCACCTCGTCGAGTGGGGGCGCCGCGAATGGATGGACGGCGATCGACGGCTCGCGGATCCCCGGGACCTCGAGCTGCCCGTGTGCGTCGATTCCGTGGACGCGGCGGTGGACGTGATCCGGGAGGATCTGGAGCGCTGGATGGGCTCGTCCGAGCCCGCCTGACCGGCGAGCCTGCGGCCGGGGGCATCCACGGCCGGTGGCGGGTCGCCTTCCCTCGACGAGCTCCGTCCGTCTCCGTGCCTCCCGGCGGGGGCCGGATCCCGGGATCACGCGCGCCCGGTCCGGGTGAGGATCCGCGGCGGACGCCCCAGGCTCGCTCGGAAAGGCGCCCGCCCCCGGCCTGCCGCCCCGGCGACGGCCTGCCGCCGGCCCTCCGGAAAGCCCGGATGTGCGGGTTCTCCGCGCCGACGAACGCTACGGCACGTGCTCCCTCCGGATCTCCGTCTGGGGTCGCTGATCGGCGGGCGGGCGGGCATGGCCTAGAGGGCCGTCCGGCGCACGACGGGCGCGGATCGTGGGCGGCGGGGCGGACGGCTTCCGGAGCAAGCCTCGGGCGGCCGGCGAGAGTGCAAGCCCGACCGCCGTGCGCGTCGGCAGGAGATCCGACCCAGACCCGATGGCAGGGAGACGCCCGCCAGCTCGTCGGAGGAAGACCGTCCGTCCCGCGAGCCGCCGACCGTCCGCGCTAGAGCTCGAACGCCTGCCCCCGCTCGGGAATCTCAACCCGCGCGCCGCAGCGCTCCCCGAGCCCGGAGGCGAGGGCCCGGGCGCTCTCCTCCTCGCCGTGCACGACGAAGATCCTGCCGACCCGCCCGCGGTCGCACGTGTGCCCGGCCCAGTCGAGCAGACCCTCCCGGTCTGCGTGCGCGCTGTACGAATCCGCCCGCTCGATGCGGGCCCGGACCTCGCGCCGGTGGCCCAGGATCGACACCGGGCTCTTCCCCTCAAGCAGCCGCCGGCCGAGCGTGTGCTGCGCCTGGTAGCCCGCGAACAGGACCGTGTTGTCGGGGTTCTCGATGTGGTTCAGCAGGTGGTGGAGGATCCGTCCGGCCTCGCACATCCCCGAGGCGCTGATGATGACGGCCGAGCCCTCGAACCGGTTCAGGGCCTTCGATTCCTCGACCTTGCGGATGTACCGCAGGCACTCGAACCCGAGCGGATCGCCGTCGGAATCGGTGCGGAGGGTCTCGAGCATCTCCTCGTCGTAGCACTCCGGGTGGCGCCGGAAGACGTCGGTCACGTTCACCGCGAGCGGGCTGTCGACGAAGACGTCGATCCTCGGGAGCTCGTCCTCCTCCCACAGCTGGTTGAGCCGGTAGACGAGCTCCTGCGTGCGGCCGAGGGCGAAGGCAGGGACGATGAGCTTCGCCTTCTTCTCCCACGTCCGCTGGCTGCATTCCCGCAGGAACTCCCGCGCCGCGCTGGCGGGCGGATGGGTGCGGTTCCCGTACGTGCTCTCCATGATCACGTAGTCCGCTCCCTCCGGGGCCTCGGGATCCCTCAGGATGGGGAGCCCGCGCCGTCCGAGGTCTCCGCTGAACGCGAGGCGGACTCGCCGCCCGTCCTCCTCGAGATCCAGGACCGTGACGGCGGAGCCGAGGATGTGGCCCGCGTCGAGGAACCGGGCCCGGACGCCGGGCACCACGTCGAAGCCGGCGCCGTAATCCACGGCCCGGAAGCGACGGAGGGCCGCCCGCGCGTCGGAGGGGCCGTACAGGGGCTCGAACGGCTTCCGCCCCTCCCGCCTGCGGCGCTTGTTCACGTACCGGACGTCGTTCTTCTGGATGTGCGCGGAGTCCATCAGCATGTACTCGCACAGGTCCCGCGTGGCGGCCGTGCAGTGGATCTCGCCGCGGAAGCCGCCCCGCACGAGCGTGGGCAGGTTGCCGCAGTGGTCCGCGTGGGCGTGGGAGAGGACGACGGCGTCGATCCCGGCCGGATCGAAGGGAAGGTTGCGGTTCCGCTCGAAGGCTTGCTTGCGGCGGCCCTGGAACAGCCCGCAGTCGAGGAGGACCTGCCTGCCGCCGACGTGCAGAAGGTGCATGGAGCCCGTGACCTCCCGGGCGGCACCCCAGAACTCGACCTCCATCGACCCTCCCGCTCTCGAAGTCTGCCGGGTCGCAGCCCGGCCCTCCGGAACCGGTGCGCGTTCCAACCTTCCGAGCCTACCGACCATCTCTGCGGTAGAAAAGTCCGCCGCCGGCACGGCCGGCGAAACCACCAGGGCGAAAACCCCGCCAGGACCTCCAGGGATCCGGCACAGGAGAGGA
>JBHHZD010000071.1:0-3419 GCA_046757885.1 Gemmatimonadota bacterium
GCCGGCGGCATGTCGGCGAGGAAGTTCCGGAGCAGGTACATGCGGTTCAGCTCCGTCTCGCGCAGCAGGAGCTCCTCGCGCCGCGTGCTCGAGCGGTTCAGGTCGATGGCCGGGTAGATCCGCTTGTCCGCGATCTGCCGGTCCAGGATGACCTCGCTGTTCCCGGTCCCCTTGAACTCCTCGAAGATGACCTCGTCCATGCGGCTTCCCGTCTCCACGAGCGCCGTCGCGATGATCGTGAGGCTGCCGCCCTCCTCGATGTTTCGCGCGGCGCCGAAGAAACGCTTCGGCTTGTGGAGCGCGTTCGCGTCCACACCGCCGGACAGGATCTTCCCGGAGTGCGGGACGGTCGTGTTGTAGGCGCGGGCGAGGCGCGTGATCGAGTCCAGGAGGATCACCACGTCCTGCTGGTACTCCACGAGCCGCTTCGCCTTCTCGAGGACCATCTCCGCCACCTGCGTGTGACGGTCCGCCGGCTCGTCGAACGTGGAGGCGATGATCTCCGCGTCCACGTGCTCCTCCATGTCCGTCACTTCCTCGGGGCGCTCGTCGATGAGGAGCACGATGAGCTTCACGTCCGGCGAGTTCTCGAGGACGGAGTTCGCGACCTTCTGGAGGAGGATCGTCTTCCCCGCCTTCGGAGGGGAGACGATGAGCATGCGCTGGCCCTTGCCGACGGGAGCGATGAGGTCGAGCACCCGCATCGAGATGTCCCCGTCCGACCGCTCCAGGATCTGCCGCTCCTCGGGATACCGGGGCCGGAGGTTGTCGAACGCGATCCGGTGCTTCGCCTTCTCGGGATCGCCCCCGTTCACGGCCTCGACCTTGAGAAGCGCGAGGTAGCGCTCCCCCTCCTTCGGCGGTCGCACCTGCCCGAGGACGGTGTCGCCCGTGCGGAGATCGAAGCGCTTGATCTGGGACGGCGAGACGTAGATGTCGTCGGGTCCGTAGAGGTAGTTCCAGTCCTGGCTTCTCAGGAAGCCGTATCCCTCCGGCAGGATCTCGAGGACGCCCTCGCCCCGGAGGACGACGTCGGAGTCCAGGAGATTCTGCTCGATGCGGAAGATGAGATCCTGCTTTCGCAGCCCGGAGAAGTTGTTGATGGCCAGGTCTTCGGCCATTTCGTGCAGCTCGCCGATCGACTTGGACTTCAGCTCCGCGATGTCCACGTGGGTCTCCAGCTCGAGGCGGGTTCGCGACAGATTCGGTTCCGACGGCAACGGGAAGAATTGGGTGGTGAATTCAGCATAACCGCACCCCCGGGGCCGGTCAAGATCACCGGGTCCGCCCGGCGTCTCGAGCGCTCCGACCGCCCCTCCCTCGCCCGTCTTCCTACGCTGAACGGCGGAAGCCCCGCGACGGTTCCGCCCCCGTCCGGATTTGCATACGTTGCGCCTCCGGTGGGGTTCCGGGAGACCGGACACGGGACCGCGTCCGAGGCACGGGAGAGACGATGGCGCGCCACAATCGAGATGCACGCGGGGTCGATCAGACGGGCGAGATGTGGGAGCTCAGCTACCAGCCGGACTGGCTCCGGAGGCTGAAGATCTCGCGCCGGCTGCCGGGCGGGCGCCGCCGGTCGAGTCTCACCCTGTTCCGCAATCCGCTGCGCCGCGCAGAGGCGAAGCCGGGCAAGCTCATCCGAACGCGGATCTCGGCCCTGGACGGGTCCGCCGACTTTCGGATCTCCGTCGAGGATCCGGGGGAGATCATCGAGTCCGTCGTGGTCGTGGCGCGGCGAGGCCGCCGGCGGGAGCGCCTCCGTTTCGTCCTGGATGCGGGCATGCCGCCGCCCCGCAAGTGAGGCCGTCTAGAAGAGCCGGAAGCGCAGCCAGCGCCAGGGCTCGCGCATGATCTCGACGCGCGCCGAGTCGACCGCCGCGCGCAGACGATCCAGCTGGTTCTGGATCTCCCGGTCGTGCAGGGCCCGGCCCGCGGTCCCGTACCCCGCGTCCAGGTCGTTGTGGAGCTGCCGGAGCCGAGCGGAGACCCGATCCAGCGTCTCGACCAGAGCGGCGAGGGAGTCGGCCCGCTCGCCCTCGTTTCGGGCCAGCCGGCCGAGCCGATCCTTCAGCCGCTTCGCCGTGGCCCGGAGGGAGTCGTCCCCCGCCAGCAGCGCGAGGGAGCCCGGCCCGCGGCTTTGCTCACGGAACCTTCGCGCCCGCTCGGCCAGCCGGCCGAGTCGGGCGGAGAGCGCGGTGTCGGACCGCAGGCGCGCGAGCGTGCCGCCGCCCTGGAGGGCCGCGGCGCGCAGCTCTCGCGACAGGCGCCTGAGGCTGTCCACCCGCGGCCGCGCCGCTCCCATGCGCGAGAGGAGCTCGCCGGGCGTGATCCCGGCCACGATGCGCAGCGTGTCGGAGAAATCGAGCGGCGGCGCGGACGGCGAGCCCGGCTCGAGCTCGAGGACGGGCGGCGCGAGAAGCGAGGCCGGGACGATCCTCGGCCGGGCGTCCGCCCTCAGGCGCTCGGCCGGGCCGTGGTGCAGGACCGCGCGAACGAGAACGCGCCGGCTCTCCGGCCCCGCGGGATCCGCGAAACGGATCGACAGGACGCGCCCGGCCCGGGTGCCCGCGATCCAGACCTCCGAGCCGGGCACGAGGCCCTCGGCCTCGCGGGCCGTGACGGCGATCTCCGGTCCCTCGATGATGGAGCGCCGGATCTCGTCCATGAAGAACACGAGCGTGCACACGACCCCGATCGCGCCGAGATACGCGACGCCGCGCGCACGCGCGCGCCAGCCGGGTGAGACGGGCAGAGCCCTCACGCCCCGGTCGTCCGGCTCCGGTGCGCGGCGGAAGGCCGGCGGCCGCCGGGGGCCGGGCGGCCCCGGGGAGGCGCCGTGATCCGGTTAGGGCACATCGCGTTCAGCAATTGCTATCCCATCCACGCGTCCGTCCTCGGAGACGACCGTCCGGACTGGCTGTCCGTCATCGGCGGCCCGCCGAACGAGCTGAACGAGCTCCTGGCCGAGGGCCGTCTCGACGTCGCCCCCTGCTCCAGCGTCGAGCTCGCCCGGCACCCGGGCGCCTATCGCGCGCTGTCGGGCCTGTGCATCGGAAGCGACGGCCCCGTGGAAAGTATCATCCTGGTTTCGCGGGCGCCCCTCCGCGAGCTCGGCGGCGAGACCGTGGCGCTTCCCACGGCGTCCGCCACGTCGAGGCTCCTGGCGCGGCTCCTCCTCGCGCGGGCCGGCGCCGAGCCGGGGTGGATCGACTTCGACCAGGGATCCGAGGATCCCGTCCTCGGCGGGCGGGCGGCCGCCGCGCTGTTCATCGGTGACGCGGCCCTCCGTCGGCCGACGGATCCGGCGGATCTCACATACGACCTCGGCCACGAGTGGACGTCCTGGACCGGCCTGCCGTTCGTGTACGCCCTGTGGCAGGTGCGGGAGTCCGTCGCCTCGGATCCGCGGATCACGA
>JBHHZD010000072.1:0-2993 GCA_046757885.1 Gemmatimonadota bacterium
GGCGATCGGCGGCATCACGGCGGAGCGGGTGCCCGAGGTTCGGGCCGCGGGCGCCGCCGGCGTGGCGGCGATCGGGGCGATCTGGGACCGGGACGATCCGGTCGCGGCCGCGGAGGCGCTCCTCCGGGCCGCGACCCGAACGGGACGAGTGGAAGGTCCGAATGCGTGAGGAAGGGTACAGGATCGAGGTGAACGGCGAGCCGCGCACCGCGCCGGCCGGCCAGACGGTGGCGGGTCTGCTCGAGAGTCTGGGCCTGGACGGGCGCCTCGTGGTCGTCGAGCTGAATCGCCAGATCATCCGGCGCAACGAGATCCACGAGGTGCGGCTCCGGGACGGCGACCGGATCGAGCTCGTGCACTTCGTGGGCGGCGGCTGAGATCGAAGGAGAGGCCATGACGACGGGAACGGAGACCCGCACGCGGACGGAGCCGGTCACGGACCCCCCTCTCAGGATCGGGGGCCGCGAGTTCGGATCGCGCCTCATCGTGGGCACGGGGAAGTACGCGGATCACGAGACGATGGTCGAGGCCATCGATGCGTCCGGGGCCGAGATCGTGACCGTGGCCGTGCGCCGGATCGACCTGGACGCGACGCACGAGGAGAGCATCCTGCACCGCCTGGACCCGAAGCGGCTCTTCCTGCTCCCGAACACGGCCGGTTGCTACACGGCGGAGGACGCGATCCGCTACGCGCGCCTCGGGCGCGAGGCCGGTCTCGTGGATTGGGTGAAGCTGGAGGTCATCGGCGACGAGAAGACGCTTCTGCCCGATGTGGAAGGTCTTCTCGAGGCGACCCGGGTCCTCGTGGCGGACGGCTTCACCGTCCTCCCGTACACGAACGATGACCTCGTGACGGCGCTGCGCCTAGAGGACCTCGGCGTCGCGGCCGTCATGCCGCTCGCCTCCCCGATCGGCAGCGGCCAGGGGCTGCTGAACCCGCTGAACGTCCGTCTTCTGAAGTCGCGCCTCTCCGTGCCCGTCATCGTGGACGCGGGGGTCGGAACGGCCTCGGACGCCTGCGTCACGATGGAGCAGGGCGTGGATGGGATCCTCATGAACACGGCCCTCGCGGCGGCCGGGTCCCCGGTCCTCATGGCGCGGGCGATGCGCCTCGCCGTCGAGGCCGGACGGGCGGCCTGGGTCGCGGGCCGGATGCCGAAGCGGGAATGGGCCGTGCCCTCCAGCCCGACGCGCGGCATGCTGGGTTGAGCTCCGGACGGACCGGAGCGCGGATCGCGGCGTTTCGCCTCCTCCGCGAGGTGGCCCGCGGAGAGTACGCGGACCGCGCCGCGTCCCGGGCGCTCGCGGACCTGCCGCCCCGCGACCGCGCCCTGGCGAGGGAGATCGGGTTCGGTGTCCTCCGGCTGCGCGCCCGCCTGGATGCGGAGCTCGCGGTTCTCGCCGACCGTCCCCTCCGCCGCCTTCAGCCGGAGGTCCTGGCGTGGCTTCGCGTGGGGCTGTACCAGATCCGCGAGTCCCGGGTCCCCGCGCACGCGGCCGTGCACGAGTCCGTCGAGGGCCTCCGCCACACCGCGGGCGGGCGGGCCGCGGGCTTCGTGAACGCCGTTCTGAGACGCGCCGCCGCGGCGCCGCCCCCGCCGGGCGTCTTTCCCCCGCTCGAGGCGGATCCGGTCGGGCACCTCTCCACGTACGGGTCCCATCCGGAGTGGCTCGTTCGCCGCTGGCTCTTCCGCTGGCCGCTTGCCACCGTGGCGCGTCTGGTGGAGAATGATAACCGGCCGCCGCCGGTCGTCCTGCGCGTCGTCCGCGAGCCTGAATCGGCGGCGACCCGCGGCGCGCGGGCCGGCTGGCCGGAGCGCGATCTCGAGGCCCTCGGCCTTGAGGCCCTGGACGACTGGCCCGGCCTGTATCGACTGGCGGATGGCGACCTGGAGACGGCCCTGGTGGCGACGGGCGGGATCGTCCAGGATCCTGCCGCCTCGGCGGTGGTAGACTACGTCGGAAGCGAGGCACGCGGGCCCGCGATCGACGCGTGCGCGGCGCCGGGCGGCAAGGCCGTCGCGCTCGCCGCGCTCGCCCGGGACGCCCGGCCGTTCGTGGCGGGAGACGCGAGCCGGAGGCGTCTCGAGCGCCTGGAGGCGACGAGGCGGCGTCTCGGCGCGGACCTGCGGATCGTGGCGCTGGACGCCCGTCGGCCCCCGCTCCCGGACGGCTGGGCCTCGACGGTGCTGCTGGACGTGCCCTGCATGGGGACGGGCGTGCTGCGCCGTCGGCCGGACGCCCGCTGGCGGCTGGAGCCGGGGCGCCTGGAATCGCTCGCCGTCCTCCAGACGGAGATCCTGGAGGCGGGCGCCCGGCTCGTGGCGCCCGGGGGGCTGCTCGTGTACGCGACATGTTCGCTGGAGCCGGAGGAGAACGAGGAACGGATCGATGGGTTCCTGGCCGTGCATCCGGAATACCGTCGGGACGACGGCGTGCGTCCCGCGACGCTGCCCGAAGACGTGATCGATGAGAGAGGGGATCTCGTGATCCGTCCCTGGGTGCGTGGCACGGACGGCGCCTTCGCGTCGCGACTCCGGCGGGAGGCCGCGGCGTGAGGGTTCGCAGGCGGAGAGGCCTGGGCCGCGGAGCGGCTTCGGGGCGCGTCTCGGCACCCGCCGCGGGCGGGACAGGGCGCCGCCCGGGACCGCCGGCCGCGCGCGCACGACGCTGGCTGCTGCCGTTCGGCGTCGTGGCGATCGGATTCGGCGCGGGGTATCTCGTGGCGGCCCGGTGGCTCTTCCCGGCTCCGGAGCGGCCCGCGAGCGGGAGTCTCGTGCGGGTTCCGGAGCTCGTGGGCCTGACGGAGGCGGAGGCCCGCGCGCGGGTCGAGGCGCTCGGGCTGGAGGGGAGCGTGCGGTCCGAGATCGCCCATCCCCGGGCTCCCGCCGGGGCTGTCCTCGCGCAGACCCCGCTGCCCGGCCAGCTCGCCCGCCCCGGGGCGCCCGTCTACCTGACCGTGAGCCGTGGCGCCGAGCGGCACTTCCTGCCCG
>JBHHZD010000073.1:0-2539 GCA_046757885.1 Gemmatimonadota bacterium
AGCGGCTACCCGGGTGGCCGCCGGCCCGCCGATTCACCGCGATGAGCCCTTGCACCCCGCCGGCCAGGCCTTTCTCCGCCCACTTTCGCTCCGTCACGTCGTGGTACACGACCCCGCCCGCGGGCCGCACGCGGTCCACGACCCATTTCGGGTTCCCGAGCGAGGTGATGAAGAAGCGCACGCCCTCCTCGAGGGCCACGTCGATCCAGCCCTCCATGCGCCGACGGTACGTCTTCGAGGACTGCTCGATGAGCGCGTTCATCCCGATCGGCCGGTCCGTGAGCCGGCGGATTCGCCACAGGCCCTCGCGGAATTCGTGGCCGTGCACGTAGGTGAGCGACAGCGGCTGCACGATGCCGATCCCGCCGGCCGCGGAGGCGGCCCCGACGAGCTCGGGGTTGCTGCACGGGTACATCGCGCCGCAGATGATCGGCACGCGGACGCCGGCATGCCGGGTCAGAGCCGTCTCGAGGCGAGGGGCGCGGAGGCCAGGGCCGTCCGGCCCGCCAGGCTCCCTGCCCGTCCCGTCGCCCGGGCCGTCGGGGCCCGCGTCAGCCACCGGCGCCACCCGGCACGGGACCCAGACGCCAGGTCGCACGGACCGTCGCGACGACGTCACCGTCTCCATCCCGGATCTCGGCCTCGACCGTGTGCTCGACGGGCGTCGCCGCCGCGGGCGGCGCGGAGCGACAGGCGCAGGCCAGCCGTCCCCTCGCCTTCTTGCCGTACTCCACCGCCAGCCCGGTGGGGATCCCCCGAATGCCGGCCGGCAAGGCGGTGAGCGTCGCGAGGCCGGTCGTGAGCTCGCCGAGGTTCGCGAGCGCGACGGCGTGGACGGAGCGCAGATGGTTCCGGATCCGGCGCCGGTTCGTGATCTCGACGCGGGCGTAGCCGGGCTCGAGCGCCCGGACGCGGGGGTGGATCGTGCCCGAGTACGGCACCCTGCGCCCGAGGAGGCGCCCGAACAGCCACGGCCCCCCGGGCAGCGGCGCGAGCCGGCCCCACAGGGCGAGGAGCCGGGCCCCGGGCGCCCCGGGATCGCTCACAGGGCGAAGGCCTCCCCTTCCCTGGCGATCTCGAACCCGCGGCGCAGGACCTCCGCGCGCTCCGGGCTCCCCTCGTCCAGGGCGGGATTCGTGTTGTTGAGATGCGTGAACACGATCCGCCGGTCGGAGCCCACGAGCCCCTGGAGCCGGTCCATCGTGTGGGGGATGAGCGGGTGGGGGATCCGGCGCTGATCCCGTCCCGGGACCTCCGAGGCCGCGTAGAAGGCCCCGTCCAGCAGGGCCACCGAGACGCCGGCCACGACCGTTTCCACGTCCCGGTCCCAGTCTTCCCAGCGGTCGATGTCGGGCAGGTACAGGAGCCGGGCGGCAGGTCCTCCGATCTCGAAGCCGACGGTGTCCGAGTACACGTGGCGGTGCGGAACGGGCAGGGCGCGGACGGACAGTCGGGGACCGAGCTCCTGCTCCCGCTCCGGCTCCAGGATCTGCAGATCGAGACGCCCCTCGCTCACCAGCAGGCTCCACGGGCCGTTCTCGCGCAGGAAGGCCGCCATCGCGGCCGTGCAGTAGCACGGGGTCGGGGCCATGCCGAGCCCTTCCCGACCGAGCTGCGCGAGTCCCGTGTAGTGCCCGATGTGCGCGTGCGTGAGGAAGATTCCGTCGAACGGGCGGCGGGCCGCCGCACGGGCCCGGAACGCGGGGAGGTTCACGAGATCCAGCTGGCGAGTGATGTCCGGGGAGGCATCCACCAGATAGAAGGCCTCCGTCGCCGGATCCACGAGCAGGAGTGATGTTACGTAGCGCGGCTGCCGCCGGGCCCGCTCGCAGCGCTCCGTGTAGCAACCCACCTGCGGCAGCCCGCCGTCCTGGACGGAGCCGAGAACGAGGGCGTACGGCCGGTCCTCCGGGCGCTCCGCCGCCCCCCGGCGTTCGGCCTTCCCCACGTGCGCCTTCTCGCGGAGCGGGGCGCTCCCGAGCGCAGCCAGACCTCCGAGCGAGAGCCCGAGAAAGCCGCGCCGATCGAGGCGGCTCACGGCATCACGGAGCGAGGAGCCGACCGGAGACCTCGCTCCCGACGCGCTCCAGGAAGGCATCGACGGACATCCCGACCTGCTTCTTCTCCGCGCCGCGCGCCCGCACGGCGACCGTCCCCTCTGCGAGCTCGCGGTCTCCCACCACGAGCAGGTAGGGGATCTTGTGGAGCTCGCCGTCGCGAATCCGGTAACTCAACGTGTCCGACCGGGCGTCGAGCCCGGCGCGCACGCCCGCGGCCCGCAGACGCGCCACGACGGCGCCCGCGCCCTCCGCGTGCTCGTCCGTGATCGGCACGACCCGCACCTGCTCGGGCGCCAGCCATACGGGGAACGCGCCCGCGAAGTGCTCGATGAGCACCCCCGTGAACCGCTCCAGCGTGCCGAAGATCGCCCGATGGATCATCACGGGCCGGTGGGGCTTGTTGTCGGGCCCCACGTATTCGAGGTCGAAGCGCTCGGGCAAATTGAAGTCGAGCTGGATCGTGGCGCCCTGCCACTCGC
>JBHHZD010000074.1:0-2348 GCA_046757885.1 Gemmatimonadota bacterium
GTCGGCCCCGTCTTCCCCGGTCGCACCGTCTACACGTTGAGACTGCCCGTGTTTCATCGGCGGAAGACGCCGCCTGCCTTGCCCGACCCACGGGAAACCGCAGCTCCCGAAACGGGAGGACGGGATCCGTCGATGTTTCCGTTTCGGAGCTCCCGACGACCTCTCACCGACGGGCGTGACGAACCCGGATGTAAGATTTCGGCCCCGAGCGGCATCTATAAAAGAGAGGGGCTTTCTCGATCGCCTTCCGTGGCCGCCGGCCGCCGGGCTCTCGAGAGGGCCGTCCAGGAGGACCTCGGATCCCCGGAGGGCAAGCGCCGTGGGAAAGACGATTCAGACGGCCGGCCGGCACGTGGGGGAGCTGTATGAGCTCCTCAAGGCCCGTGAGCGCGTCTCCCGCGGACTCTCCGTGACGATCACGGACACGTTCACCGACCCGGGAGAGGACGAGCCGTTTCCGTGGCGCATCCTGATCCGGCTCGAGCCCGAGCCGGGCCAGGCATCGGCCGCCCTGGAGCTCAGCCCGGGAGGCGCGACGGTCGAGCTTCGCCCGAACCGCGCCGCCCGCGAGCAGGGGGTCGAGGGCATCGACGACCGGATCCCCGTCCGCCTGGACCACCGGCTCATCTTCGACAACCGGGGGTTCGCCGACCTCCAGGAACTGGCGAGCGCGATCGCCGACTACCTGCACGACGGCCTGGAGCTCATCCGCCTGCGCGACCGCTAGCGACCGCTACTCCTCGGGCTCCCGCTCCCGGAACAGGATGTCGCCGAACGTCACGTCCTCGGCCGCGAGGACGAAGGCGACCGTCGGCAGCCCCCCGGCGAGGTCGCGAAGGCCCTCGTAGTAGGCCGTGAACTCCGCGCTCTGTTCCCCGTCCCCGGGCGCCCGCATCCCCAGGAAGACGAGGTCGGCGCGGGCCGAGGACTCGCGCAGGATCTCGGGAAAAGCCCGTCCGCCCGCCACGATGATCTCCGAGGTCGCCCCGCTCCGGAGCCCGGCCACGATCGCGGCCAGATTCGGGCGCGCCTTCTCCGCGGCCTCCTCGCCCGCGACGACCATCTTCACCCGAAGCGAGGCGCCGCGCCACGGAAGGCTCGTCTGGAGGAGATAGGCCAGAGTCATCATGAGCCCGCCGTTCCCTCGCATCCCCCCCCACCACACGTCGATCCGCCGGCGGCGGCCGTACCCTCCCGAAGCGCCCCGGTGGAGGATCACGACGTTGCGCCGCGCGTCGTGGAACGCCTCAATCATCGCGCAGTAGGCCTCCCGGCGGCTCGCGTCCTCGCTGTCGCCGATGAGGAAGGTGTTCGGGACGAGCCCGCCCAGGCCGTACGCGTCCACGAGACGCCGGGCCCCCTCGAACGGGCTCGGGGCGCGGATCAGGCGAGGGAGCGCGTGCACGCCCCGCTTCTCCAGGTACTCCCGCAGGGTCGCCTCCAGCGCCGTCTGCCGCTCGGGCGTGACGGCGGGATCCGTTAGGACGGACGAGACCGTGAGGAGCGCGCGCCCGTGCGTGACCGCCGTCGCGAAGTCGATGAGGTGCCAGCGCCGCGTCGGGGCGCCCGAGAGGACGAGGAGGTGAGGCCGCCAGTTCCGGGCGTCCGTGGCCGTGCGCAGCCGCAGGAGTCCGGCGCGCGTGAGGGCCATCCAGATCCCGCGCCGCACGTCCCCCCACGCCGTGCGGAGCTCGCGCCGCTCGAGCCACACGTAGATCCCGACCACGATGACGGCCGCCAGGACCGACGCGAGCGGGCTCACGAGGAACATCACGGCGCCGCACCCGACGGCGCCGAGCGCCGACAGGCTCCAGTGCACCTTGAACCGCGGCCGGAACGACGGGCTCCCGAGCAGGCGCTCGACGCCGGCGGCCACGTTCAGGACGCCGTACGTCGTGAGGAAGAACATCGTCAGGATCGGCGCGATGAGGTTCAGGTTCCCGAACCAGACCGCGACGAGGGCGACGCCGAGCGTGACGAGGGTCCCGGCGCGGGGCGTGTCCTCGGGACCCGTGCCGCGCCCGAGCCACCGGAAGCTCGCGGGCAGGACCCCATCGCGGGCGAGCGCCTGAAGGACGCGGGGGCGTCGAGGATGCCCCCGACCGCGCTCGCGACAACGTCGCAGCCTTCCATCGCGGCCGTCAGGGATGCGTGATCGTTGGCGTCGACCCCCACGGCGGTGACTTTCGGGCTGTCCAATCTCGCCGCCAGCGCCCGCGTCCACAACGGCGAGCGCATCCTCGATGTCGGGTGCGGCTACGGCGCCTCGGGCCGCTGGCTCTCGCGTCGGCTCGACGCCTCGGTCCTCGGGATCACCATCAGCCGCAGACAGGCCGATCTGGCAAGCC
>JBHHZD010000075.1:0-2271 GCA_046757885.1 Gemmatimonadota bacterium
GACCTGATCTTCGCGGCCGTCTACGCGCGGGCCCGCGCGACCCGCCGCCTCCGGTGGGGCGGGATCCGCTACCGCGTGGCGGACGACGGCCGCATGACGGCGGCCTGAGGGCCGCCGGGCCTCAGAACGCGGTCGCCGCCTCGCCGCCCTCGGAAGCGGCCGGCGCCGCCGGCGCCGCGTCCACCCTGTACATCGCGCCCGCGGTCGCCCCCGCCACGATCCCCCAGCCGATGATCGCGAACACCCAGATCCACGAGAGGGAGTACGGGAAGTCCACGAACATCATGTTCAGGAAGAGCTGGGACGGGAAGCCGAGGAGGATCCCGGTGTAGAGCCCGAACTTCGCGCCGGCGCCGGCGCCCGTGCCGAAGCTCCCCTGCACCTTCGCGTAGTACCACACGAACACGAGGGCCGCGACGAAGCCGCCGATCACGAGCCACAGGATCGGACTGTCCTGCCGGAAGAGGGCGGGCAGCCCCTCGTACGTCCCGGCGAGCAGGACCCCGTGGATGACGAAGTCGTAGACGTTGACCACGATGCCGACGACGATGGCGGCGAGGATCAGCTTCTTCACGTTCATGCGGGGCCTCCTTGAGGATGGAGCGCACCTTCCCCGAGGGGAGAGTTTCGGGGAGAACCGCTGAAAGAGACGGCCCGCGACCCCGCTTCGTCAAGGGCGCGGGCCGCCTCCGGTCCGACTATTCCTCGTCCGGGACCAGCGACAGCTCGGGCCGGAAGTTCGCGTTGTTGTGGTGGAAGCTGCGCGTGACCGCGAGCGTCTTCATCCACAGCGCGTCGTCCGCGTCGCCCAAGGCCTCGTCGATCCGGTCCCCGTTGGCGAAGTAGTCCGCCACGCTCGCCGCGGGCGTGCTCACGACGTACATGGGCAGGTCATCGCCCGACACGGCCTGATAGACGGTCCAGCCGCTGTCGACCCCGTTGGACTGGTAGAGGTCGATCCAGGCGTGGAAGATCTCCTCCATCGCCGCCTCCTTGCCGGGAAAGGCGTAGATCCAGTCGTAGTGCCGGATCTTCGACTCCTCGTCCGTGAGGCGGGGGCTCTCCGGGGCGTAGGAGAGATCGTTGCGCTGGACGTAGAAGGTGAGCGACGAGTGGTCCACGACAGCGTTCGCGCTGTTCATGGCCGTCATGAAGTCCTCGCGGCCCGCGCGCTCCATCATCGCTTCCCAGCTCGCGTTCAGCTCCATGAACTGCGCGAGGCCGGTCATGGGGATCGCGTAGAGGTATCCGGTCTCCGAGCCCGACAGCGTGTAATAGGTCAGGTCCGGCGTTGCGTTCGCCTTGATCATCTCGGCCAGCGCGGCGCCGGCTTCCTCGTACTTCGCGACGCCCGACGGCGGCACGTGATCCGTGAACACGGCCCACCACGTGGGGGCCTCTTCCTGGGCCTCCTGCGCGACCGCGCCGAGCGGGAACAGCAGCAGCGCGGCGAGCGGCAGGAGATGTCGCTTCTTCATCCTCATTGGGGAGCCTCCTTGAGACATGCGGGCGGCGCGGCGGGAAACGGTCCCGGCGGCGCCGTGAGCAGGACGACGCAAGATAGGGCGGGAAGCGGGCTGAGGGGAGCCCCGACGCCGGGCCGGCGCAGGGACGCCGGCGCGGCCCGCGCGAGCCTACGGCGATACGATGACCGTCCCGCGCATCACGGTCGGGTGGAGCGCGCAGTGGTAGGCGAACGTCCCCGCCTGCGCGAACTCGCGGCTGAAGGTCCCCGGCTGAGAGCTCCCGCCGCCGTAGCTGCCGCCCGGACTCCCGACCTGCAGGAGACCGCTGTCCCACAACCCGCCGTCGGACGTCGTGGTGTGTTGCGTCGCGCCGCCGTTGGTCCACGTGACGCGACCTCCGGCGGCGACACGGATCGTCGGCGGATTGAACGTGAAGTCCCGCACGTCGACGGCTACGCTCGACGGGCTCGGAGGCGAGGGCGCCGGCGGGGGTGGGGGCGACGTCGGAGACCCGCTACCGCCTCCACCGGGCGGAGAGGACGAGGAGCCGCAGCCGGCGAGCCACAGCACGGCGGCCACGGAGGCAACGAGCGATTTCATCGGACCGACCCTCCGAGGCGGAAGATTCCGCATCTACCTTATACTAACCAACGATCGTTCGGGACCCAAGGACGGGTCGCTCCGGGCTAGAAGCGGTCGAGCGGGAGTCCGGGGTCCGCGTCCGCGAGCAGGGCGTCGACCCGCGCGCGATGGGCGGAGGCCGCCGCGCCGTCGCCGCGGCTGTCCGCGATCGCCGCGAGCCGGA
>JBHHZD010000076.1:0-2233 GCA_046757885.1 Gemmatimonadota bacterium
TGCACGCTCGCGCAACGGGCGCGCGGGCGCCCGAGCGCGTATACTGTGCATCGTACGAAGCGGGCCGCTCCGGCCCGCTTCTGAGGCTCGTGTCGTGTTCCGCTGTACGAAACACCGGCTTTCGCACCGGCCGATTCCTTCCGCGGTCCCCGGCGGGCTGCATGCGTCCGGGCGGCACGGCCTCCAGCCACGATCAAGGAGGTGCTCGATGAACGTTCGAAGCACGGCGTCCGCGCTGCTGCCCCTGCTTCTCACGACCGCGGCGTGCGCGCCGCAGGAGTCCTCCACGGAACAGGCGGCGGAATCGACGGCGGCCCGCACCGCGGACGAGGAGGCGATCGTCGCCCTCCGCGAGGCCTGGGCCGCCGCCTACAACGAGGGCGACGCCGCGGCGGCCGCAGCACTCTACGCCGAAAGCGCCGTGGCCATGCCCCCGGACGAGCCGCCCATCACGGGGCGGGCCGCCATCGAGGCCGGCATCGCAAGCGACCTCGAAGCGGCGGCGGCCGCCTTCCCCGCCGGATTCCGAATCGCGCTCGAGCCGGCCGAGGGCGACGTCTCGGGCGACATCGCGATCGAGCGCGGGAGCTACTCGCTGATGGCCACGGCCGACGGAGGGGTCGAGGAGGCCGTCGAGACGGGCAAGTGGATCGTCGTCTGCCGCCGGCAGGCGGACGGAAGCTGGAAGCTCGCGTGGACGATCAGCAATCGCGACGCGGCCCCCGCCCCGGCGGATCCGATCGAGTGAGCGCGACGAGGCTGGCGGCTATCGTCCTCGCGGTGATCGCCGTTGGCCCCCTCCTGCGGCTCGTACTTGGGCTCGAGGTCACCATGGGGGCAATGGTCCTCCCGATGTGGCCGAGCGCGGTAGCCTTCCTGCTGTTCGCCGGCCTGTCGGCGCTGCTGTGGAGGGAAGCGCGCCGGCCCTAGCCGCGGCGGGCCGAGTTGCGGACCCGGGCGCGAACGGAGAACGTTGGAGCCCGATCCCGCAGGTTGGTCCGCCGCGAACGGGGGGAATCCGCGTTGCCGCAGGAAGGCGTCGTCAAGTTCGAGGTCGAGCACGAGGACGGGCCCCTCGAGGCGCGCCGGTACGGCGATCTCGCGTGCAAGCTCGTGGCGTGGCGCGAGATCATGGCGCTCACCGGCCTGGTGGGGCAGGACCCCGGGCGCTACGAGGGGGCGGGCTACGGGAACGTGAGCGCGAGGGTCGGGCCGCCGAACGAGGCCCTGGGCCGCCGCGCCTTCCTCATCACGGGCACGCAGACGTCCGGCCAGCGCTGCATCGGGCTCGACGACTTCGCCGTCGTCGACCGCTACGACTACCGGGCGAACCGGGTGTGGAGCCGGGGTCGGGCGCGGCCCTCCTCGGAGTCGATGACGCACGGGGCCGCCTACGACCTGGGGCCCCACATCCGCTGCGTCCTGCACGCCCACAGCCCCATCCTGTGGCGCCGCGCCCGGGCGCTGCGCCTTCCGACCACGAGTCCGACCGTTCCCTACGGCACCCCCGAGATGGCGGGCGAGGTCCAGCGGCTCTACCGCGAGACCTCCCTTCCCGAGACCGGAGTCCTCGCCATGGGCGGCCACGAGGACGGGATCCTGGTGTTCGGCCGGGGTCCGGAGGAGGCCGGCGAGGTGCTCCTGCGCTGGCTCGCGCGCGCCTACGGCGCCGCGTGCGGGGAGGCGGGCCTCGGGCTCTGCCAGCGCTGAGGCGGACGCTCGCGCCGGAGGAGACGTGAAGAGACTCTCGGAAAGCGAGCGCGCGGAGCTCACCGCGCGCTGGAACGAGCACCCGGGCATGCGGCACCTGGGCGTTCAGGTCGATCTGTCCGCGCCCGAGGAGGTGCGGGTGTACGTCGATCCGGTGCTCCCGTTCCACCGGGGCGGCATGGGCACGGAGGCCGTGAACGGGGCCATCATCTCCGGCGTCTTCGACCTCGCGATCGGCCTCGTCGGGCACTTCCACACGCCGGGCAAGCGGTCGGGGACCGCCCAGCTCCACATCCACTTCCTCCGCCCCGTGCTCGGCGACCGGTTCGGCGTCGTCGCCCGGGTCGTGCGCGCGGGCCGCTCCCTCGTGTTCGCGGAGGCCGACCTCCACGACGAGGAGGGTCGGCTCTGCGGGCGCTGCGACGGCATCGTCGCGGTGGTGGGCGACGCAACGGCCGAGCCCGCGGGGCCCGTTCCGCTGTGACCGAGGCGCTCGACACCGGAGAGCCGCGGACCGCGGCCG
>JBHHZD010000077.1:0-2158 GCA_046757885.1 Gemmatimonadota bacterium
TCTGGAGCTCCACCAGGCGGTGGCGAGTCGATTCGAGGAGCTGCTGGACCGGATCATCCTCGCGGAGACGGCCCACCTTCGGAAGAGACCCGGCGAGGCGAAGGCCCAGCTCGTGGCCGCCCGTGCCCTGGCCGAAGCCCTCGATGCCCGTGCCGCTCGGGTCCTGGTCGCCCTCGCGGAAGCGCGGATGGCGGACGCGGAGGAGGATTCGCCCCGCGTGCTGGCCTCCCTGCGCTCCGTGGCGCCCGATCTCGGACGGGGCGACTACGGCTCGGAGTGGGAATCCGAATCGCTCCGGGCCCGGGCGTTTCTCCGCCTGGACCGGCTGGATTCGGCCGTCGTGGCGGGACGACGAGCCGTGGCCACTGTCGAGCGCGTGCGTGGGAGCCTGGCCTCTGGCGTTCTCCGGACCGCCTACGCCGCTTCCCGGAGTCGCACCTACGCGGATCTCGTCACGATCCTCCTGCGGGCGGGTCTCCCCGAGGAGGCGTTCCAGGTGGCGGATGCGGCCCGAGGGGGAGGCCTTCGGGAACACGTGGCCGCGGCCACGGAAGCGGTGGCGCTCGATGCGACGGCGAGCGGCCTCGCGGAGGGGGAGGCGCTCCTCCGCCGGGTGGAGCAGCTCACGAGATCGCTGGACGAGTACGACGCGACGCCGCCGGCGGAGCGCGACGCGGAATTCCGGGAGGCCGTGCGCCTTCTGTCGAATCGCCTGAGCGCGGCCCGCAGGGAGTACGAGGCGCACCTCGTACGGGTCGCCGAGGGGAGCCCGCGTTCCGCCGCCCTCCTGGGCGTGAGGACGGCCAGAGTGGAGGAGATTCGGGCGAAGCTGAGCCCCGAAGAAGCCCTGCTCGAGTACCTCGTTCTCCCGGACCGGCTCCTGATCTTCGTCCTCACCTCCGATGAGCTTCGCGTGGCCGAGGCGCCCCTCAGCGCGGAGAACCTCACGAGCCGGGTACGGCTGGCCTCCGGTCTGCTTCGCGACCCGAGCTCCACCCGCCGGGAGCCCACCGTCCGGGTGCTGAGCCGGCTCTACCAGGCGCTGCTCAAGCCCGCCATCCGCACGGGTGCGCTCGGAGGAGCGTCCCGACTTCTGATCGTCCCACACGGCGTGCTCGCCTATCTGCCGATCGCGGCGCTGCTCGACCCGGTCACTGGAAGGCACGTCGTCGAGGACTATTCGGTCCTGTACCTGCCCGCCGCCTCGACCCTCGTCCTCCGCGGAGCCGGCGAGGTCCGGGGCACGGGCTCGACGGCCGCTGGAAAACGGAGCCGGCGGCCCGCGATACCGGCGGCGTCCGGGGTCCAGGCGTTCGCCCCGTTCCCGCGGGAGCTTCCCGCGACGGAGCGGGAAGTCCGGGTTCTCCGGTCCGTGGTGCCCGCGTCCGTCGCCATGGGAGAACGGGCGACGGAGCGGGAGGTGCGCCGCGCGCTCGGGCGGGCGTCGGCCGTGCACGTCGCGACGCACGGTGTCATGAACGCCCGCAACCCGATGTTCTCGCGGGTGGAGCTCGCCCCGGGCCGCGGAACCGTGGAGGACGACGGCCGTCTCGAGGTCCACGAGGTTCTGGGCTTGGCCGTGCGCGCGCCCCTGGTCTTCCTGTCGGGGTGCGAGACGGGCAGAGGGAGCGCCTGGTCAACGGAGTTCGAGCAGGGGGAGGACTATGCCACGCTGGATCGGGCCTTTCTGTACGCGGGGGCCGAGGCCGTGGTGGCCACCCTGTGGCGGGTGGAGGACGAGGGCGCGGCGGCGTTCGCGGAGCACTTCTACGACGGGGTCCGCTCGAAGGCGACGGCCGAGGCGCTGGCGGCCGCCCAGCGAACCCTGCTCCGGGCAGGGGTGTGGTCCTCCCCGTTCTACTGGGCGGCGTACCGGGTGAGCGGGCTGTAGGAGCTCGCTCGGATGCGCCGGAAGGCTCACGGCCGAGTGCTCGGGGCGTGGGCGCAAACTGCGTCCCGGTGTCCGTGTTATGAACCTGATGGTGCTCGCGTGACGAAGATCTCCACAGGAGCGGAGCCATGAACCCCCGCCGAGGCACGCCCGTCCACCGCCCCGTACCGACTCTGACCGTCCTGCTCGTGTCGGCCCTTGGCCTCGGGCTGCTGGGTGCCTGCACGGAGGAGTCGGCGACGAGCCCGATGGCGGACTCAGAGATCT
>JBHHZD010000078.1:0-2126 GCA_046757885.1 Gemmatimonadota bacterium
CAGCCGCGGCTGCGCCCCGGGCCGTCAGCCGCAGCCGCGCTCCGGGTGGTCGGGCGGGCCGGCGGGCTCGGCCGGGAGCAGGGCGGGCACGACGCCGGGCCGGGTCTCCCACGCGTCGAACTCCTCGGCGTACTCCAGGCCCCACCTCTCGCCCGCCGCGCGGAGCCGGTCCTCCAGCCACCTCGGCTGGCCGAACTCCAGCTCGTCGTTGTAGAACTCGCCCAGCTCGTACGTCTTCTCGCGGTAGGGGCCCGCGTCGATCGCGACCGCCGGGAGGGCGGAGTGGATTCCGCGATAGGTGAAGACCGGCACGGAGGCGCGGTGCGGCGGAAGCGGTTCGACGACCTTCGCGATGCGGGCGAGCGTGATGGCGTCGCGCACGATCCGGCCGCAGGCCTGGTGGTCCGGATGACGCTTCCCGCGCTTCCACGCCTCGCCCCACGTGAGCACGCCGTCGGGCCGGATCTCCGCGATCTCCCGGGCCACCCGAGCCGCGGCCTCCGGCGTGGCGGCCAGCCGCGTGTCCGGGAGGTCCAGGAACCGGGTCTCCACGCCCAGGATCTCGCCCGCCCGCCGGCCGTGCTCCATCCGCCGGCGCATGACCTCCTCGGCCGGCAGCGGGCCCATCGCCTCCGTCATCTCTCCCCGCGTGAGCCACATCAGGACGACCCGGTCGCCCCGGGCTTTCTGCGCAAGGATCGCGGAGACGGAGCCGACCTCGTCGTCGGGGTGCGCGAGCGCGACGAGGAGCGTGCGGCGAGCTCCCTCGGGGTCGGTTCCCGTCATGTCCGTCTCCTGTCCGGGCTCTCGGGTGCGTGCGACCGGCCCGAAGGTAGGGGGGCGCCGCGAGCGTGGACAACCGTCCTGGATCGCGCTTCCGGTTGAAAAGAGGGCCCCGGCGATGGTATATTCCCGTTCGGTGGTCCTCCCAATCCGCGTTTTTCCGCGCTGCCGCACGCTTCCTGAAGCCGGGGATCGGGGCGACATGCGACTGTGGGAGGGCCGCGACAAAACGCACGCAGGACGGACGGCGGCTAGCCGTAAGTCGTTGATTCGGCGGAAGTTGTAAGGCATCGTCCGGGAAGCACCCATCTTGCGTGCGAATAGGGCTCGGAGTCGGCCCGCTCGCGCCGTCGGGTGTGGAAAGACACCCATCCGCCGGTGTGGAAAAGTCGGGCCGGCGCGTTCCCGCGTCGGAGAGGATTCATATGGGTAACGAGGACAGGACTCGAGGCGACCGGCTGACTGCGATCCTCGCGGCGCTGCTCGCCGTGCTCATCACGGGCACCGTCGTCATCATCGGCCTGAACGCCCGCGGGCGGGCATCCGAGCTCGAGGCCGGCCTCACGGAGCCCGACGCCGTCGCCGAGAAGACGGCCGACGGCGCGGCGGCCGAGGCCCTGGCGGCAGCCCAGCAGGACTGTCCCACGACGTGGGCGAAGTCGTGCGCCAGCGTCACGACCTCCACGAAGGGCGACGAGCTGCGCCTTCGCGTCACGGCGGGCACCGGACCGGAGCAGACGCCGATCGCGAAGATCGCCGAGGCCATCCGGCGCAACGCCCAGGAGGCGGATGCGGCTGGCGCGGCCGCCGAGCGTCCGCTGCGCGTGCTCACCGACTGCAAGGATGACGGCAAGTGCCGCGACGTGACGAAGGAGTGGGTGGCGCAGGACACGGAGAAGGTCGTGAAGACGGCCCGGGGCCCCGAGGCCGCGCGGGAGGACGAGGCGGCCCAGCAGCCGATCGCCTTCGCCAGCGAGGGGCTCGCGGAGGACGAGACGTGCATCGAGGGCGAGAACGATGATTCCGAGGCCTGCGTCGCGGTCATCCCGGGCGGAACGTCCACCGCCGCCTGGGGAGGGCCGGTCGTCCTCGCGCTCGGCACGGTCCCGAGTCTGTTCGGTGGCGACGACGGGTTCGCGCCGCGCTCCTTCAATCCCGCCCAGCCCCCGGGCAACAACGGCGGGAACGGCGGCGGCAACAACCCGCCGCCCGTCGCGCCCCCGGCGGGTGGTGGCGGTGGGGGTTCCGGCGGCGGCGGCGGCGGTGGCGGTGGCGGCGGCGGCGGTGGTGGCGGCGGCGGCGGCACCGGTGGTAGCGGCGGCGGCGGTGGTGGCGGTGGCTCC
>JBHHZD010000079.1:0-2124 GCA_046757885.1 Gemmatimonadota bacterium
TCTGGAGCTCCACCAGGCGGTGGCGAGTCGATTCGAGGAGCTGCTGGACCGGATCGTCCTCGCGGAGACGGCCCACCTTCGGAAGAGACCCGGCGAGGTGAAGACCCAGCTCGGGGCCGCCCGTGCCCTGGCCGAAGCCCTCGACGCCCGCACCGCTCGGGTCCTGGTCGCCCTCGCGGAAGCGCGGATGGCGGACGCGGAGGAAGATTCGCCCCGCGTGCTGGCCTCCCTGCGCTCGGTGGCGCCCGATCTCGGACGGGGCGACTACACCTCGGAGTGGGAGTCCGAATCCTTCCGGGCCCGTGCGTTTCTCCGCCTGGACCGGCTGGATTCGGCCGTTGTGGCCGGACGACGAGCGGTGGCCACGGTCGAGCGCGTGCGTGGGAGCCTGGCCTCCGGCGTTCTCCGGACCGCCTACGGCGCTTCCCGGAGCCGCACCTACGCCGATCTCGTCACGATCCTCCTGCGGGCGGGTCGCCCCGAGGAGGCGTTCCAGGTGGCGGATGCGGCCCGAGGGGGAGGCCTCCGGGAGCACGTGGCCGCGGCCACAGAAGCGGTGGCGCTCGATGCGACAGCGAGCGGCCTCGCCGAAGGAGAAGCGCTCCTGCGCCGGGTGGAGCAGCTGACGAGATCGCTGGACGAGTACGACGCGACCCCGCCCGAGGAGCGCGACGCGGAGTTCCGGGAGGCCGTGCGGCTCCTGTCGGATCGTCTGAGCGCGGCCCGCAGGGAGTACGAGGCGCACCTCGTAAGGGTCGCCGAGGGGAGCCCGCGTTCCGCGGCGCTCCTGGGCGTGAGGACGGCCAAAGTCGAGGAGATTCGGGCGAAGCTGAGCCCCGAAGAAGCCCTGCTCGAGTACCTCGTCCTCCCGGACCGGGTCCTGATCTTCGTGCTGACCTCCGATGAGCTTCGCGTGGCCGAGGCGCCCCTCAGCGCGGAGAACCTCACGAGCCGGGTTCGGCTGGCCTCCGGCCTGCTTCGGGATCCGAGCTCCGCCCGCCGGGTGCCCACCGTTCAGGTGTTGAGCCGGCTCTACCAGGCGCTTCTCGAGCCCGCCGTCCGCACGGGCGCGCTGGGAGGAGCGTCCCGACTTCTGGTCGTGCCCCACGGCGTGCTCGCCTATCTGCCGATCGCAGCGCTGCTCGACCCGGTGACCGGAAGGCACGTCGTCGAGGACTACTCGGTCCTGTACCTGCCCGCCGCCTCGACTCTCGTCCTCCGCGGGGCCGGCGAGGTTCGGGGAGCCGCCTCAGCGGCCGCTGGAGGTGCTGGAAAACGGAGCCGGGGGCCTGCGATTCCGGCGGCATCCGGGGTCCAGGCGTTCGCTCCCTTCCCGCGGGAGTTCCCCGCGACGGAACAGGAAGCCCGGGGGGTGGGGTCCGCGTTTTCCGCTTCGGTGAGGACGGGGGACCACGCCACGGAGCGCCAGGTCCGGCGCGCCCTCTCAAGGAGCGCGGCGGTCCACATCGCGACCCACGGCGTCATGAACGCCAGGAACCCGATGTTCTCGCGCGTGGAGCTGGCCCCGGGCCGGGGAACCGCGGAGGACGACGGCCGTATCGAGGTCCACGAGGTCCTGGGGTTTGCCGTTCGCGCCCCCCTGGTCTTCCTCTCCGGGTGTGAGACGGGGCGAGGAACGGCCTGGTCGACGGAGTTCGAGCAGGGGGAGGACTACGCGACCTTGGATCGCGCCTTCCTGTACGCGGGCGCGGGCGCCGTGGTGGCCACCCTGTGGCGGGTAGAGGACGAGGGTGCGGCGGCCTTCGCGGAGCGCTTCTACGAAGAGGCCCGCTCGGCCTCGGCCCCCGAGGCCCTGGCGGCGGCCCAGAGGAGCCTGCTGAAGGGAGGGAAGTGGACCTCTCCCTTCTACTGGGCCGCGTACCGGGTGAGCGGGCTGTAAGAAGATATGCGCAAAACGCGACTCTGTGTCCGTGTCATGAACTTGATGGTGCTCGCGTGACGAAGATCTCCACAGGAGCCGAGCCATGAACCCCCGCCGCGATACGTCCGTCCAATCTCGCATCCCCACCATGACCGCGCTGCTCGCCTTGGCCTTCGGAATTGGGCTTCTGGGTGCCTGCACGGAGGAGTCGGCGACGAGCCCGATGGCGGACTCAGAGATCT
>JBHHZD010000080.1:0-1926 GCA_046757885.1 Gemmatimonadota bacterium
GCCCTCTCCCGCCCTCGGGCAGGCGCTTCGGGCCCCGGCCGTCGAGCCGGTGGATCTGAACGCGATCCGGATCATCAAGGAGGAGGGGCTCCGTCGATCGCAGGTCATGGAGACGATGAGCTGGCTGACCGACGTGTACGGCCCCCGGCTCACGGGGTCGCCCGAGCTGCGCGAGGCCGCGGAATGGGCGGCCGGCCGCCTGCGCGAGTGGGGGCTCGAGAACGTGGCCCTGGAGCCCTGGGGCGAGTTCGGCCGGGGCTGGACGAACGAGCGCTTCGTCGCCCAGATGGTCTCGCCGCGCCACGCGCCGCTGATCGGCTACGCGAAGGCGTGGACGGCGGGCACGGACGGTCCCGTCCGGGCCGAAGCCGTGCTCGCGGTCGTGAAGAGTGAGGACGACTTGGAGGCCCTGCGCGGGACTCTGCGCGGGAAGTTCGTCCTCACGGCGCCCGTGCCCGAGGTGCCACCCTCCTTCGGCGCCCCCGCGCACCGCCTCACCGACGAGGAGCTCGCCCAGCGGGCCGAGCAGCCGGACCCGACGCGCCGCTCCAGGTTCGACTTCGCCGCCTTCCGGGCCCGGCGCGCCCTCGCGCAGAAGGCCCGCGCGTTCTTCCGCGAGGAAGGCGCGGTCGCGCTCCTGGAGCCGAGCCGCGGTCGGGGCGGCGGCACCGTGTTCGTCTCGAGCGGCGGCTCCCGCAACGTCGGGGACCCGGAGGCGATCCCGCAGGTCGTGCTCGCGGCCGAGCACTACGGCCGCATCGCGCGCATCCTGGAGAAGGGGATTCCGGTGGAGCTCGAGCTCGACATCCGGAACGTGTTCCACGACGAGGACCCCACGGGCTACAACATCATCGCCGAGATTCCGGGCACGGACCGCAAGGACGAGGTCGTGATGCTGGGCGGCCACTTCGACTCCTGGCACGCCGGCACGGGCGCGACGGACAACGCGGCCGGCTCGGCCGTGATGATGGAGGCGATCCGGATCCTGAAGGCGACCGGGCTTCCGCTCCGGCGCACCGTGCGGCTCGCGCTCTGGACGGGCGAGGAGCAGGGACTCCTGGGCTCGCGGGCGTACGTGAAGAGGCACTTCGGCGATCCGGAGACGATGATCCGCACCCGCGAGCACGCGCGCCTGTCGGGCTACTTCAACGTGGACAACGGGGGCGGCGCGATCCGCGGCGTGTACCTGCAGGGGAACGACGCGATCGCCCCCATCTTCGAGCGCTGGATGGAGCCCTTCCACGGCATGGAGATGACGACCCTGAGCCCGCGGGACACGGGCGGCACGGACCACCTCGCGTTCGACGCCCTCGGGCTCCCGGGCTTCCAGTTCATCCAGGACCCGCTCGACTACTCGACGATCACACACCACTCGAACATGGACGTGTACGAGCGGATCGTGCCCCGGGACATGATGTTCAACGCGGTCATCGTGGCGTCCTTCGTCTACCACGCCGCGAATCGGGAGGGCCTCCTCCCGCGCGAGCCGCTCCCGAAGCCGCGGGCCGGGCGGGCGATTCCGCGCTAGCGCTCCCGGCGGCGCGGCGATCCGCTAGCGGCGGGGGCGCCCCTCGGGGCGCTCCCGCACGCGCAGGCCCGTCGCGCAGTTCACCTTCCAGGCGGCCGCGCGGGCCGTGCCCTCGCTCCCATCTTCCAGCACGTCTCCCACGAGACTCCGCGCGCTCCCCCTGAAGCCGTCCGCCGCCGCGAACAGAGCCACGCCGACTCTCGTCGTCCGGTCCGTCCACAGGATCCACAGCGTGTCCGCCCGCACGAACCAGCGCGTGAGGCCCCGCAGGTGCCCCGAGCTCCGGTCCATGGGGATCGCCCGGTAGGTCCGGAGCGAGCGCCCCCACTCGTCCGTGGAGTCCGCGACGAGGGCCAGCACGTCGGGCGGCGACAGGAGGGAGCCGCCTTCCGCCCCGG